>CBFHNF010000004.1:2363-155336 GCA_965657135.1 uncultured Paracoccaceae bacterium
TATTGATGAAATAATGACTTTCAATTCTCGCAAATGTACGGGCATAGGCCGGCGGACAATGCCCACCAAAGCCATTTGATTGAAACGAAGCGAGAGCGTTTTCCCAGTTTGTCCAAGCGGTGCCAAAGCGCATTTCTTCGCGCATATCCCCAGAAAACAAACGCTTGTGGTACGCAGCTATTAAATCTCCGCGTTCTTCCTCTGGAATGACAGATACAAATCGCTGCCAAAGCTCTGGCCAAAACTTTCCTGCGCCTCCTCCGTAAAACCAATCTAACTCAGGTTGGGTCATCAAGAATACGCCGCGTAAAATCAGATGGCTTACGGCATCTGGATGGGTTTGCGCATATAGCAACGATAAAGTAGCACCCCAACTACCACCGAACACCGCCCACGTATCAATTCCTAGGTGGTTTCTGATTGTCTCCATATCCCGAACCAGATGCCAGCTGGTATTATGTTCAATGCTTGCATACGGCAGCGAGCGTCCACAGCCACGCTGATCAAACAAAATGATACGATATTTTTTTGGATCAAAATATCTGCGCATTGATGCGCTGCAGCCCGCACCTGGGCCTCCGTGAACAACAAGAACGGGATGCCCATCAGGTGCGCCAGATTGCTCTAGATACACTTTATGTCCGTCTCCCACATCCAGCATTTCCTGCGAAAAGGGATCTATCGTAGGATATAAGGGAGAATTTTCTATTTTTTGCTCTGATCGATTGTCCATATACGTCCTATATGTGATCTATTCCTAAGAAAACCAGACGGAGATGAAAATGCAAGCCTCAGAAACAACCATTGACCCATCAGAAGTCGCAAAATTTGAGGCCATGGCAGCGGAGTGGTGGGATCCTCATGGGAAATTCAAACCACTTCATATGCTAAACCCATGTCGTTTGGATTACATCACAACGCAAATTGCGGGTGAATTTGATCGAGACTTAGATACTCAGAAGCCATTTTCTGGTTTGCGAATTCTTGACATTGGATGTGGTGGTGGACTGCTTTGTGAACCAATGACCCGACTTGGAGCAACGGTCGTAGGTGTTGATGCAGCCGCACGAAACATCCCTGTTGCAGAGGCCCACGCACGACAATCAGGTCTAGAAATTGACTATCGCTTTGGAACCGCCGAGGAGTTGGCGGAGAATGGCGAAATATTTGATATAATCTTGAACATGGAGGTTGTTGAACACGTAGCTGACCCTCAGGCCTATTTAACGGCTTGTCAGCGGTTACTGAGACCCGGAGGACTTATGATATGTTCAACAATAAATCGAAATCCAAAGAGTTTTGCGATGGCGATTGTTGGGGCGGAATATGTCATGCGTTGGCTGCCCAAGGGGACACACGAATGGTCAAAGTTCATAACACCTGACGAACTGTATGCTCTTATCGGAAACGCAGGCTTAAAACCCGTGGATCGACAGGGGTTTGTGTTTAATCCAATCACCTGGTGTTGGAAACTTTCTAATCGTGATTTATCCGTAAATTATGTCACGGCTAGCGTAAAAGCCGTCTAAATCCACAGTCGGTTCAACATCTGTATAGCGTCGGTATTTCTGTGCGAATGTTACCTAATCGTTAACCAACATATACCCTTCACCCCGAACGGTTTGAAGGTAGCGCGGCTCTTTTGGGTTTGATTCTAACTTACGACGCAGACGTGTTATTTGAACATCAATCGCGCGGTCTTGGGCTTGGCTTTCGTCGCGGCCCAATTCCAATACCAGCTGCGCGCGTGATACAGGTTCATTCACAGAGCTTGCAAAAATTTTCATCAATTGATGTTCGGTCCCAGTTAATCGCACCAATTGGTCACCCTGCCATAGTTCGCCACGCGAAATATCATATCGACAAATTCCTAAATACAGAATTGTTGGCGTCACTTGCGCCAGTTTGGGTTCAGGCACACGACGCAAAATTGCGTTGATGCGTAATAGCAACTCTTTGGGTTCAAAAGGTTTGGCTAAATAATCATCTGCGCCCGCTTCTAGCCCGACAATGCGATCATCTGTTTCACCTTTTGCGCTCAGAAGTAAAATAGGCGTTTGGCGGGTTTCGCGGATGTATTTTGTTAAACTGACACCATCTTCGCCCGGCATCATGACGTCCAGAATGATCATATCAAAATCCAAACCAGACAGGATTTTACGCGCATGCATTGCATCACGCGCGGCGCTGACCAATAAACCGTTGCGCAACAAAAATTGTTTTAGCAATGATCTAATGCGTTCATCATCATCAACGATCAGTAGATGGGCATTCATTAATCCGTTCCCTCAGTGTCACGCAGTTTCCAATAAGCACGCTTCATTTCTGGGTCCATCATCGCCTCTAGGACTTCTCGAAATCCGGAAACGGCATCAGCGCCCACCTCGCGATAGGCGCTGCGCATTCGTGCGCGTTGGGCGTTTGACAATTCTTGCTCTAAGGATTGTCCTGTTTCAGTCAGAAATAAATGCCGTTCACGCCGATCTTTTTGACCAACATGGACTTCGACCAGTCCATCTTTGATCAGGGAACGCAGCACACGGTTTAAGGACTGTTTGGTGACACCTAGAATATGCAACAGATTATTCACCGTTGTTCCAGGCACGCAATTAATAAAGTGGATGGCACGATGATGCGCGCGACCGTATCCATATTTATCCAAAATGCGATCTGGATCAGCGGTGAATCCACGATATGCAAAGAACATCGCTTCGATCCCCTGACGCAGCTGCTCATCGGTCAAAAATAACAGGGCCTCGCCCATGGAACGATTAGAGGTCGCCATAACAAGCATCCTTTTTTTACAGGTTCATTTTATGTCAGTGTTGTTGACATTCCAAGTCCGAACTGTTACGAATTCTCAGTTTTTGCGCAATATTATGACCGTAACGGACATTGTTTGTGAAAGATTACGAAAGATTGACCCACGAAACACAGCAAGAGGATATGACGATGGCTGGCAGTTATGAAGATCGCGATGGCAAAATTTGGCTTGATGGTCAATTGGTTGAGTGGCGTGATGCACAAGTCCACATCCTGACGCATGCGATGCACTATGCCAGCTCTGTGTTCGAAGGCGAGCGTTGCTACGAAGGTAAAATTTTTAAAAGTCGTGAGCATTCTGAGCGACTAATCAAATCTGGTCAACTGATCGACTTCGAAATTCCATACACCGTTGATGAGATTGAGGCCGCGAAACAAGCGGCACTAGATGCGAACGGGCTGAAGGACGCTTATGTACGCGCGGTTGCATGGCGCGGCGCAGGAAACGATATGGGTGTCGCATCCCGCGGAAACCCCGTTCGTATGGCTGTCGCCGTTTGGGCCTGGGGCAATTATTATGGTGATGCCAAAATGAAGGGCGCGAAGTTGGACATCGCAAAATGGCGCCGTCCAGATCCCGCAACTGCCCCATCACAGGCCAAGGCAGCAGGCCTGTATATGATCGCAACCATGTCGAAGCACGCAGCAGAAGACAAAGGATGCTCTGATGCAATGATGTTTGACTACCGCGGCTACATCGCAGAAGCGACTGGCGCAAATATCTTTTTTGTAAAAGATGGTGAGGTACACACACCGACACCAGATGCGTTCCTAAATGGTATCACCCGACAAACAGTGATTGATATGCTAAAAGAAAAAGGCATCAAGGTGAACGAACGTCACATTATGCCAGAAGAGCTAGAAGGATTTGAACAGTGCTGGTTAACTGGTACAGCTGCCGAGGTTACACCAGTTGGACAAATTGGAGATTACAACTTTGAAGTTGGCGAGCTGACCCGAGACATTTCCGAAAGCTACGAAAAACTAGTTCGTAGCTAAAACGACAATTTAAAAAAGGGGCCAAAAGGCTCCTTTTTTCGTTTGTCACCCAGCTCCGAACTGATCCTGAATATCCTTTAGATCAGGAATGACGTCTGCGGTACCCTGACGCGAAACCATAATGGATGCGGCCTGTGACGCCAGACGGATCGCCTGTTCCATTGGCATACCGCGATCCAACCCTGCCAATATATAACCCATAAACGTGTCCCCAGCACCCGTTGTGTCGACCACATCGGTCGGAATGGCGGGATATTCGCGGATCATTGAGACTTGATTATCGAACCAACGACACCCATCGCCACCTAGTGTGACAATAACATCCTGCGCATCCAACTGATCTGGGCGCAGGCCTAGCGCCTGTGTCAGTTGATCCGCTTCTATCTGGTTCATAATCAACATATCAATATATGGAAGCACCGCTTGAACCGCCATCGCATCGAACGGGGCTGCAGCATAAGCTACGCGCAAGCCCAGCTGTTTTGCCATTTCACAGGCCTCTGCCTGTCCATTTGTTTCATTTTGCGTCACGAAAATATCACCTGTCTGCGCCTCAGACAGGCTGGATCCGATCAGGTCAGATGTAATTTCGTGATTGGCGCCTGTGAATAATGTAATGGCATTTTCTCCATCATCAGCCACACAAATGATTGCATGCCCTGTGTGTGTGCCATCGACAATAAACCGCGTATCAACTCCGTATTCCGTCAACCGATCGCGAGTCCATTTACCGTCCAGACCAACAGCACCAATATGAACAACCCGCGCAGCCCCTCGTGCAGCCGCGACCGACATGTTTGCACCCTTGCCCCCAAGTCCAATTGACATATTGCTCGCTGCAATCGTTTCACCAGGCGTAGGAATGTGCGGCACCTTATAAAAATTATCAATGTTGATTGATCCAAGGTTGTAAATTGACACGATAAGATCTCCTTAGACTTCTAATACGTTCTTATTCATCTAATTGGCGTGCATGTGAAGTGCGGTCCATGCGCGGAAATGTAATCCTCTTAGATCATTGGTAACAAACGCCTTCTGGAAAACTATCATTAAAAAACGAAATCATTTGAAAGTATTTACAACAGGGGTGCTTTGTTCTGGGTCTAAGTTTACCAAAACCAAACGTGTTAAATTACGCAAGCTTTCCTTTTGTTGGCCCCTGTCATCAAAGTTGGATGGAGAAAGCCAAGCGTTGAACGCCTCTTGTACAGCTGGCCATTCACTATCGATTGCCGCAAACCATGCGGTGTCTCGGTTACGATCCTTAACAACCGTAGCTTGACGAAAAATTCCTTCAAAGCTAAGCCCGAGACGTTGGGCCGCACGCCTGGATGGCATGTTTAAGGCATCACATTTCCGCTCAAATCGACGATAGCCATGATCAAATGCCCACTGCATCATCAGAAAAAATGCTTCGATTGATATTGGTGTGCGCTGGACAGACGGAGAGAGACAAATGTGACCCTAACATTGGTAGCGTCAAATTTGCGCAAGTAATTCCGTGTATGGTGTTTGACGGTTTCCTCTGAAATTCTTAAGTGATTGGCAATTTCACTTCTAGTCGCATTCGCAACAAGTAATGGTGCAATATCCATCTCTCGGGCTGTTAATCTTGGTATTTCCAACATCGTTGTGATCTTTCGAATGGTATCATCCACTGATACCACTGGATTATATTAGTCGTTAATTGCAATTATAAGTTGTAATTAACATTTTTGTAGATGCGTGTATCAAAAAAGAATTCAACAAAATAAGCAGTCTAATAAATCTTTTTAAACATTAAAAAAATCCCAAACCTCAAGGTCTTCAGTCAGTTGAGGATAATTGGTAACAATCGAGATGAATATGCTTTCAATTAGAAAAATAAAGAGTGGTATCATCTCAATGGTACCATTTTAATGATCCGAACTTTAGATATCCACTTAGTCTTGGGGGATCACTCTTAAATTGAGTTCCATCAATTGTTCAGCCAATGGTTCTGAGGGTGCATCCATCATCAAATCTTCTGCACGCTGGTTCATCGGGAACATGATCACTTCACGAATGTTAACTGTATCCGCTAACAACATGACGATGCGATCGATACCTGCCGCACAACCACCATGGGGTGGAGCACCATATTGGAACGCGTTAACCATGCCACCAAATCTTTTGCGAACTTCCGATTCATCATAGCCTGCAATTTCAAACGCCTTGAACATTATTTCTGGTTTATGGTTTCGAATGGCTCCAGAAACCAATTCGTAGCCGTTGCAGGCAAGATCGTATTGATATCCTTTTACATCTAGCGGATCACCAAGCAGTGCATCCATCCCACCCTGCGGCATTGAGAATGGGTTGTGTTCAAAGTCGATTTTGCCTGTTTCTTCGTCTTTTTCATAGATCGGGAAATCTACGATCCAAGCGAACGCAAAACGTTCTGTATCGGTTAGTTCCAACTCTTTACCGATGACATCACGTGCTTTGCCCGCGACTTTTTCAAAGGCCTTAGGTTTACCACCAAGGAAAAAGGCAGCATCACCCACATTCAAACCCAATTGCTGACGGATCGCTTCGGTGCGTTCTGGGCCAATATTCTTGGCAAGCGGTCCAGCAGCTTCCATTTCTCCATTATTCTCGCGCCAAAAGATGTACCCCATCCCCGGCAATCCCTCTTTCTGTGCAAACGCGTTCATGCGGTCACAGAATTTACGGCTGCCACCTGTTGGCGCAGGAATCGCGCGAATTTCAGTACCTTCTTGTTCAAGAAGTTTTGCGAAAATAGCAAAACCCGATCCACGAAAGTGATCAGAGACAATTTGCATCTTAATCGGGTTTCGAAGATCTGGTTTGTCAGATCCATACCAAATGGCTGCATCTTTGTATGAAATTTGTGGCCATTCGGTGTCCACGCGACGATCTCCGCCAAACTCTTCAAAGATGCCAGTGATGACTGGTTGAATTGTATCAAAAACATCTTGTTGTGAAACAAAAGACATCTCAAGGTCCAGCTGGTAGAAATCTGTTGGACTACGATCTGCACGCGGATCTTCATCCCGGAAACATGGTGCAATTTGAAAATATTTATCAAAACCCGATACCATGATCAGCTGTTTAAACTGCTGCGGCGCTTGGGGGAGCGCATAAAATTTCCCGGGGTGCAAACGTGACGGAACCAAAAAATCACGCGCGCCTTCGGGGCTTGATGCGGTGATGATCGGAGTTTGATATTCGCGAAACCCCTTGTCCCACATGCGACGACGGATCGATGCAACGACATCAGAACGTAGCGTCATATTGTTTTGCATCGCCTCGCGGCGTAAGTCCAAATAACGGTAACGCAGGCGCGTTTCCTCGGGGTATTCTTGATCGCCAAACACCATCAATGGCAACTCGCTTGATTGACCAAGCACCTCAATGTCACGAACGAACACTTCAATTTCGCCAGTCGGTAGCTTTGAATTAATCAAGGATTCATCACGCGCCTTGACCTCTCCATCGATGCGAATACACCACTCACTGCGAACCTCTTCGACCTGAGCAAATACGGGGCTGTCCGGGTCACACAATACTTGTGTCATTCCATAATGGTCGCGCAGATCAATAAACAAAACACCACCGTGATCACGAACCCTGTGAACCCATCCTGACAACCGAACGGTGTCGCCAACGTTTGAACTGTTCAACTCTGCACAAGTGTGACTGCGATAGGCGTGCATGATCTTTGCCCCTTAAAATGTGTTAATTTCGGCTGGGACGGATACACTAGGTTGTCGCTTTGTTGTCAAGCGAATTGCATGCATTCTGGGCAAAACAAGGCGACAGAACGACTAATATCACATTTACCGCCTCATTCATGACAGAATTACATTGCATTCCTTAGAACATAGTTTGAATACAACAGAACGAGGATTCAAATGCGACCCAAGAAAATTGGTGTTCACTCCCCGTTACGAGTACCGGCGATATCCGCCAGATACAACAATTCGATGACTTCTTTGATCACCTCTGTAAAGAATCGTGGTCAGGCGATGATTTCACGACTTTCTAAGCCTGACGATGGCAACTAAACTTATCAGCTTTTGTATAAACAACACGCCAGCGGAATATTTACCAAAATATATCTGTCAACTAAGGATGTGATTATTGTCAAAGAGGGGCGTGTTGGTCAAAAGCTCGTCCATAAAAGATACTGTTCTTCCGAGTTACCTAGAATCCAAGCCGAGATCGAAAGGCGGCGCTGACGTTTGGCGCTGACGTTTTCTGTAGTTGAGTTCGAATTGGCTCGGAGTGCTGTGTCGAATTTTATCGTTCACTTTAGCACAGCACCACTGTGCCGCATTTCAAGATCATATGTAGACTTAGATGACGATCTTTGACCTCACAAATAACCCCATCGCGTTGATTATAAATCTTTGTCGCCTTATCGAACGAAATTAAAAAGAGCCACAAACGCCATGTTTTAAGCCGATTGGCCTTGAACCTGCGATCAGGATGCGTATAACGCAGAACAATTTGCGCGCGAAACTCTTCGCGCGGCATAGTTGCCGCTTACATACTGAGGTCCCCAATGCCAAAAAGAACCGATATTTCATCCATTATGATCATCGGAGCCGGTCCAATTGTGATCGGTCAAGCCTGCGAATTTGACTATTCAGGCGCACAAGCATGCAAGGCACTTCGTGAAGAGGGTTACCGTGTTATATTGGTCAACTCTAATCCGGCGACAATTATGACAGATCCGGGCATGGCGGATGCAACTTACATAGAACCTATCACGCCAGAAATCGTAGCAAAGATTATAGAAAAAGAACGTCCCGACGCATTGCTTCCGACCATGGGTGGGCAGACCGGACTTAATACTGCGCTGTCGCTGGAAGAAATGGGTGTGTTGGATAAATTCGGCGTCGAAATGATTGGCGCCAAGCGCGACGCGATTGAAATGGCTGAAGACCGCGCCTTGTTCCGCGAAGCAATGGACCGCATCGGGCTTGAAAATCCCAAAGCAACAATTGTGACAGCTCCCAAGAAGGAAAACGGAACCGCCGATCTGAATGAAGGAGTGCGGATTGCAATTGAAGCACTTGATGAAATTGGCCTGCCAGCAATTATTCGTCCTGCATTTACTTTGGGTGGCACGGGCGGTGGTGTTGCGTACAACCGCGAAGATTATGAGTATTATTGCCGCACGGGAATGGACGCATCACCCGTCAATCAAATTTTGGTAGATGAATCGCTACTTGGTTGGAAAGAATTCGAGATGGAAGTTGTTCGCGACAAAGCGGATAACGCAATTATCGTTTGTTCCATTGAAAATGTTGATCCGATGGGTGTCCATACGGGTGACTCGATCACGGTCGCACCAGCACTTACTTTGACCGACAAAGAATACCAAATCATGCGAAATGGATCGATTGCAGTCCTACGCGAAATTGGCGTTGAAACTGGGGGTTCAAATGTACAATGGGCCATCAATCCTGAAGATGGTCGCATGGTAGTCATTGAAATGAACCCTCGGGTTTCTCGTTCTTCTGCCTTGGCGTCTAAAGCCACGGGGTTTCCAATCGCAAAAATTGCGGCAAAGTTGGCAGTTGGATACACGTTGGATGAATTAGATAATGATATCACCAAGGTGACACCAGCATCATTCGAACCCTCTATTGATTACGTTGTCACCAAGATACCACGCTTTGCGTTTGAAAAGTTTCCAGGTGCCAAACCATATTTGACGACTGCGATGAAATCTGTGGGCGAGACCATGGCCATTGGTCGTACAATTCACGAATCGCTACAAAAAGCACTCGCTTCTATGGAAACAGGATTGACAGGCTTCGATGAAATCGAAATCGAAGGCGCCCCTGAAAAATCAGCGGTTATAAAGGCGATAAGCAAGCAAACTCCTGATCGAATGCGGACAATTGCACAGGCAATGCGTCATGGGCTAACTAATGATGAAATTTATGCAGTCACCAAGTTTGATCCGTGGTTCCTTGACCGAATTCGCGAGATTGTGGACACAGAGGCTCGGGTTCGTGAAAATGGATTGCCAACGTCTATGGGCGATATGCGCCGACTTAAGATGATGGGCTTTACAGATGCGCGTTTGGCCATGCTGACTGGATTTACAGAGGCTGATGTTCGTAAATCACGGCGCGGCATGGGCGTAACGGCGGTATTTAAACGCATTGATACATGCGCAGCCGAGTTTGAGGCGCAAACACCGTACATGTATTCAACCTACGAAGCCCCCATGATGGGTGAGGTTGAATGTGAGGCGCGTCCATCAGATAAGAAAAAAGTTGTCATCCTAGGCGGTGGCCCAAACCGTATCGGCCAAGGTATTGAGTTTGACTATTGTTGTTGTCATGCGTGTTTTTCACTGACTGACGCAGGTTACGAAACAATTATGATCAACTGTAATCCCGAAACGGTATCTACGGATTACGATACATCTGATCGTCTATATTTCGAACCACTCACATTCGAGCACGTGATGGAAATTTTGGCCACAGAGCAAGACAACGGTACGCTTCATGGTGTGATCGTTCAGTTTGGTGGTCAAACACCACTGAAACTAGCGAACGCGTTGGAAGCTGAGGGAATCCCTATTCTTGGAACATCGCCTGATGCAATCGATTTGGCCGAAGATCGTGAACGTTTTCAGGCCTTGGTAAATCAGCTTGGGTTGAAACAACCCAAGAATGGGATCGCGAGCACTGATTCACAAGCTATTGAAATTGCAGAGAAGATTGGTTTCCCGCTGGTTATTCGCCCATCTTACGTGCTTGGCGGCCGCGCGATGGAGATTGTCCGCGATATGGTGCAATTGAAACGCTACATCTCGGATGCTGTTGTGGTTTCCGGGGATAGCCCAGTTTTGTTGGACAGCTATCTTTCAGGTGCAGTTGAATGTGATGTTGATGCTTTGTGTGACGGCAAGGACGTGCATGTTGCTGGAATTATGCAGCACATTGAAGAAGCGGGCGTTCATTCGGGTGATAGTGCATGTTCGTTGCCACCGCATAGTTTGCCCAAAGCGATCACCAATGAATTGGTAAAACAAACCGAGGAACTGGCTAAAGCATTGAACGTTGTCGGCCTTATGAATGTACAGTTTGCTGTAAAGAATGATGACATCTATTTGATTGAGGTTAATCCGCGTGCATCTCGGACAGTGCCTTTCGTTGCCAAGGCAACAGACAGTGCAATCGCTTCTATCGCGGCACGTTTAATGGCGGGCGAACCGTTGTCAAACTTTGCCAAACGCGAGCCTTATCGTGATGTTTCTTACGATGAAGAAATTCCATCTGCAGATCCTATGACACTGGCAGATCCCAACCTACCATGGTTCAGTGTCAAAGAAGCTGTTATGCCATTCGCGCGCTTTCCTGGTGTCGATACTATTTTGGGTCCAGAAATGCGTTCAACCGGCGAGGTTATGGGTTGGGACCGTAATTTCGGCCGTGCCTTTTTGAAAGCACAGATGGGCGCGGGAATGGACCTGCCAACGTCTGGCAAAGTTTTTGTTTCAATCAAAGACGAAGACAAAACGGAATTAATGAAAAATGCCGCAACCAATTTGGTTGAGCTTGGTTTTCAAATCGTTGCAACTGATGGAACCTGTAAATGGTTGTCCGATGTCGGAATCCCATGTGAGAAAGTAAATAAAGTTTACGAGGGTCGTCCAAACATTGTTGATCATCTGAAAAATGCGGAAATTAAGCTGGTTGTAAACACTACAGAGGGAACGCAATCAATCAACGACAGCCGAGAGATTCGTTCAGTAGCGTTGTTTGATAAGATTCCCTATTTTACCACCGCTGCCGCAGCAATTGCTGCAGTTATGGCGATGCAGGCACGTAATGAGGGCGACTTGACGGTCAAAGCACTACAAGCCTAATTTACTAACAACAAACAGAAAATGTTCCCAGCTTTTGCTGTGAAAAACCCGTCTATACTGTGCATTTGCGCATTACAAAATATTATTGATTAAATGCAAATATATGAATACTATTGGATACAGAGAACTTAGATCTGGGTTATTGAGACTATGAAATCGTTGCTTTCATTGGCGGTTATCTGCGCAGTTTTTGCAAGTGCACAGTTTGCGATCGCGGCTGGCGATCCCGAGAAAGGTGCAAATGTTTTTAAGAAATGTAAGGCATGTCATGCCTTAGGTGAGGGCGCGAAAAACAAAGTTGGCCCGCATTTGAATAATATTTTTGGTGGTGAAGCAGGTTCCGTTGAAGGATACAAATATTCCAAAGCTCTGTCTGCACAGGCGGATGCTGGTCTAGTTTGGGATGAGGCTGCACTTTCAGAGTTTTTGACAAAGCCAAAGACGTACCTGCCTGGAACAAAGATGAGCTTTTCTGGACTAAAGAAAGAAAGTGATCGGGAAAATTTAATAGCATACCTTGCAAAATTTTCGAATACCGATGCGCTTGCTGAAACACCCACGCAGGAACGTGAAGTTACACTTTCCCAGGCAACATTGTCTATCGAAGGGGATCCTGCATACGGCGAATATTTGGCGAGTGATTGTCAGACATGCCACCAAGTTAGTGGTGCAAGTGATGGTGGTGTCCCCGCGATTGTTGGATGGCCACGTGTAGAATTTGTTTATGCGATGCATGCATACAAAGAGAAAGTTCGTCCAAACCCTGTTATGCAAATGATGGCGGGTAACTTAGACGACGAAGCGATTGCGGCACTTGCCGCATATTTTGAGGGATTGGAATAAATTTCAATTCTGGCATTTAGGGAGGACTATATGAAACTAACTAGAAGAGCGTTTATTGGAACGACAGCAGCGGCGTCACTATCCGCGCCATTGGTGAATGCAGGCGGACATGGACGTCCAAAGGTTGTTGTCATCGGCGGTGGTGCTGGTGGTGCAACTGCTGCGCGTTACATTGCAAAAGATAGCAAGGGTGAAATCGATGTGACGTTGGTTGAACCATCACGTCAGTATTACACTTGCTTCTTCTCAAACCTATACTTGGGTGGCTTCCGTACTATGGACAGCATTGGCCATTCGTATGGTGGATTGGCATCAGAGTATGGCATCAACGTCGTACATGACTGGGCAGTGGGTATTGATCGCGGCGCCAAAACAGTGACTTTGGCTGGTGGTTCCACTTTGAACTATGATCGTTTGATCCTTTCACCAGGTATCGATTTTGTTGACGGTTCTGTTCCTGGTTGGGATGTGTCATCGCAAAACGCAATGCCGCATGCCTATAAAGCGGGTTCACAGACTGAGCTGCTAAAGCGTCAGATTGAATCTATGCCACAGGGTGGCGTTTACGCAATGGTTGCACCACCCAACCCATACCGTTGCCCTCCTGGACCATATGAACGTGTGTCAATGGTTGCCCACCTTCTGAAAGAGATTAACCCAACTGCAAAAATCTTGATCGCGGATCCAAAACCAAAATTCTCAAAGCAAGGTTTGTTTGAAGAAGGTTGGCAGAAGCATTACGGTGGCATGATTGAACGTATTGGTCCAGATTTTGGTGGTGATAACGTTTCTGTCGATGCGGGTGCAATGACGGTAACAATCGACGGCAGCGTTGAAAAAGTTGACGTTTGTAACGTTATCCCAGCGATGAAGGCCGGGCGCATCTGTGAAATCGCTGGTATCACGGAAGGTAATTGGGCGCCTGTATCTGCACACACAATGCAGTCGCGTGTTGATGAGAACATTCATGTTCTTGGTGACGCATCTGCACAGGGCGATATGCCAAAGTCAGGCTTCTCAGCAAATAGCCAAGCTAAGGTTGCCGCAATGGCAGTTCGTGGTGCATTGACTGGTTCAAAAGTGTTCCCTGCGAAATTCTCAAACACATGCTGGTCATTGGTTGATACCGATGATGGCATCAAAGTTGGGGCGACATACAAAGCAACTGATGAAAAAATCGCAAAAGTTGACGGGTTTGTTTCTCAAACCGGCGAAGATGCGGCGCTACGCAAAGCAACTTACGAAGAGTCAATTGGTTGGTACGCAGGTATTACATCTGATATGTTCGGCTAAGTTCGCGAAAACGATTATTAAAACGGCCCTATTTCTTGGGCCGTTTTTTTATGCGATCATCACATTCTTGGGTTCCATCATGAAAAGATCCAAAAAATTTGTCCCATGGAATTTCCAAAGATCCGTAGTTACACTCAAAATATCGATGATGCATTTGATGATGAAAGGTACCCAGCTTTAGCCGGTTTTCGTCTTTCATTAGAACACCTGCAAAGCCAGTATGTGTCGTTGCAGCAGTCAGCGTATAATATTGCATGTGAAATAATATATGCACTGGATGCGCTGCGACGATCCAATGGATAAGAATAGTTCCTAAGTAAATAATATGCTCGACGGGATGCATTGATAATCCAGACCAAGGACCAACATTGATGTTTCGGTGATGAAGTGCGTGCACATGTCTATATAAAAATGGAATGTGGAGTATCCGATGAATCCAATAAAAGTAAAAACTTTCCCACAATGGGATCAGTAAAAACAAGCCAACAAACCAGACGGGATTTTCAGACCAAATTAGAACGGGTGCATATCCATTCGCCATCGCCCAGAACATCAAAACTTCGTAAGCAGTCCAAATGTTGACACCGCTGCCCAGTGTCCAAAACATATTGTCTCTGATTTGGCCGCCCAGTGTGAACTGTTTGCCGTTACTCATTAATGGGCGTTTGTCATATTTAAGTGCCAGCCCCTGTCTGGAAAATGTATAAAAATAGAGATGAAGCGTACCAGCAACAGCAACCATTAACGCCATGTTACGCACATAAAGGATAAGGATCCAATCAACTGATAGATGTTTCATTTCACTCAACGGTGGCTGAAACCAATAGAATGAACAAAATGCCAACCCAACAATGATAAGATTTTCAGTGATCAAAAACCAAGAATTCCAGACCCACTTTATGATTTCAACGGGTTTCCATGGCCATGTAAATATGGGCGAGACTTGGATCGGAACACTGGGCGCATAATTCCAACCTTTCACGGGCGTCTTGTCGGTCACATCGCACTCCATAATTTCTGTCTGACAAACTTGGCAGAGATTATTCTTAACGCAACAAAAATTTGAACAACAATAGATATTGTCAATTTGAAGAATTCAGTAGACAGTTCGCGAAAGTCGAAGAGTGGTTAGACATGAAAAATTTAATGAAACTTTGCTTATCCTTTTTTGTGCTGGTATTTTCAGCTAATGCATCAGTTGCGGGTTTGTCGATCGATCGGTGTAGTCCATTTGTTGCGGTGAGTTATCACGGAAACATTGATACAGATTTTAATGAAACCCACCCAGGTGTGAAATGTGATTGGGATGAAAATAGGACCATCTCGGTTATTCGGAATTCATATAATGAACCAGCGCTGATTTTTACGTACCAAAAGGACACGCATGGTAAGTGGGGTTATATGGCTGGGGCTGCTTTTGGTTATCGTGACCGCGTTTTTGGAACGGGGTCAAAATTAATTCCAAAACCGTCTTTTGGCATCACATACAAACTGAACAGTAGAATGATGATATACGGAGCTCCAACTGGGTTTCAGGGTGATTACATTATCGGGATGGAAATCTCACTATTTGAATAGGTGCAAGAATTGATCATGGTCAATGTGCCCACAGAATAAGTTCCTGTCTCTGTCTCAGCAATTAATCAAACAATACGAATACCAAAATCTCTGCACAAAATATCGTGTCCGCACAGCCGATATCCCTATGCGAACACGTTTGAAAATCAGAAATTCGCTATCCGACTTTGCACGCTGCTAACACCGCCATATTCAAAATATCTGTAGCCGTTGCAACAGATGGGCAAATTTGTATAGATTTATCAACGCCTGACAAAATCGGGCCAATCACAGTTGCACCTGCCATTTCCTGCATCAATTTGACGGAAATACTGGCTGAGTGCCGCGCAGGTACAACCAAGATATTTGCAGGCCCACTAAGCCGAGAAAATGGATATTGCGCCTGCGATTTAGCATTCAACGCAACATCAACCGTCATTTCGCCTTCATATTCGAAATCAACACCACGTCCGTCAAGAACGCGTGGCGCGATGTGCATTTTTTCAGCGCGCTCAGAAACTGGATAACCAAACGTTGAAAAGCTTACGAATGCCACACGTGGTTCCAATCCAAGATGGCGCGCTACCCCAGCAGCACGTTCGGCAATGTTTGCCAAATCTTCTTCATCAGGCCATTCATGCACCAGTGTATCGGAAATCAAAACAATTCGGCCTTTGTGCAACAAGGCAGTCACACCAGCAACGCCATGATCTGCATCTGCGTCAAACACATGATTTATCAAATTTAAAACATGCGCAGATTTTCGTGTAGCCCCGCTAACCAGTCCATCGCCATGCCCATGCGCCAGCATTAATGCGGAAAAGACGTGTCGATCGCGCGCGGCAAGCCTGTGAACATCGGCCCGATCAAATCCTTTTCGCTGCAATCGTTTGTACAAAAACTCTTTATACACTTCCAAGTGTGGCGTTTTGGCTGCGTTCACGACTTCAAGCTCGCGAACAGCATCGCCAAGACCAGCAGCCTCTAATTTTGCTTTGACATCAGCGGATCGCCCTACCACCAACGCCTTACCCAAACCCTGACGCTGGTATTCAACCGCTGCACGCAACACTCGGGGATCATCTCCTTCTGCGAAAATCATCCTCGCTTGTGCGGCGCGGGCACGGGAATTTAACCCGCGCAAAATGCTCGCCGTTGGATCCATTCGAGATTGCAAAGACACCTCATAACCATCCATATCAACGATTGGGCGGCGGGCAGCACCCGTTTCCATCCCAGCGCGTGCTACGGCAGGTGGAATCCGATGGATCAAACGGGGATCAAACGGAGTTGGAATGATATAGTCCCTCCCAAAAGTCAATTTACGACCATAAGCGACAGCAACCTCGTCAGGAACATCCTCTCGGGCCAATTCAGCCAAAGCCTGTGCGCATGCAATTTTCATGGGATCATTGATTGCACGGGCATGAATATCCAACGCACCACGGAACAAATAAGGAAAGCCCAATACATTATTCACCTGATTTGGATAATCACTTCGACCAGTGGCAACAATTGCATCCGGACGGACTTCATGCGCCTCTTCTGGTGTAATTTCTGGATCAGGGTTGGCCATAGCGAAAATTACAGGATTATCGGCCATAGACTTAACCATATCCTGTGTGACTGCCCCTTTTACCGATACCCCAAGAAAAACATCAGCGTTGATCATTGCCTGTTCTAGTGTGCGCAAATCTGTTTTTACCGCGTGTCCCGATTTCCATTGGTTCATACCTTCGGTTCGGCCTTGATAAATAACGCCCTTAGTATCGCAGACGATGCAATTATTATGACGGGCACCCATCGATTTAAGCAGTTCAATACATGCAATCCCAGCCGCGCCAGCGCCATTTAATACAATTTTAACATCTTCGATTTTCTTACCAGAAATATACAATGCATTGATCAAACCAGCTGCGCAAATGACGGCGGTTCCGTGCTGATCATCGTGGAAAACGGGTATATCCATTTCCTCTTTCAGACGTTGTTCAATAATAAAACATTCAGGCGCTTTTATATCTTCAAGATTGATGCCGCCAAAAGTGGGGCCGATCAACTTTACCGCCTTACAAAATTCGTCAGGGTCTTCTGTATCAACTTCGATATCGATTGAATTTACATCCGCAAATCGTTTGAAAAGAACAGATTTCCCCTCCATCACGGGCTTGCTGCCCAGCGCACCCAAATTCCCCAATCCTAACACGGCGGTTCCATTGGAAATGACGGCAACTAAATTGCCCTTATTTGTATAGTCATATACGAGCTCTGGGTTTTTAGCGATCTCCTCGCATGGCACTGCAACTCCTGGAGAATATGCGAGTGACAAATCACGCTGCGTGGTCATTGGGACAGTTGCGCTGACCTCCCATTTTCCGGGCGTAGGCTCTAGGTGAAAATTTAATGCTTCTTCGCGGGTAATTTTAGTTTTCGTCATAAATGGCGTCCTTTGTTGCGCAAAACCTCCTTACAGCGCAATTTTATTAGGTGCAACCTGATCGTTTTTGGCTTTTCTGGAGAGTCACAGATATGTAAGTTAACAATGCAAATATTAGGAGTAAGTCCGTGACACCAATGATGGCGCAGTATCTGGAGATTAAGGCAAATTACCCAGATGCACTGCTATTTTACCGCATGGGTGATTTTTATGAATTATTCTTTGACGATGCCATTTCTGCTTCTAGCGCCTTGGATATCGCCCTAACAAAACGCGGGAAGCACGGTGGCGATGACATCCCGATGTGCGGTGTGCCCCACCATGCAGCCGAAGGATATTTGCTTACATTAATCAGAAAGGGATTTCGCGTTGCCGTTTGTGAGCAGTTAGAGAGCCCCGCCGAAGCAAAAAAGCGCGGATATAAATCGGTGGTTAGACGCGACGTCGTGCGCCTCGTGACACCAGGAACCCTGACAGAAGACAGTCTACTCGATGCACGTCGACACAATTACCTTGCCGCTTATTCGATCGTCCGTGACGAGGGAGCCTTGGCTTGGGTCGATATTTCAACTGGTGCCTTTCATGTCACGGCCTTACCTTCGGTCATGTTGGGTCCTGAACTTGCGCGGTTAAATCCAAGTGAGGTTTTAATTTCAGAGATTTCTGAGGATAGATTTCGAGATTTAATCGAGGAGGCAGGTGCATCAGTTACAGTATTGGGGCGGGCAGCGTTCGATAGTCAAAGCGCCGAATTGCGGATAAAGTCCCTATATAGTGTCGCATCTTTAGAATCTTTTGGTGGGTTTCGCCGAGCCGAAATATCGGCCATGGGCGCCCTGATCGAATATTTAGACATCACGCAAAAGGGCCAACTGCCGAGGTTACATCGCCCGATCAAAGAGTCTTCTCAGAGGGTCATGCAAATTGATGCGGCGACACGACGTAACCTTGAGCTAACTCAATCAATCCAAGGCGGAGGACGACGCGGGTCTCTGCTATCCAATGTTGACCATACTGTTACTGCTGCAGGGGGTCGCTTAATAGAGCGGCGCATTTCATCGCCCTCGATGGACATTGAACTCATTTCTGATCGACTAGACGGTATTCAGTACATGCTGGAAAACACTGACGTTTCAGATGACGTAATACGGGCCCTAAAACAAGTTCCAGATCTTGATCGCGCATTGTCCAGAATTGCTTTAGATCGCGCAGGACCACGAGATCTGGTGAGTATTCGAGCGGGCTTGAAACATGCGCAGGATATTTCATCCAAACACATGCGTGGTGAATTACCAACACTACTTAATGACGCTTTATCAACATTAATTGGGTTCGATGATCTAGCTGAACTTTTAGAAAACGCCCTTGTGGACGAGCCTCCATTATTACTGCGCGATGGTGGTTTTGTTGCCTCTGGGTATCATGACGAACTTGATGATACGCGGCAATTGCGCGATGAGGGCCGAAGTATCATCGCAAAAATGCAACAAGAATATATCGGCTTAACTGACATATCTTCACTTAAGATAAAACATAACAATGTTCTGGGCTATTTCATTGAAACCACTGCTACACATGCAGATAAAATGATGGCACCACCGCTAAATGAAACATTCATTCATCGTCAAACAACAGCAAACCAAGTGCGATTCACCACTGTACCACTTTCAGAAATCGAGACTAAAATTCTGAATGCGGGTAATCATGCCATCGAACTAGAAAAAAGACTATTTCAGTCTCTAACGCGAGAGATTTTAAAGTTTTCTGACGAAATTTCTGCCGCTGCGGGCGGACTTGCTGAATTAGATGTGGCAACGAGTTTGGCACGCATTGCGCGCGCGAATGACTGGGTGCGTCCCCTCGTTGACGAAAGTAAAGCGTTTGAAATTACCGCTGGACGGCATCCCGTTGTTGAAACAGCTCTTCAAGGCAATGGAGAACGTTTTGTCGCAAATGATTGTACGCTGAGCGAAGGTAAGGTTTGGTTGCTAACTGGTCCGAACATGGCCGGTAAATCCACATTTTTGCGTCAGAACGCATTAATCACGGTATTGGCGCAATCGGGCTCTTTTGTACCTGCAGATCATGCGCACATCGGTTTGGTCAGTCAATTGTTCAGTCGCGTTGGCGCATCTGATGACCTTGCAAGAGGCCGATCAACATTCATGGTCGAAATGGTTGAGACGGCTTCAATTCTAAACCAAGCGGATGAGCGCGCACTGGTCATTTTAGATGAAATCGGGCGCGGAACAGCAACATATGATGGGCTTTCCATTGCTTGGGCGACATTAGAGCACATACATGATGTCAATAAATCAAGAGCATTGTTTGCAACCCACTATCACGAAATGACAGCGTTGGCAGATAAAATGAACAATGTTGAAAATGCGACTGTCGCAGTCAAAGAGTGGGAGGGTGAGGTTATTTTTCTGCACGAAGTGAAGAAAGGCGCAGCCGATCGTTCCTATGGGGTGCAGGTTGCCAAATTGGCTGGGCTGCCAAATTCGGTAGTTGAACGCGCACGTGTTGTTTTGAATGCGTTAGAAAAGGGTGAGCGCGAAAGTAGTAGTGCGCCAAAAGCTATAATCGATGACATGCCATTGTTTTCTGCCGTACCAAAAACTGTTGCTGCGCCCACTCCTTCTGAACCAACAGAATTAGAGAAGCTATTGGACAGCATACTTCCTGATGAATTAACTCCCAGAGAAGCGCTGCTGAAACTGTATGAATTAAAAGAGGCGCTTAAATAAGCGCCCCATTTGTTAATTTACAGGTGTGGATGAAACGCCAACTTGCGCAGGTCGCAGGAGTCGATCGTACAACATAAACCCCTCGGCTGATACTTGAATGATGTCGCCGGGCTTAGTGCCGGGAACAGGTGCCTCAAACATTGCTTCGTGCTGTTGTGGATCAAATTTATCGCCAACTTTTGGTTCGATCTTGGTGATCCCGTGTTTAGAAAACACATTCAGTAATTCTCGCATGGTAAGCTCGACGCCCTCAATCAACGCAGAGGCTGCTTGGCGTTGTTCTTCTCCGGCTGCCTCAATCGCGCGCTTCATGTTGTCGTATACCGGTAACAAATCGCGTGCCAGTTTCGAGCCACCATAATTTTCAGCTTCTTTACGATCCTTGTCTGCACGTTTTCGCGAATTTTCTGCATCAGCTAGTGCACGCATAAAGCGATCTTTGTATTCATCCCGTTCATTGCGAAGTGCATCAATTTCATCAAAATCAGCTGCAGCTTCGTCAATGTTAATCATTTCTTCAGCATCTAGTTCTGATTCAACATCTGCGATGTCATCCAAAAATTCTTCTTCTTTTGGCTCTGCCATTCTTTACCTCTAACTTTGATCCGCAATCATCTTGCCAACAAGCTGCGCGGTATAATCCACAATGGGCACAATTCGTCCGTAGTTCAGGCGCGTTGGACCAATAACGCCCACTGCACCAATAATCTTTCGATCAGCGTTCATATACGGGGAAACCACCAAAGATGAACCCGATAATGAAAAAAGTTTGTTCTCTGACCCAATAAAAATACGTACTCCATCTCCTTGCTGGGTCAATTCCAAAAAATCTGCAATGTCACGCTTGCGTTCCAAGTCATCAAACAGTTCTTTGATACGGAAAAGCTCTGCTTCTTCTGCTTCATTCGCCAAAAGATTCGAACGACCACGAACAATTAGTCTTTCATGACGTTCACCCTCATTTTGCCAAAGCGCAGCACCAGTTTCTACCAATTCCTGCGCCAAAGAATCAAGTTCTTGGCGTCGCGTTTTTATCTCCGCCTCTACGACCTGTCTCGCTTCTGATAGCGTATGCCCTTGCATAATAGCGTTCAAAAAATTGGCCGCTTCACGCAATGAGCTTGGCGTTTGCCCTAAGGGTGGTGTGAATATCCGATTTTCAACATGCCCATTTCCAAACACCAATACCACCAACGCGCGATCTGGAGACAATGACACAAATTCAATGTGTGTGATTGGCGCTTCTTGCTTTGGGGCTAACACGATGGAGGCGCCTTGTGTAACTCCTGAAAGTGCAGTGCTGACACTGTCCAACATATCACCAACACTGCGCGAATCACGATCCGTGGATTGATCAATCATCGTACGGTCATTTTCAGTAAGCTCAGTTACCTCTAGCAAGCCATCAACAAACATGCGCAAGCCCTGCTGCGTGGGTATACGGCCAGCACTAATGTGAGGTGATCCTAACAGCCCCATGTGCTCTAAGTCTTGCATCACATTGCGAATGGTAGCCGCGCTAATTTTTTCACTGAAATCCCGTGTCAAAGTGCGTGAACCAACAGGTTCACCATTGTCTAGATAGCCCTGAACGACACGACGGAACACTTCACGGGATCTGTCGTTCATTTCTGTTAAAATAGTATTCGTATCAGTCATGGTGCTATCCTTTTTGGCGCACAATAAAAACCGGTGAATCTAATTCGTGAATCGGGCTTGCTTAATCTATATAGGGACAGGTATCCAGTCCACAACAAATGAAAGGATATTCCCATGCGCCCCTCTGGTCGGAAACTTGATGAAATGCGATCAATTCAAATCGAAACCAACATTACCAAACACGCCGAAGGTTCGTGTTTGATCAAGGTTGGTGATACACACGTCCTGTGCACTGCCACAGTTGAAGATCGCGTTCCGCCGTTTATCAAAGGGTCTGGTTTGGGATGGGTTACAGCAGAATACGGAATGCTGCCAAGATCCACGTCTTCGCGTATGCGCCGTGAGGCGGCGTCGGGCAAACAGGGTGGGCGCACTGTTGAAATTCAACGACTTATTGGTCGTTCACTGCGTGCTGGCGTCGATCGTGTTGCGCTTGGTGAGATGCAAATCACGGTGGATTGTGACGTTATTCAAGCCGACGGGGGCACGCGTTGTGCATCAATAACGGGTGGTTGGGTTGCGCTAAAGCTGGCAGTAAACAAACTTATTAAAGTGGGCACTCTGGCCAGTGATCCACTAATTTCACCAGTTGCCGCCGTCAGTTGTGGGATCTATGCAGGCCAAGCCGTACTTGATCTAGATTACCCAGAAGACAGTGATGCGGGTGTTGATGGAAACTTTATCATGTTGGCAAACGGTCAAATGATCGAAACACAAATGAGTGCTGAAGGCGCAACATATTCGAGAGATCAAATGAACCAACTTCTGGATTTGGCAGAAAAAGGGGTAAGCGAACTAGTTGAACACCAACTTGCTGCTATATCATGACACGTAAATTCACGGATAAAACGTTGTTGGTCGCAACACATAATGCAGGCAAACTGGAGGAAATCGTAAGTTTGCTTGCTCCGTATGGTATATCGGTAAAAGGCGCTGCTGAATTAAATCTTCCTGAACCTGAAGAAACAGAGACAACATTTGTTGGAAATGCACGCATTAAGGCGCACGCAGCGGTACGCGCGACGGGGCTTCCCGCGTTGGCAGATGACAGCGGGATTACCATTGATGCATTGAATGGCGCCCCGGGTGTTTTTACCGCGGATTGGGCAGAAACCGAACATGGGCGTGATTTTGTTATGGCGATGGAAAAAACAAACGCCTTGCTAGATGAACAATCAGCTCCTCATCCACGATATGCTCAATTCAGAAGTACTCTCGTTCTTGCCTGGCCTGACGGGCATGACGAAGTGTTTGAAGGGATTGTTAAGGGGCATTTGGTTTGGCCAATGCGCGGCAACATTGGGCATGGATATGATCCAATTTTCCAACCCGATGGGTATCAGATCACATTCGCAGAAATGTCCCTAGAGCAAAAGAATAAAATCAGCCATCGTGCAGATAGTTTTCGAAAATTCACCACGGGGTGCTTTGGTGGATGACTGGCGGAATGGCGGGTTTGGGATTTACATCCATTGGCCGTTTTGCGCAGCCAAATGTCCCTATTGTGATTTCAATAGCCACGTCGCAACATCAATCGACCAAACATCGTGGCAAGATGCATATCTAAAAGAAATCGATCGCTACGCGGTGATTACAAAAGGCCGTATCCTAAATTCTGTATTCTTTGGTGGCGGAACACCCAGCCTTATGTCACCCGATGTCGTCTCGGCGATATTGGATCGTATTAATTATCATTGGCCTAAGGCAAATAATTTTGAATGTACATTAGAGGCTAATCCAACGTCTGTTGAGGCGGGCCGTTTCAACGAATATTCGATGGCTGGTGTAAATAGAATTTCGATGGGAATTCAATCACTTAGGGACAAAGACCTAGTTGCACTTGGTCGAATGCATAGTGTGCAAGAAGCCATTCAAGCCTTTGATATTGCACGTAAATATTTCGATCGCGTTAGTTTTGACCTAATTTACGCACGACAACACCAAGAACCAGAGGAATGGCGTACCGAATTAAAGGAAGCGCTTTTAATGTCCGTTGACCACATCTCGGCCTACCAGCTGACCATCGAGCAGGGGACCGCATTTGGAGATCGATATAATCGCGGCCTTCTTAGGGGTTTACCAAAAGATGAACATGCCGACAGAATGTATGATATTACCCAAAACGAATGCACCAAAGCAGGCATGCCCAGGTATGAAGTATCCAATCACGCGTCTCCTGGCCAAGAATGCATTCACAATCAGATCTACTGGCAATATGGCGATTATATCGGTATCGGTCCTGGCGCGCACGGTCGCGTTTCAACAGATGTCGGACGACACAGCACTGAAGCGCAACGCTCACCTTCAATTTGGAAAAACAGTGTCTATACAGGGAAAAATACCGAAATTACGACAAACCTGACTAACGAAGATCAGCTCTCGGAGTTTGTTTTGATGGGCATGCGATTGGCGTCTGGTATCTCGATTGAACGATTGATGCGCCTGAGCGGTGGCTCATTCAACCCAGAGAAAATGGCCAACCTATACGAGCTCAAACTGGTTTATGAAGAAGAAGGATCACTACGCACTTCGCAAGCTGGAACCAAATTATTAAATCAGGTGATATTCAAAATTTTAGAGGCCTGCGAATGATGCGGCCCATCTGGATAGTTGCTGGTTTATTATCGCTAATGGTTGGGATAGCCGGCATTATTTTGCCGCTCGTTCCTACTGTTCCTCTTGTCCTGTTGGCGTCCTTTTGTTTTGCCAAATCCTCTAAGCAACTACACACTTGGTTACTATCTCATAACACATTTGGTCCGATGATATCGGATTGGAGTACAAACGGCGCGATAAGCCGCAAGGCAAAACGTGCTGCAACACTGTCAATCTTAGCGGTTATCGGAATTTCAGTCTTCTTAAAGATACCCAGTCACGTCATCATTACACAGCTTATCACTTTGTCTTGTGTTTTACTGTTTATTTGGACCCGTCCAAGTTCGTAGCACTTAGAAGCGCACATAAATCATCAAGTTGATCCAATGATTTATAAGTTATCGTCATTGATCCCGATTCTGTGCCCATCTTGTGGTCAACAGAAACACGCATACTCAAAGCGGCAGACAAATCACTCTCTAGCGCCTTTGTGTCTGAATCTTTCTCGAACTTGGTCTTGGTGCCTGCCGATCGATGGGCCGCTGAATCATGCGTTCCTTGTGCCGCTTGTTTAACCAGCTTTTCTGTATCTCTAACCGATAATCCTGCAGAGATGATTTTCTTAGCCAATTCAGATGCATGATCAGAAGTAATTAAAGCACGTGCGTGCCCAGCGCTTAGTTGTCCTGAAATCAAATATGACTGAACGTCCTCCGGCAGATTTAATAACCGTAGTAAATTCGCGATATGACTCCGGCTTTTTCCCAGCGATTCTGAAAGTTTTTCTTGTGTATGTCCAAATCGGTCCATCAACTGCCGATAACCCGCTGCTTCTTCTACTGGGTTTAAATCAGCGCGTTGGATGTTTTCAATAATCGCAATTTCTAATACTTCGGTGTCACTAAACTCTCGAACGATTACAGGTATTTTATGTAATTGCGCGCGCTGCGCTGCGCGCCAACGCCGTTCTCCAGCAACAATTTCGTACTGATCCCTGTAATCAGGCCGCGCTCGAACAATAAGCGGTTGAAAGATGCCTTTTGACTTAATGGATTCAGTTAGCTCATTCAGTTGATCTTCATCAAATGTACGACGTGGCTGATCGGGGTTTGGAAATACCATTTCTATTGGTATTGACCGCTCAACGCCATTTTGCACCACGTTAGATGTGTCTTCGTCTACTTTCGGCGAAACATCTGCCATTAGCGCCGATAGACCCCGGCCTAAGCCCCTGCTCTTTTTATCTGCCATTTTTTCTCCTTACGCGGCTTCTGGCGTCGACTTTGAGTTAGCCAATAACTCTTTTGCTAACGCGCGATAGGCAACCGCTCCCTTTGATGCGCTGTCGTATGTGATAACCGGCATCGCAAACGAAGGAGCCTCACTTACCCGCACGTTACGAGGGATTATCGTTTTGAACACCAATTCACCTAGGTTGTCACGCGCATCTTGTTCGACCTGCTGCGATAAATTGTTTCGTGAATCGTACATTGTCAAAACAACACCCTCTATCCTCAACGATGTGTTAGCGCTGTTGCGAACCTCTCTGATGGTCAACATCAGTTGTGACAAACCCTCAAGAGCAAAAAATTCACTTTGCAGCGGGATCAATACTGAATCAGACGCAACCATTGCATTAACTGTCATCAAATTTAAGGACGGTGGACAATCAATTAAGATAAAGTCGAACCCGAGATCTGTCATTGCCGGTTGCCGCAGTGCATCATGAAGTAGGAAGCTTCGCTTTTCATTTGAAACCAATTCCATATCTGCAGAGCTAAGATCCACTGTTGCAGGTACTATGAACAGGTTCTCTTGATCAGATTGATGTACCACATCTTGTAGTGACACGTCATCTAATAATAGCTCATATGTCGTGAACGTTCGCTCCTCAACTTCAATACCTAAACCTGTTGACGCGTTACCCTGCGGGTCAAGATCAACGATCAAAACCCGCTTTCCTAGCTCTGCTAAAGCGGCACCTAAATTTATGGTGGTTGTTGTTTTACCAACGCCACCTTTTTGATTGGTCACCGATATGATTTTTGGCTTCATGCTTGCCAATATATCAGACACGAGAAAGTCCCCTAATTTTTAATATTACCGCACTACTATCCGTTACACTTTTAATCACTTCATATTCAAAAAACCAATGATTCTGGGCACATTCTATTTCTGACAACCAATTTTTGCCTTTTTGAAACAGAAAAGTTGTACTCTGGCTGGAGAATCTCTGTGAAAGAGAAAACAGATTTGTCAGCGGTGCTAATGCGCGAGCGGATATGAGATCTGAATTCGGAATATCAGCACCTTCAATCCGATCAGTAATGATCGTTGTATTATCAAGACCCAGCTCTCTTATAGCAGTACGCAAGAACACTGATTTCCTTTTATCTGACTCGACTAAGTGAAACTTTCTTTGATGATCCATGTCGTTCGCCAAAATGGCTACCACAATGCCCGGCAATCCTCCTCCAGATCCGAGATCGGTCCATGTATTTCCCTCGCAACCCAAAGAAGCAAAATATACTTGTGCTGAATCCAAAATGTGTCGATCCCAGATGTCTGAAATCGTACTTTTTGCTACCAGATTAATGGAGTTGTTCCACTTACGGATTAAATCCGCATAATTTTGCAAACTGTCTAATGTTTCACGTGAAACATTTTGACTCAGCAAGCTAGTACTCACGCTGTTCTCCGCTCCCGTCTACCCCTTTTAATACGCGATAGCAGTAAAAGAAGCGCAGCTGGGGTTATACCATCTACTTTAGCAGCCTGCCCAAGGTTCTGTGGTTGGGATCGTGTTAATTTTGACTTTAACTCAGCAGACAACCCGTCAATATTTAAATAATCAAAATCACATGGAATCTTTAACCCCTCATCTCTTTGAATGGCTGCAATGTCCAACTTCTGACGGTCGATATAGTTGGCGTAAAGCGCGTCCTTTGAAATCTGGTCCGATATTTCTCGATCTATATCTTTCAGTTCTGCATTTAATGGCTTTAGATCGTCGAACGTAACATTCGGAAATGCCAGCACTTGAAGCAAGTTTCGCCGCGTTCCATCTTGATTAATATTGATCCCGGCAGATTGAATCTGTTTGGGAGTAAAAGATTCACGACTAAGAACTTCACGGCAATCGCTTAATTTTTCTGATTTCTGATTGAACGCATCGGCGCGCGCCTTACCACAGAAACCGCGATCTATCGCCATTGGCGTCAATCTCTGATCGGCATTATCAGCTCTCAGAGACAGCCTGAACTCGGCTCTTGATGTAAACATTCTATAAGGTTCAGTGACACCCCGGGTAATTAAATCATCGACCATTACGCCAATATAACTGGTTGACCGAGAAAACTCGATAGGCTCGTGCCCCAAAGATGATGATGCTGCATTTAATCCTGCAACCATGCCCTGAGCAGCCGCCTCTTCATAACCAGTCGTCCCATTAATTTGTCCCGCTAAATATAACCCACTAACACCCTTTAGCTCTAAGCTCACCGACAAAGACCGAGGGTCAACAAAGTCATATTCAATCGCATAGCCAGGCTGAAGAATTTCTACGGACTCGAGTCCGCGGATCGACTTCACATATTGCTCTTGGATTTCAATGGGAAGCGACGTAGAGATTCCGTTAGGATAGATGGTGTCATCATCCAGACCCTCTGGTTCCAAAAATATTTGATGCGACGACTTGTCGGCAAAACGAACAACTTTATCTTCGATCGATGGACAGTATCTTGGCCCCACACCCTCGATATGACCTCCGTACATCGCTGATCTCTCAAGATTGTCCCGTATAATATCATGTGTACGCTCATTGGTATGCGTGATTGCACACGCGACCTGAGGTGCAACGGGTTTTTCATTTAGAAAACTAAACATCACCGGATCATCGTCGCCCGGCTGCTCATCCAAGATGTCCCAGTTAATCGTCTTTTTATTTAGACGCGGAGGTGTACCCGTCTTTAGACGCCCCAGAGACAATCCAAAGTTATCTATACGTTCAGCAAGCTTGACTGACGGCTCATCGCCCATCCGACCCGCTGAATAGGACACATCGCCAATGAAAACCTTGCCACGTAAGAATGTTCCCGTCGTTAAAATTACCGAATCGCTATTTATTTTCTCTCCATTACTTAGAATAACGCCGCGCACTTGATCATTCTGCATTATGAGGTCTGCTACCTCACCAGTAACAAAAGTAAGATTTTCGTAGTTTGAAAGAATGGATTGTATAGATCTCATGTATCGCTTGCGATCTGCTTGAACACGAGGCCCCTGCACAGCCGGACCTTTGCGTCTATTCAGCAAACGAAATTGAATTCCAGCGTAGTCCGCTGCAGTTCCCATGATACCGTCAAGTGCATCGATCTCTCGAACTAAATGACCCTTGCCAAGACCCCCGATCGCTGGATTACATGACATGACGCCCATGTCGCTTGATTTTAGAGATATCAGAGCGGTACTCGCACCAAGGCGTGCAGACGCCGCTGCCGCCTCGCAACCTGCATGTCCAGCACCAACAACTACAACATCAAAATGTTTCACGTGAAACACTCCTATTTTCCAATACAAAAGCTTGAAAAAATTTCGTCAAGCAAAGATTCAACATCTACACGGCCGATCAGGGTATCAAGAACTCGACAACAGATACGAAGCTCTTCAGCACATATATCATACAACTCAGGACCCTGTTGAACAATTGATTCTGCGTTAGACAAGTGAATTAGAGCACCCTCCATTGCAGTTCTGTGCCTTATACGCGTGGATACACCTACGTCCTTCGTCACATCTTCAAATTGCTGCGTCAGCTTTCTAACCAAAATGTCAACACCCACACCGGTTTTTCCTGATATCCCATCCGGAAACTGCCCGTCGTCATCTTTCGCAAAAAAACGATAAATGCGTGTGTCCGTAGTTTCAAATTCATCTAAAGTTGAATTGTCATTATACAGGTATACGACTGCATCAGCTTTGGATGCACGAACTCGGGCGCGCGAAACGCCAATCTCTTCGACTTTATCATCGGTTTCTCGAATTCCCGCAGTATCAAGTAATGTAACAGGAATTCCACCCAAATCCATTCTCACCTCAATCACGTCACGGGTCGTTCCGGCAATTTCCGATGTAATCGCCGCGTCTCTTCCTGCCAGGAAATTCAAAAGAGTTGATTTTCCCAGATTCGGCGCTCCGACAATCGCAACCTCAAATCCGGTGCGTATGCGTTCAGCTATTACATTTCCGCTTATTTCATGAGTTATTGAAGTCTTAACTTCTTTAATAATTTCTATAACATCTGGTGAAACATCAACCGGGACCTCTTCATCGGCAAAATCTATTGTTGCTTCAATTAATGAGGCAGCCCGAATTAGTTTTTCTCTCCAATAATCCGTGAGTTTTCCCAAATCCCCTGATAACACTCGTAACGCCTGAATGCGCTGCGCCTCTGTTTCAGACTCAATTAAATCAGCTAATCCTTCGACCTTCGCAATGTCTAATCGGTTGTTATCCAAAGCACGTCGTGTGAACTCTCCTGCTTCTGCCTGACGCAAATTTATCTGACCATTCAGCTCACGTAAAACAGCATTAATCACCGCGATACTGCCATGAACATGCAATTCAACAACATCTTCGCCCGTAAAACTATGTGGTTTATCAAATCTTATGACCAGCGCTTCATCAATAAAGGATCGATCCGATGAAACCAACTTTCTAACCACAGGGCGTCCATCAGTCACTGGTTTAGATGTAATGCTATTCAATGCCATTAACGCATCTGGACCAGAAATCCGTATAATAGCAATCCCAGCTTTACCCGGTGCTGTCGCTAGCGCAAAAATGGTATCCATACCATGCCCCACGACATTTATGTATTCATTGAATCAAAGAATTCGCTATTTGTTTTTGTTTGCTTCAGCTTCGACATCAAGAATTCAATTGCATCGGTTGTCCCCATTGGGTTCAGGATGCGACGCAAGACAAATGTCTTTTGAAGATCAATCTTATCAATAAGAAGATCTTCCTTACGTGTTCCGGACTTGAGAATATCAATCGCTGGGAACACACGCTTATCGGCAATTTTGCGATCTAAGATAATTTCAGAGTTACCAGTTCCTTTAAATTCTTCAAAAATAACCTCATCCATGCGGCTACCAGTATCAATCAATGCAGTTGCAATAATAGTTAAAGAACCGCCCTCTTCGATATTCCGAGCAGCACCAAAGAACCGCTTTGGTCGTTGCAACGCATTCGCATCGACACCACCAGTCAAAACTTTACCAGATGAAGGGATAACAGTGTTAAACGCCCGGCCAAGACGCGTTATTGAATCCAATAAAATAACAACATCACGCTTGTGTTCGACCAGTCTTTTTGCCTTTTCGATAACCATTTCAGATACCGCCACGTGCCGAGAAGCTGGTTCGTCAAATGTTGATGAAATAACCTCACCTTTCACAGAACGTTGCATGTCTGTTACTTCTTCAGGCCGCTCATCAATCAACAAAACGATCAAATAACATTCAGGATGATTTTGTTCGATACTATGTGCAATATTTTGAAGTAAAACAGTTTTACCTGTCCTGGGTGGCGCAACAATCAAGGAACGCTGTCCTTTACCAATAGGCGCGACCAAATCGATCACGCGCGCTGATCGGTCTTTTAACGTTGGATCTTCGATTTCCATCTTGAGACGTTCATCAGGATACAATGGTGTTAAGTTATCAAACGCAATTTTATGGCGTGCTTTTTCTGGCTCTTCAAAATTGATTTTTTCTGCTTGAACCAACGCAAAGTAGCGCTCATTCTCGTCAGGTGCCTTTATAAAGCCCTCAATTGTATCGCCTGTCCGCAATGAATATTTTCTAATCATCTCCGGCGAAACATAAATATCATCTGGCCCAGCAAGGTAGTTCGCTTCTGGAGAACGAAGAAATCCAAAGCCATCTTGAAGAACTTCTAAAACACCATCACCCGAAATTTCCCATCCTTCGTCAGCCCGCTCACGCAGGATTTGAAACATCATCTCACCCTTACGCATGGTGGATGCATTTTCGATCTCAAGTTCCTCAGCCATGGAAAGCAAATCTTTCGGGCTCTTCGCTTTCAGCTCGGATAAGGATAACCGTTCGATGGACATGTGTTGCCCCTTCAAAATATAATTTTCAACAAGAAGAATCTTGCCCGGACGGACAAGCTAGGTTGTCTTAAACATTTTCAAGGCTCTCGTCAATTAGGTCAGAATTTAACAACAACTGAAATAACAATAACCAACATAAGGATTGTCGGGACTTCATTCATCATTCTGTACTGACGTCCAGTTAAAGAGTTTTGCGACAATTCAAAATCCTTTCTCCGTTTGCCCAGCCAATGATGAAACCATGTCATTGCGACGACTGATATTCCTTTAAACCAAGGCCAGTAATCAGACCAATCAACAATTCCAGGAGTAAGAACCAACAATAAACCACATACCCAAGTTACAATCATGGCTGGGTTCATAATAAACCTGAGCAGCTTCTGTTCCATAGTTTTGAAAACAAGATCCACATCTGATCCAACTTGAGCGCGTTCGACATGATATACGTATATTCTTGGTAGATAAAATAATCCTGCCATCCACGACATAACAGCCATAATATGAAGTGATTTCACCCAAGGATACGATATGAAAAGGAGTTCGGTCATTGGTTCACGCCTGTCTGACAATAATAATAATAAAGTATATATATAAAGAAGAAGATGATGTAAGTAGAGGGTTGATCTGTGGATTAAATTTTACCCACTGTTTTATACACATTAGAAAAAATTATAATGATTCATATCCCACTTAAAAATATATATATAACAAATACTTACGTATATGTATATCAAAAATTTAAGGAATACTCTTAATTGTATTCACAAAAAAACTTTATTTCAGTTGTTAAAATCCACAGCGTATAGTTTCAAAGAACATGATAGATAACCTTGCATTTTGTACACAACGATTGGCGTGGTCGCGTTATTCCACTAGTTATAGGTCAACGAATACTTAAGGTACACACAAGGTTATGCACACCCATACTTCGCTGATACTTGCATCAGGTTCAGAAATTAGAAAGTCGCTATTATCCAATGCCGGTTTATCGTTTGACGTTGTCAAACCAATGGTGGATGAAGATGCGTTAAAATTAGCTTTATTGGCAGAAAATGCGTCACCGCGTGACATCGCAGATGGATTGGCCGAAATGAAAGCGGCAAGGATAGGCCAGAAACATCCTGGCTCTCTTGTGATTGGGTGTGACCAAGTGCTTGAATTAGATAAACAAATTTTATCAAAACCTATCGATAAAGACGACGCAAAGTTGCAGCTAACTCATATGTCTGGTAAGCGTCACAGTTTGTTATCAGCTGCCGTCATTTACCATGAATTACAACCAATATGGCGCCACGTTGGGCAGGTGCGTTTATATATGCGGGCGTTGTCAGATAACTATATTGATCAATATGTAGAGCGAAACTGGCCAGAAATCAGTCACTGCGTTGGCGCCTATCAAATTGAAAGCGAAGGGGCCCGCTTGTTTTCACGAATTGAAGGCGACATATTCAATGTAATGGGGCTTCCCCTGTTAGAACTGTTAAATTATCTAACGCTAAGAGGAGACATCGACGGATGACACCAATTCCAGTCGTTGCAGTAATTGGTTATCCTATCCATCATTCGAAATCACCGAAAATGCATGGATATTGGTTAAATCAAACAGGGGTAGCAGGTTATTACGTTCCCTTGGAGGTTAAGCCGGAAAACTTAGAAACTACCCTGCGAAATATGCCTAAACTGGGCTTTCGAGGTGCAAACGTGACAATCCCCCACAAGGAACAAGTTCTCCATATTGCGGATTTCATAACAGATCGCGCTCAGCGCATTGGCGCGGCGAACACGTTATATTTCGATGGGGATGGTAAAATCCATGCGGATAACACAGACGGTTATGGATTCATTACGAATCTTAAAATTGGTGCACCAGATTGGAATGCAAAAACAAGTGTTCCATTGGTCATTGGTGCTGGCGGTGCATCTCGGGCAATTATTGATACCCTCCTAAGAGAAGGGGCACCAAAGCTATATTTAACCAACCGCACAAAAGACCGAGCTTCATTCCTAGCGGAAGAATTTGGACAATCGATTGAGGTTTTAGATTGGGAAGAAAAGAGTGGGATATTGCCAAAAGTAAATACAGTTATCAACACAACGTCTCTTGGGATGAGTGGCAAAGGTACGCTGGATCTGGAATATGATAGATTAACATCGTCAATGACAGTCACCGACATTGTATATACGCCGCTGGAAACAGAGCTACTGAAAAATGCCAGAATACGAGGATGCACTTGTGTTGATGGATTGGGAATGTTGATTTATCAAGGCATCCCAGGTTTTCAAAAGTGGTTTAATGTTTTGCCAGCTGTATCTGATGACCTACGAAAGCTGTTATTAGCATGACGTTAAAGTTGGGCCTGACGGGATCAATTGGTATGGGAAAATCCACGACTGCAAAAATGTTTGCAGATTTTGGCATACCGGTGTGGGATGCAGATGCTGCTGTGCACCGACTTTACTCACGTGGCGGCGCCGCTGTTCCTGCAATAAAGCAAAAATTTCCCGCAGCAATTGTTGATGATGAAGTATCACGTCAAAAACTGAAGCAGCTCATTTCCGTTGAGCCGACAATTCTGAGTGAAATAGAAAAAATAGTTCATCCTCTTGTTGCATTGGATCGTCAAAAATTTATGGAGATTACGGATAGCGACATCGTAATCTTTGATGTTCCTTTGCTTTTTGAAACTGGTGGCAATCGACATATGGACTTGGTTGCCTGCGTTAATGTTGATTTTGAAACTCAACGCGATCGGGTATTGCAGCGGGGAACAATGACACAAGAACAGTTCGAACAAATACGAAGTAAGCAGCACCCCAATGATTTGAAATGTCAACAATCCGACTTCATTATACAAACCGATAGTTTTGAGCATACAAGGGCACAAGTGGCTCATATCATTGATTTAATCAGGAAAGAGCACATCAATGCGTGAAATAGTAATGGATACTGAAACCACTGGTTTCGACCCAGAAAGTGGGGATAGAATTGTGGAAATTGGTGCCGTCGAATTAAACAATCACGTACCGACTGGAAATGTCTACCATCAGTATATTAACCCAGAACGCAGTATGCCGAATGATGCCTTTCAAGTCCACGGTCTAGGCGATGACTTTTTGCAAGACAAACCAATCTTTTCAAAAATAGCTCAAGATTTTTTAGATTTCATTGGCGATGCAAAATTGGTGATCCACAATGCATCTTTTGACATGAAATTTTTGAATGCAGAACTTAAGTGGATCGGAAAGCCCCCTCTTCCGTGGAGCCAAGCGATAGATACACTGGCAATAGCACGCAAGAAATTCCCAGGATCACCCGCATCATTGGATGCATTATGTCGCCGTTTCAATATTGATAATTCATCTCGTAGTTTGCACGGGGCGCTTCTGGATTCTGAAATATTAGCAGAAGTTTATCTTGAACTTATTGGTGGTAAACAACCCGACTTTGCCCTTGATTCGAACCTAACAAAGAACCAGACAGTTCACTCAAATAGCAGTGAAGAAAATTGGACACCTGCTCCGCGGGCTAAATCATTGCCTCAACGTTTAACAGAAAAAGAAAAGGCGGCCCATGCCGCCTTTGTCGATAATCTTGGTGAGAAATCTATTTGGTCCAAGTGGAATAGTTAGATTAATTCATAGATTCTGCTGGTTGTTCCGCTTGCCGGCGTTCTAGTTCCTGGCGATAAAGTTGAAGAAAATCAATTGTTTCCATGTTCAAAGGCGGGAAACCACCATCGCGGGTAATATCACTCACAATGCGACGTAAGAACGGAAACAACATCCGAGGACATTCTATCAATAGGAACGGATGTAATTGTTCGTCTGGCACACCAGTCACTAAGAAGAGGCCAGCGTATTCAAGCTCCAACAAGAATAAGTTCTCGGTCGTTCCTTTATTTACGGAGTTAACCTTCAGTTTAATTACAATTTCAAACTGATTTTCAACAGAGCGCTTTTTTGCATCGATATTAACCTGAATCTGTACATCTGGTGTTACTTCGCCAGTTGCACCCTTTTGTGAAAGGATGTTTTCAAAAGACATATCACGAATATATTGTGCAAGAATTTTCATTCCTGGTTGTACGGGCTGTTGCGCTTCTTCTGCCATCGGTGGCCTCCTAAAAATAAATCTTGGTGTTACCTAACATCATACTTTATCCGCCTCAATCCTTGGGTTTGGTCTGATTTGCCCAAGGTGAATTTTCTGGATGCTCAACGGGCTTATATTCTCCTTCAAAAACATTGCTTTCAGCGGAATAGGGTTGATTGAAACCTGTTTTATGGACAAACAAACTATTCTTAACTTTACTAAAAACATAGGATCTTGCGCGGGGAACAAGCAAAAGAAAGCCGATTAGGTCAGTAAAAAAACCAGGTGTCAGCAACAGTGCGCCAGAAAATATAATCATTGCTCCATGTGCAAGTGGCTCCGTCGGATCATTTAGGACTCGAAATTGTGATTGCAGCTGCTTTAAAACGGATAATCCCTGCTCTCTGACCAAATAAGTTCCAACAATCGCGGTAACAACGACAATCAAAAGCGTTGGAAATAGCCCAAGAATGCCACCAATTTGAATGAATAGGGCGATTTCGATTATTGGAACGGCAATAAACGCGATCAATAACCACATATTTTTAACTCCATTGCGTTGCGTTAGTGGACTCATCCGACATTGTTACCTACATAAGGACTTACATAACAAATTTCTAGAAAGCTAAAGAGGCAACTAATGAGCCCTGCGATTATTGAACTTTTGGTACTGGCTGGAATTGCAATTTTTCTGATCATGCGCCTGCGCAATGTTTTGGGGACACGAGAGGGTTTTGAAAAACCGCCATTGCAAGAAAAACCGATACCAGAGCGTCCTAATTTAAAGGTAATCGAGGGCGGTGAAGATGCCGATATTCTTGATAACGTCGAAAAGGGAAGCCGAGCAGCCGAAGCACTGGCGTTGATGAAGAACAGTGATGATACTTTCACAGTCAATGATTTTTTGGCTGGTTCAAAATATGCCTATGAAATGATTTTGATGGCATTTGAGAACGGGAATATTGATGAGGTCCGCGATTTCATATCCGAGGAAATAGAAGATGTATTTGACCAAGTCATAGAAGACCGAAAATCCAAAGGATTGGTTATTAAGGCCGAATATATGGGTACACGTGAGACACGACTAACCGACGCAACTTACGATTCAGATTCGGGTTGGGCGGAAATTTCTGTTTCGTTCACGGCAGAGATGACATCAGTGGTATTGGACGGTGACGGAAATGTCATCGAGGGTGATAAAAAACAAGTCAAACGACAAAAAGATGTATGGACGTTTGCGCGCGATATGTCCTCTAATGACCCAAACTGGCAACTGGTCGCAACAAGTGAATGATGCGAACGCTCACACATCTTCTGATAATTGCCTTGGCATGGGGGTCGAACCTCTATGCCGATGTCAAAGTCAGTGTGTTGGAGTTTGGGAATTTATCTGGCTGGAATAATGATGCAAAATCAGATGCATTGTTCGCTTTTTTGGAAACGTGTCCCGATTTAAAGTCCGATGATTGGAGGGCCATTTGCGCAGTTGGTCAGCATACAAATGACGCGGACACATTTTTCGAAGCTTTTTTTAAACCGATAAAAATTGAAACAGATGTGCCTAGTTTGTTGACGGGGTATTTCGAACCGGAACTAATGGCGTCTCGCACAAAGACTGGACGCTTTACCTATCCAATTTACAAAAAACCGCCAGAACTTCCAAAAGAAGGCTCATGGTTAACACGCGCAGAGATCGAAAACTCAAAGACGTTGGAAAATCGTGGTCTAGAGATCGCGTGGCTTGATGATCTGGTCGATTTATTTTTTCTTCAGGTCCAGGGCTCTGGTCGACTACTTTTGGACGATGGTTCAATAATTCGCGTGGGATACTCTGCAAAAAATGGTCACAGTTATCGCTCTATTGGTAAAGAGTTGGTGGCAAGAGGCATTTATAAGGATTACCAAGTTTCTGCAGCAGTGATTAGAAATTGGGTTAGACGAAATCCAGTGGATGGAAAAAAGCTGCTGCAACATAACGATTCATATGTGTTTTTTCGCGAGATTTCGGATATCCCTGACCATCGTGGACCCAAAGGTGCGATGAATAGATCCCTTTTTCCGATGCGTAGCATCGCAGTTGATCCAAAATACATTCCTCTGGGAGCACCTGTTTGGATGATTTTGGATGGTGATAATCCAGAAAAACGGTTGATGGTAGCGCAGGATACTGGATCAGTTATCAAAGGTGCACAGCGCGCTGACATATTTGTAGGAAGTGGTGTCGAGGCTGGCAAGAAAGCAGGGGTGATCAAAAATACCGGAGCACTGTATGTCCTGTTGCCGATTAAGCGCGCGCTAGCACTAAGCGGTGGTTAAACCATGCCTCGAAGAAAACTAAAATCAGATGAAATGGAACTTTGGGAAAAAGTTGCAAAATCTGCAAAGCCATTAAAGTTGCCTCAAAAAGAAGATTCATTTCAAACGCCGAAGGTGAATGCGCCTAACAAAACGAGCGAACGTTTTGAATTCGATGCCTTTAATATTGGGGAGAAAGCTAAAACGACTGTTCGTAAAAATGACTTAAAACCCAGCATAACAACAGCACTTGAAAATGCGCCCGTTCAAATGGATTACAAGTCATTCAAAAAAATGAAACGCGGGAAAACTGATCCTGAGGCCACTTTTGATTTACATGGAATGACTGTAGCACAAGCCCACGCATCGTTGGTGCATTTTTTGATGACATCGTATGCGCGCAATCTACGCTTGGTATTGGTTATTACTGGTAAAGGTAAATTTCAAAAAGATACGGGGCCAATCCCAAGACAAGTCGGAATTTTACGTCACCAAGTTCCCCAATGGTTGCGTATGCCACCGTTGCACGACAAGATTCTGCAGGTGAGTGAAGCCCATGGCAAACATGGCGGGAGTGGCGCTTACTACGTCTATTTGCGCAAATAGCAGCATCATCAAGTCATAGTTTTGTAAAAGAAACGATCTTGCTGACCTGAGACTAATCTAAATAGGGGCTAGACATGTGCTCTCAATTTTAGAACACTCGTGCTCTTAAGCTTAACGATAAACGTTTCGTTGGTGGCATGTATCAACGATTGCAGCGCCCCATTGATTTTTTGTTCAAAACACGGAGGAATAAATTGCAACTTTCTGATTCTAAACTGATTGCAGCTGATCGAAGCGAAGTCTGGCAGGCTTTGTTATCTGCAGAAGTCCTGCAGCAATGTGTACCTGGATGCAAAGAAATGAACGGAAGCCCAGAAGAAGGGTTTGAAGCGACCGTTGTCCAAAAGGTTGGGCCAGTAAAGGCAACATTCAAAGGTGCTGTAACTCTTAGTGATATTGTTGAGGGTGAAAGCCTAACTTTATCTGGAGAGGGCAAGGGTGGCGCAGCGGGCTTTGCCAAAGGAGGCGCAAAAGTTAGCTTGACGGATGAAGAAGGCGGCACATTGTTATCTTACGACGTTGAGGCCAAAGTTGGCGGTAAACTTGCGCAGCTGGGAAGTCGCATAATTGATGGGTTCGCCAAGAAGATGGCAGATCAATTTTTTGAAGAATTCAGGAGTGTTGTCCAAGGACCATCTGATGTCACTGACGGTTCTGAAGAAGGCGAAAAGAAAAAAGGTTGGTTGGGGCGTCTTGTCTCAAACTAAAATTAGATCTCACTAGGGAGGAAAGAGATGACAAATATTACCATGACAGTTAACGGAAAACCCGTTTCTGGCGAGGTTGAGGGGCGAACACTGCTCGTTGATTTTCTTAGAAACGATTTGCGTTTAACCGGGACACATGTTGGATGCGACACAAGCCAATGTGGCGCATGTACTGTTCACGTGGATGGCATCGCGATTAAATCATGTACGATGCTGGCCGCAGAAGCAGACGGCGCGGATGTTTCAACAATTGAAGGTCAGGCGAATGCAGATGGTTCGTTAAATGCGATCCAGGCAGCGTTCCAAGAGCACCACGGTCTGCAGTGCGGATTTTGTACACCTGGAATGGTGATGGCGGCGGCAGACCTATTGAAGAAGAATGCAAAGCCAACAGAAGCCGAGGTTCGTCACCACCTGGAAGGCAACATTTGTCGCTGTACAGGGTATCATAACATCGTCAAAGCAATAATGGCTGCATCTGGACAGGATGTTAGCCAATTGGCTGCTGAATAAAAAATAATATTGGGAGGAAAGAATGCCAAAAGATAGTGGTATTGGTGCTAGTACCCTGCGCCGCGAAGATTTTAGATTCTTGACAGGCTCAGGAAACTACACAGATGACATCAATGTACATGGGCAAGCTTATGTAGCATTTGCGAGAAGCGAAGTAGCAAACGGAAAAATTATCTCATTAGATACTGCGGCCGCAGAAGGGTTAGATGGCGTCTTGGCAGTATTTACGGGAGCTGATTTTGCAGATGTTGGCGGTAACCCAGCTGGCTGGTTAATAAACAGTCGTAACGGCGAACCAATGAAAGAGCCAAAACGTCCTGTGCTCGCTCACGGCAAGGTACGCCATGTAGGAGATGCGTATGCTGCCGTTGTAGCAGAAACTGAAGAAATTGCTCGCGATGCGGTAGAGCTGCTTTCAGCAAATATTGAAGAATTACCGGCTGTAGTAGACTTAAAATCAGCTCTAAGTAACAAACATTTGGTTCATGATGAAATCGAAACAAATCAATGTTTTGATTGGGGTTGGATTGAAGATAATCGTGAAAAAACAGATCAAGCTATTGCGAACGCGCCGCACGTGACCACACTAGAATTGGTCAATAACCGTCTTGTTCCTAATGCTATGGAGCCACGTTGTTCACTTGCAGATTACAATGTGGGTAATGATGAATATACGCTTTACACGACTTCACAAAATCCGCACTTAACTCGCTTGCTCATTTCAGCATTTGTAATGGGGATTCCTGAGAATAAGTTAAGAGTTATCGCGCCGGATGTTGGTGGTGGGTTTGGGTCAAAAATCTATCACTACGGGGAAGAGGCACTAGTGCTGGCTGCTTCGAAAAAAATTGGTAGACCAGTTAAGTGGACTGCAACACGTACGGAAAGCTTCTTATCTGACGCACACGGAAGAGACCATGTCACAAAAATAGAATTAGCGTGTGAAAAAGATGGGACGTTTATAGCCTTCAGAACTGAAACCTATGCAAACGTAGGCGCGTACCTGTCAAACTTCTCCACAGTAACTCCAACATTTTTGCACGGCACTTTGATGTCGGGGAATTATAGTGTGCCAAATGTGTATGTTAACGTTAAGACTGTTTTCACAAACACGGCGCCTGTTGACGCATATCGTGGAGCAGGTAGACCGGAGGCTACATATTCAATTGAAAGAGTTGTCGATAAATGTGCGCGTGAATTGGGCATTGATCCGTTGGAACTTCGCAAAAAGAACTTTGTGAAACCCGACCAATTTCCTTATGCGTCGGCAGCTGGACTCGAGTATGATGCTGGTAATTATGATGCACTTGTAGATAGGCTACAAGATTTGGCAGATTTATCAGGCTTTGATAAACGCAGAAAGGGATCGGAGGCAAAAGGAATGCTCCGAGGCCTCGGTGTAAACACTTACATTGAAGCTTGTGGTATCGCCCCATCTAATCTTGTCGGTATTTTGGGTGCTAGGGTCGGTCTCTATGATGCGGCAACCGTTAGAGTGAATCCAACAGGTAATATTAGCGTAATGGTTGGAGCACATAGCCACGGCCAAGGTCATGATACTGCATTTCCGCAAGTGGTAGCTGAAATGCTTGGTATCGATGAAGGGCTTATTGATATTGTGCATGGCGACACCTCTAAAATACCATTTGGCATGGGTACATATGGTTCGAGAAGTTTAGCTGTTTGTGGATCTGCGGTTGTTCGTGCAACCGAAAAGATCATCAATAAAGCCAAAAAGATAGCGTCACATATGCTAGAGGCTTCTGAAGCCGACATTGAGCTAAAAGATGGCGTATTTAGCGTTAGCGGTACCGATAAGTCAGTTTCGTTTGGAGATGTCGCCCTTAAAGCCTACATTCCACACAACTATCCTATTGAAGATATAGAGCCAGGGCTTGAGGAAACCGCCTTTTATGATCCGGCTAACTTTACATATCCATCTGGAGCCTATGCGTGTGAGGTTGAAGTTGATCCAGAAACAGGTTCAGTAAAGATAGCAAAATTTACGGCTGTTGATGATTTTGGCAACATCATTAACCCTATGATTGTTACAGGTCAGGTGCACGGTGGATTGGCGCAGGGTATTGGCCAGGCGTTGATGGAAAACTGTTCGTATGATGAAAACGGGCAATTGCTGAGTGCGTCATATATGGACTATGCAATGCCACGGGCGTCAGATGTTCCATTCTATTCGGTTGATCACTCTTGCCAGACACCATGTACGCACAACCCGTTGGGCGTTAAAGGCTGTGGCGAGGCTGGAGCGATTGGTTCACCACCCTCTGTTGTAAATGCCGTGGTAGACGCGCTGCAATCAGCAGGTCATAATGTAACTCATATCGATATGCCTGTATCACCTTCGCGTGTTTGGGCTGCGATGAACAGCTAATCGGAGGCAACAAAATGTATAACTTTGAATTCGAGAAACCTTCGACAATCGCAGATGCAGTTTCTGCTATGGCGGCAGAAGAAGCACAAGCACTGGGTGGGGGTCAAACTTTGATCCCTACATTAAAGCAACGTCTTGCAAGTCCATCCAAATTGGTCAGCCTCTCAGGTATTGCCGAGATGAAGGGCGTTTGCGAAGCAGATGGTGGCATTTCCATCGGTGGTGCGACGACGCATGCAACTGTTGCAGCAGAAGCAGGCGCATACCCCGCACTTGCTGCGCTGGCATCGACTATCGGTGATCCTGCGGTTCGCAATCGTGGAACAATCGGCGGGTCACTTGCCAATAATGACCCAGCGGCGTGCTATCCATCTGCGGCGTTAGCATCAGGTGCGACAATCGAGACGAACTCTCGTGAGATTGCGGCAGATGACTATTTCCAAGGCATGTTCACAACAGCACTGGAAGAGGGAGAGATCATTACAAATGTTCGTTTCCCAATTCCAGAGGTGGCAAATTATCAAAAATTCGAACAACCAGCGTCACGTTTTGCAATGGTTGGTGTTTTTGTGGCCAAATTCGCCGACGGTGTTCGTGTGGCGGTCACTGGTGCATCAGAAGAAGGCGTATTCCGTTGGAGTGAAGCTGAAGAGGCGCTAAGTGGTAACTTTTCTGCGGATGCTGTCGAGGGACTGTCAGTCTCAGGCGATGGTATGATCAACGATTTGCACGGGTCTGGCGATTATCGTGCGCATCTTGTTAAGGTTCTTACAAAGCGTGCAGTCGCTGCAGCAAGCTAAGGTTTGAATTAGAATATTAGAACGGCCGCTGTTCATTCAGCGGTCGTTTTTGTTTAAGCAGAAATCGACTTTCTAATTGCAGTCATGTTTTGTCCGTAGACTTCAGGTTTTTCAACGGACCCACCCTTAAAAACTGCTGATCCTGCAACTAAAACATCAGCACCAGCTGTAACCAGTTTTGGTGCCGTCGTGGGATCTACGCCGCCGTCAATTTCAATATGAACTGGACGATCGCCAATCATGGTGCGTAGCGCACGTACTTTATTCGTCATATCGATGAACTTTTGTCCGCCAAACCCTGGGTTGACCGTCATGACACACACCAGATCAATCATATCCAGTAAGTGCTGAACTGACTCTGCTGGCGTACCAGGGTTTAGTGCGACACCAGCCTTCATGCCTGCGGCTTTGATCGCTTGTACTGTGCGATGGATGTGAGGTCCGGCCTCAATATGTGCGGTGAGGACATCAGCACCAGCATCCGCATAGGCATCAATATATGGATCCACAGGGGCGATCATTAAATGCACGTCCATGACCGTTTTCACATGTGGGCGGAATGCTTTTACAGCGGGCGGACCGAAGGTTAGATTAGGAACAAAGTGCCCATCCATGACATCAACATGAACCCAATCCGCACCTTGATCTTCAATCGCACGAATTTCTGCACCGAAATTCGCAAAATCCGCTGACAAAATCGATGGGGCAATTTTAACTGAACGATCAAATAGCATGACGCACTCCAACTGGTGATTTTGTTTGTGCATAATAGGCTCGGCCAATGATGTCGAGTGTGTGTGTTCTTCCCAGCGCGAAACGTGGATTGTCCTTTGTGCAATTTCAAATTATAGCGTCCCCAACATTTATTGGGAGAATCCGACATGTCGAACGAACAATTGGAAGCAGCAATTGAAGCAGCATGGCAAAATCGCGATGCGATTACACCCGCCACTCAAGGTGAAGCACGCGACGCGATCGAAGATACACTGAATGCGCTGGACAGTGGATCACTACGGGTTGCGCAAAAGCTGGATGATGGGTCATGGCACGTAAATCAATGGGCAAAGAAAGCCGTTTTGTTAGGGTTCCGCATCAAAGATATGGAGATTCAATCTGGCGGACCACAAGGCAGCGGCTGGTGGGATAAGGTTGACAGCAAATTTGTGGGATGGGGCGAAAACCAATGGAAGGCCGCTGGTTTCCGCGCGGTTCCAAATTGTGTTGTTCGCAAATCTGCATTCATCGCACCAGGCGTTGTTTTAATGCCATCGTTTGTGAACTTAGGCGCATATGTTGATGAAGGAACGATGGTAGACACTTGGGCAACCGTTGGATCCTGTGCGCAGATTGGTAAAAACGTACACCTATCTGGTGGTGTTGGTATCGGTGGTGTTCTGGAACCAATGCAAGCCGGACCCACAATCATCGAAGACAATTGCTTTATCGGTGCACGTTCTGAGGTTGTTGAAGGTTGTATCGTCCGTGAAGGTTCTGTTTTGGGAATGGGCGTTTACATCGGTAAATCAACCAAGATTGTTGATCGTGAAACAGGCGAAGTGATGTATGGTGAGGTTCCGCCATATTCAGTTGTTGTATCGGGTTCGATGCCATCGAAAAACGGTATTAACCTTTACTGCGCCGTGATTGTGAAGCGTGTAGATGAACAAACACGTAGCAAAACAGGTATCAACGAATTGTTGCGTGATTGATAATTACCGTGCGGGCTTTCGAAGTAATCTCCGCAAACTGCATTATCGATGATAGAAATCAAATGGCGCCCGTTTCTGGGCGCCTATTTTTTTAGTCTACGACGCGTACCGCACCTTGGGCTGCGGATGTTGTGAGTGCCGCGTATGCCTTAAGCGCGGTTGTCACTTTGCGTTTGCGTGGTTTTGATGGTTTCCAACCGTGCGCTTCTTTTGCGGCACGGCGCTCTGCCATGATTTCATCCGAAACAACCAAGTTGATCGAACGGTTAGGAATATCAATTTCAATGGTATCGCCATGTTCTACCAATGCGATGGCACCACCTTCGGCAGCCTCTGGAGAGACGTGACCAATTGATAGTCCAGATGTTCCCCCAGAGAAACGCCCATCCGTTACCAGTGCGCAGGCAGCACCCAACCCTTTCGATTTCAGATAACTGGTTGGGTACAACATTTCCTGCATTCCTGGACCACCGCGTGGACCCTCATATAGGATGACAACAACGTCGCCCTCTTTGACCTTACCCGTCAGAATGTCGTTCACTGCATCATCCTGACTTTCTACAACATATGCAGGGCCGGAAAACTTGAGAATGCTTTCATCAACCCCTGCGGTTTTCACGATGCAACCGTCTATTGCAATGTTGCCAAATAAAACTGCGAGACCACCGTCTTGCGAGAATGCATTTTCCTTGCTGCGGATCACACCGCCTGAACGGTCCATATCAAGTGACGTATACTGATTTGATTGCGAAAACGCCTGAGTGGTTCGAACACCCCCTGGAGCTGCACGAAAAAATTCGTGAACCTTTGAATTATTGGTTCGCATAATGTCCCAGTTATCCAAGGCATCGCCCATGGTTGGTGAGTGAACTGTTTTCGTATCGCGGTGAATCAAACCAGCGCGATCAAGTTCGCCCAATATCGCCATGATCCCCCCAGCGCGGTGCACATCCTCCATATGGACATCACTTTTTGCTGGTGCAACCTTGCTTAGGCAAGGAACTTTTCTTGATAACCGATCAATGTCTTCCATCGTAAAGCCAACTTCACCTTCGTAAGACGCAGCGAGCAAGTGAAGAACGGTATTTGTTGACCCCCCCATAGCGATGTCCAGCGCCATTGCGTTTTCAAAAGCCTCAAACGTTGCGATATTCCGCGGAAGGGTGCTGGCGTCGTTTTGCTCATAACAACGACGAGCAAGATCCACGATGCGTTGGCCAGCCTCAAGAAACAGTGCTTTGCGATTAGAATGCGTCGCAAGCGTCGACCCATTCCCCGGCAAAGACAACCCAAGAGCTTCTGTTAAACAGTTCATTGAGTTTGCAGTGAACATACCAGAGCATGATCCACAAGTTGGGCATGCGGCCTCTTCAATCTGTTGAACTTGTTCATCGGTGTATTTGTCATCTGCAGCAGCGACCATTGCATCAACAAGGTCCAGGGCGATTTCTTTTCCGTCAATCACGGCTTTGCCCGCTTCCATCGGTCCACCAGAGACGAAAATTGTTGGAATGTTCAGGCGCATGGACGCCATCAACATGCCGGGTGTAATTTTATCACAGTTCGAAATGCAAACCATTGCGTCTGCGCAATGGGCGTTAACCATGTATTCAACTGAATCTGCGATGATTTCACGTGATGGCAGCGAATATAGCATGCCGTCATGGCCCATCGCGATTCCATCATCAACGGCAATTGTATTGAATTCTTTCGCAACCCCTCCGGCTGCCTCGACCTCGCGCGCAACCATTTGCCCCAAATCTTTAAGGTGAACGTGACCTGGCACGAATTGGGTAAACGAATTGACGATTGCAATGATTGGTTTGCCAAAGTCACTGTCTTTCATTCCTGTCGCACGCCACAAACCACGTGCGCCGGCCATATTTCGTCCATGAGTAGAAGTTCTTGAGCGATACATTGTTTGATCTCCTTCGTTGGAACCAGAAACAAAAATCTATCCTTGAAAGCAAGCCCAATAGACAAAAAATATGCGCGAATGCGAAATTTTGAAGGTTTGCATTCCCTTAATGGCGTGGTTACATCAATTGTAAAATTAATGGGGCCGCTGAAATGTCGGAAAAACGTGAAAAGAAACCTACGAAACATCAGGTATTCACCTTGTTGGTGCAAGTTGGGCGTTCACAAAATGATGGACTGCCCCAAAAGGCAACAGGCGCAGCTTTGATTTGCTATTCCAGCGGAGTGGATGAAGCAGAAGCCGTCCGTGAAACCGTGGCCATTTTGAAACAAGCGGATCTGGCACCATTGGATGTAACGGGTTACGGAACTCTTTCTGAACGTTTGGCAGAGGGCTATGAAATTGATGAAGCTGAAGTTGAACTTATGAATCGCGCCCTAGATGAAAATTCAGTGATCGTTGCACAGATGACGCCGCTTTTTGCGGATGACAACCAATCGAGGATAGAGCATTGAGCAAAGTCGTTTTCCTAGATTTGGATGGAACGCTTACTGATGCGGGGCCGGGCATAAAAAATTGTTTCAATTATGCACTGGATAAGATGGGGCGTCAGCTAATCGCAGAAAACAATGATTGGATTGTTGGTCCGCCTTTATGGGATAGTTTTGCCAAGGTTGGTGTTCCAACTTCTGAGTTAGATCACGCAGTTGAACTTTATCGGGAACGGTATCGAGATGTGGGTTACCTAGAGAATGCGATATACGACGGTATCCTTGAGCAACTGCAAAAATTCAAAGATAATGATTTTACTCTCTGTCTTGCCACGTCCAAGGCTGCGGAATATGCGGTGAAAATTACCGCCCATTTTGGTATCGATAGATATTTGGATTATCAATTCGGATCAGAATTGGATGGAACTCGATCTGAAAAAACTGATCTGTTATCATATGGATTATCCTCTGTTGGATGTTCGTCAATGGATGCCGCTATGGTGGGTGATCGGAAATACGATATCATAGGCGCCCGTGCAAATCAGATTGCGGCATTTGGTGTATTGTATGGGTATGGATCTAAAGAAGAACTCAAAGATGCTGTTGCTGTTATAGATAAGCCTCGGAGCCTGTCTGAAACAATAATAAAAACTTTTATTAGAGACTGATATGAAAAATATTGACCCGATTAAGTTGACCTCTGATCTTATAAAATGTCCGTCCGTTACACCGGAAGAAGGTGGTGCTATATCTTTATTGATGAAATTGCTGACCGAACACGGTTTTGACTGCACGCGCATTGAAAGGGGCGGGGTCAGTAATTTGTTCGCGCGCTGGGGTACTGGGAAAAATGGACGTACTTTTGGGTTCAATGGTCACACGGATGTGGTTCCTGTCGGTGATGTGTCAGCATGGAGCGTTGATCCTTTTGGCGCTGAAGTGAAAGACGGTTTTTTATATGGACGTGGCGCAACGGATATGAAATCTGGTGTTGCTGCTTTCGTTGCTGCTGCCATTGATTTTACAACACACACGCCGCCAGACGGATCTGTGATCATCACAATCACCGGTGATGAAGAAGGAGACGCCGTTGACGGCACGACTGCAATCCTCGATTGGATGAAACAACATGGACAAACGATGGATCATTGTTTGGTGGGTGAGCCAACGAGTCCAAACCATATGGGTGAAATGATGAAAATCGGGCGACGTGGTTCGTTGACAGCGTTCATCTCTATCCAAGGTGTTCAGGGACATTCGGCCTATCCTCACCGTGCGAATAATCCAGTTTCAGCCATGGTTCAGCTGATGTCAGCGTTAGAGGCTATGCCGCTAGATAAGGGAACGGAACATTTCGATCAATCAACTTTGGCAATCACTACAATTGACGTCGGAAACCCGGCCACAAATGTCATCCCTGAGACATGCCATGCGACAGTTAACATCCGTTTTAATGATGAACATTCTGGTCAATCACTCACCAATTGGCTGCAGAGTCATGTGGATGTTGTAGCCAATAATACCAAGACGCATATCCGGATGAATGTGAAATTCTCAGGTGAAAGTTTTATTACACCGCCAGGGGAATTGTCGGACCTAATTTCAAAATCGGTTGAAGCAGAGTTGGGTGTTAAACCAGAACTATCCACGACAGGCGGCACGTCTGATGCACGCTTTATCAAGAATGTGTGCCCAGTAACAGAATTTGGTTTGGTTGGTAAAACGATGCACGCAGTCGACGAAAGGGTCGAGATTGAGCACATCCATCAACTAAAGCGTATTTATTCCCGTATCTTGCAGCAGTACTTTGCCTGATCGGCGTCCAATATTGATCATAATGGTCAAAGCACCCGTTGCAGGCCGTGTTAAAACACGTTTGGGCACAGATATTGGGATGACCCAGGCAGCATGGTGGTATCGGCATCAAACCGCAGGATTAATTCGACGGTTGCGCGATCGCCGCTGGCGAATAATTTTAGCAACGGCAAATGCTGCGCATCAACCCAATCCAAAATGTTGGCCTTATACGGTTGCACGGATGAATCAGGGACAAGGTGATTTGGGACAGCGCATGAAGCGGCTTTTGGCTCGATTTTCGTCATCACCAGCTGTTCTTATAGGATCAGATATTCCATCCATTGAAAAACACCACATTGCTTGTGCTTTCAGAGTGTTAGCAAAGAATCAGTTTGTTTTTGGCCCCTCTATGGACGGTGGATTTTGGCTTGTTGGTGCACCGCGTATCAATTCCTTACCAAGCACCATTTTCGAAAACTGTAGATGGTCAACAGAATTCGCATTGAATGACGCGGAGCGCAGTTTATCTGATAAGAGGCGCATGCGTATAGCGACATTACGAGACGTCGATGATGTGACAGATTTGATGAAGCTTGGATTCACAATGACGATCAAAAAATTCCATGTTAGTGAGACTTATGAATAAGTTGCCATCAAAAAAAGAGATCCTTGATTGGATACAGGATAATCCAATGCTTTCGGCTAAGCGCGACATTGCAAAAGCGTTTGGTATAAAGGGGCCCGATCGAATTGAATTAAAGAAATTGTTGCGCGAGCTTGAGTCAGAAGGACACATAAGCAAGCAGAAGAATTCCTTTCGGGATCCCAACCAACTGGCACCAGTTAGCATTGTCGAGGTTATGTCGCCCACCTCTGACGGTGACTTGTACGCCCGACCGCTTGAGTGGGATGGAGACGGTGTAGAACCGATAATTTCTCTTGTAACGCGTCAGTCTGATCCTGCGCTGGGGCGTGGCGATCGAATTTTGGCAAAACTCACCCGCGTGACTGATGAACAGCATCAGTATGAAGGGCGACTGATCCGAAAAATTGGGATCAGTCCAACTCGAGTCTTGGGGGTTTTCCGACACTCATCAGAAGGTGGTCGACTTGTCCCGATTGATAAAACTGGAAAGGAATGGATTATTCCTGAACGATCCCGACGTGGGGCAAAAGATGGTGAATTGGTTCTAGCAGAACAAATTGGCCCAAAAGCACGTATGGGGCTACCAAAAGCGGGAGTTGTCGAACGTCTAGGCAATCCATCTGCACCCAAAGCTGTTTCGTTGATTGCAATTCATCAACACAGCATTCCTGATCACTTTCCGGATGATGTCATACTTGAGGCAGATGCCAAAAAACCCGTAACCCTTGGTCAACGCACGGATCTAAGGGATATGGCATTTGTCACGATTGATCCCGCAGATGCACGTGATCACGATGATGCGTGTTTCGCAGAACCTGATACAGATCCTGAAAATGATGGCGGATTTCTTATTTGGGTCGCAATTGCAGATGTTGCCCATTATGTAACACCATCTTCGAAATTGGATCGCGAAGCGCGGTTGCGAGGTAATTCAACATATTTCCCAGATCGCGTTGTTCCAATGTTGCCTGACCGTTTATCCGGGGATCTATGTTCTTTGCATGAAGGGGTTCCGCGCGCGTCAATTGTTGTGTGCATGAAGATTGATAAAGATGGCCAGAAACTAGGACATAAATTTTACCGATCCCTTATAAAATCGCACGCGTCTTTGAACTATGAAGAAGTACAATCGGCTGTTGATGGGGCACCAAATGAAAAGTGTTCACCAATATTGGAGACAGTGATTATACCGCTGTATGATGCCTACAAAGCTTTGGTGAAAGCTCGTGAATTACGCGCACCACTTGATCTAGAATTGCCGGAACGGCGGGTCGAACTAAGTGAAGATGGCAAGGTTACATCAGTTAATTTTAAAGATCGTCTAGATGCACATAAGTTGATTGAAGAGTTTATGATCCTTGCGAATGTATCTGCGGCAGAAATTTTGATTGAAAAGAAATCGCCATTGTTGTTTCGCGTTCACGAAGAACCGTCCGACGACAAATTAGGGTCACTGCGCGAGACGGCAAAATCTGCGGGTCTTGTCTTGGCCAAGGGCCAAGTGTTGCGTACCAAACATTTGAATCAGCTTTTGCGGCAGGCGCGCGAAACAGAGCATTCAGAATTAATCAATATGTCAACGCTTCGTTCCATGACTCAAGCTTACTATAGCCCAGAGAATTTTGGGCATTTTGGCTTATCTCTACGTTCCTATGCCCACTTTACCTCTCCTATTCGGCGATATGCAGATTTGATTGTGCATCGCGGCCTGATTTCAGCACATGGTTGGGGAGATGACGGTTTGACACAATTCGATATCGAAAATCTTGCAGAAACAGCAACCACAATTTCGACAACAGAACGCCGTTCTATGTTGGCGGAACGCGATACCACAGACCGTTATTTGGCATCATACTTGTCCGAGAAATTGGGATCGGACTTTCAGGGCAAGATAAGTGGAATTGCCAAATTCGGAATATTTGTGCGACTTGATGAAACAGGCGCTGATGGGATTATTCCCATTCGTTCACTTGGGCGCGAATATTTTGACTATGATCAAAACACCAATACTCTTATGGGAAGCGAAACAGGAATAATATTTTCTTTGGGTATGCGTGTAACCGTTAGATTAACGGAGGCAGAGCCAACAGCAGGTGGTGTTGCTTTTGAATTAATATCAATGAACAACGAATTGTATCAAAGATCGGCTGGAGGACGTGGTCGTGGAGATAGACCCAAGCGAATGTTGGTAAAATCAAAGCGTAAAGCAGTTAAATCCAAACTAAAGGCACGGCGAAGACGGACTGGGTTATGACCTTTGACGAATGGATAGGTGAATATTTTCCAGAGCTGGTAGGCGCAGTTCACTTTCTGCCTGAAGTCGTCGAAAAAGATCTACATCAATCCGAGTTTACTGCACCTCCGTGGCATTATATCGAAAAATTAGCGACAGATGCGCGCATTGCACGTGGACAAGAACTTTGCACAGAGTTGTATCCAAATTTACGAAAAATCTCCGCCCAGCATCATGTCAAGCCGGCCCTTTTGATTGCGATTTGGGGGGTGGAAACCAATTTTGGCGAAAACCTTGGAGATTATCCCGTTGGTTCAGCGATTGCTTCGCTTGCATTTGCAGGCCGCGTAAGACGAAGGCCCTATTTCACGACACAATTGGGCTATTTTCGTACTCATATTTTTCCCCAGCAAGATATCTTGGGTAAAATCAGTGGAAGCTGGGCAGGTGCATCAGGACATATGCAATTCATGCCAGAGACATATGCTAAGTTTGCTGATCCATATGGTTCTGTTGGTTCCACAGACATATGGGGATCGATCCTCGATTCACTGAACTCGGCTGCAAATTATCTACATACATACGGTGCAAAAAATACTAGAACATTGATCAAATATGCCAATTTAGAGACCGATATAGGATATCACTATGATGGTATCGGTCATGCGTGTGATGCGGATGGATGGGCGGAACGCGGACTTCACATAGATGATGCGAGTGAAGGTGAAAAGTATTTTTGTGTCTCACCCGCCGGGCGGCATGGTCCCCGTGTGTTATTGGGTGAACACGGCGCAGCGATATACCAATATAATCATTCTATCCACTACGTATTGGCGGTCGCTAAAATAGCATCGGCTATTGAGGATTCTCCAATTGATTGGTCATGGGATAAGACTAAAACGCCGCTCAGTAGTTCTGAAATAGCAGAACTCCAGATGATATTAAATCACCTTGGCTATGATGCTGGAGCCGCCGACGGAATTACCGGCCCAGATACATCATGTGCAGTTATGCGGTTACAAACGGATTTAGGTAAGATAGCTGACGGCTACCCAGATGCAGAACTACTTTCTGCAATTCGGGGAAAACGTCCTTAGCCCTCGCCCCATGGTATCCAAACGGTTTTCTTGTGGATGGCATGTTCCAACAGCTCACGTATGTCTGTGTTGTGATTTAACTGTGTCCATGTCCGCTTCAGATTCGTTGCAGAATTTTTTTCTATAACCACTGAATTGTCGGCAGACTCGTGGCACCAAACAGAATCAATATCCATATGCATTGCGGCGTGCGAAGCTAGTTCAGAATGCGAACCGAACAAAATATTTACAACACCAGCAGGAACGTCCGATGTTTCCAGGACTTGGATAAGTTCGCCGGCAACTGCTGGGTTAACCTCAGATGGTATTACGATTACACGGTTTCCAACGGCTATAGTTGCGGCGATTGTCCGAACGAGGCCCAACAATGCATGATCGTTCGAACAGAATGCCGCGATTGTTCCAATCGGTTCGTTAAGTGAAAGTGCGAGTCCACGCATCGGGACATTGCGCACATCTCCGTCGAATTTGTCTGACCAGGCGGCGCATTCGAAAATTGTTTCTAATGCTGCTTGCACTTCGGTTGCGCCAGAGGGCCCGTCGGTTCTAAATGTGTCAATAAGTGCCGCAAATTCATCACCGCGTGCAGAAAGGTTCTCAGCAAAATAGTACAAAATTTGTGATCTTAGATGGCCGGTTGACGTAGACCAGCCGGCGGCCTTGTTTGCGGCCTCTACTGCATTTCGCAAATCTTTTCTGTTGGAAATGGGAATATCAAACGCTGTAGAACCCGTGGGATCCGTGATTTGGTCGGTGTATCCGCCATCGGGTCGTGTTTGTTTGCCACCAACATAATTTTTGAATGTTCGATTTATGCTGGCGTTTTGTTGTTTTGTCGACTGTTTCTCAGATGTGGAGATGAAATCTTGTTTCAATGGCTGGGGTTTGGTGTAGGCCATCAAACCCTCCCATCCACCTTCGCGTCCGAACCCGCTTTCTTTTATTCCGCCAAATCCTGCGGCCGCATCAAAGAAATTTGTGCCATTTATCCAAATAACACCTGCCTTAAGTTTTGGTGCAACGCCCAGCGCCAAGTTTATATTTTCGCTCCAGACTGATGCGGCAAGTCCGTATCGAGTATTGTTAGCAAGTGCGATCGCCTCGGCAGGAGTACGGAATGTTGTTGAAACCAATACAGGACCAAAGATTTCCTCTTGCATCAAAGGATCATTTATTTCAACGTTTTGTATTAAAGTGGGTGGGTAGAAATATCCCTCCACGGGTAATTTGGGATCTATGTGAGTAACCTTTACCTGATCACAGGTCGCCACCATCGCGGTTATGCGATCGAGTTGTGCCTTACTGTTTATGGCCCCCATATCGATCGACTTATCCAACGGATCACCAACGCGCAATGTGCTCATTCTGCGTTCAAGCTTTGCGTGAAATTTTTGTGCGACGCCTGCTTGAACCAACAAACGAGAACCTGCGCAGCAAACTTGCCCTTGGTTAAACCAAATGGCATCCACAACACCTTCGATAGCGCTATCAATATCTGCATCGTCAAATACAATAAAAGGCGATTTTCCACCAAGCTCTAGCGTCAAGGATTTGCCTGAACCTGCTGTTGCTTTACGAATTTTTCGACCAACTTCAGTGGATCCTGTGAATGCGACCTTGTGAACTCTGTCGTGATTCACAATCATCTCGCCGACAGACCCATCGCCAGTTACAATATTGACAACCCCGTTTGGGACGCCTGATTGAATGCAAACTTCTGCAAACAAAAGGGCGGTTAATGAAGTTGTCTCTGCAGGCTTTAAAACGACCGTATTTCCCATAGCGAGTGCTGGCGCAATTTTCCACGCCAGCATCAGAAGTGGAAAGTTCCATGGAATGATTTGGCCACATACGCCAATCGGGTCTCGATTCGGTAATTCTTTTGATTTTAGCTGAGCCATCCCTGCGTGATAGTAAAAATGACGATGCACCAACGGTATATCAATGTCTCGGGATTCTCGGATTGGTTTCCCGTTATCCATTGTTTCAAGAACTGCAAACAACCGAGCGTTTTTTTGAACGTTGCGCGCCAATGCATATAGTATTTTGGCGCGTTCAAAGCCCGAGGTTTTACTCCATTTTTGAAATGCCAAATTGGCTGCGGCCACAGCATCATCAACGTTTTGCGTGCTTGCTTGGGCGATTTGCGCAAGCGCTTCACCAGTCGCGGGATTGATCGTTTCATAATGATCAGAGCCGATTGCAAATTGACCGTCGATGAAATGGCCGAACTTATTGTCGTGGCGGTTCAGCCACTCTTGGGCTTCTTTAACGCTTTCAGGGGCGGTGCCGTAATCCATCGTTTCATATGTTTCCATGATGTCCATCTTTTTACCCCATCGCATGTCTATAGGATGCTGAATATGCACCAGAAACGTAGTGCTCCAATTGGCGTTCAATATCGCCCAATAATGACGACGCGCCAAAGCGGAATAAATCTGGGCGGGTCCAGTCAACACCCAACTCTTCTTTCATCATGGAGAGATATATCAACGCATCTTTGGCTTTGGAAATGCCACCGGCTGGCTTATAACCAACTTTGTATCCTGTTTGATCATAAAAATCGCGGATCGCTCTGATCATCACCAGTGAAACAGGCAGGGTCGCATTCACGCCTTCCTTGCCAGTTGATGTTTTTATGAAATCGGCACCAGCCATCATGCAAATTAAAGATGCACGTGCCACATTGCGGAGAGTCCCAAGTTCGCCCGTGGCTAGGATTGCTTTTACATGTGCATCGCCGCATGCTTGGCGGAATAGCTTCATTTCATCATATAACGCTTGCCAATCCTGATTTAGGACATGTCTACGACTGATAACGATGTCTATTTCCCTTGCTCCTGCGGCGACACTCTCCTCGATCTCAGCGATGCGTAATTTCAACGACGACAAACCCGCTGGAAACCCAGTTGAAACGGCAGCTACCGGTATATTAGTGCCTATCAACGCATCCACAGCGGCAGGAACCATCTCGTGATACACGCAGATAGCGCCAGTTGTTATCACATCTACCCCAAGTGCATTGACCAAATCTGCACGAATGGGATGGCGCGCTTTCGCGCATAGGCGCCTTACCCGTTCTTCGGTGTCGTCACCAGATAGTGTCGTAAGATCGATGCAAGACACTGATTTCAGTAGCCACGCAGCCTGAAAATCTTTTTTAACACTTCTTCTGGAACCCAAAGTCGAGGCGCGGCGCTCAATGGCGGATTGGTTTGCTTGGGCTGACATAACCCAATCTAATTCCAGATCATGACAAATGTTTCTTTGATTGGCGTTCGAAATACTCATTCCATCTTCCAAGATATGACTCTGTAGATTGGATCGCAGATTATCGCCATAAAGACAAATTCAAATTTTTTCTTGAGAATCATTCGCAAATAAGTTGACTTTTTGCGAATGACTCGCATATTCAAATCGATGAGGCGGAGAAAATCAGTGAATACTAATCGACGGAAATTTTTATGTTTGTCTGCCGCTGCGATACTGAAAATACCAACGGTGGTTGTATCCCAACAGTCATTTAATGTTGTGTGCACGATAGGAATGTTGGCAGATACTGTTAAAAACATTGCACCATCAAGCGTACAAGTAAGCGCCATTATGGGATCTGGAACAGACCCGCACTCGTTCCGACAAACTCGAAGTGATGTTGTTTCACTTACAAAATCGAACTTAATCATTCGTCATGGTATGTACTTAGAAGCCCAAATGGAGGACTTGTTTGATAAGTTGGGACATCGAAAGAATATCTTGGCTGCAGGTGAAGCAGTGCCTATAGAGCTGAGGCTTCCATATGATGATAGCTCTCAGCAATTTGATCCGCATGTTTGGATGGATCCACAGTTGTGGAAATACGTTGCGGATTCTATAAAGATCGAATTGTCGAAAAATTTGCCGAGCGAAACCGATGAGATCGACGACAACTTTGCCGGTTTTTCGAAGAATTTGGACCGTCTCAGCATGTATGGCACTGAGATATTATCCACGATACCAAAACAGGCGCGTGTGCTGTTGACGGCACATGATGCATTTCGTTATTTTGGTTTGGCTTTTGATTTTGAAGTGATAGGGGTCAAAGGTATCTCCACCACAAGTGAAGCTGGTCTGTATCGTATAGAACAGCTTGTTGATAAAATTATTGATCGTCAGGTCAGCGCCGTTTTTGTAGAAACCTCGCAATCTGATCGCAACATACGCGCCCTGATCGAAGGAACCAGAGTGCGGGGACATTTGCTTCGCTTGGGTGGGGAATTATTTTCTGATGCTATGGGTAAGGCAGGAACATACGAGGGTACTTACATCGGGATGATCGACCATAATTTGACAACCATTGCTAGGGCGCTGGGGGGTGATGCACCTATCCATGGCATGGATGGTAAGTTAAGTGCCTGATATGAAGTCGCATGTAATTTCTGTTTCACATCTAAGTGTCGAATATGACAACGATACGGTTCTTAACAGTGTAAGTTGTGATTTAAGAGCAAATAAATTAACAGCAATTATCGGCCCAAATGGCGCGGGGAAATCGACACTTTTAAAGGCTTTATTGGGATTGATACCCATCGCTTCTGGAAGAGCGGAATTTAAGGGAATGCCCCTGAAAAAATTCCGAAAAAGAATTTCGTATGTACCTCAGCGTGCTCAGATTGATTGGAGCTTTCCGGCTACTGTGTTTGATGTGGTCGCAATGGGTTTGTATAGCGAGTTGGGCTTGCTGTGTCGATTTTCAGCCAAACATGCCAGCAGAGTTGAGCAGGCGCTTTCTGATGTTGGCATGTATGATTTAGCCAACCGCCACATATCAAAACTATCTGGTGGTCAACAGCAACGTGTTTTCCTAGCGCGCGCCATTGTTCAAAATGCGGAGCTCATCTTGCTTGATGAACCCTTTACTGGAATTGATGCCCAGTCAGAGGCCGTTATCATCGAGATATTGAAGCAGCAGAGAGATATGGGAAAATCGATTGTCGCGGTACATCACGATCTGTCTACTGTGCACGATTATTTCGATGATGTCGTTTTGTTAAACCGATCTGTTATTTCATCCGGATCAATTGCCAATGCATTCACCAAGAAAAACATCGAAAAAACATACGGCATGGCCGAACTGGGTTCGGTAGCTGCACCTCTATGATTCAGTATCTTGGATATAACACGTTTATTGCATTTGTGGGCGCTCTCGTGTTTGGCTTTTCAAGCGGTCAAATTGGGGCCTTTGTGTATCTGCGGCGAGCAAGTCTGTTGAGTGATTCCTTAGCGCATGCGACTTTACCTGGGTTGGTTATAGCATTTCTTGGATCAGCATTGCTTGGGTTTGACGGCAAAAATACGATCGTTTTGTTGTCAGGCGCAACAATCTCTGCATTGATTGGCGTGTTTGTTATCCAGTGGATTTCATCGCGAACAAACCTTGGATTTGATACGGCAATAGGTGCTGTTCTGTCGGTGTTTTTTGGATTTGGAATTGTCCTTTTGACTGGTGTGCAATCGATATCTCTGGGACAGCAAGCAGGGCTTGAAGACTACATACTTGGATCAGCCTCTGGCATGCTATTTCAAGATGTTGTTGTGATCTGCATCGTCTCAATTCTATGCAGTTTGCTGATTTTTGTTTTTCGCCGGGCGCTGATAGCATTCATTTTTGATCCAGCATTTGGGGAATTGGCCGGCTTCCCGCAGCAAAAAGTTTTATTTTTGCTAAATGCTCTTGCGTTGGTCGTAACCATTATCGGACTAAAGATTGTGGGATTAATTCTGGTTGTTGCGATGCTTACAGTTCCTGCCGCCACGGCTCGTTTGTGGACCGAGGGCGTCTGGTCGATGTCATTGCTATCCGCATTCATTGGAGGGATTGCTGCTGGTTGTGGTATATTAATATCCGCGGCTTTCCCCAATCTTCCATCTGGTGCGTTGATTGTCGTGATAATGTTTGCACTGCTTGCAGTCTCAATTATCTTGAAGCGGCTAAAGGAGATCTAATGTTTGACGATTTCTTTCTTATTAGCTTTGTACCCCTTATGACGGGAATATTTTCGGCACTTTCGTGCACATTGGTTGGCAACTTTCTTATTTTGCGGAAACAAGCAATGCTATCTGACACGATAAGTCATGTGGTGCTACCTGGTATTGTGATCAGCTACTATTTCTTTGGGAGTTTGGGATCAAATGTCATGCTGTTTGGCGCGCTTGGTGCAGGACTGGTCGCAGCGTTCACAATATCATTTTTACAGTCCCAGAAAAAAATGGATAGTTCGGCTGCGATGGCCATTACGCTATCGGTATTTTTTGCAGCTGGCGTGTTAATGATCGAATTATCAGCAGGTGGAAATGTTCATTTGGATGTTGAACATGCTTTGTATGGAAATTTAGAAAGCTTGATTTGGATCGATGGAAATGATTTTGCCTCAATTTTTGATCCAATTGCACGCCAATCTATCCCAATCGAATTGTTCAGATCATTAGCCGGTTTTTTAGTAATCTTACTGTTGATTATAATTTTCTGGCGACCACTTGTCGTAACAACCTTTGACGAAACATTTGCACAAGTTTCCGGTATATTCATAAGCTTGGTATCTGGTGGAATAGCGGTTGCCGCGACAATCGCTGCGATTGTATCGTTTGATGCAGTTGGTTCGATTATCGTTGTGGCAATGTTTATTTGTCCACCTGCCGCTGCGCGTGTTTTATCGGATAAATTATTTCCTCAGATGGTGTTAAGTCTGATATTCGCTGCATTAGCAGCAACACTTGGCTATTCAATTGCTGGGTATCTTCCAATTGCGCTGGGCTTTGACACATCGATAAGCGCCGCTGGTACAATTGCGACGCTAAGCGGATTAATTTTGGCAATTGCGATGATATCTTCAAAGAGGTAAGTTTCTAATTCTTCATAGATGGACACCACACATAACCATCATGACACTGAATGAATGCTTCACGTAATCCATGAGGCTTATTCATTGCAGACTCTAATACATGAAATCCAGCCTTAATGGCCCTGTTTGCCGACGCATCAGGATCGCAATCGTAAAGTCGAATTTCAATTCCCAGTCCACGAGGTGGATTTTCCGGCAACAAGTTGAACATCGTGTGTCGTTGATAAGTATGATCCGCATGCAACTGAAAGACGTGTTTGCCATGCGTTACAATTGCAAAATCGCTGCTGAGCTGATGACACTTTAGTGAAAAAACAGAGATCAAGAATTTGCTTGTTTCATTTACGTCTCTGACCAAAATATTGAGCCCAACACCAGTCAATGAACGGCCAAAATCATCTGGCGAGATATTTTCGTAATTCATACTATCACTGAAATCTATGTTATAATTTTACAATACGATGGGTATAATTCTGCACAAACCTGTGCAATCTGTCGACTATAAAAAGAAATTTAAGATTGGAAAATGCTGCATGAATAGATCTGAAATTGAAACTGTCTGTCCCCAATTATCTGAAAGTGAGAGTTTTCATAATGCAGAACAGGCGTGGGAATGTCTGAACAAAATATACACGACATCTATCGATTTCTTGAGATCTAAGTTTTCAGAATTTTTGCATTCAAGCTCAAGTCTGCAACGCTATCGTGCGTTCTACCCCGAAATTCGCATTACCACTACAAAATTCGATCAAATTGATAGCAGACTAAGTTACGGACATGTCACAGGGCCAGGACGATATACGATAACGGTGACACGTCCTGATTTATTCAGAAACTATCTAATTCAACAAATGACACTATTAATTGAAAACCATAATATTGAGATCGAAATTGCGGTTTCTGATACGCCAATCCCAATTCACTTTGCGATGACCGGTGGAGAAACAATTGAAGTCCACAACGATAGCTCAGCACATTTTGTACTACGCGATATTTTTGACGTTCCTGACTTGGGGACAACAAACGATGACATCGTTAACGGTTTGAATAACGGTGAAAAAGATACTGAAGCCCTTGGCCTTTTTACTGCACAGCGGGTTGACTATTCGCTTGCGCGGCTGGCGCATTATACGGCAACTGATCCTGAGCATTTTCAGAATTTCGTTTTGTTCACAAACTACCAATTTTATGTATCAGAATTTGAAAGCTTTGCTAGAAAAATGCTTGCCAATCCAGAAAGTGGATACACCAGTTTCGTTAGCACTGGTAACGTAGAAATATCATCACCAGATGAAATTTTAGAGTACCCATCCAAACTACCGCAAATGCCAAGCTACCATTTGAAGCGCCCAGATGGAAACGGAATAACATTGGTGAACATCGGTGTCGGACCGTCGAATGCCAAAACTGCAACGGATCATATCGCTGTATTGCGACCGCACGCGTGGCTAATGGTTGGGCATTGTGCAGGCCTGCGTAACAGCCAAAGCCTGGGCGATTTTGTCCTGGCCCACGCATATTTACGTGAAGATCGTGTTTTGGATGATGATTTACCTGCATGGGTCCCAGTGCCAGCGTTGGCCGAAGTACAAATAGCACTTGAAACCGCTGTCGCGGATGTCACTCAATTATCTGGCTTCGAATTAAAGCAATTAATGCGTACTGGAACAGTCGCCACTGTGGATAATCGGAATTGGGAGCTAAGAGACAACAGTGGCCCTGTCCATCGACTTAGCCAATCGCGAGCGATTGCTCTTGATATGGAAAGCGCAACTATCGCCGCAAACGGATATCGGTTTCGCGTACCTTATGGAACGCTATTGTGCGTCAGTGACAAACCATTACATGGGGAATTGAAGTTGCCTGGGATGGCATCGTCTTTTTATAAAACACAAGTTTCACGCCATTTATCGATTGGAATTCGCGCAATGGAACTGCTCCGGAACATGCCACTGGAGCGTTTGCAAAGCCGAAAACTTCGTAGTTTCAACGAAACAGCCTTTCTTTAAGTGTATTTATCAAGAAAAAAAGGATGAATTTGGTAGAAAAAGTCCACTATTTGTTGTGTTTCACCGCAACATTCAGTTAAATCCATATCACGAGGCCCAAAAAGTAGGGCAGTGTAAGGAGTATAAGAATGTCTAAACCAATGACAAAGACACAGCTTGTTGCGGCGCTGGCCGAAGAAATGGGCGCTGACAAGAAATCTGCAGGCGCGGCTTTGGACGCGATTTGTGGAATTATCACACGTGAAGTTTCTGGTGGCGGTGCTGTCACATTGCCTGGCGTTGGAAAAATCCAATGCCGCGAGCGTCCAGAGCGGATGGTGCGTAATCCATCAACAGGCGAACAATTCAAAAAACCAGCTGACAAAGTTGTTAAAATGACAATTGCGAAAGCGTTGAAGGATAGCGTAAACGGTTAATATCGTTTTCCATTAATCTAAGGAAAGGGTCGCGATTTTCGCGACCCTTTTCATTTGTTGAAATGCATGAAATGAGTTTGTTAACCGACAAAGGGAGTAAGGTATGGATGGACGCGCAATTTTTTTAGGATTGTCCTTTGCTTTGATGTGGTCGTCTGCATTCACATCTGCGCGGATCATTGTTGCATATGCACCGCCTTTATATTCGCTTTCGGCACGCTTTTTAATCTCTGGACTGATTGGAATTGCGATCGCACTTTTATTGGGTCAGAGTTGGAAACTGACACGTAAACAATGGGCTTCCGTTGTGGTATTTGGCATATGTCAAAATGCTCTCTATCTCGGTTTAAACTTTGTTGCGATGCAAACTGTTGAGGCTTCACTCGCGGCCATTATCGCGTCGACGATGCCGTTGATCGTTGCTTGTGCAGGCTGGGTCATCTTTAAAGAAGAATTGCCCACACTTGGAATTGTTGGTTTGTTTTCTGGATTAATTGGTGTGGCGCTGATTATGGGATCGCGTATCCAAGCGGCTGTAGACTTGTATGGAATAATTCTTTGCGTGATTGCCGCAGTTTCACTTGCGGCTGCGACACTCTCGATGCGCGGAGTATCATCTTCGGGAAACTACTTGATGATCGTTGGATTGCAGATGCTTGTTGGTAGCGTCGCACTATGGGTACCAGCAATTTTATTAGAAACGCCTACAATTATCTGGAGCAGTCCACTGATTTATGCGTTCATCTACACGACGTTGGTGCCTGGATTAGTTGCAACGCTCGTTTGGTTTATTCTTGTTGATCGGATTGGTGCTGTTCGCGCGTCTACCTACCACTTTTTAAACCCATTTTTCGGAGTGGTCATCGCAGCTGCGATATTAAACGAAGGTTTGACAAAACTTGACATTCTAGGCGTTTTTATAGTCGCCGGTGGAATTCTAGCTGTGCAAATTTCAAAACGACGTTAACCAATTGTTCCCCTATTTGTGCCGATCTGTCCACGGTGTAACAACATGTGATCCAATAGAACGCATGCCATCATTGCCTCTGCCACGGGTACAGCGCGTATTCCGACGCAAGGATCATGTCGCCCTTTGGTTACCACTTCGATTGGTTCACCATTCTTCTTAATAGAATTCCGTGGGGTTAGGATTGACGATGTTGGTTTAACGGCAAATCGCACAACGATATCTTGGCCAGTTGAAATTCCGCCCAAAATTCCACCAGAATGATTTGATCCGAAATAATGCCCATCATTACCCATGTAAATCTCGTCGGCATTCTGCGAACCTGTTAACGCAGCAGCAGCCATACCATCGCCAATTTCAACACCCTTTACGGCATTGATCGACATCATCGCTGCGGATAGGTCAGTATCCAATTTACCATATATCGGTGCCCCAAGACCAGCTGGGACGCCACGAGCGACCACTTCAATCACGGCGCCGACTGAGTCGTGTGATTTCCGTAGATCATCTAAGTAACGGGCCCAATCCTGCGCCGCATTCTGATCTGGAGTCCAAAACGCATTGCGTTCGATTTCATCCCAATCAAAGTTATCTCTGTTTATTGACTTGGGTCCGATTTGCGTCATGTACGCTGTAATTATAACGTTTGGGTACATTGATTTTATGGCTTCACGTGCCACACCGCCTGCTGCAACGCGTGCGGCTGTTTCCCTTGCTGATGACCTGCCGCCACCGCGATAGTCGCGAATTCCATATTTTTGCCAATAGGTAATATCTGCGTGTCCGGGGCGGAACGTTTCAGCAATTTCACCGTAATCTTTTGAACGTTGATCAGTATTTTTGATCATAAGTTGGATTGGAGTACCCGTTGATACGCCTTCAAAAACACCAGAAAGTATTTCTACTTCGTCTGGTTCGCGCCGCTGAGTGGTGAATTTGTTTTGCCCTGGTTTTCGTTTGTCCAACCAATGTTGGATCATTGCAGCGTTCACTTCTATACTTGGGGGGCATCCATCAACAGTTGCACCCAGCGCCGGACCATGGCTCTCACCCCATGTGGTGACGCGGAATAAGTGTCCAAAACTGTTCATGCTCATTTTGATGCTCCTTGCTTAGGATCTAACTAATTCCACAACATCAAAGGCGCAAGGCATTCTTCCGATTACACCGCCACAACTATTTAACAATCGACGCGATTTGCCTTGTATTTGTTATCATGGCAAACTACTTTCAATGACACCTCGGGGTGCCTTAGGGCTGAGACGCATTTGCGGACCCGTCGAACCTGATCCGGGTAACTCCGGCGGAGGGAAGGTCCGGTATTGACTGGATTCCCTCTTCATTATGAAGGGAAAGTTATGAAAAATACTCTACTTATCACTACATTTTTGTCTGCGACGGTAGCACACGCGGATACACCAATTTTGACAGTCTATGCGCCAGACTATTTTGCTTCCGAATGGGGTCCAGGACCTGCGATTGAGGCTGAATTTGAAAAATCATGTGGCTGTGATCTTCAATTTTCTGCGGGTGATCTATTGCCACGGATCATGCTAGAGGGATCATCTACTGATGCAGATATTGTGATAGGCCTTAATACAGATATCACAAAAATGGCACGTGAAACGGGGCTTTTTTCAGATCATGGCCAAAATAATTCAGATTTGAAATTGCCGATTGAATGGACTGACAAGACGTTTCTACCTTTCAACTGGGCATATGTTTCATTTGTATACAATTCCCAAAAAATGTCAGAAATGCCAACCTCTTTTGAAGACTTAGTAACTTTGCCCGATGCACACAAAGTTGTTATTCAGGATCCACGCAGCTCGATTTCTGGATTGGCTTTGGTTTTGTGGGTAAAAGCCATTTATGGGGACAATGCTGCAGACTATTGGGCACGTCTTTCCCCAAATATCTTGACTGTCACAGGTGGTTGGTCAGAGGCGTATGGCCTATTCACCGAAGGCGAAGCAGATGTAGTATTGTCGTTTAACACATCGCCAAGTTATCATATCGTTGCAGAGGAAGATGAAACAAAAAAGGCGGCTATTTTCGATGAGGGGCATTACCCTTATTTTGAATTAGTTGCGAAGATATCCACAACCGACGTTCCAAATGTTGCAGATGAATTTATGGATTTTGTGATGTCTACGAACTTTCAATCCATAATTCCATTTACCAACTGGTCCTACCCCGCAGCGCAAGCGTCGGATGAATGGCCAGAAGTATTTGCAAATCTGCCAGCACCTTCAAAAACAGTTTACTTTGATGAACGGCAAGCTGCGGATTTGCGCAAAGCAGTGGTTGAGGAATGGCGCAACGCATTGTCTCAATAATAACGATTACGTTTTATTTGCTTGTCTTTGCCTTGCCTATTTTGGGCTTGGCGATATTTGGTGGGTTGGACACAAATTTAACGCCATCTGATGTTGCTGCAGTTAAATTCACTGTAAAACAAGCGTTTTGGTCTGCAATTGTAAGCATTCTGGTGGCAATTCCAGTTTCGCGCGCTCTGGCACGCCGACAGTTTATGGGGCGCGCCGTATTGATTTCGGTCCTTTCGGCACCCTTTATTTTGCCTGTTATCGTTGCGATCAGTGGTGTCTTGTTTATCTTTGGACGGGACGGGGTTGTGAACCAAATCCTTGGAGCCGTTAGTCTAAATTCAGTATCTATTTACGGTCTAACAGGCATATTACTGGTGCACGTGTTTTTCAATTTACCTTTGGCAATCCGCGTTCTGTTATTTGGTTGGGGGGCAATTCCAGTCGAACATCATCGAATTATAAGAGGACTAAATCTTAGCCCGTGGGCACGGTTTAAAGTCATTGAATTTCCAATGTTAATCTCTCGTGTACCTTCTGTTGCAGCCATTATATTTGTGATTTGCTTATCCAGTTTCGCAGTGGCCCTTCTAATAGGTGGTGGCCCTCGTGCCACTACGGTCGAGCTGGCGATATATCAAGCGTTTCGGTTTGATTTTGATTTGGCAAAGGCAGGTCAACTGGCGATTATCCAATCTTGTTTTGCTGCCGTAGCAATCTTGATCAGCTTACTTGCTTCAAAACGGTTACAGGTCGGACCCAGTTACATAATAAATGGTATAACGGTTTCTTCGCGTCGCGCGTTCTTTATTGATTATGGATTAATATTTGCCGTTTCATTGTTTATGCTGGGGCCGATAATTGCAGTGATCCTGCGTGGGCTACCGTATCTGCCAACGCTTCCTGTGTCGGTTTGGATTTCCGCGCTTACTTCTTTGATGGTTGCATTACCCTCATCGATTATCTGTATTTTAATGTCGCTGTTTATGGCGCATCGAATTGGTGACAGCATTAGCATGTTGGCCCTGTCAATTTCGCCCCTAGTATTGGGTGTTGGGCTGTTTGTTTTATTGCGACCCTTCGTTAATCCATTCGATATCACGCTACTTATTGTCATTGTGTTGAATGCGGTACTGGCTGTGCCCTTTGTTTTACGTTTAGTTTTGCCTGAAATCGAAAAGACAAAAACAGATTTCCAACAATTGTTTCGATCCCTCGGTATGTCAGACTGGTCAATTTGGTTTTGGGTGCTTCTTCCACGGCTCTTGCGGCCACTTGGGTTTGCCTTCGGCTTGACAATGGCGCTGTCTTTGGGTGATTTGGGCGTCATCGTTTTGTTAGGCAGCCCAGAAACGGCCACCCTCCCCTACCAAATAATGCAATTGCGCACAGGCTATAGGCTTGATGCCGCGGCAGGTGCATCGGTGCTGTTATTGGTTATGTGTCTTGCGTCACTTGTATGCTTTGATGGATTAGGACGTAGATATGCTAGAAATTAGCGACCTGAGGTTTGGTCATGGAATGCAGCAAATGACCGCTGATAAACTTGTACTGTCGCCTGGTATCATTGGTGTGATTGGTGCCTCTGGTTCTGGGAAATCGACGTTTTTAAACGTGATATCGGGATTTCATCGAGAAGATCAGGGTCAAATAAAGTTTGAAGGCCAAGATATTACCGCCTTTCGAGTAGAGGATCGTCCGGTTGCGATGTTGTTTCAATCCAACAACCTTTTCCCACATCTTTCGATCTTTCGGAACGTAGCGCTTGCATTAACCTCCCGTCGTTGGCTGTCGAATAACGAGCGATTGCGCATCGAAGATGCACTTAGCCGCGTGGGCTTAGCAGGATATGCAAATCGCAAACCTGGAGAATTGTCGGGTGGTCAACAAAGCCGAGCGGCGCTGGCCAGAGTATTGTTGCAAAAAAAACCAATCCTTCTACTGGATGAACCGTTTGCTGCGTTGGGACCCGCCCTACGGAAAGAAATGCTCGATCTTGTCCAAAAAATCGCCCAAAGCGAAAATCAGATCGTGCTATTGGTGACCCACGCTCCCGAAGATGCAATTCGCATTTGCAAAGAAACACTTTTTATCTCAGGTGGCAAGGTATGGTCAGCAGGTGAAACAAGAAGAGCACTCAATCAAATTCCTGATGAAATGCGCGACTATTTCGGTTAAAGTACAAATCGGCTTAGATCTGCATCTTGGCTGAGTTCACCGATATTTTTTTGAACGAACGCGTGATCAACGATAAACACCTGCCCTGATTTATCAGGGGCAGAAAATGATAGTTCTTCAAAAATGCGCTCCATTACTGTGTACAAACGCCGTGCGCCAATATTTTCTATGCTTTGGTTAACGTTGGCTGCCAGTTTGGCAATTTCTCGTATCCCTGATTCATCAAAATCTACTGTTACACCCTCTGTTGCCATAAGGGACGAGTATTGGCGTGTTAATGCATTATCAGTTTCAGTTAATATCCGAATAAAGTCATCTTCGGTAAGTGGACGCAACTCAACACGAATTGGCAATCTACCTTGTAATTCTGGTAATAAATCCGAGGGTTTGGCGACATGGAACGCACCCGAAGCAATGAACAAAATATGGTCTGTTTTGACGGGCCCGTGTTTAGTGCTGACTGTTGTTCCTTCGATCAACGGTAATAGATCGCGTTGAACACCCTCTCGACTAACGTCTGCACCTCGCGCATCTGCGCGCGCGCAAACTTTATCGATTTCATCTAAGAATACGATTCCATTTTCTTGAACTGCTTCTAATGCGATGCGTGTAACGGCCTCATCATCCAATAATTTGTCAGCTTCTTCACCCATGAGTATGTCATGGCTTTCCGCGACAGTCATTTTACGTTTTACTGTACGGTTTCCAAATGCTTTGCCAAATATGTCACCAATATTCATCATGCCCATCTGGGAACCTGGTTGACCCGGAATATCAAACATCGGCATTGGGTTTGTAGATTCAGAAATCTCGATTTCGATCTCCTGATTATCTAATTCACCATCTAATAATTTTCGACGGAACATATCACGTGTCGCTTCACGGGCATCTGGACCAGCAATCACATCAATAACGCGCTCTTGCGCTTGTTTTAATGCATTTGCTTTTACATCTTCGCGCATCTGAATGCGCGTTGAATTTATAGCTGAATCTACCAAATCGCGAATGATCTGTTCCACATCGCGACCAACATATCCAACTTCGGTGAATTTTGTTGCCTCGACCTTGATAAAAGGTGCTTTGGCAAGCTTTGCCAAGCGTCTACTGATTTCAGTCTTACCTACGCCAGTTGGTCCAATCATCAGGATATTCTTGGGATAAACTTCATCCTGAAGATCGTTAGGCAACTGTTTTCGCCGCCAACGCGATCGCAATGCGACCGATACCGCGCGTTTGGCATCATTTTGACCAATAATAAAGCGATCAAGCTCTGAAACGATTTCTCTTGGGGTAAGGTCAGTCATATCAAAGGCTTTCAACAGTTAGATTGCCGTTCGTGTAAACGCAAATTTCAGCAGCGATCGCCATCGCTTTGGTTGCAACTGTGTAGGCATCCATCTCGCTATCCATCATCGCACGGGCCGCGGCTAATGCATAATTGCCGCCTGATCCAATCGCTGCGATATCATGTTCTGGTTCTAAGACATCGCCTGCACCTGTAATGATAAGTAGCAAATCACCATCAGTAACAATCAGCATCGCCTCAAGTTTCTGAAGATATTTATCGGTGCGCCAGTCCTTTGCCAATTCAACTGACGCGCGCGCGAGTTGCCCGGGGCTTGCCTCTAGCTTGGCTTCCAACCGTTCGAGTAATGTAAATGCATCAGCCGTTGAACCGGCGAACCCAGCAACCACATCATGACCACCAGGGGATAATTTTCTTACCTTGCGCGCGGAACCTTTTATCACAGTTTGTCCAAGGCTGACTTGACCATCCCCAGCGATGACCACCTTGCCATTCTTTTTTACGCCGACAATCGTCGTGCCATGCCATCCAGGAAATTCATTTTTGTCCAAGGAACACTCTTTAGTCTAGGTAGGGGGTACAGAGGCAATTTTTTATCGCCCCTGTAATCTTGTGATATTTTTTCAGCTTTTTTTGGCTGATTAGATAGAATCTTCTATCCATTTTTGTAGTGCGGCCTTTGGCGCCGCACCCGCGCGATTTGAAATCACTTCACCATCTTTAAAGATAAACAGTGCCGGAATTCCCCGAACGCCCATTGACATCGCTGCGTTTTGATTGGCGTCAACGTCAACTTTGGCAACCTTGATTTTACCAGCCATCTCATCGGAAAGCTCTTCTAGAATTGGACCGATTTGTTTACAAGGGCCACACCATTCAGCCCAAAAATCTACAACGACCGGGACATCTGAATTGCGTACCTCTTCATCGAAGCTCGCGTCTGTTACTGCAACTGTTGCCATTTGGCTTCTCCTAAACATTAATTAATCAAGAAGTATGCAAGTGACGTTCAAACGTCAAGATTTGCGAAGATTAGTTTTCGCTTCCACAAGCATGTGGGGAGGGATTTCCATATATCTTGGTACTTTGGTCCACAATATTCCGCTGACAATATCATGATTTGGATACAACTGCGCGATTGCATGTTGATAGATCACCATTTGGTTTAAAATGCCCACCGGAATTTGTTGGACATTTTCTGGAACCGTACGGTTTGTTTTGAAATCGATAATATAAACCGTCTGATCCTGAATGATCAATCGATCGATAATCCCGTGAAAGCCGTTGCTTGAATGTCCTGCAAGCGTAGTAACAAAGGGTACCTCTGAAAGAGATGCTGCCTGAAATATCCAGTTGAGAGAGGGGGTGCGCAGAACTGTAAAGGCCGTGTCTAACGCTTCTTGCGCGAATGTATCTGGCAAATCGCCATCAAGTGTTTGATGTAAATTATGTGCGATCTGTGACCAACTCCCTGCGTCATGATGGGGCAAATTTTCCAATAGTAAATGGACATACGTTCCAAAACGCATCGCGGTTTCGCTGTCCCAATTTAAGTCACTCGCAAGCGCTTTTGCCCCAGGCAAATCAGACGGGGATTGCATAACAGCGCGAACTTCGGGGCTTTGAATAGTTCGATGCAACCAAGTAGGAAACTCAATCACTGCAGATGGATTAATATCAGTGTCTATTCTTGAAGCTTCAGGCCATTTACCAGCCTCCAGCCGCATTCCTTCACCCAAGGGAGTCAAAATGGATTTTGCACCTGCAGCCCGAATTCCGTCTGAAATTTGAGTATGCCAGCAGTCTGAGCCATCCTGTACCTTGCCGGCTCCGGCCACGATGAGCCATTTTTCCGCGCGGGTCATCGCAACATACAAAAGGCGATTGCGCTCTTCCTTATCCTTTTCAGCACGCGCCTGATACAAATCTGCGCAGGCTATTGGACGATTGTTTTTTGTCCCACTCCAAACCACGAATTCATCTGTTTCAAAAAAGTGACCACGCACATCCGTTCGTTTGTCTACGGTATCTGGCAAAATGACGATTGGTGCCTCTAAACCCTTTGATCCGTGAACAGTCATTACACGCACTTGATTTTGTGCGCTGTCCATCTGACGCTTAATTTCTATATCTCTGTCGCTGATCCATGCGATGAACCCGACCAAACTAGGAACATTTGACGTTTCATATTCAAGAGCCACAGATAGAAGTGAGTCGATGCCATCCTTCGCTTCTGGGCCGAGGCGCGCGAGTAGTTTTTCGCGACCTTTGTGTTTTGTTAAAATACGCTCAAGCAAGTCGAAGGGGCGCAGAACGTCAACCCGATTTCGCAAATCTTCCAGAATATTTAATTCGTCTTGGTATTTCTCTCGATTTATGCGCATCGCTTCAAACAGATGCTTGTTTTCCCGATAATGGGCCAATTCAAACAAACGTTGATCGTTCCAGCCAAAAAGCGGAGATTTAAGGACACTCGCTAATGCAAGGCTGTCTTCAGGCAGGCTCAGAAATTCAAGAACTGCAATTAAATCTTTGACGGCCATTTCCGACAACAGCCGTAAGCGATCTGCGCCAGCAATTGGGATTTTGAGATTTTTGCAGGCACGGATAATCTCATGAAACAAATCTTTGCGGTTCTGAACAAGGATTAGGAAATCTCGGGGCTCAATTTTTCGTCCGGTCCATTCGTTATCTTCACGATTGTCAGGTATAACTGCTCCCGAATTTAGCAAATTAGAGATTTCCGACGCGATTTTTTGTGCCAAGAACCCAGTCTCACTAGAGCGGCCTATTATATCGACAGGATCCTCCCAATTACCTTCGTCTTCTGCTTCACTTGGTGGTATTATGGGCCAGATATCCACTCGTCCTGGCAAATCTAAATGGAACGCTTTATGGGTTGTCTGTTCAGTAAAACCAGCCTTTTGGGAATTTAGAAAAACGTCATCGACAGCCCTTAAAATGGCGGGTGAAGACCGAAATGAAAATTCCAATGCTGTAGATTGAAATGACTGTTTCGTTGCCGCTAATCTTTCTGCGAATTCTGCTAGCATTCGGTCAAATTCTGTGGGATCGGCACCTTGAAAAGAATAAATAGACTGCTTTTTATCACCCACCACAAATATAGTGCGATTTATGTCGCGGGCGCCCGTTCCACTCGTGAACTCTTCTGCCAATTTCTCGATTACTGCCCATTGGGTTGGACTCGTGTCTTGTGCCTCATCCACCAAAATGTGGTCAATTCCACCGTCGAGCCGGAATAAAACCCATTCGGCAACTTCGGATATCGAAAGGAGATCTCGTGTTTTTAAGATGAGATCTTCAAAATCAAGCCAACCGCGTATTTGTTTTTCATCTTCATACAGATCAATAAACCGACATCCAAATTTCGATAAAAGGAGGCTGTGATTTTTTGTCTTAATTGCGTTCTCGAAATGCTTAAATTCGTGAACTCGAAGCATCAGAGCATTCAATGAATCCATAAACGGTGCCAAGGCTCCCTCGCGAAGTGCTTTGGTGCCAATTTTATCTATTTTTGGGTCGAATGGAGGTGTAGATTTGAGAAAAACAGTCTCTAATATGTGAAAATTATTTAATTCTAACGCGTTGAAGTCAAGAAGAGTCTCTGCAATTTTTGAAGCAGACACACCACCATTTTCTAAAATTGGCAAAATATCTTGGACCAGCTTCAGGTCATTTTCGTCAAAAGATTTCTCAAACAGGTCTTCGATCGAATTCGTATCGGGTGCATTCAAAAATATTGATATCTGATCGGCGTTTATCGGTGTTCTAAAGCTTGTTTTCGCAGAAACAATCTCGGGAATAAGTGAATCGAATGAGGCTTCACTTACTATGCGATTCATATCCTGCAACAGAATGCGATCTTCCTGCCGCATACACATTCTGTCCAGAACAAGCTTGGAAATTTCGTCCCTAGCCAATTCGTCAATTTCCCTAAAATCAGGGGAAACCCCCGCCTCGAGCGGAAAGCGACGTAGGAGCGATGAACAAAAGGAGTGGATTGTTTGAATTTTCAGACCTCCAGGTGCTTCGATTGCACGCGCAAACAATGTTCTAGCATGTGAAAGTTCGGACTCTGAATAAGCCCTGTGGTCGGTGATTTCTGCAAGCGATTGTGTCAAACTTTCGTTGTCTAACATTGACCATTGGCCTAGTCGTTTGAACAGCCGGTTTTGCATTTCGGCCGCCGCTGCCTTTGTATACGTCAAACACAAAATGTGTTCAGGCGCGACGCCCTCTAGTAGCAATCGGGCAACCCGATCAGTTAGAACGCGCGTTTTGCCAGAACCTGCATTTGCCGAAAGCCAAGTCGAGGTATCGGGGCGCGCTGCATTTATTTGTGCTCTGGTTGCATCATTCATTGAAATCGCTCCTTCTTCGGAGGGTGCGATTTATCCCATTCGCCAAAACGGGATAAGTGATCATAATCAGAAAAATCGCTGGATTTGAACAATGCGCGCCGTGCGGTATATCCTTGGTCTTGATCTGAGTAACTGGAAATAAGGTGTCGCAACTTTGTATTAGCTTGTTCCAAACTCTCTTTTTCAATTGGTATTTGTACGACTTTTGCGGGTGTGCCGAGACCGATAAATTGTGCATCAAACACTGTATTAGGTTCTATATTTTGAAACCCTACATTCTCTGCTATAATAGAAAGCATGTATAGCTGCTTGTCGAAAAACAGCTGCTGCTTTTCTGTTGGTGCGGTTCCAGTTTTGTAATCGTAAATCACAAGAGACCCATCGCGACGTTGATCAATTCGATCCGCAATGGCACGTAGTGTAAATTGCAGATCCGTGATTTCAAATTTACCGACTGCTTCAAACCCCACAGGCTCTGCAACCAGTCGCCGTTTGATTTCGTCTTTGATTAACCAATCAACGACTTGTTCCAATCGATTTCGCCAAAAGATTTGAGTCACGGGCCATGGCACGGTTTCACGAAGTGTGTCATCTAACACGGTCATGAAGGCATTTTTTCTTTCAGCAGGAGAAATTGCCTCCCAATTTCGGAAATATGTTTCCAACACTTGGTGCACCACAGTGCCGCGCATACGTGCATCAGGAAGTGCATTAAGTGGATTTAGCCGTCGTAATTTCAAAATATGTTTAGCATATATGGAATAAGGATCCCGAATTAGAGTTCTAATATCCGTAACAGCCATGGATTTTGGACGCGCGTGCACAGGCGGACAAGGCGCTGGTCGTGGCGCAGAACCTGAAACCATCGTAGGATCGAACCCATCAATACTTTCGGCGAACTCCAACCAAACACGTCCTCGCGCCCTCATATTTTCAAGCGCGACCTGACCACTTTTATCAGGGATCCCGTTTAACAAATTCATCAGCCGGTTTATCCAGCGTGAAGGCACGGTTTCGGCGTCGTCGGATCGTATTGATCGCGTAATCCATACATTTTCTTGGCAAACAAGCTGTTGATAGTCATGAGCCGACAAACCGATTTTACGTTCCGGGACCCGCAATCCCACATCTTTACGCATTTGGCGATTTAACCATGGATCACTATCGCCGGTTTCTGGCCAAATCCCCTCGTTAAGGCCTGCAAGAATATAGAAATCTGCGCCTTGGACCCGGGCTTCCAGCGTCCCCCATATGAGCACCCGCGGATGTGTTTGAATGGTTTCACGAAGCGAAGCAGAACTCAACAAACCATTCAAAATGCCTATATAGTCAATAAATTCGCAGTCCAGAGAGGTTTCTGTGGTCTCGCGTAAATTTTTGATAAGTTCAAAGATTGGTTTACCTGATTGTGTCGCCCAAAGGCTGGCATCTTCTGCGCATAGAGCATTACAGCCCATTGCGATCTGCTCGGTCAAAATGACGTGATGATGAAGCCATGATGCGAAATTTTGCGTTCTGGTTTCTTGCAGGCTAAGGAAAGATTTCGAAAACCAATGAACCCATTCTGATGTCATTTCGTTGGTTTGGCGTTCCGCCCATTTCTCAAGCACGCTGGGCAATAGTGAAACGATGCCATTTTTTCGCAAATAAAGCTCAAGCTCGCGAGTAAGCAACAGATGATCGCCGCGTTGTTGTCCAGCGTGACACATTGGATGCTTAAGAATGGCAAAAATTTGCGAGATTTTAATCTCGCTTGACACGAGTGCAGCGGTTTCTCGAATAAACCGACCAACTGGAGTGAGTGATAAAGGCACGCCTGCACTATCGTCTGGCGTGATGTCCCATCTGGACATAATTGATGAAACATACCTGGAAATTTCGCGATCTGGAGTAATCAAGGTTGCTGTTTCACCGCTATCAACGGCTTGACGCAATCGTAGCGCAATTGCAAGGGCCTCCTGCCTTTTAGAAGTTGCCTCGATGAGCGTGATGCCAGCGGTCGCATCAGGTAAATTTTTCAGACCGGGACCCTCTTTCATCCAGCTATCGGTGACCGGAGCAGGACGCAAACTTAGCGATATAAGTGCTGAACGGTCCATGTTTGTCACTGAATTTGACCAACTGGCTAAATTCGTTGGATGTCCTCCACACGATTGTATAACTTTTGCCAGACGGAACTGTGGATGATCTTCATTCGCCCGATCAGATAACAGATGCCACCACATCGATGGCGGCGCATCAAAATCAAAACCTGGCAAAACGATATTACCATTCGGAAGTTCAGATACTGATTTCATCAGGTCAAGAGCTGGCTTTCGTGATCCGGTGGAACCGAGTAGATAAACAGGCTCTAACATGGGTAATTTAGACCATATGTCGCCTATAGCTCGGACTTGGTTTGATAATTTACTGGATGCAATTTGTCCTTCGTGATGATCCAAGTATTGGAATACGATCTTCAAAAATTCGAGTGTGTTTTGCCAATGACCTGACTGATCTTGTACGTTCAGATTCATAATGGCATCTGCGCTGATATTCTCTTCTGCAATTTCATTAACCAGATCTTGTAGACTGTCTGACAGCGCAAATAATGAGGTTTTTGGAGCGAAATGAGGTTGTGCGTTTAGTAGTTTAGAAACCAGCCGAATTAGTTCGAACTTTTCTGCCATGGTGTTGGCGTCGAACGACGTTAAATCACCCCTCATTAAATCCGTTAGATCGCTGATCAGATGCAATCGCGGCAACAGCATGCATCCTTGATCGGCAAAAATATTCGTCAATCGTGTTCGCATGCGACTGGTATTTACGATGATGTTTATCCGAGCAATTTCGTGAGGTGGTTTGTCTTTATATTTTTCAAGCAACCCAAGAACAAATTCGCGTGGGTAATCGGATCCAAGCGGAATTCCAAAAATATGATTTTTTATTTCATCTGATGTCATTAGAAATCTTTTTTGCCTGTTCAAAAGCTCGATTGGTACCAATATCAATCCAAGGGTCTGGATAGATTACACCTTTTGCGCGTCGCTTCTGAATTAATTCATCCCAAACTGAATTTAGCGAAAATACGGTTTCCTCAAATTGCGTCACAAAATCCGATTTTATGATTTGGCAACTTGCATATGTGTAAAGACCGCGACGTGAAATGTAACCGTCGCTATCAATTGAAAAGTCACCTGTTTCATTTGTGCGACCTATGGCATTTTCTGGCGCAACACACAGCAAAAGCGCATCCATTTCTTCTGGTTGCCAATTTTGCCAAAGAATACTAAGCGGGTTTTTTCCGGTCCACAACGTATCGGAATTCATTGTAAACACGGTTTCGAAACCCATTTCGCTTGAAATTCGCTTCAATCCGCCACCCGTATCCAATATTGTGCCTTTTTCCACGAATACTGACACGTCGGTATCGCGAAAGTAGTGTACAATTTTATCTGCAAGATAGTGTGCGTTGACGGATATTGACGCTGAATTCAAATGCCTTGCGTGGTTGATTGCGTGATCAATCAGCGTGTCATTTTGTAACTTGAGGAGTGGTTTTGGTGTGTCTTGGGTCAACGTTCCCATTCGTGTTCCAAATCCAGCAGCAAATATAATTGTTGGAAACATCAGGCACATCCATATTTCGTGGTTAAAGGTGTAATATACTTTCTCAGGTATGGCTGAAGGATGCTACACTCTGACGTGTCTAATGCTTCGTTTACATACTCAAGAGTACGTGGAACGAATTTGGAATATTTGTGTTTGCCACTGTTTATCAGACGATCGAATATCCCAAGAATGCGCAAATTACGCTGAAACTTTAGAACATTGATCCTTGGCATCAATTCAGCGACGTCCATATTCTTTTTATTCGCATAAAATGATATTAACCGGTTGCGTGTTGTGGTGTCCAAATCTCTGCGGACGTCCCATAGTAATGACACAAGATCATAGCATGGGTCACATAGAAACGTGTCTTGAAAGTCGAGAATTCCAACGCGTTTCACTCCCACGCGGTTGGGCATCCAAATTAGATTTTCTACGTGACAATCTCTTAAAGATAAAACGGGTCGATGTATTAACGCCGATTCGAAAGCGCGAAACACTTCGTTAACCACCTCACTATTCCAAAAATTATCCGTTGTCACAATTTCAGGGATTTCAAAAAAAGGCGCTAACATATTCACAAGGTCAGTCGTGTTTGCGTGATGAAGTCCAAAGGTGGGTGCCTGCTGTAGTTCCACAATCATAGAGATTGCGGCCTGATATCTTTCGAATTCCAACTCAGGATTGTCATTCAAATCGTCAGCGAATGTCTTTTTACCCAAATCTTCGATCAACATAAATTTGTTGAGGCGATCAATCGAATAGATATCTGGAGCGCTTAGCCCGATTGAACGCAAGTGTTTGGATACATTGATAAATGCGTCAAAACTATGAGTCGCTTCACGTTTAGCATCCATCAAAATGACTGTATTTTCTGTGTTAGCTATCCGAAAATAATGGCGGTTCGAGGCGTCTTGCGAGATAGGTGTCAATGTCGCATCTTTCCACCCCGCGGCTGTTATAAAGTTTTGATAGTCATTATTCATAACATGCAAGCTTTTCGGCCCATTTACTATCTGACCAACTAAATTCAAAGCGCCGACTTGTTTCACCGGTTACAGAAATTTGCACATTCAACGCGGAATTTGGCGACAACCCATCAATTTGATTCGGCCATTCAATTAGCACAACAGCATATTCAAACGCGTCGAATAATCCAAGCTCGACCATCTCGTCCGACGTACTTAAACGATAGAGATCAGCATGCCAAAGTTCGCCAATTGCGGTTTCGTATTGCTGAACCAGAGTAAAGGTCGGCGATGGAATATCTTCGTCAAAGAGCAGAACAGATCGAATTAATGCTCGACAAAAGAAACTTTTGCCTGCTCCCACATCGCCATTCAACAAAATGACGTCGCCAGATCGCAAATTTTCGGCAAATCGAGAAGAAAATTTATCTGTATCTTCTGGGTGCTGAAATATGACTGTCTTTGAGTGTACCATACCCTACAAATGACAGGTCAAAATTTCCCTGACAAGACTTTAGTATGTGAAGCACACTGCAGTATGTTGTCCGGGCAATGGTATGACTTGTACATTTAAACGCTGTCCTTTTTCATAGATTACTTCATCACGCCAGCCTTCTCTTTCGTCTATCTGACTGATGAAGTTTCGCAATTCTCCCCAAAACCCAGATGGCTGCGATTTTGATTGCCATAATGTATTGGCATCTTGAATGCTGGAACGATTTTCAGGATCGCATGATAGCGCACCCCATAACAGAGAATGCGCCTCGTTTTGATGATATAATTCGCCTGCCACTGAAAAAATGGATACAGCCCCGTCCAAGTTATTTAGCAGTTCACGATGCAATTCTAATTCAGCGGTAAAGCGGCGTGACGTTGACACTTCGGCGGTGATGTCTTCGAACAAAAATGCAATCGCGCCATCCGGGTGCGGACGTCCCGAAATTCGGAATGTCGCACCAGTCGGTAATTCCCAGACTTCTGTGTAAGTCCCCTCGGATGCAGCAGCAACGACAAGAGCGAGCTTTTCTCTCCAAGTGGCGTAGTTTTTTGGCTCTGGTATGATTTGTTTGTCACGCAATTTGTCAAACACTGTTAACAAATTTGGACGGGCACTTTAAAAATCAGGCGCTAGCGTTGTCAGATCGATAAGTGCTGGATTAAACAGCATGAGTTGCCGATTTCGGTCAAATATTGCTAGTCCGATTGATAACGTTGCAAAAGTTTTGGTCAGAGTTTGGACAAAGTTTTTTTGTGCCTGCTGTGCGCGAACAATTTCAGTGACATCCAACGCATATTGGACAGAATATGTTGGCAACAAAAATTTGTTAATATCGAACCAGAATGGCGGTTTGCTTTCGTCGATATCAAATTTTGCGCGTTCAACATGATTAGATTTCGATTTTGCGTAATTGATAAGTTGATTGCCTAATTCTGCCCCTAAATCTCTAAATGCCGCATTTGAAATCAAAACTTTTCCATCTGGTGCGCTTTGCCAAACTGGAAAGGGCGTGTTTTCGACTACATGTTGAACCATTTCCAATTCATGCTTTGCCCGTCGTAATTGATAAATGTCGGACGCAGTCGTCGCATCCAACAATTCTAACTGGATATCTTGATTGTCCTTGGTAACGCGCAGTACGCCGACATCTTGTTCCCACCCAGATTTCAATTCGCAGATACCACAATCGGATTGCGCAGCATCAATTACGCCAGGAAATCGTTTTTCCAAAAAGACAACAATATCATCAAAATTATCTGATATTTTCGGATTCAGGAGCATCTGGTGAGCGGCTTCGGTGCTATAGGTCAGTTGTCCATTCACAAATCCAAATCTCACTGTTCCCTCTGCGCGCGATGCTTTCACTTTCATAGGAAAGTTCGTCTTTGCAACAATGAAACCAGAGACCAAAAAATAGCTGAAATCGAAACTAAAAAAGTTGTAATTGCAAAAATTTGCCCCATAAATCCGTCCCTTTTTAAGGCCTCAAAGGACGAAAAATAGATTAATAAATCGTTAATATTGCGCCATCTTGATGTTGGCACCCAACTCTTTGTTCGTGTGTTCAATTAAGGATCGTTCCCAAGTGATTTGAACAATTGCGCCCGAACGTACTGCTGATTTTTTCTTACCAATTTCAGAATTAGAACCATTCGCAAATTTCAGTGATGCACCAGTCCTCTCAAGGAGTGTCTTTGCAATAAACAATCCCAAACCCATTCCCTTGTACCCAGGTCTTTGAGAACGATCCCCTTCACGTTTTCTCGAACTTACGAATGGGTCGCCAATACGATTTAACATGTACTCTGGATAACCTCTGCCATCATCTGAAATACGAATTGTAATACTTTCTGAATTCCATGCGTAATCTATCCAGATCGCAGAATTTGCAAAATCCACGGCATTTTGAATCATATTACGCAGACCGTGAATAATCTCGGGATGTCTTTTAATAGATGGCTGCTCCTGTGGATGTAGATCTCCAATCACTGCGGAATGGATTGTGATTCCGCGATCGGCATGCGGTTCTGCAGCTTCGCGCAAAACCTCACTTAATGGTGCATTGCGCAGATGTAAGTCGTCTTTTCCAACACGTCCCATTGAATGCAAAATATCGCGACAGCGATTGGCTTCTTGTCGGATAAGTTCAGCATCCTCGCGCAGATCTGGGTTATTTCCCAAATCTTCAACCAATTCCCCAGCAGTGAGTTTAATGGTTGCAAGTGGTGTCCCAAGTTCATGCGCGGTTGCTGCGATGACACCTCCCAAGTCAGTTAATTTTTGTTCTCTGGACAGTGCAATTTGCGTTGCAAACAATGCATCGCCCATTGTGGCCATTTCTTGGGTCGTTCGGCGCGCATAGATACTTAAAAACACAAGGGTGATAACGATTGCCGCCCAATTCCCAAATACAAAGATTGTTGGGATTTGCATTGTAAATCCCTGGGCCGTCAACAAGGGCAGATAATATTTTGAAAGTACGGTCACAATTATCAGTGAAATCCCACCGATCAAAACGGCAGAACGAATGCCCAGAACGGATGACGAAATAACCACAGGAGCGATGATTAATATGCTGAATGGATTGTTTAATCCCCCCGTTAAATAGATCAGTGCAGAAAGCTGAAACAAATCGAAAAGTGCAAATAAAAGGTTTTCAGTTTCAGAAAGGCGCTTGTTTTCAGGGTAAAGGTAAGTTGCCAATAAATTTCCAATGATCGAGAAACCAATGAACAATAGACAATAATCAATCGGTATTTGTAATCGATAATATTGCAGCGCAACAACCACAGCGATCAGCTGACCAACAATAGCCACCCAACGAATTGCGATCGATGTACGCAATCTGATCCAATTGCTGCGCGTGTCCTCTATGAATAACGAGGTGTCTTCTGACATGTTTGTCGCATCCCGGTTTTCGTTTCGTTGTGCATAGCTTATAGATGAATTATAAAATAGCGTTGAGGGATAAAAAACATAAATGCAAAGACTGATTCAAATTTCTGCAATTATGGGTGTGATCGTCGGGTTGGGGATTTCAGGGTTATTCGTTGCACGAGTGGGGCCATTCAAAAAAAGTAATGATCAATTTTCAGATTGCCGCACTTCTGCAGTTGCTGGAGGGAGTGCGACAATTGGTGGGCCATTCCAGCTTATCGATCACACAGGTCAGTTCGTGACCGAACATGATGTGATCGTGGAACCCACACTGATTTATTTTGGCTACACATTTTGTCCTGATGTATGTCCATTTGATGCCGTTCGAAACGCAGAAACGATTGATATTCTGGCCGAAGGTGGAATGTCTGCGACGCCTGTTTTCATATCGATTGATCCGGAAAGAGACACACCAGATGTCTTGTCCGCGTATGTTGAAAACATACACCCAAAAATGATCGGCCTCACGGGCAGTGATGAACAAGTCAAAGCGGCATCAAAAGCCTATCGCACTTATTATAAACGTCACTACGACGACCCCGAATATTATCTTGTAGACCACTCAACACAAACCTATCTGGTTTTACCAGAGCATGGTTTTGTCGAATTTTTCAACCGAAATTCAAGCGCAGAAGAAATAGCAGAAACGGCCGCATGTTTTATTAAAAACAGCTAACAATATCTCGTTTGACCCCAACGCTTTATGTCGTTAACCTACGTCCTACACGACGCGATATCGGAGAAAAAAAGTGAGCCCAAGCGATGCTATTGATCTAGGCGAAGACAGGTCCCTTTTGCTGGTTGATGATGATGAGCCATTTCTTCGACGTCTTGCTAAAGCAATGGAAAAGCGTGGCTTTGAGGTTGAAACAGCTGGATCTGTGGTTGCTGGACGCGCTATCGCAACGGCACGCCCGCCTGCATATGCGGTTGTTGACCTTCGGTTAGGTGATGGAAATGGGTTGGATGTGGTGGAGGTGTTGCGTGACAAACGCCCAGACAGCCGCATCGTCGTTTTGACCGGCTATGGTGCAATTGCAACCGCCGTTGCCGCTGTGAAAATTGGTGCCACGGATTACTTGGCCAAACCAGCGGATGCGACCGACATCACGAATGCCCTTGTCGCAAATGGGGATGATCTCCCGCCGCCACCCGAAAACCCGATGAGTGCTGATCGTGTGCGCTGGGAACATATTCAGCGTGTATACGAACTATGTGATCGAAATGTCAGCGAAACAGCACGCCGTTTAAACATGCATCGCCGCACCTTACAGCGAATTTTGGCAAAACGCAGTCCAAAGTAGGTTATAGTTTCTCGAGTAAGCGCTGAAATGTTGTAATGAATTCATTTCTGACCTCCATTGGTGGCCGAAGTTTGATTGCGAAATTTTCAAAAATTTCCCTGTCAACTTTTCCAAATAATCGATCTGCCTCGGATAATTCAAAACCCGCGATTGCAGTTGCCTCTAGCCGCGCGCTGTATGTATCAGCCTGTTTTATGTGTCGCTTAAGCTCAGCTGGCATTTTGGACGGCAGCCCAAAGCGTACATGAATTGCGATGCTCAATCGTTGATCAAGATCTTCATATCCACTTCCAACGGCTTGTTTTACTGGTGAAATCATGTCGCCAATTACGTATTCAGGTGAATCATGCAGCAATGCGTACATCTGATCACGAATACTTGCCTTTGGTCTTAGTAGTTTGAAAATTTGCAATACCAACAGCGAGTGCTCTGCTACGGAATAGGGAAAATCTCCATGAGTCTGGCCATTCCAGCGTGCCACAAAGGATAGGCCGTGTGCAATGTCCTCAATTTCGATATCCATTGGTGTTGGATCAAGAAGGTCCAATCGGCGTCCGGATAGCATTCGTTGCCAAGCGCGTTTCTGCTTCACATTAATCTCGTCTTTTTGTTTGGATTTTGGTGCCAAATTTCATCATATGATGCAAGCAATCAATTGGGACAAACGATATGTGTCATTTGGCTGCAAATCCGCACCCACCACATCAGTTGTGTCGTATGTCAATGTGTGTTACGCGGACGCGGCATAATTGGAGACAAAACAGATGACTGATTACATTGTAAAAGACATAGCTTTAGCGGATTTTGGCCGCAAGGAATTGGACATTGCGGAAACTGAAATGCCAGGATTGATGGCGCTGCGCTCTGAATATGGCGAAAGCAAGCCATTGAAAGGCGCACGCATCGTCGGCTCGCTTCATATGACGATCCAGACAGCTGTTTTGATTGAAACATTGGTGGCGCTGGGTGCCGATGTGCGCTGGGCATCTTGCAACATCTTCTCAACACAGGATCATGCAGCAGCAGCCATTGCGGCAGCGAATGTTCCTGTCTTTGCGATCAAAGGTCAGTCATTGGAAGAGCATTGGGATTACTTGGATAAATCTTTCATGTTCCCAGAAGGCCCAAACATGATCTTGGACGATGGTGGTGATGCGACATTGTACGTTCTATTAGGCGCACGCGCAGAATCGGGTGAGGATATTATTCCCGTGCCACAGTCCGAAGAAGAGGCTGTGATCAAGGCGCAGATCAAAAAGCGTATGGAACAATCCCCAGGTTGGTTCACAAAAACCCGCGATGCAATCAAAGGCGTGTCAGAGGAAACAACAACAGGTGTTCACCGCCTGTATGAATTGGTCAAAACTGGCCAGCTACCGTTCCCTGCGATCAACGTGAACGACTCTGTTACAAAGTCTAAGTTTGACAATAAGTATGGCTGTAAAGAATCCCTTGTTGACGGTATTCGCCGCGCAACAGACACGATGATGGCAGGTAAGACCGCAGTTGTCTGTGGATATGGCGACGTTGGTAAAGGCTCTGCTGCATCGCTTCGCGGTGCAGGTGCGCGTGTTAAGGTGACAGAGGTTGATCCTATCTGTGCGCTTCAGGCTGCGATGGATGGATTTGAGGTTTTGACTCTCGAAGACGCAGTTGAAACGGCCGATATCTTTATCACCACAACAGGTAACAAAGACGTCATTCGCATCGAACATATGCGTGCGATGAAGGACATGGCGATTGTTGGAAACATCGGTCACTTTGACAATGAAATCCAAGTTGCGCACCTAAAGAACCACAAATGGACCAACATCAAAGATCAGGTGGATATGATCGAAATGCCATCAGGCAACCGTATCATTCTACTGTCAGAGGGTCGTCTGCTGAACCTTGGTAATGCAACTGGTCACCCATCGTTTGTAATGTCAGCCTCGTTTACAAACCAGGTTTTGGCGCAGATCGAACTTTGGACTAAGGGTGATGCGTATAAAAATGATGTTTACATCCTTCCAAAGCATCTGGACGAAAAGGTTGCGCGCCTGCATTTGGATCGCATTGGTGTGAAGCTTACAACACTTGCCAAAGATCAAGCAGACTACATCGGCGTCACACCAGAAGGCCCATTCAAGCCCGAACATTACAGATACTAAGCTAACTTTCATAACCTTTTACGCGCAAGCCCTGCATGTTATTCATGCAGGGCTTGTTTTTTGTGCACTCTGCGCCACAACTGGCATTCTTCCCCGCAGATTTTGTTTGTCATTATCAGTTTTTTGAATAATCCTAACGAAAGTAATTTTATAATCCAAAAGGATATTTCATGGGAAAGCGCGACGAACTAATCGAAAAATATGCTGACGATCTAAAGAATAAATGTGGAATGCAACCGGATATCGCGTTGCTAACGGCGGTTACTATTGGATGCGGTCCATCTATCTATAACGCAGATGCATCAACTGTTGCCGGCAGCCAAGAGAGCGAGTTGGAAACGGTCAAAAATAACTTCTTGATTAAGAAGCTTGGTCTATCTGATGGTCCGGAATTGATGGATGCCATCAACACTGTTATCGAAACTTATGGTCGCTCTGAACGCAATAAGTACCGTGCCGTCGTCTATTATATGCTGACGAAACATTTCGGGAAAGAAGCTGTTTATTCGTAGTGAAGGACAGTTTTAAGTAAACTTCGAAATAGTCTTTTCTTGGATCGTGCGTCGCATCGTGTATTGTGTAGGTGTCAGGCTAGGAAGGCCGGGCCCTATACGACAGTCCGTGATGTGGGATCACAGGGGTGACAATTGGGTTCCGGTTCAGCCGGAACCCATTTCTTTTCTAAATTTATAAATGACTCTGTGTTGGCAATTCATCTGCGCCAAGACGAAGCAGCGGCCTAAATAATAGTTAGCATAAGGCCAATAATGCCACAGCCAAAGAATGCGTAGCCGCCGTCAATGATGGTTAATTTGAACGGGCGCATGCCATACGCATTGTTGATCATTATCCAAGGCGAAATGAAAAATAAACCAACGCCCAGTCCAGACGTCAATCCTTTTCCAACTATATGAATGTCAGCCATGTTGAACATGTGACGCATCATGCCGGAAACAAGTAACATTGCAATTCCCGATAAAACAAATGGTAAAAACATATTACCACCTATTGGTTTCCCATCATCACCGCGTTTGATACCTGCTGCGGCCATCCATGGTTTAGATAATAATGAATACCAAATAGCGCCAAACACAAATGCGCCAAATGCAGCCATAAATACGATTAAATATTCCATGTAATTCTCCCTTACTAGAAGCTAAGGATACATGATTTGTTTATTCTTGTTCAGGGGTTGTTTCGCCAAGTTCGCAAATTATCTGCCACTGTGTTTGCGTAACAGGTTGCACTGATAATCGCGAGTTTTTGACTAGCACCATGTCGGCCAACCGATCGTCTGATTTGATCTGATCAAGAGTGATTGGCTTATTCATCTTGCTTAAGGCGCGAATGTCGACGCATTCCCAGCGATCATCTTCTGTCGTACTGTCTGAATGGGCTGTTTTGCAGACTTCGACAATCCCAACGATTTCTTTGTCTTTTTGTGAATGATAAAAGAAGCCAAGATCGCCAAGCGCCATTTCACGCATGAAATTGCGTGCTTGATAATTTCGAACTCCATCCCATTCTTCACCAACAGCACCTTTGGCCAATTGTTGGTCCCAAGACCATGTTGACGGTTCAGATTTGAATAACCAATAGCGCAATTTTAGATCACTTTATTCCATTGAATAAGTTCGACACTTTCGAATAATCCCGCGATGTTATACGGATCGTTTTCCGCCCAGTCGTGCGCTTGTTTCATTGTGTCAACCTCAAGCACAACCAAGGAACCGCACATGTTTCCGTCGCCGTCTAACAAAGGTCCAGCGTGTCGTGCTAATCCAGTGGTCTTGATATAGGCGATATGGTTATCCCGATTGGCCTTGCGTGTTTCTAAGTAACCAGGCTTGTCTTTGGCAATCAATGCAACGAGCATCATTCTTCCTTTTGTGGGCGCGCGAGCAGCGCGGCAAGTATGTTTTCAACGGTCTTTTGACCCGTAACCAAGTCATTAACTGCGCTGATAATTGGTGTATCCAAACCTAATTTTTGCGCCTTCGTCAATGCCGCTGTTGCTGTAAATTTTCCCTCGACAGTGGTTGTTTCAGTGAATTCATGACCTTGGCCCAACATTTTGCCATATCGAAAGTTGCGGGACTGTTCAGACATACATGTCAAACTAAGGTCTCCAAATCCAGAAAGACCACAAAGCGTGCTGTCAGAACCCCCTAACGCAGCTGCAAAACGGCGCATTTCCGAAAAACCACGTGTCATTAACGCGGCGCGTGCACTTTCACCTAAGTTTGAACCAATCGTTGCGCCACAACCAATGGCAATCACGTTTTTTAATCCGCCACCGAGTTCCGCACCAATAACATCTTGGGTGCGATAGGTTCGGATATTCCGAGAAGTAAGCCTATTTTGTATGAATTGCCCCAAAATTGCATCGTTGCACCCAAGCGTTAGTGCAGTGGGCAATCCGCGAGCGATATCGCGCGCAAAACTGGGGCCGGTTAGAATAGCAGCGTGATCCGTAACCTTACGAAGCAGCGCAACAGGACCTTTTCCTGTTTGTAAATCAAAGCCTTTGCAACATGCAACAAGGGTTTTATCACGTAAAAGATCGTGATTATCGTTTATGAAACTGCCAAGACTCTGCGTTGGTATCGCGACTAAAATTACCTCTGACTCCACTGCTGTCGCCAAATCATGGGTTGTATGAAGTGATGTTGGAAACGGACAACCGGTAAGCTTGCTTTTGTTTTCTCGGTCTTGTTCGATTGCGCGCATCTGAGATGGGTTACGCCCCCACAACGTTACATTATTCTCGAGACCCGAAAACGCGATTGAGAGAGCGGTTCCAAAAGCACCACTTCCTAAAACAGCAATACTCATGCTTTAGCGCCTTTTTTGCCGTGACCGATCAATGGTTTTTGACATTGATCAAGAGGCCACCGCGGGCGTGCGACTAAATGTGAAGGATCGGTTATACCGTTCATATACAGCTCTGCGGCGGCATATGCGATCATTGCTGCATTATCGGTGCAAAACTTTAGTGGTGGCGCGTTGAAGCCAAGCCCATATTCATTGCACAGTTGCAAGAGTTTAGATCTGATTTCTGAATTTGCGGCGACTCCACCAGCGACAGCAAACGTTGGATTCGCAGGCCTTAATCTAAGATATTCTGTAATGGCACGCCGTGTTTTTTCAACCAATACGTCCGTTACAGCAGTTTGGAAACTGGCTGCAATGTCGTTGATGTCGCTCCGATGTAATCCGTCTTTCACGGCCACAATATCATCTCGAACTCGCAAAACCGCAGTTTTTAGACCGGAAAAGGACATATCGCAGCCCTCACGATCCAGTAGGGGCCTTGGTAGTGGGAATTTGTCGGAATTTCCGTCTTTCGCAGCGGCATCTATTGATGGTCCGCCCGGTTGCGGTAATCCCAGTAAACGCGCAGTTTTATCAAAGGCTTCGCCGGGCGCATCATCAATTGTTCCGCCCAATCTAACAAAGTCATTGGCACCTTTAGCGATCAGAAACTGACAATGTCCCCCAGAAATCAACAACATAAGGTACGGATATTCGATGTTGTCCGTCATTCTGGGTGTTAATGCGTGACCTGCTAAGTGGTTTACTCCTACCAAAGGTTTCTGCGCACCCATCGCTATTGCTTTGGCAGTCATTACTCCGGATAAGACTCCTCCAATTAATCCAGGTCCAGACGTAACACCAATTAGATCAACATCCGAAAGTTCTATAGAGGCATCATCTAAAGCTTGCTCAATGCATAAGTCGAGCTTTTCGGCATGCGCGCGGGCAGCTATTTCAGGAACCACGCCGCCAAAATCTTGATGCAGTTCAGTTTGACCCAAAACGATGGATGAAAGAATCTGCGTATCTGATTCAGTTGACACTCTTAAGATAGCCGCTGCTGTGTCGTCGCAACTGCTTTCTATACCTAAAACCAATAACTTATCATCAGTCATGTTCTATCCGTTGTGTCTAGTTTAATTGGCAGCTATCATTTCAATGTAACTTTCTCAACCTTGTGCAATGACCCAAGATAACAAACCAAAAATTATTCTTACTCGTCCAGAACCGGGGTTGTCGAAGTTTTCTGGGCAATTGTTGCACGACCTACCAACTGCTGATGTGTATAACGAACCACTACAAGTCATAGAGTTTGTTTCCAATATTCTAGATTTGGATGGATATAACGGTTTTGTTTTCACGTCGTCAAATGGGGTTAGGGCGGCGAAACGCTGGAATTTGCCGAAACGGATCGGCTTTGGAGTTGGTTCCGTCACGACCAATCTTGCCAGTACCTTTTGTGATCCCGTTTATAATGGTGGGTCAAACGTTGATGCATTAATTGAACTGATCCTTGCGCAACGACCACATGGGCCTCTTCTTCATGTTCGGGGAAAAGTGAGTGTTGGAAACTTGGCTGATCGATTGAGCGAACACGGAATCGAGACGCATGAAGTTATCGGATACGAACAAAGTGCCATACCTGCCTCCGATACTTTGCTACAAATGTTACAAGGGGGAATGCCGGTAATACTTCCCCTATTCTCGCTCAAAAGCGCCGAGATATTGAAAATGCTATCCACGAGACGGGATCATTGGCATGTTGTCGCCATGAGCCAAGCTGTCGCAGAGATTTTTTGTCCTGATGAGGTCATGATTTTGGAAACCGCCAAGAATCCTAATGGGGCTGCGATGTTGAAGGCTGTTATAGATGCATGGCATGGCTATCGCTGTTAAGGAACGAGAGTTATATTTTTGTTGGAGAATGCGATGACAGACGAAGAAGAAAAAAAAACTGTTGAGCCTTCAGATCATCGCAACGACAAAATTGAGGATGCTTTGGTTCTTGAAGAGACCACAGTTGATGATCCCACAGATGACGATAGTGCTGTAGAGGGAGATAATTCGTCATCTGAAGTTCTGGTCGACAAACATAACAGAAAATCGGGAATCATCCCCTTTATCCTATCAGGTATCTTATGTGCAGCGGTTGGGTTTGGTGCAGCAGTGCTGACACAACCATCGAACCCAATTTGGCCTGTCCACCCCGAGGTTTCTGCGCTTAAGGACACCACAACGGATCAATTCAATCTGATTGATGTTCGCATTTCACAGCTTGAAAGCATGTTATCTGCGGTTGAACAACGCGCTGTGGGTGATGTGTTTAAATCTGATCTTACTGTAATTGAAACTCGGCAATCTGATCAATTTTTAAAATTTCAGGAAGCCATTGAAAACTTTTCCAACCGCCTAGGCGCATTAGAAAAAAGTACCAATGAATCCGCCATACCCGACGAATTGGTTGCGCAGTACCAAGACGAGGTTAAGCGGCTTAAGGACACTCTGGAATCCCAACGAGAGAGTTTGCAGCAGTTTATGTCGGAAACCGCGGAAACGGCGAACGAGGTAACGCAACGGGCAAAGGAAACTGTTGCACGTGGAATTTTGTCACAAATTCGTGCGGCCATCGAAGCCGGTACATCATTTGAAGAAGCGGTTAAACAATTCGAAGACGAAGTTGGAAAAACTTTACCAGCGGATCTGCGCGCGATTGCCAAGGACGGTGTTCAAACTTACCAAGAATTACGTGATAGTTTTGCCGATGCTGCCCGTTCCGCGCTAAATGCGGCAAGAGACGAATTGGATCGAAACCAAGGGTTCAATGGAATAGGTAGCTATCTGCGTAAACAATTTCAGGCCAGATCAGTTTTGCCCAAAACTGGTGACGATGCGGATGCCGTACTATCGCGTGCGGAACAGGCATTGCGTGAAAATGACCTATCAGGTGCCTTGTCTGAATTAGACACGCTACCGGATGCTGCACTTGCACGAATGCAGATGTGGATTGATCTTGCACAGCAGCGGAATCGCGCGATTCAGCAACTCGACAATTTAAGCCAGGAAGTGGAAAATTAAGCCATGCTGACATCGCTATTTAAAATTGTGTTATTCCTTATGCTGGTGGTCGCATTGGCATTTGCTGCTACGTATTTAATGGATGACAATAATACAGTCATCGGTGATTTAATGATCACATTGGCAGGGGTTGAATATACGTTAAGCGCGATAGAGGCGGTAATCGTTCTGTCAATTTTGGTGATACTGATTTGGGTTGGTTTGAAATTATTATCTCTTTTGGTTGCTACCCTGCGCTTCATAAATGGTGATGATACTGCGATTTCTCGTTACTTTAATCGTTCCCGTGAACGACGTGGATATCGAGCATTGTCAGAAGGTATGATGGCGCTGGCTTCTGGTGATGCAGATGCTGCGATGAGCAAGGCAGTGCAGGCCGAACGTTATTTGCAGCAGCCAGCTTTAACCAATTTACTGGCTGCACAGGCTGCTGAAATGTCTGGTAATATGACCCGTGCGGAACAAATTTACAAAGAGTTGATTAAAGATCCGCAAACCCGATTTGTGGGCGTGCGTGGAATCATGAAACAGCGTCTTGCCTCAGGTGATATGCATGTGGCATTAAAATTGGCGCAAAAAGCATTTGAGCTAAAGCCAAAGCACGAAGAAGTGCAGGATGTATTGTTACAACTTCAGGCGCAATCGCATGATTGGCAGGGTGCGCGGAAAACCCTTGGGGTAAAATTGAAACAGGGGAAAATACCACGTGATGTCCATAAACGCCGAGAGGCAGTTTTGGCCTTGTCCCAAGCTGCAGAAGTGATTGACGAAGAAAATTCAATTGAAAAGCGCGAAATTGCAATTGAGGCCAACCGTTTATCCCCTGATCTGGTTCCTGCGGCTGCAATGGCCGCACGTGAATATATCGTTCAAACCAAACCGAAACTTGCCGTTAGAGTCATTAAAAAAGCATGGGAAAGCCAACCCCATCCTGATTTAGCAGCAGCGTTTTCAGAGATTGAACCAAATGAAACTCCTCAAGAGCGTCTAAAACGGTTTGCGCAGTTGGCAAAGTTGAATCCTGAGCACGTTGAATCTCGGTTAATGATGGCAGAATTGAACCTTGCCGCAGAAGATTTCCCTGAGGCGCGGCGTGCTTTAGGCGATATCGTCGAAAACAACCCTGATGCACGTGCCTTAACAATCATGGCTGCAATTGAACGGGGTGAAGGCAGTTCGGATGAAGTTGTCCGTGGTTGGTTGGCCAAAGCGCTATCCGCACCCCGTGGCCCCCAATGGGTGTGCGATAAATGCAATACGGTTCATTTAGAATGGGTACCAGTATGTTCGTCATGTGACGCGTTAGACACGCTAAGTTGGAGAGAAGCACCACAAAATGAAATGCAAACGAGTACTGGAATTGAAATGCTCCCACTATTGATGGGAGCAAATCGTAATGATGATAAAGTTGTCGAAGAAATCGTTAGAATAGATGAGCCAACGACGAATCAAAGCTAAAACTTAACGCCTGTCCAACTTCGATTTCAGGGACGTCCTGTCCAGCGAATCTGAACGGTGTTTCATCTTCGGTGCGTAGTTCAACAACAGTTTCTGTGCCCAATCGTTCAACCAGTGTAACCCAACCCTTCAGCTGACCATTGGTATCTATTACCAAATGTTGCGGTCTAACACCCATTCGAACCGGTGCGCCGATTGTTTTCGTGGATGACACGAGCCGAAGTCCATCGATTTGTATTCCAGATCCACTAAAACCAGCTTTGTCTAAATCAGTAAGTTCCCCATCAAAAAAGTTCATTTTGGGAGATCCAAGGAATCCAGCAACAAATTCATTGTCTGGATAGTTGAACAAATCCATTGGAGATCCCACCTGCATGATTTCACCGTCTTTTAAAACGACGATCTTATCGGCGAGCGTCATGGCTTCTACTTGGTCATGCGTCACATAAATTGTAGTTGCGCCCAATTGTTTGTGCAATTTTGCGATTTCGACACGTGTGTCATGACGCAATGCCGCATCCAAATTCGAAAGCGGTTCGTCAAATAGAAAGACGTCAGGGTTTCTGACAATCGCGCGCCCGATGGCAACACGTTGTCGTTGCCCTCCAGACAAGGCCGCAGGACGGCGGTCTAGCAGGTGTTCCATCTGCAAAATTTTTGCAGCAGCTTCTACGCGCTCTTGAATTTCTGCTTTCGCAACGCCTTGAAGGCTAAGGGAAAATGCCATGTTATGAAAAACGCTCATGTGCGGATAAAGCGCATAAGATTGGAAAACCATCGCGATTCCGCGTTCTGATGGCGGAAGATCCATAACTGCGCGATCAGCAATTATGATCTCACCATCGGTTAGAGTTTCCAATCCCGCAATAAGGCGAAGTAAAGTTGATTTCCCGCATCCTGATGGGCCAACAAAGACGACAAATTCACCCTTTTCAATGGACAGATCAACGTCTTTAATGACTTTGGTTTTGCCGAATGTTTTTTCAACATTTCTAAGTTCTACCTGTGCCAATTTAAATCTCCTCAAAGGATGCAGTTAGTGTGTCAAAATCAAACGTGCAGCGCAGAGTTTGTGTCTCGCTCATACGATCAAAAACCAGTGTTCGTTCATCGCCTGAAACGATGCTCATAGTGTTTGCCTCCATGAAGGCAGGTTGGGTTTTGCGCCATGCCAAGAACTGCGCAAAGTTTTGATAAATTGACCCTTTGGTTTGGGCCATATCCAATCCGGCGCGTTGCAAATGCCGGCTTGAGACCGGTAACCAGGTTGCCTCAGCCTTCGAAAAACCGCCATGTTGGTTAGATTTCTCCCAAACCATAGGCGTTCTGCAGGTGTCACGTCCCAAGAAGGCGGGGGCAAATTTCACGCCCCACGGATCCTGCATTTTATCAACGGGAATGTCAGTTACATCTTCTAGGCCAAGCTCTTCGCCTTGGTACACGCAACTTGATCCAATCAAACAAGTTTCCAACTTCAATAGCACCAGCTGCATTGCATCACTTTGATCGTCATTCAGACCCAGTGCCGCAAGTTGCCGTGTCGCAGAGCGGGGAACATCATGATTTGAAAATGCAAAACACAGACGCCCCGTGCCGTTAAAGACATCAACAGCGTTATTAATTGCGTTACGCAGACCTGTGACGTCTAACCCGCCCCAAGCGAGCAGATCAAAATTATAGGTGGCATGCAATCGGCCGGTATCGGTAAAGGTGTTGCTTACCTCCATCGCGCGCCCCTTATCTCCGTCAACCTCTCCCATTAAAAAGCGGTCACCGTCATACTCATCCGCGATTTTTCGGTAGCTTTCACTAAACGTTTGAATGGCGGGTTGGTTTAATTGCGCCCCATCGTGAAGCTGCCTGAAAAAGGGTTGTTGTTGCTGTGGGAGATCGCCGGGGATAAAATCGGGGTTAGCTGCATTATCCCGATATGGAGCCTGATCACCATTAATTGTATGAACTGCATCAAGGCGAAAGCCGTCAACACCACGATCAAACCAAAATCTGGCAACTTTGTTTAATGCTTCACGCACCTCGAGATTTGCGTGGTTCAAATTTGGTTGTTCACACAAGAAATTGTGCAAGTAGTACTGCTGCCGACGGGGCTCCCAGCTCCATGCTTGACCCCCAAAGAAAGACAGCCAATTATTTGGTACTGTTCCATCTGGGTTTGGATCCACCCAATGAAACCAATCCGCCTTGGGATTATCGCGAGATTGGCGGCTTTCCTCGAACCAAGGGTGCATGTCAGAACAATGTGCGGGCACAATATCGATCATTAATTTCATGCCGAGATCATGAATTTTTGCGATCAGTTCATCAAAATCGGCCAATGTTCCGTATTCTGGATTAATGTCACAATAATTGGAAATATCGTAGCCGAAGTCACGTTGTGGCGACATAAAAAAGGGGCTGATCCAAATTGCATCTATGCCCAGATTGGCAATGTAGTCCAGCCGAGATGTGATCCCCTTTATATCTCCAATGCCATCGTCATTCGAGTCTTGGAACGAGCGTGGGTAAATTTGATAAATTACGGCAGTTTCCCACCATTTAAGCTTGGTCATTAGTTTATCCACCCTTAACAGATCCAGCTAAAAGACCGCGAATGAAATAACGCTGCATCGACAAAAATACTATGACTGGAACGATCATAGATATGACTGCGGATGCGTTCAGAAGGTGCAGTTGGTCTTTAAAGGTTCCCAATTGTTTTTGCAGTCGGATTGGGAATACCAGATCCTCGGCATTATTTGGCCCAATGTACAGCGCGACAATTAAGTCGTTCCACACCCACAAGAATTGAAAAATGCTAAATGACGCCAATGCTGGAACGGACAATGGAACAATCAACTTTGTAAAAATCTGTAGATGGTTTGCACCATCAATCCTTGCACTTTGTAGCAATTCTTTTGGCAATCCAACGATGTAATTCCTAAGAAGATAAATTGCCAATGGAAGTCCAAATGCAGTGTGCGTAATCCATAAGCCCGCAAATGATTTGGACGCCACTTGACAGGTATCATTCACTTCACAATCTGTGAGCCATTGGTTTAGTTGCGTTGCCCATGATGCGATGCCGCTGAAACCTTGGAGAACAGGAAGAAAGGCGAGCTGAGTTGGAACAACCATGAGCGACACCACAATCACGAATAACCAATCCCGCCCTGGAAAAGACATCCAAGCAAACGCGTAAGCAGCAAACGCTGCAATTGTGATTGGGATAATTGTTGCAGGAATTGTGACGATGAATGACGAAATCAGCGCGTTTGGTACGTTTTTGTTATCAAATAAAACCTCAATATAAGCGTCAGCTCCAAAAACAGGATCTTGGTCTATAAATGCGTCCAGTTTCTTGGGCTTTGGCGCAGTTTCTTCTGCGAATGTCCAAGTGAAATCGCCGTTTTCCTGAAAAACAAAATCTCCGCCGCGAACATCCATAATTTCGCCTGCAGGAACGAGCTTGCGGATCAAAATAGTTTTATCTGGATTTTCTGGATCAGGAACCCGACCTTTGAATAAGATCGAATTAACCTCACCAGTTACTGGAAAGCTAGGGTCATCTTGGTTCAACCGTTCAAAAATGTTTCCAGACATCACAGTTAATTTTTCCGCTGCGCCGTTTTCATGTGTGCTAAATCGATGACCAAGCTCTGTTGGTGTGAAAGCGGTCCAAAATCCAGACGTTTTTGATGCGGATTCAGAGCGTAGTGATGTTGTGACAAGAGCAATAAAGGGAACCACCCATATAAATACAATCAACGCCAAAACAACATGTCGAAGGGATCGTGCGACCATCTCACTTTACTCCTTAATGCCCAAGTTCTTTTTGTTCGCGACGAATACGCCACGCGTTAAACACCATGTTTGGAACGACAGTTAACATCAACATTACCGCAATCGAAGCAAACAGGTTGTCAACATTATCGCCCCCGATGGACCAATTATTTCGTGCGTTTTCCATCATTGTCGCCAACAGTAGCTTGTCGTCATCGTTTGCAGATAGTGCATAGGGAATATCGAACACCTTAAGAACAAGGATAACGAGTGTTGTCCAAACCACTAAAACTGTCGAATAAATCTGCGGCAACTTCACCCGGAAAAATAGTTGGAACGGGTTCGCGCCATCAATTGTTGCGGCTTCAATCGTGTCTTGGGGTACACCACGAAGCGCTGCCGAAAATATGACCATCGCGAAACCGGTTTGCACCCAAACCAAAATCCACATCAGGAAGAAGTTACCCCAAAATTTTAAGTTATAGAGCGGCTCATTATATTCGGCCGTGTGGCCAAGAAGCGCCTTCAACAGACCTATTTGGTATGACGGCGTTAACCCATTCAGCGTTTCTTGTGCTTCAATCCCGCCACCTGCAAAAATGTTGCGCCAGATGACTGCTGCGCCGACAAATGAAATTGCCAAGGGCACGAAAATAAATGTCTTAGCAACAATTCCCCAACGAACAGAGTCTGCCAATACGGCGATCAATAGGCCAAGAGAAATGCAGCATGTTGGTACCAGGATCAACCACATCAAGCTGTTTCGCATCGCTAAGCGGAACTGCAAATAACCAAGCGCCGACGAATCCCATAAAAATGCATAATTGCGAACCGTGGGCGTTCCGTCTGCTTCTTGGAAGGAAAGGCTCAGAGTTGAAAATGCTGGGACCAAAAGGAAAAGTAACAGCAAAACAAGTGCGGGACCGACGAAAATCCATGGTTGGATTGCTTCGATAATTGTTGATTGGCGCCCCAACGAACCGCGCGAAGACACGCGAGCAAGCCCCATGTTGAGCCAGTTAGAAATCCAAAAATATAAGAACGATATACCGACCGCGATAAAGATAGCGCGAATTGCAAATCCAATTTTTGAAAAACGCGCGATGGTGTCAAATTCAGGCAGCGACCATGCATAAGTACGGTGCAACCAGATTCCCAAATTTGCAAATAAATCGTCGATTGGTCCTGTCGCAACAAATGCAACCACTGCAGTTGTTGGCAATAGAAACACCACGGTTAAAAGAATAGCCAAACCATTGCCGGCGATTACAGGTCTGATTGATTGCATGAGTAGTAGGTCCGAAACGATTGAAATATGTTTCAAGTTGTTGAAAGGGCGCCAGAAGTTGCGCCCTTTCACTATGATATATGCTATTGGGCGCTTATTTAATTGCGTCCCATGCTGCCTGAATGTTGTCGGCAGTTGTTTTTGCATCTTGGCCGTTCGCAAACGCTGTCATTTCTGACCAGAACGCGCCCGCGCCGATTGCACCTGGCATAAGGTCAGAAGCGTCGAAGCGGAATGTTGTTGCGTTTGATAGAATCTCGCCTTGCTTACGAAGCGCAGGTGTCGCATATGCGTTTAGGTCTGCACCTTTGTGCGCAGTAAGGAATGTACCTTGTGACATCCATGCTTCGTGTGCTGATGCTTCTTTCATGTACTCAAAGAAGGCACGTGTCGCAGGTGAGTCCTTGGTCATTGTCCAAAGTGTACCTGCACCCAATACTGGGTTACCTAGATCGATTGATGCGTATGGTGGGAAGTAGAAGAAGTCTGCTTCACCATTTGCAACTTCTTCACCCTTTTTCGGGAAGAACGCTGGAATGAATGACGCCTGACGGTGCATCATACAGCTTGCTGGTGATGAGAATAGACCTTTTGGCGCATCGCCAAAGAATGTTGTCGCAACTGAGGATGCACCACCCGCAACATAGTCGTCGTTGCGTGAGAATTGGCCATAAACTTCCATTGCGTTCAAAACTTCTGGGCTGTTGAACGGTAGATCGTTTGATACCCAGCGGTCATAATTTTCAGGAGACGTTGTGCGAAGCATGAGGTCTTCCATCCAGTCTGTCGCTGTCCAACCAGTCGCGTTGCCTGACTCTACGCCGATACACCAGGGTGTGTTTCCGTCTGCGACCATCTGATCAGACAGAGCAATCAATTCTTCCATTGTTGATGGAATTCCATAACCATTGTCTTCAAACTGCTCTGGTGAATACCAAACCAATGATTTAAGGTCCATTTTGAACGCGAAGCCATAGAAATTTTTGACGCCATCCGCGTTTGCATATGTACCTAGGTCGACCCATGACTGACCTGCACCGTAGTTTGCCGCCATCCAGTCAGCTGATTCTTGGCCTAGTGGGACAAGGTGACCTTCTTTCGCCATGTCACCAGCCAAACCAGGCTGAGGGAAAATTGCGATGTTAGGTGCGTTGTTTGAACGAAGGTCTGCCACGATCAATGCCGCGAAATCACGAGAGCCAGAATATTTAACAACTGCGCCAGTCGCCTTTTCAAAGCAACTAACTGTGTTTGTTAGCATCTCTTCATCTTTGCCTTCCATTGAGCCGGCGATTGTGATGACCTCACCGTCAAAGCGACCTAGGTCACCCAAAGCTGATGGTGTGTCACACACGTCAGCACTTGCAACTCCTGCAAGTGTGAAAGATGCAACAGCTGCCGCACCCAGTGTTTTGAAGTTGATAGTCATAAAAATTTCTCCCAATTTTTTATGTTTGGTGCCATCCACCATTAGGAAAGAAGCGAACCGAAGGAACGCCCAATTCCGATATTTACCGCTAACATTTCCCCAATTTTGAGGTCAAGCAGCGCTCGCATTCAGCACGCGATTGGTACGATGTAGTGAGGAAATGTCTCACAAACCGTAACGCCATGCCTTCTCATTGCTAGGCAGACTATGCCCAAACAAACAGAACGCGTAAAGCGAAAATACATGGGATAGGTGATTTTTTACCTATCAGAAACCAAAAATTTTCAAAGCGCTTTGAATACAAAATCGTAAAGCAAAATATTCAAAGATATGTCAAGCACAAAATTTGGTTATGCATTACAAAATATGGCATTATAACAGTGTAGACGGATGAATAATTAAAATATAAAAAGATTCAGCGTCGGGAGAACTCTCACCATAAATTGAAACCGCTTTGAATCAGGAGTGAAAAGTGAACCTGAAAGAGTTGTCAGAACTTTTGGGAATCTCTCAGACCACGATTTCACGTGCGTTGAATGGGTATCCTGAGGTGAGCGAAAATACACGTCGGAAAGTGGAAGAAGCCGCGCGCAAGCACAACTATATTCCGAATCGTGGCGCGTCCTCTCTGGCAACAGGTCGTTCGATGACGATTGGTCATGTTTTGCCAGAATCGACGAGTCACGAATTGGTCAATCCGATTTTTGCCGATTTTATTGCGGGTGCGTCAGAAATATATAAAACGTGCAATTATGATATGCTGTTTTCGTTTGTTAAAGAAAGCGATGGATCAGATATTTACGGATCCCTATTACGTCGTGGTGCAGTCGATGGTGTGGTCGTTCAAGCGCCAAAAGTTAATGATGAACGCATTCAAATTTTACAAAATGTCGGTTTACCCTTTGTTGTCCACGGGCGTTCCTCAAGTGCAGATGCGAACTATAGTTGGGTTGACGTAAATAACAAACGCGCGTTTCAACGAGCAACGGATTTTTTGCTGGATCTGGGACACAGGCGAATTGCGCTGATAAATGGATTAGAAACCTTGGATTTTGCGCAGCGGCGTTTTTTGGGGTTCCAAACCGCAATTGAGGCACGGGGCTTGTCAATTGAATCCGATCTTACTCGCAATTCTGAAATGACTGAAATATTTGGCTATCAAACTGCGCGTGAAATGTTGTCATTGCCAAAACCGCCGACAGCAATACTGGTGGCATCTATGATTTCGGCTCTTGGTGTGCGCAGAGCTGTCCAGGATTGTGGGCTTGTCGCAGGAAAAGATGTGTCAATTGTAACGCACGACGATGAATTGTCATACCTTCGCAATGGTCAAGACGTTCCAATATTCACTGCTACACGTTCATCAGTCCGCGAAGCGGGTAGAATTGTTGCCCAAACTCTGATGCATAGAATCGAAAATCCTGATGCACCCAAGCGGGAAATATTGCTTGAAGCAGAGCTTGTGGTTGGATCGTCGACGGGCCCTGTTCAATAGATCCTGTTTTTGGCGAATTCAGTGTTTCGCCTAGGCCGATTTGTATTCGCCGGACGCAAAGATTAGTGGCGATTTATTGCTCTTTGAAAATTCGGTGACTTTACCCACGATTATTGAGTGGTCGCCCCCATCAAAAACAGCATGCTTGCTGCAGACGAACTGCGCAGCGCAACCGGCAAGATAGGGACTTCCAGAAATTGTATATTGCCAACTTATAGTCTCAGGGCCCTGAGCGGTTTTTGCAAATTCAGTGCATAAGTCTAGTTGATCGTGCGCCGCAACATGAATGACATATTCTTCCGCATTTACAAATGTGTCGTATCGGCGTGATGATTTTGCTGGCGACCACAGGACAAGCGGTGGATCAAGAGAAAGACTTGAAAAGCTGTTCGCTGTGATACCCATTGGTCCATCGGGACCCGCGCATGTAATAACCGTCACACCAGTTGCAAAAGTTCCTAAAGCGTCGCGAAATGCACGCTGATCTAAGTTCGTAGCAGTCGTCATTATGATCCCTAAGCAACCTCACGCCCAAGCGCAGCGGTGTAAATTTCGTACCATGTTTGGCGATCCATTTTTACGTCCAGTGCGGATGACATGCCCTTTATCCGTTCAATAGAATTTGTACCTAATACAGGTAGTATTCGAGAGGGGTGTGCCAAGAGCCATGCGATTGCAACTGCGGTTTCATCGACATTATTTTTCGTAGCAACCTTTCCCAACGCGTCCATGACGGCTGGGTGTTCGCCAGAGAATAACGCACCGCCAGCCAAAGGTGACCATGCCATCAATGGTGTACCGATGCGCTGATGAAACGCGATATCGCCGTTTACGAACGCATCATGTGCTAAGACGCTTAGTTCAATTTGGTTGGTTGAGAGCTGATTTTTCATTGCAGATTGAAGCAATTCCCAGTCATAGGGTCGAAAGTTAGATACGCCCACACTTCGAACTTTGCCCGACGCAATAACCTCATCTAGCGCCGCTCCTGTTTCGTGATGGTCCATTAAGGGATCAGGACGGTGGATCAGCAAGAGGTCAATATGATCAATTCCCATCAGGCGGAGCGAGTGATCGACTGAAGACAAAATATGCGAGCGTGACGTGTCATAATATTTTACAGGTGCGTCCGAATATCGTCCGACGGGTGCAACAATATCACATTTGGTGACGATTTCCATTTTGTCGCGCAGATGCGTACCTGCCAATGCATTACCTAATATTTCTTCGGCCTCGTATCCACCATAAATATCGGCCTGATCAAAAGATGTAATTCCTTGATCTAGGCTGGCGTCGATCTTTGCGCGTACATGCTCGGCAGATGTATTATTATCATCGCCCAAACGCCACATGCCATATACAATCCGAGAAAGGCTGACCTCGTTATTAAGGGAAATACGGTCCATTATTTTCTCTCTCCTTGGCCCAGTGGTGTCATTGGTAAATCAGCAGGCACGCGTCCATACGCATGCGGAAGCGAGCAGGTCTTCATGTTTGGCAGAACCTTGGTTCCGAAATGCTTACATTCTTCAATATGTGGATAACCCGACAAAATGAAAGCGCGGACACCCATTTTTTGGTAGGCCTCTAATTCACTTAGTACTTGATCTGCAGATCCCACAATTGCGGCTCCACATCCAGATCGGGCACGACCAATCCCCGTCCATAAATGGGGTTCAACGTACCCAAACTCGTCTGCGTAATCACGGTTTTTTGCTTGATGAGATACGCCAAGTGATGTGCTATCCAATGCGCGATCTCGAATCTTGCGACCATGTTCATCATCTAATTTTGAAACGATATATTCTGCATATTCTTTGGCCTCGGCTTCGGTATCACGTACAATAACGTGCACGCGCAATCCGTAATCCAATGTTCGATCATATCGATCTGCGACTGCATTAACGGCCTTCATGCGTTCTGCAATCTGATCTTTGGGTTCTGGCCACATCAAATATACATCACAATGCTTGCCACATAATTCCAACGCAGCGGGGGAATACCCACCAAAATATAGCAAAGGTCCCCCTGTTTGATAGGGTTTTGCCGGATCTGTGGTTAGGCCTTGAAAATTGTAAATATCACCTTGATAGTTGATTTCGTCTTGTGACCAGGCCTGCTTTAGAATCTCGACAACCTCGCGGGAACGTTGATACCGGTATTCACTATCGGCCTTTTCTCCTGGAAAATCGCTGCTGATGATATTTACGGTCAAGCGACCCTTCATCATGTGATCCAGAGTGGCGATTGTGCGGGCCAACATGATGGGTTGCATTTCTCCACACCGTACCGCGGCCAACATATTGATACGATCAGTAATCGGAGCGCAGCCTGCGACAAAGCTAAGTGTGTCCTGACCAACTTGGTAGGATGAAGGGCACAGTATATTGCGAAATCCATGATCTTCCGCTGTTTTGACAATGCTGCTGCAGTGATCCCAAGATGAACGCAATGCGCCATCTGGCTGACCCAAGAATTGGTAATCGTCGGAACACAGCGCCGAAAACCAAGACACCTCAACTGCGTCTAGATCAGGTGATGTAATTGGAACAACTGTCATGGACACCTCATGCATTCAATTACCCCTTGCGTAGCATCAGAATTGTAGTAGATCAATAGTATATCAATTTTAATTCTTAAGTCTGATGAGCACACAACAAAGCCTGCCAAAATATCTTCAAATTAGTGAACTGTTGATCCGTGAAATTGCTGCGGGACGACTTGAAGATGGTGCGCGGTTGCCTACAGAGCGTGACCTTTCTGCACAGCTGTCAACATCTGTGGGCACGCTGCGAAAATCACTTGCTGAGCTTGAACGTCAAGGACTTCTAGAGCGGGTGCAGGGATCAGGTAATTACATCCGCACGAAATCTGAAATTAGTTCGATATATTCGTTTTTCCGTGTCGAACTGCTCGATGGTGGCGGACTACCGAGGGCAGAAGTTTTAGATGTCTCAAAAGAGACAAAACCTACTAGTTTTCCCTTGTTTGGCTCTAATACCGCAGGATTTCGAATTCGTCGGATGCGATATTTGAATGATATTCCGGCGGTTTTGGAAGAGATTTGGTTAGATGCGGATCACGCAAATAAAATAACGCCAGCCGATCTTAATGAGGCGTTGTATGTATACTATCGAAAATCACTCAACATTTGGATAACCAGGGTTGAAGATCGAATTGGGATTGATGAAAAACCCAATTGGTGCCCCAAAACACTTGCGCTTCCTGTGAATGCAGTGTGTGTACACCGACTAGGGTTCAATCAGTTTGATCAACCTGTTGAATTTTCCAAAAGTTGGATCAACTCAAAAGTCGCGCAATATGTGGCACGCATAAAGTAGGAGCAGTCATGAAAACGGTTCATTATGGAATAATCGGTTGCGGAATGATGGGGCAAGAGCACCTGCGCAACATTGCATTGTTACCAGATGTGGAGGCGCGCGTGATTTATGAACCAGACGTATTCATGCGGGAGGAAGCCGCCAAGTTGGCACCAAACGCAATCTTTGCCGACAGTGAAATGGCGGTGCTGAATGATCCTAATATCGATTGTATTTTGATAGTTTCTCCAAATCACAAACACCTGGAACAATTGGAATCTGCGTTGGATGCACCGCATCGTCCGATTTTAATGGAAAAACCACTGTTTACCCAAGAAGACGGTGCAAGCAGAATTCAAGCTTTTGCGGCCAAATATAGTGCTCCGGTGTGGGTCGCGATGGAATACCGCTACATGCCTCCTGTTGCGGCTCTGATTGATAATCTCGATGCATCGACTGGCGGTACGCGCATGTTGACCATCCGTGAACATCGTTTCCCATTTTTGGAAAAAGTTGGTGACTGGAACAGATTCAACGCCAACAGTGGCGGTACATTTGTCGAAAAATGCTGCCATTTTTTTGATCTCATGCGGTTGATTTTGAAATCTGACCCAGTTCGCGTCATGGCCTCGGGGGGTCAGGCGGTTAATCACTTGGACGAAACATATGATGGTGATGTCCCGGATATTTGGGACCATGGGTATGTAATTGTTGATTTCGCAAGCGGCGCGCGTGCGATGTTGGAACTATGTATGTTTGCGGAAGGCGCAAAATACCAGGAACATATTATTGCGACTGGTCCTGATGGCATAATCGAATCCTTGGTTCCTGGTCCCGAACGATTTTGGCCAACAGAAACATTGGGCAACAGCCCGACGCCTAAATTAATCTTTAGCCCACGCAATCCGAAAGGGCCGATTGAAAAAGATATTCCTGTGGATCCAACCATTTTGGCCGCTGGAGATCACAATGGGTCGACCTTTTATCAACATCAGAAATTCGTTCATTTGGTGCGACATGGGGGCGTGCCTGAAGTAACCCTTGATGATGGAATGTGGGCGGTCCGAATGGGGCAAGCTGCACAAGAAAGTGCGCGAACCGGTCAAGTGGTTATGTTGTAAAACGAAAAAAAACGAACATCATTGACCAAAATCGAAAATCACGACATAACTGCGACCGATGAACAAGCGGAGTTGCGGAACATGCCTAACGTTGATTACGATATTTTTGTGATAGGCGGCGGAATTAACGGGTGCGGTATCGCAAGAGACGCAGCTGGGCGTGGGTATCGCGTGGCACTGGCAGAGATGAACGATCTTGCCTCGGCAACTTCATCTGCATCAACAAAGTTATTTCACGGTGGCTTGCGTTATCTAGAATATTTTGAATTTCGGCTTGTGAAAGAGGCTCTGATTGAGCGTGAAAATCTATTACATGCTATGCCTCATATTAGCTGGCCTATGCGTTTCGTTTTGCCTATCGCTCCTGAGATGCGATTTGATAACAGTACGCCAACCTCGCGCTTGCTGCAGCGGATTATGCCATGGATGAAGGGTCGGCGACCCGCTTGGTTAATCCGTATTGGGCTTTTCCTGTATGATCACATGGGCGGACGTAAAGTTTTGCCAGCGACAGAAACACTTGACCTTAAAAATGCCGCAGAAGGCGTACCACTTAGAAATTCATTTCAGAAAGCGTTTGAATATTCAGACTGTTGGATCGAGGATTCGCGACTGGTCGTCCTAAACGCCCAAGATGCGCGTCAGCGGGGCGCGAAAATTTTGACGCGGACAAAAGTTGTTGCGACACAGCGTTTAGCAGATCATTGGCGTATCACGGTAGAAGAACAAAAATCCCTAATTAGACACGAAATTACAGCAAAAATGATTGTGAATGCGGCAGGTCCGTGGGTGGGTGAGCTATTGGGTCAAACCCTAGGTTTACAAACGAATGAAGGTGTTCGTCTGGTCCGTGGTAGCCACATTGTTACACGAAAATTATACGATCACGACAAGGCATATTTTTTCCAAGGCACAGACGGGCGCATTATATTCGCAATTCCATACGAAGGTGATTTCACACTGATCGGTACCACTGATCAAGACCATCTGGATCCGAATACACCCGTAGAATGTTCACCTGAAGAACAAGAATATTTGATAAATTTTGCGTCGCAGTATTTTGAATTGCCGATTACACCAAAAGATGTTGTTTGGACCTTTGCTGGTGTGCGACCACTATACGATGATGGCGCATCATCAGCATCTGCGGCAACGCGTGACTATGTGCTAAAAGTTGACGCCAACAGCACAAATGCACCTGTCTTGAACATTTTTGGTGGAAAAATTACGACATACCGAAAATTGGCGGAAAGTGCCCTGCGTGAAATCGAAGATGTACTGGGTGCAATGTCGCCTGCGTGGACAAAACATGCGCCTTTGCCTGGTGGGGATTTTGAAATTAACGGATTTGATGGCCTTGTGACTGCATTGCTGGATGAATATACGTTCATAGATCCAGCATGGGCCGCGCGCATGGTCAGAATGTATGGTACAGATGCTCGCAATATATTGAAAAAAATTGATAACTCGGCATCGGTGGATTTCGGATGCAACGTGACACGTGCAGAACTGGATTGGGTTATCAAAAACGAATTTGTACAAAGGGCTGATGATTTCGTCTGGCGACGCTCTAGGTTGGGACTGCGACTTACGCAAAGCCAAATTGATGCAATAGATGTCTACATCACATCGCAATTGGAAGATCATCAATAAAACGCGCAGGGCCTTGTCCTTTTTGACAAAAGCCCTTACCTCCTGATTAACCGAGGAGTTTTTACCATGATGGCAATTTACGGACCGCTGCAACTGATCCTGAACGTCGTTTACTTCATGATGATCATTCACATCATTATGAGTTGGCTGATCAACTTTCAAGTCTTAAACTTGCATCAACCTTTGGTGGCGCAAATCTGGATGGGTTTGAATAAATTATTGGAACCAATTTACGAGCCGATCCGCCGAATTTTGCCTGATACGCGACCTATGGACTTGGCTCCTTTGGTGGCGTTTATCATTGTAATTTCATTACAAAATTACATCCTTCCAGAAATTTTCCGTGCGTTTTTGTAATTAAAACAGATACCTGCGATATTTTGGAATTCGGTGACTTGTCATGGTCACTGAGCTATGGGACATTGCAGAAAAAAAGCAGTAACCAAGGAAAATTATGACGCAGGCATCAGCAGTTTTGCGCGATGTATTCGGGTTTGATGACTTCAGACCCGGTCAAAAAGAAATTGTTGATTCTGTTCTGCAGGGTGAAAATGTTCTTGCCATAATGCCCACAGGTGGTGGGAAATCTCTTTGTTATCAATTACCTGCGATATTGTGCGACGGGATCACAATTGTTGTTTCTCCTTTGATTGCGTTGATGCGTGATCAGGTGAGGGCTTTGCGTGCGATCGGTGTTGGGGCAGGGGCGCTGACATCTGCGAATACCTCAGAAGAAAACGACGAAATTTTTGCAGGGCTCGAGGATGGATCATTGCGTCTTTTGTACCTTGCCCCTGAACGTTTGGGGTCTGCTCAAATCACGTCGGTATTACGCCGGTATCGTGTCGGTATGATATCTGTGGATGAAGCTCATTGTGTTAGTCAATGGGGTCACGATTTCCGTCCTGATTACCTAAAAATCGGAGAGTTGCGGCGACAGCTTGACGTGCCCCTATCCGCCTTTACCGCGACTGCTGACGCGGAAACGCGCGCTGAAATTGTCACCCGATTGTTTGATGACCATGCGCCTAAAACATTTCTGCGCGGGTTTGATCGGCCCAATATTCATCTGGCATTCGCTGTCAAAAACAATCCGCGTCGTCAGATTGTGGATTACGCCGATGCGCGGCGCGAACAGTCTGGCATTGTGTATTGTGGGACACGCGCGAAAACCGAAAGCCTTGCTAAGGCACTGTCAGATGAAGGTCATCAAACCTGTTATTATCACGGTGGAATGGATCCTACGGATCGGCGTGTTGTTGAAGAACGGTTCAACAAAGAAGAGGGTCTAATTGTCGTTGCGACAGTGGCATTCGGAATGGGGGTTGATAAGCCAGACATTCGCTGGGTCGCACACGCAGATCTACCTAAATCAATCGAGGCGTATTATCAGGAAATTGGTCGCGCTGGACGCGACGGGGCTGACGCAGAAACACTGACACTATATGGGGCCGAGGACATCCGATTCCGGCGCACGCAGATTGATGAAAGTCTTGCGCCAGCTGAACGGCGACACGCCGATCACGGTCGTTTGAACGCCCTATTGGGACTGGCTGAGGCACTAAAGTGCCGTCGAAGCGTTTTATTAGGGTATTTTGGCGAGCATATGCAAGCTTGTGGCAAATGTGACCTTTGTGACAAACCGCCTGAAACCTTTGATGGTACCACTGCCGTGCGCAAGGCACTGTCAGCAATGCTGCGCACCGAGGAACGATTTGGTGCGGGACACCTTATTGATATCTTAATTGGGGCTGATACTGACAAAATGCGTCAGCATGGGCACGCCGATTTACCCACATTTGGGGTTGGACGCGATATAAGCAAACAAAATTGGCAGGGTATTTTCAGGCAGATGATGGGGTATGATTTGGCCCGACCCGATCCGTCACGCCATGGTGCCTTGTGCATGACGCAGGCTGGGCTCGCAATTTTAAAGGATCAGGAATCAATCACTCTGCGTTTAGACACGTTAAAGATTGAAAAATCGCGTCCCACAATAAAAACGTTGGTTTCTGACGAAGACGCACCGCTTTTGTCCGCACTAAAGGCCAAGCGACGGTTTCTTGCCGAACAGGCAGACGTTCCCGCCTACATTGTGTTCAATGATAAGACCCTAATTGAAATGGCACAAAAGCGTCCCAAGAATTTTGATGAAATGGCAAAAATCAACGGGATAGGCTCAAAAAAATTGAACACCTATGGGGCAGCGTTTCTGGAAGTTGTGGCGGGTGAAGTTCACGAAATGCACCCAACTCGCAAAAAATTTGCTGGACGCAATGAAGGCACTGTTTATGATCAACTGCTCGAGGCGCAGGCCAACCTTGTTCGAGGGGAATGCGGCACAGAAAAACCAATGAGCTGTTCCGCGTCCCTGCTTGCGAAAATTGCCGAGGTGAAGCCACGTGATTCAGTCTCTATATCCCGGATTTTGGGAGAAAGGCGCGCCGAGCGATTTGGTCAGGCGTTTTTGACGATAATCGCCGAACACTGAAACGGATCAGCGAAATCAGAATATAATCGGGTCTATTCTGCAAGTTGGACGAACTGAGTTGAATAGCGAGATACTTCACTCTAAATCAAAGGAACGAAAGGATATTGCTATGCTTGTTGTTGTCTCGCCGGCTAAAAAACTTGACATGTCTCCGCTTGAGGATGTGACAGTTACTCAGCCTCGTTTCCCAGATGATGCGTCCAAATTGGCCAAGGCTGCAGGCCGGTTAACGATCAAAGGATTGCGGGATCTCATGGATTTGTCCGAACCATTGGCCAAGCTGAACAAAACACGATTTTCGGAATTCGGTGAACAAGACAGGAAAGCTGCGGTTTTTGCATTTGCGGGCGACACCTATCAGGGGTTTGAGGCGGCCACGGTAAATGAGGATGCCTTGCGCTGGGCGCAGGATCACATGCGTATTCTGTCTGGGCTATACGGTTTATTGCGCCCGTTGGACGAAATTGAACCTTATCGGCTGGAAATGGGCAGCCGATTAAAGGTGGGCCGTAAGTCATCACTTTATGAGTATTGGGGCGATCGTATTGCATCAGAGTTAAACAGTGACGCCAAGGCCACTGAATCTGACGTTCTGGTTAACTGTGCGTCGCAAGAATATTTTGGGGCGGTTGATTTGAATAAACTGTCGCTGCGCGTGGTCACACCACAGTTTTATGAAGAACATGAAAAAGGACCGCGTATCGTTAGTTTTTATGCCAAACGGGCGCGCGGTGCTATGGCCCGATTTATTGTCGAAAACCGTGTTGTATCTGTAGATGCGTTGCAGGATTTCAACAGTGGTGGATATGTTTACCAACCTGACATGTCTTCTGCTGACAAACCAGTGTTCCAGCGCGCCTCTGACTAGGTGACAATCATTAGATCGGCGCGTATAAGGCGCGCAAAAGATGATTTTGCAAAGGACGACTGCAATGACACTACAGATTTTTGGCCATAAATCTCCGGATACAGATTCAACGGGCTCTCCAATTGTTTGGTCATGGTATTTGAATGAGGTTAAGGGCATCGCGGCTGTTCCAAAACTCTTGGGTGAACCGAATACCGAGGCGGCATTTGTTCTAAACCGTTGGAATTTGGAAAAGCCGGAAATTATTGTTGGGGTTGATGCTGGTGCGCCGGTTATCATCGTTGATACAAATAACCCTGCTGAATTGCCAAATGGCATCAATGATGCGGATATTCAGGCGATCATCGATCACCATAAATTGGTGGGTGGTCTGGAAACCAAGGGACCGATTGATATCACGATCCGCCCCTTGGCCTGCACCGCGACCATCATGATCGACCTGATGGGCGATGATGCGGCCAAAATGCCCGATGCGATTAAGGGCGCTGCGCTGTCATGTATTTTGTCTGACACACTAGAATTTCGCAGCCCAACAACCACCGATCATGATCGCACCGTTGCGCAAAAATTGGCAGATGACCTTGGGATTGATATGGCCGCATATGCCGCCGAGTTGTTCGAAGCAAAATCAGACGTATCCGCGTTCAGCGATGCGGACCTGTTGCGCATGGATTCCAAGGAATATGAAGTGGGTGGCAAACAGTTCCGCGTTTCTGTTTTGGAAACCACTGCTCCGAAAATTGTTTTGGACCGCAAAGATAGCCTAATGGCTAGCATGGTTGACGTTGCCGCAGAAGATGGCGCAGACCAAGTATTGCTGTTCGTCATCGATATCCTAAACGAAGAGGCGACACTGTTGGTACCAAATGATTTGGTTAAATCGGTTGCTGAAAAATCATTTGGGGCAACCGTTTCTGGCGACACCGTGGTTCTGCCCGGTGTGATGAGCCGTAAGAAACAAATCATCCCTGTTTTGGCCCTATAAGGCAGACTGATATGACACAAATCGTCAACGCCCTCTCTGAAATATCGGCGCGATATGATGCGCTTTTTGTCGATCTTTGGGGATGCGTACATAATGGTGTACGTGCCTTTGATGCGGCAAATAAAGCGCTGATTGAGTATCGCGCGGGGGGGGGCATAGTCGTTTTGGTCACGAATTCACCCCGCCCCAGGGCCCAAGTTGAGCATCAGTTGACAGAATTTGGTGTGGCCCGCGATGCTTGGGATAGCATTGCCTCCTCTGGGGACAGCGCGCGGTCTGCTTTATTTTTGGGTGCAGTGGGCGAACAGGTTTATTTTATTGGAACGGACGCAGAGCTTCCTTTCTTTGAACCGTTGAAATTGATTGATGAGCCTATTCAAATTTCCCGTGTTCCAATCGAACAGGCCCAAGGAATCGTTTGTACTGGATTGCCAACATCAGATGGCACACCCGATGACGTCCGCGCACCTTTGCTGTATGCAAAACAAAAGGGTCTAAAGCTTTTATGTGCAAACCCCGACATCATTGTGGATCGGGGTGACAAACGCGAATGGTGCGCAGGTGCCGTGGCACAAGCCTATACCGAGATGGGCGGAACATCGCTTTATTTCGGGAAACCGCATGCCCCCATCTATGATTTGGCGCGCCGGCGCCTGTCGGCTATTCGTTCCAACATTCCCGATGACCGAATCCTTGCGATTGGCGATGGAATTACAACGGATATCCAAGGTGCAGTTGGCGAAGGAATCGACAGTTTGTTCATCACAGGCGGATTAGCGGCCAAGGAAACCGACACCGTCACACAACCAGATCCTGAAAAATTGTCGCAGTATGTCATGGACAAACAGTTGGATCCGACATATTCAATTGGATTTCTACGCTAACCATTTGTTTCAAAATATAAAAACTATGTATATCCCTTAGAATTAATATGGGGTTGTAGCACTTTTATGTACGCGACATGTTATTTTCTGCGATTGCAAAGTAATATAATTACAATTATAGTCCCAAGCAGTAATTATTATTGCGTAATGAACAGGGACTTCAGATGTTGGACAATCAACCGCGCGGCACAATTTGCATTGAAGATATCGAAATGGGCATGACCCGTTACATCCGTAAGGTTGTGACAGATAGAGACATTGAAATGTTCGCCGAGGTGTCCACGGATCATAATCCTGTTCATTTGGACGATGCGTATGCACAAGATACCATTTTTGAAGGGCGCATTGCGCATGGTATGCTGACGGCGGGACTTATTTCTGCGGTCATTGGAGAACAACTGCCTGGTCATGGAACTATTTACATGAGCCAGAACCTAAAGTTTCTGGCGCCCGTGCGCCCCGGCGATTTGGTACATGCAGAGGTCAAAGTTACGGATATCGTCATCGATAAACGGCGCGTTAAGCTGGATTGCAAATGCGAAGTGGACGGAAAAAAAGTACTGGTTGGAGAGGCCATGGTCATGGCGCCTAGCCGCAAGTTTGACTAACTTATTTTTGACGCTGTGTTGTTGCTTGCATCATAAGCGGGTGCAGTTTACCTCATTCATATGAGACTTATTCGCGATTATCAGTTTGTTGATCCCAAGGACAAAGGTGCCAGTGTTGCAATCGGCAATTTTGACGGTGTGCATCTGGGGCATCAGTCGGTCATCGACTTGGCGCGCGATGGTGCTGCGCGGCATTCTGCGCCGTTGGGTATCTTAACGTTTGAACCACATCCGCGCAGTTACTTTGCACCTGATGCGGCCCCTTTTCGGTTAATGGATGCGCATGCCCGCGAAACCCGATTGGCAAAATTGGGAATTGAACGCCTGTATCAATTGAATTTCAACGCATCGCTTGCGGCTTTAACCCCTCGCGAATTCGCGAAATTGGTAATTGTTGATGGTTTGGGATTGGTCAACGTCGTCGTGGGCGCAGATTTTTGTTTCGGTAAAGGGCGCGCAGGCACAGCTGCGGATTTAATCGCATTCGGCAAGGAAATGGGATTCGATGTGACGATTGCGCCATTGATTGAGGATGCCAGCATTCAGATTTCATCGACAGCTATCCGAAACGCGTTGTCCGATGGTCGCCCTCGTGACGCGGCCGCACAGTTGGGTCATTGGCATCGCATCGAAGGTAAAGTGATTGGTGGGGAACAGCGTGGTCGTGAATTGGGTTATCCAACCGCCAACATGGCGCTGGATGGATTACATTTGCCTAAATTGGGTGTTTACGCCGTTATCGTTGATGTTTTGGATGGTCCCCATAAGGGCAGTTATCATGGGGCAGCGTCATTGGGTGTGCGACCGATGTTTGGGGAAAACACCCCAAATTTGGAAACGTTCATCTTTGATTTTTCAGGGGATCTTTATGGATCAACCTTGTCGGTTGGTCTAGTCGATTTTTTGCGCCCAGAATTGAAGTTCGATGGATTAGAGGCGTTGATCGTTCAAATGGATGCAGATTGTGCGCAAGCACGAGATATTCTGTCAGCGCTATGAGCAGGGATCCTATCAAACGCGCGGGTCTAGCCGAAAAGTTTTGGGAAAAAAAACCGCTCCAACAGATGACTCCACAAGAGTGGGAAGCCTTGTGCGATGGATGCGGCAAATGTTGCCTAAATAAGATCGAGGATGAAGATTCGGGCGAGGTTTATTTGACGCGTGTTGCCTGTCGACTGCTAGATGATCAAACCTGTCGCTGTGGCCAGTATGATATTCGTCATCAATTCGTACCTGAATGTATTGTATTAAATCCTGACACGATTGAAAAAAATGCTTATTGGTTGCCTAAAACTTGTGCCTATAAGTTGCTATGGGATGGTTTGCCACTGTTTGATTGGCATCCGTTGATTTCTGGAACACCGCAATCTGTGCATGAAGCTGGTGTTTCCGTTCAAGGAATGACTGTTCCAGAGTTTGAAATAGATGAAGACGATTGGGAAAATTATTTGATCGAGGAGCCGAAATAATGTTTTTTGCATCTGACAACGCAGGCCCCGTGCCGCAGCAGGTATTGGATCAAATGGTATCGGCTAATGCTGGCTATGTGTCTAGCTATGGTGCGGATCCGCAAATGGAACAGGTCACAGCCCTTATTCGTGAAAAATTCGAAGCACCAGACGCAGCAGTTTACCTTGTTGGCACTGGGACGGCAGCGAATGCTTTGGCATTGTCCACCTTGTCGCAGCCATGGGAGACAGTGTTTTGCTCGCCTGTTTCACATATCCATGAGGATGAGTGTAATGCGCCCGAGTTCTATATGGGTGGTGGGAAACTGACCTTGGTAGGTGACAGTGATAAAATCACGCCAGAAGCTTTGATAAGATCCATCGAGGGCGAAGAGACACGCGGTGTTCACGGCCCCCAACGTGGACCCGTTTCAATTACGCAAATCACCGAGAAAGGCCATTCATATTCCGTGGAAGAAGTCCGCGATATTGCTGGTGTGGCCAGGGATTACGGATTGGCGTTGCACATGGATGGTGCACGATTTGCAAATGCCATTGTTGCACGCAATTCGTCACCTGCGGATATGACCTGGCGCGCAGGGGTTGATGCCCTTAGTTTTGGGGGGACGAAAAACGGATTGATGGGCGTTGAGGCGGTTGTCTTTTTTGATCCAAAACATGCATGGGAATTTGAATTGCGCCGTAAACGTGGGGCGCATTTGTTTTCTAAACACCGGTATTTGTCGGCGCAGATGCTGGCCTATTTAACGGATGATTTGTGGTTGGATCTAGCCAGACGTGCGAATGAAAATTTCGCACGATTAAAAGAGGGGCTAGCCACAATTCCAGAGGTGTCGTTGCGCGGCACTCCAGATGGCAATATGACGTTTTTCGACATGCCACGCGCAATGCACAAACGCGCTGAAGCGGCAGGTGCAATTTATTATTGGGACGACATGGACGAGCCAATGGATCAGATGATCATGGGGCGATTGGTGTGTGATTGGTCAATCACGCACGATATGATCGACCAATTTGTCAGTTGCTTGAAAAAGTCTTAGAAATCCAAATTCTCGACGTTTAACGCATTGCTTTGGATGAATTCGCGGCGCGGTTCAACCACGTCGCCCATCAATTTAGTAAACAGATCGTCTGCCTCGGCGGCGTCTTCGATTTTCACCTGTAGCAATGTGCGCGCATCTGGATCCAATGTGGTTTCCCACAGCTGATCTGGGTTCATTTCCCCCAAACCTTTGTAGCGTTGCAATGTCAGACCCTTTTCACCCTCTTTCAGGATTGCGTCTAGCAGATCAAGCGGCCCGTGGATGGTTAAATTACGATCCTTGCGCACCAACGTTGCTGTTGTGCCGTATACTTCTTGCAGGCTTTCGGTAAAGCTGCCTGCCTTGCGTGCCTCACCCGAACGCAGCATTGGACCATCTAAAGTGCGCATTTCCTCGACGCCGCGCAGGATACGGGACAAACGAATGCCGTGATCCTGTGTAATCCGGCCCGTCCAACCCTGTTCGTATTCCAGTGCAATTTGATTCAGGCGTATGGCCACTTGGTCTGCAATTCCCTGTAGGTTTGCATCAACTGCACCTGGAACAAATGCACCGGCGATTGCCGCTTGTTCAAGGATATGACGGGGGTAATGAGTTGGGAATGCATCTAATACACGTCGAAGTTGACGAGCCTCATCCACAACTCGCGTAAGATCTTGTCCTCCGATCTCTGAACCACTTCCCAAGCGCAGAATGGCTCCGTCAACCCCTTGCTGAACTAGGTATTCATCAAGTGCGCCTTGATCTTTTAGGTACACTTCGGATTTGCCCCGGCTGACTTTGTACAAAGGAGGTTGCGCAACAAAAAGATGCCCAGCCTCGACCAGTTCGGGCATCTGACGGTAGAAGAACGTCAAAAGTAATGTTCGGATGTGTGCCCCATCAACGTCCGCGTCGGTCATGATAACAATTTTGTGGTATCTTAGTTTGCTGAGATTAAACTCGTCGCGACCGATTCCTGTACCCAATGCCATAACAAGGTTGCCGATTTCCTGACTTGCCAGCATCCGATCAAACCGTGCGCGTTCAACGTTCAGGATTTTACCGCGTAGTGGCAAAATGGCCTGAGTACGACGATCACGTCCAGTTTGTGCTGATCCCCCAGCCGAGTCACCCTCGACCAAGAAGACTTCTGTCTTGGAGGGATCTTTTTCTGAACAGTCTTTCAATTTGCCAGCAAGAAAATTCACATCAAGCGCGCTTTTTCGACGGGTCAATTCGCGTGCTTTACGCGCAGCTTCGCGGGCCAATGCAGCTTCGATTATTTTGCCGACAATTATTTTGGCTTCATTTGGGTTTTCTTCGAACCACTCTGCCAATTTTTCGTTCATTAAACCTTCAACCGCGGGGCGTACTTCGGATGAAACCAGTTTGTCTTTGGTTTGGCTGGAAAATTTAGGATCGGGTACCTTAACTGACAAAACACATGTCAGTCCTTCGCGCGCGTCATCGCCTGTGAAGTTCACTTTTTCCTTTTTTGCTATTCCGCTACTTTGTGCATAATTATTGATTGTTCTGGTCAAGGCTGCACGAAAGCCCGCCATGTGTGCTCCACCATCGCGTTGGGGAATGTTGTTCGTAAACGGAAGAACATTTTCATGATAGCTGTCGTTCCACCACATCGCGACCTCGACGCCGATTTCATCGCGATCACCCGTCACATAGATTGGCTCACTCATCACTGATGATTTTGAACGGTCTAAATATTTTACAAATTCTTTTACACCACCATCATAGAATAATTCCGAACGCAGTGGTTCAGCGGGGCGATCATCTTCTAGGATGATGCGCACCCCAGAGTTCAAAAATGCAAGTTCGCGCAAACGTTTTTCAAGCGTTTCGAATGAAAATTCCAAATTTGAAAACGTGTCTGTTGATGCAAGAAAGCGGACTTGCGTACCTTTTTCCCCATCCGCATCACCAATTTCCTTTAGGTGTTCGACAGTTTCGCCATGTTCGAAACGGGCAACGTGCACTTTGCCATTGCGCCAAACTGTCAATTCCAACCACACGGACAAGGCGTTTACAACGGAAACACCAACGCCGTGCAGACCACCGGAAACCTTATAGGAGTTGCTATCAAACTTACCACCAGCGTGCAGTTGGGTCATGATAACCTCGGCTGCTGATACGCCTTCTTCTTGGTGAATATCAACTGGGATACCACGACCATTATCGCGTACCGAAACACTGTTGTCGGCATGAATTTTCACGTGCACATAGTCTGCATGCCCTGCGAGTGCCTCGTCAATGCCGTTGTCAACAACTTCATACACCATGTGGTGCAGACCAGAACCGTCGTCTGTATCCCCGATGTACATACCAGGACGTTTGCGAACTGCTTCTAACCCTTTGAGAACCTTAATAGATTCTGCACCATATGTGTTGTTGTTTTGCTCTGGCTCGGACATTCATGCCACCTTCTTATCTTTTGACGAATTATACGATTTCTGGTGGCGATTGTCACGCCCCAACACAATATTTTGTGTTTTAAGTCAGGGGAATAATGAACCCAACACCGATTAACAGAATGCCTGATATTATGTTAACCCGTCGCAATGCAGACGGTGAGCTGAGCAAGTGGCGAACACGGTCCACCATGAGAGAAAGCGCAAGATTTCCAATGAATGGAACAATTGCAGAAATCGTGCAGATGGCAACGACATCCACCAATGTGACTTCTGACAAATCAAAAAAACCTGGCAAAACGCCCATGTAAAACAAGATTGCCTTGGGGTTGCTAAGGATGATGGCAACACCCGCAGCAAATCCTGCCCATTGTCCGGGGCGCGTCAATCGGTTGTCTTTGCTGATCGATTGGTCGGCATTGCGGATCAAGCCATAGCCAAGTGCGAAAAAGATGACGGTAGCAACGTATTTCAGAATGTCCAAAAATCCGTCGTATTGCATCGCAACCCAGCTAACGCCAAGAATTGCGAGGATGGGCCAAACGATATCACCCACGACAACACCCATCGCAAGAGGCCAAGCAGAACCAATTCCTCCTGATAAAGTACGCGCCACAATGGCCATCCAAACGGGCCCTGGAGTTAAAAATAGAATAAAAATTCCACCTGCATATAATGCCAAATCGAAAAAACTTGCCGTCATAAACTCATCCTCTGCATAGTGCAGTAGACTTGCGACTTATAATAGGCAAGTGTCATGTTGAGTGGTATTTGATAAACCATCTGTCTCGCTTACCTTGATCGCTTGGGCACGATCGCCAAGTTCACGAAAAACATCAATTTCTGTTCCTGTCATCCACGCTTGCGCACCTAGTTCACAGACTTCGTGATAAAGCGCTGCGCGGCGCTCATTGTCCAGATGTGCGGATACCTCGTCCAATAGTACGAGTGGGGCTGCACCAATTTTTTCTTTTAACGCCCGAACATTTGCCAGGATCATTGAAATCAACAGTGCCTTTTGTTCACCAGTGGAACAATCCTTGGCATCAATGCCTTTGCGTTGAAAAACGCCAAGCATATCGGTGCGATGTGGCCCAATCAAGGTCCGGCCCGCCGCCATATCGCGGAGGCGGCTTTCTTCGAGTGCAGATTTAAGGTCATCAACCGTCGTGGGCATTTCGCCCTCGCTTTGATCGAGGGTGAGTTGAGCAATCGGAAACTCGGTTGCTGAAGACTCTTGAGCCTGCTGTATAAGTGCCAAAGCGCGTTCCCGCGCCGAATGAATTTCAACTCCTGCCTGTGACATTTGCAATTCAATCGCGCGATACCAATGTGCATCACGGACTTGTTCTTTCAACAATTTGTTACGTTCACGCATCGCCTTTTCGTAATTTAATGATGCTTCAGCATGTGTTGGAAAAAAACTTAGGGCGATGCGATCCAAAAAACGACGACGTCCTTCAGCGCCTTCAATCCAAAGCCGATCCATCGCTGGAACCAACCAAACCACCCGGGATATTTCACCCAAACTTATTTGTGAAACAGGCTTGTCATCTATTGAAATCCGGCGTGCTGTGCCATCTTCGGATGTGATTTTTGTTTGATGGATCAGCCCAGCGCGCATTAGATCAGATTGTAATTGCCATCCCAAACTTTCTGGCCGACGGGCCATATCCTGAGCGCTTGCCCGACGCATTCCACGCCCAGGCGAAAATAACGAAACAGCTTCTAATATATTGGTTTTACCAGACCCATTCGGCCCAAACACAGCGACGGGACGTTCGTCAAACGAAAATCGTGCAAGTTTGTGAGAGCGGAAATGTGAAAGAAGAAGGGTAGATAGGTACAACATTATCTACCCAATACAGAACTGTGGATCAAACACGCATCGGCATAACGACGTAAACAGCCGTTGTATCATTGCCTTCACGCATTAGAGTTGGATCCCCAGAGGAATTGAACATAAAGACAGCATTTTCGCGATCAACCTGACTGGCTATCTCAAGCAGATATTTTGCATTGAACCCAATCTCTAAACGCTCATCACCATAAGCAACGGCAAGCTCTTCTTCCGCTGCACCGCTATCTGGAGAATTAACCGACAAAACCAAACGATCTTCATCAAGTGACAGTTTTACGGCGCGCGAACGTTCGGAAGATACGGTTGAAACACGATCGACTGCCTTGGCAAACTCGCTGGCATCTACTTCTAGGCGGCGCGTATTGCCTGCGGGTATAACGCGTTGATAATCAGGGAAGGTGCCGTCGATCACCTTTGACGTGAGTGTGATTTCAGGTGTGGCAAAACGAATTTTTGTTTCAGATACGGACACAGCGATCTGTACATCATCGTCTTCCAAGAGTTTGCGCAATTCGCCAACAGTTTTGCGTGGAACGATTACCCCAGGCATATCCGTTGTTCCATCTGGCAAATCGGCATCAATGCGTGCCAAACGGTGGCCGTCGGTGGCGACACAACGCAAAACTTTGCCTCCATCTGAATCGGCGACGTGCATGTAAACACCATTCAAATAGTACCGTGTCTCTTCTGTTGAAATCGCGAACTTTGACTTATCAAACAAACGACGAAGGACCGGAGCAGGTGCGGTAAAATTAGACTCATATTCAGAAGACGCCATAACGGGAAAATCTTCTTTGGGGAGCGTCGCGAGTGAGAAATTGGAACGGCCAGCTTCTACAGTTAAGCGTCCTTTCGCTGAATCATCGATCAACGTTACCAATGCGCCGTCTGGTAATTTACGTACAATTTCATGCAATGTGACGGCTGAAACGGTTGTCGAACCCGCTCGCTCGACCTGAGCAACAGTTTTATCAACAACTTCGATATCCAAATCTGTTGCGCGAAATTGAACGTGCTCGCCCTCGGCCTCGATCAGAACGTTTGCAAGGATTGGTATTGTGTTACGCCGTTCAACAACTGATTGTGCCTGTGAGACTGCTTTTAACAGGGCGCCACGCTCAATGCTAAGCTTCATAATCCTTGCTCCTATCTTGGCCGGGACTGGTAAAATACGACATTAAACTTACAGCTCAAGTCTTTTTTATGTTGTCAACGGAAATAGGCCAAGCGTCAAGGCCATTTGGCCTTGTTCATGGTGAGATTTTATAAGTCGAATGGATTTATGCTTCTAGCGCGCGTCGTAGCATTTCCAAATCTTCTGCGATTTGGCCGTCTTGGACTTTTAGTTCTTCGACACGTTTAACACCGTGCATCACTGTTGTATGATCGCGCCCCCCAAATCGACGTCCAATTTCGGGTAGGCTTCGACTAGTCATTTGTTTGGCCAAATACATCGCGATTTGGCGAGGGCGTGCGTATGAACGCAAACGTTTTGGGCCAATCATATCCGATAGTCTTATATTATAGTGTTCTGAAACCTTACGCTGGATTTCTTCGACCGTGATTTTGCGCTCTGATGCGCGCAAAATATCTGCCAAGCAATCTTGGGTCACTTCGAGAGTGATGTGCCGCCCGACAAGGGAGGCAAATGCAAATAAACGCGTTAATGCACCTTCTAGAACGCGAACATTCGTTGAGATCCGCAGCGCAAGGAATTCCAAAACACTTTTATCAAATGTTACATCTGGATATTGCGCACTGTATTGTTCGACTTTGGATTGCAGAATTCCAAGGCGTAATTCGTAATCTGTTGGGTGCAAATCAACGACCAATCCACATTGCAGGCGACTTTTGATGCGTTCTTCTAGGTCCTTAATCTCGCCTGGTGCACGATCGGCGGAAATTATGATTTGTTTATTTTGATCCACCAGAGCGTTGAAAGTGTGAAAAAACTCTTCTTGGGTGCTGTCTTTGCCTGCAATAAACTGAACATCGTCTACCATCAGAACATCAACTGATCGGAACAGTTGTTTGAAATCCATCATCTTACGTTCGCGCAGGGCCTGGACAAATCGGTACATGAACTGTTCGGCAGACAGATATACAACATTCAAATCTGGGCGACGCGTTTGAAGTTCCCATGCGATTGCGTGCATTAAGTGCGTTTTACCCAAACCAACACCGCCATATAGGAACAGTGGATTGAAACTTACGGCTTCCCCTTCGCCAACGCGGCGTGCTGCTGCATGTGCAAGCTCGTTTGGTTTTCCAACGACAAATGTGTCAAATTTAAATCTAGGGTCGAGTGGCGCACCAGGAAGCTCATCTGATGCTTTAACCTCGGACTCACTTTTTGCAGTGCTTGGTTGTTTGATTTTGGGCTGGTATGAAGGTGCGCCGGTTGCAACATCAAAGCGCAGTCGGCGCACATCGCCAAATAACGCAGACAACTGAAACAAAATCACGTCCGAAAAGTTCTGTGCAACATAGTTCCCAATGAAATTTGTCGGAACTTCAAAAACAGCAACGCCATTTTCAATTTCACAAAAATTCAGGGGTGCGATCCAAGTGTTAAAGTTATTTACTCCAACAGTATGCTTGATCGTCTCTTTGATCTCGCCCCAAAATTCCTGAGCCATATGTGTCGTCCCGTTCCTATGTTTTTTTGCGCAACACTCATCTGGCCAAAAAATACCATGCCCCTGACATGGTAGACATCAGGTCGTCCTCACGGTCATTTTGTGAATGGGCAGGTCTGGTTCGCACACGATATCATCGACAACTTTCGTTGACGCATGTTCAAAACCAGCTGCCCCCCCAGGCGATGCGAGTCGCTAAGGCAAATTAGCAATTTCGACATGTCGAGGGCAACAATTCTTATAGCTTGACTCTAGTTTTCCTGAAAAAGAATCTCTTTTCGAAAGTTTTTCTACAAAAAAAAAGCGCCACCGCTATGGTGACGCATTCCATGAAATATTAATTATTTCTGGCTTTTATGCGATTGCCTTCACTCGCGCAGATAGGCGCGACATTTTGCGAGCTGCTGTATTTTTGTGAAAGATGCCTTTTGTGACGCCACGCATCAATTCTGGCTGTGCTGCACGCAATGCTGCGCTCGCTGCGTCACGATCACCACTCTCGATTGCTTCTTCGACTTTACGCAAGAAAGTGCGGATACGTGAACGACGTGACTTGTTTACGACTGCACGACGCTCTGTTTGACGTGCGCGTTTTTTAGATTGAGGCGTGTTTGCCATGCGATTCAAATCCCACTGTTCGGGTTACATATTCCTGAGGTCGCGTCTTTAGGCCCGACTCGAAGCTGAGTCAACAGGTGAGTGATCAAAAACACCAAAAACGCCCTCATTTTCTTCATTTATCGCGAAACTGCGCTTCGCGTTTCTCGATAAAGGCGGCCATTCCTTCTTTTTGGTCGTCGGTTGCAAATAGGGAATGGAACAAGCGCCGCTCGAACAAAAGACCTTCGTTCAGAGTTGTTTCATACGACCGATTAACGGCCTCTTTCGCGGCCATAACAGCGACCATTGATTTTTCTGCTATTTTTGCCGCGGCACCCATCGCTTCGTCCATTAATTTTTTGGTTGGGACAACGCGGCTTACTAAACCACAGCGTTCGGCTTCATCAGCCTCCATAAACCGACCAGTCAAATTCATATCCATCGATTTCGATTTGCCGATGTAACGTGTCATTCGTTGCGAACCGCCCATTCCAGCAATGACGCCTAAATTAATCTCAGGCTGGCCGAATTTCGCATTTTCAGCTGCGATTATAAAATCACACATCATCGCCAATTCGCAACCGCCACCCAAAGCATACCCGGATACAGCTGCGATAATCGGTTTGCGAACACGTCCAATGCGATCTGATTCGTCACCGAAGAGGTTCTCATTAAATACGTCTGAAAACGATTTACTGCTCATCATCTTGATGTCAGCGCCTGCCGCGAACGCCTTTTCTGAACCAGTTATAACGATACAGCGGACTGTTTCATTTTTCTGTGCGGATTCAAGGGCATCAACAAGCTCGGTCAAAAGTTCGGCATTCAGTGCATTTAATGCATCGGGCCGATTCAGTTTAATCAGGGCAATGTGGTTTTCCACTTCGACGATTATCGTCTCATAAGCCATGAAGATATCTCTCAGTTGTTACATTTAGTCAAAGTGCTTAACATGAAACGCGGTTTGATCAAGCTATCTTTGACACTTGGGGCAATAGAAACTCGAACGTCCAGATTGAACAATGCGCCGTATTTTTGTTTCACAGCCCTCGTTGACGCAGGGTTCGCCTTCACGGCCGTACACCTTGAAGCGATGCTGAAAATATCCCAATTCCCCATCGCTGTGCCGAAAATCCTTTAGCGTGGAACCTCCGGCTTCAATTGCTTCTGCCAGTACCTCTCTAATAATTTGGGAAATGGGCATTGTCCGTTTTGCGCTTATTTTGCTTGCGATGGTTTTCGGTGAAATGCCTGCTTTGAATAAAACTTCACAGACATATATGTTGCCAAGTCCCGCTACGACGCGTTGATCCAATAGCGCAGATTTGATTGGCGAATTTTTCTTTTTGAGAATGTTGACCAAATAACCTTCGTTAAATGCGTTTCCAAAAGGTTCGGGTCCAATTTTACACAGTAACGGGTGTGCATCGCCCAAATTTGTTTCTAGTAAATCCATTGCGCCAAATCGCCTAGGATCATTGAATGTGATCCTTGCACCATTTTCCATTTCAAAAATTACATGATCGTGCTTTTGAAGAGGTGGATGGTCATGGGCAAAATTTCCCAAAGGGTCACCCGAAACCAAAATTCTACCTGACATCCCAAGATGGATCAGAAGAGTTTCATCGCTATCTAAATCAGCCAAAATATACTTTGACCTCCGACGTAGCCCGCGGACTTTGGCACCAGAAACGCGCTCCTCCATGCCAGAAGGAAATGGCCAACGTAAATCTGGGCGATTTAAGATCAGCTTCTGAATTTTATAGCCAGTCATCGCAGGTTCTATTCCGCGCATGACGGTTTCGACTTCGGGTAGCTCCGGCATATTGTTCTCTTTTTATCTGCGCGTCATATTACTTAAGTCGCGACTTATTAGTTTAGTCGCATTGTAACCCCGTTCAATCAGATTATAAGTATGTCTAAACACGCGCGATGGATAATGTGATGAGTACAGACGAAAACGGCACAACCCATTTTGGTTTTCAGACCGTTCCTGAGGTAGAAAAGGCCGCTAGAGTTCAAGGCGTTTTTGGAAGCGTTGCGAACAAATACGATATCATGAACGATGTCATGTCTGTTGGGATCCATCGGTTGTGGAAGGATGCAATGATGGACTGGCTGGCGCCGCATCCGGGTCAACGATTGCTTGATGTGGCGGGCGGAACAGGCGATATTTCGTTTCGCTTTCTAAAGCGAGCTGGGTCTGGTCATGCTACTGTGCTGGATCTGACCGAACCTATGTTGGTCGAGGGTCGCAAACGTGCGGAAGCTGGGCAAATGGCGGATCAGTTGGATTGGGTCGTTGGCGATGCGATGGCTCTACCGTTCGATAACAATACATTTGATGTATACACGATCAGTTTTGGTATTCGTAACGTAACGCGTCCACAAGAAGCCTTGAGCGAAGCTTATCGTGTTTTGCGACCAGGCGGTCGTTTAATGGTGTTAGAGTTTTCGCAAATCCCGAATGATCTCATGCAATGGGCTTATGATCGGTATTCATTCAACGTCATTCCCAAAATGGGTAAAATGATTGCTAACGATGCAGATAGTTATCAATATTTGGTCGAGTCGATCCGTAAGTTCCCAGATCAAGAAACGTTCCTGGGAATGGTGAAAACCGCAGGTTTTGAAAACGCAAAATTTCGCAATTTGACGATGGGTATTGCGTGTCTTCACTCAGGTTGGAAAATCTAAATGCGTGGCATCCACAACATCTGGCGGCTTGTGCGAACTGGGGCTACCATGGAGCGTACAGGAGCCATGCGCCAAGTTTTAGAAGCGGTTGAGGCCCCACGGAGTGTTCGAATCGTGGCGCGAGTTTTGGGATATCCATTTAAACTTCTTGGTTACACTGGCGATCTCTCAATGCCGCCTGTCCCGCGCGCCTTAACAGCATTGGGTCCTGCATATATCAAATTTGGCCAAATTTTAAGCACGCGACCAGATGTTGTAGGCAACGAATTGGCCCAGCAGCTGCGCGTATTGCAAGACAAACTACCACCCTTTTCCGCCGATATTGCCAAGCAAACTGTTGAAGCTGAATTAGAACGCCCAATAGCCGAGATGTTTTCAGAATTTAGCGAGCCAATAGCCGCGGCGTCCCTGGCCCAAGTACACAAAGCCCGGCTTTCAGCAACAGGTGAATGGGTCGCCGTAAAGGTGTTGCGACCAGGTATTGAACGTTCCTTTATTCGCGATGTTGATGCATTTTATTTGGCCGCAAACATTATTGAAATATTTGCACCATTCGCACGCCGCTTACGTCCCATGGATGTTATTCGTCATTTTGAAGGCGTAGTTCGGGGTGAGCTTGATCTGCGCTTAGAGAGCGCGTCGGCATCTGAATTTGCGGCTAACACAGAAACCGACGATGGATTTCATGTGCCCAACGTCCGTTGGAGCTACTCAGCGAAGCGCGTCATGACCTTGGATTGGATCGATGGTATTCCAATGGGGGATAATGATGCATTGGATCAAGCGGGGATAGATCGGCAACGCTTAGGTGAGAAAGTGTTGCAAAGCTTTTTAACACATGCTTTGCGTGATGGGTATTTCCATGCAGATATGCACCAAGGGAACCTCCGCGTCGGTGCCGCAGGCGAGATTATTGCGCTTGATTTTGGAATTATGGGTCACATTGATGAATATACCCGTCGCGTTTATGCCGAGATTTTATTTGGGTTTATTCGTCGTGATTATCATCGCGTGGCACAGGTTCACTTTGAGGCAGGTTATGTGCCTGCCACGCAAGATGTAGACGAGTTCGCACGAGCTTTGCGCGCTGTGGGCGAGCCCATCTTTGGAATGGATGCAACACAAATATCTATGGGTCGGTTATTAAACCATTTGTTTGAGGTGACTGAACGGTTTGGAATGGAGACGCGCACAGAATTGATCCTGTTGCAGCGAACGATGGTTGTGGTTGAGGGTGTAGCCCGTTCGCTGGATCCGCGGATCAACATATGGCAGGTGGCAAAACCCGTGGTCGAAGGATATATCCGAGATAGCATCGGGCCGCGGGCGGTTTTAAATGATTTAAAAAACACATTAGCTGTTGTTGCGCGGTTTGGACCGCGTTTGCCGGGGATTGTTGAACAGGCCCTAATGAAACAAGCAAGCGCTGATGACACTTCATCGGAAAAATCAATTAAGCCTGTCATTTTGGGAACCTTGCTGGTTTTGGCAGGTGCGGCTATTGGTGCAGGCCTGATACTCGCAATTTAGCGCAGTGCCAGTATGTCCTTTGGGGAAATTTCATCGCCACTTTCAGATATCAAAACGGCTGCTCCATTAACTTGGGCGGCATCTACTAATCTTTGATAACTGGCGCGACCGTTTGGTCATTTGCCATTTCACCACCTATATCTCACCCATGTGTAGGTATAGGTTTGAAACCTTAACTGGTCCGTTAAGATCTACAATTTTAATAGCTAAATTCAGCAAAGATCCGATTTAGGTCACCCGCCCACGCACCATTGTAATGATCCATAAGTTCGTCTGCAGGTGTTTTTTTCGTTTCAACGCTTTCGATTAATGCGTTAAGAAAGTGTGTTTCATCTGGGATCATGCCACCAGCGCCAGGGCGTGCGCGCGACGATAGTCCAGCGTGTGCAATGTCCAAGACCTCCTTCGCCAATGCATGCATGTCAATATCGCCGACTTTCGCGTGTAATCCATCCACTGATGCAGCGATGCGTAGTTCTTCACGAGTTGGGGCATCCCAACCCTTAACCAGATCCCATGCGGCATCTAGACTGTTTTGGTCATAGCACAAGCCAACCCAAAATGCGGGTAGAGCACATAGCCTGCGCCATGGGCCACCATCAGCACCGCGCATTTCGAGATATTTTTTGATCCGCGCCTCAGGGAAGGCCGTTGTTAAATGGTCTGCCCAATCACTTAAAGTCGGTTTTTCGCCCAGCAGTGCTGGCAATTTCCCTTCTAGGAAATCGCGGAATGACTGACCCAGTGCATCAACATATTTTCCATCGCGATAGACAAAGTACATTGGAACATCCAATGCATACTCCACCCATCTTTCGAATCCAAAATCATCGTCAAAGATGAAAGGAATCATACCAGCGCGGGCGTTATCAGTATCACGCCAAACGCGACTGCGCCAACTTTTGTGACCATTTGGTTGACCTTCGAAAAATGGGGAATTGGCAAATAATGCAACAGCTACGGGCTGTAATGCGATGCCGACACGTAACTTTTGTATCATGTCAGTTTCCGATGCATAATCAAGATTGACTTGTACCGTACTTGTGCGACGCATCATTGTGCGTCCCATAGAGCCAACTTTGCCCATATATGCATCCATAAGTTTATAGCGGCCCTTTGGCATGAGTGGCATTTGTTCATGCATCCATGTGGGCGCTGCACCCAACCCGATAAATCCAACGCCAATTTCGTCGGCAATATCCTTTACCTCTTTTAGGTGAACATTGACCTCGTCACAGGTTTCATGGATTGTTTCCAACGGTGCACCTGACAATTCCAGTGCGCCTCCCGGCTCCAATGAAATGTTGGCGCCCTCTTTGGTTAACCCAATAAGCTTGTCGCCTTCACGCAATTCTTGCCAATCGTGTCGATCTCGTAATGCAGAAAGCACAGCCAAGATTGATCGATCCCCCTCATAGGGAAGTGGTAGTAAGCTATCTTTGCAAAACCCGAATTTTTCATGTTCTGTTCCGATGCGCCATTCGTCTTTAGGTTTACAACCCGATGCTAGGTATTCTGCCATTTGTTCATAGCGTTCGATGGGGCCGCCACCGGATTGAGGGATCGACATTGATAAGTCTCCGATCAAATAGTTTCGTAAAGGGATTAATACGATTTTCCCCTATGTCAATGAATGTACCTTGATTGATTTAAATAATGCTCAGATTGCCAAATCACATCTTCGTGCGATGAGGAGTCCTCTAGCCGCGAAAGCGTGAATTCAACGTTCCAATTTGGCAATAACACAAAGGCGTCGAAAAGTCGGTCTGCTCCTTTAGCATTCGTTGGTATGTGCAAGGCTGGATTTGCGGGTTGTTCGATGATCCATGTGCTGTTGGTTTCTTGCTTTTGCAATTTAATTCGCGTGATATCGCCAACGGAAACCAACCCACCACCGTCGGGGCCAAAATATGTTATTTGTCCTTCAACAAAATGGACAATTCCCATGCCTTCACTATTGCGATGGAACCTGAAGCGTTGGATCGCTGAAAATCCTAATGCCAAACCAATGAAACTAAGGGGATACCCCAAAATTTTCAGTATACCGTAACTTGTCAAAATCCAGTACAAACCGAGGGCAATTATCCCAATAGAGATAATGAAACCGCTATATCGGTTTAGGGTTTCCAAAGCGTCTTGTCGCATTAACGCCAGTCTCCTAAGTGTTCTTGCCATAGCGACAATGATGCAACTGCTGCAGTATCTGCGCGCAGTATCCGCGGTCCCAAGCTTATTGGAAATGCGTTTTTCATCTTTGAAATTTTCTGCCTTTCACGTTCTGAAAATCCCCCTTCAGGACCAATTAATATTGCCCATTTACCACCGGGAAGGTCAGCAAAAGTAGATGTTGTGCCAACAAGCGCTTCGTCACAATACAATATGTGGCGATCTGATGGCCAATTATCCAATACCGAATCCAATTTTTGCAGATCTTTTACAGTGGGAACAAATGTTCCGCCGCATTGTTCGCTTGCCTCAATTGCATGAGCCTGTAACCGATCCTGCCGAATACGCTCTGCGTTTGTAAAGTCAGTGGAAACTGGTTGGATTTCTGCAGCTCCCAACTCGGTTGCTTTTTCGACAATAAAATCTGTGCGCGCTTTTTTAATCGGCGCAAACAAAAGCCAAACATCGGGCGGCACTTGTGTGGTGCGCGTCTGTTTCATGCATGACAGTGTTGCGGCTCGTTTATTGCCGGATTCGATATTTGCGATCCATTCACCATCTTTTCCGTTAAAAACTAATAATGACTCACCGACGTTTAGGCGCATAACAGCAAAAAGATAGTTCGCCTGATCGCGATCCAGCGGAACAAGTTGCGCTTCTCCAAGCGGGTGATCTACAAAGAGCCTAATTTTGACTGTCATGGAGCCACCTTATGTCGCAATTTCCCCCAACGCCAGAGGTAGAGGGACAAGTTTCCGACGCTGTTTCGGGAAACTGGGTTGATCAATTGGCCCCAAACTTTGCGCGACCCTACTTGCGTTTATCGCGTGCAGATCGCCCGATTGGAACATGGTTGCTTTTGCTGCCTTGTTGGTGGGGTTTAGGACTTGCCGTTTTGTCGGACGGTCAATTTTCTTTATGGGATATTTGGATATTTTTTTCTTGTGCGATTGGTGCATTTTTAATGCGTGGCGCCGGATGCACATGGAATGATATCACGGATCGCAAAATTGATGGAGCAGTAGAACGGACACGGTCGCGCCCGATTCCATCTGGTCAAGTTTCCGTTGCAAAGGCGATTGCTTGGATGGTTCTGCAGGCGAGCATGGCGGCACTTATTTTGTTCACCTATAATGTGGCGGCAATTAGCCTTGGATTCGCATCGCTCTTGTTGGTTGCCATTTATCCATTCGCCAAGCGGTTTACTTGGTGGCCCCAAGCGTTCTTGGGACTTGCATTCAATTGGGGCGCATTAATGATCTATGTTGCACATGCAGGTGTTTTACGAGCAGAAGCTGTTGTGTTGTACATAGCGGGAATTGCATGGACACTATTTTACGATACCATATACGCCCATCAGGATCGCGAAGATGATGCTTTGATCGGTGTGAAATCCACGGCCAGATTGTTCGGAGATCGCACGCCTGCATGGCTGCTTGGGTTTTCAGTTTTATCTGCACTATTTATTGCTCTTGCTATATTTTTGGCCTGTTCCGAACGAAGTAATGCATCCCTCTTGATCGCAATGGCGGCAGCACTTGTATTTTGGGGTCATCTGCGTTGGCAATTGGGGCGTTTCGATCCCAATGATTCAGTTCGTTTGATGATGTTGTTTCGCTCTAATCGCGATTCAGGCTTGTTGGTTGTGCTGTTTTTCGCCGTTGCTGCAATGCTGTGATTGCATGTAAGAGTTGATCTGATTATCAGTTTCGCAGGGGACAACAGGGCACAACATGCGACTATCGACTTTGGTGTTTTCATTCGCATTCTTGCTCGGCGGTGCTGGGCTAAGCGTATTTGCTGCTATTTTGGCCGTCAATTTGATCGAAGAAACAACAGAATCTGATGTGCGACGTGCGCTGTCGCAGGATGATTTTCACTGGGCTGATGTTGAAACAGAAGGCTTGCAAGTTTTTGTGATCGGTAACGCGCCCTCGGAAGCAATGCGATTCAAGGCAAAAAGTGTGGCTGGTACTGTTGTCGATGCAGCACGCGTCATTGATCAAATGAATGTTATCGATAGCGTTGAGATTACCCCACCTGAGTTTAAGCTTGAAATTTTGCGCACTGGTAAGTCAATTTCTATCCTTGGAATGCTGCCCGCAAGATACGGTGTTGAAAGTCTTCTTGCATCACTTGATCAAGCAATAGGGCCAGATGCTGAAGTGACGCAATTGCTTCAGACAGCGGATTTTCCAGTGGCGGAAAACTGGGCGCTTGCCGTGCGGGCGTCTGTCGATTTGATTGCACATACAGACGCCGCAAAACTTACTGTTTTGCCGGGTTTGATTGAGGGTAGTGTAGTTGCAAAGAACCAGACGTCTCGGCAAGCTTTCGATCGTCAAATACGCGATCTATTAACAGAAGATATAAAGTCGAATATTGCGATTACGGCACCACGCCGCGTGATTGCTCCGTTCGTTTTTTCTGTGTCGAAGTCAGAAAATTTAAAAGAAATTTCTGTTTGCACTTTTCAGGATCCGAAGGCGTTAGAAGAGCTTCAAACTGTTGCTGCGAACTTGAATTACAAATTCAATCGCGCCTGCCAATTAGGCATCGGGCGACCAACGCATGGTTGGAAAGATGCGGTTTTGAAAACCTTGGGAACTGTTGATCAATTTCAATCTGCTAATGCGACAATTTTGGGCACAGAAATCAAATTATTAGTTTCTAAAGAGACCGACCTAGAAGGGTTCAGTCGCATTAAAACTGAACTTGCAAGAGCATTACCAGCTGAATATGTTTTGCGAGCAAAGCGCCCAGAGCCTGATCGAGAGGCAAACTTTGCCCCCGAATTTATAGTTACTCTCAGCCCTGAAGGCCAAGTCCAACTTCGAGGTGTTTTGCCAACAGATGTCGCGAAAGTCATGGTCCAAAGCATGGCCGAGGCACGTTTTGGCAAAGACAGCGTACATCTTTCAATCAGATTAGACGATTCCTTTGATGATGATCGTACCGTTCACACGCTCACCGCGATTGAAGCAATGGCAAAGCTGCGTCAAGGTCGTGCCGTTTTGTCATCAAACGGAGCAGAGATTGCGGGTCAAACATATGATGATACATCTAACGCCCAGATAACGGATTTGTTCCAAGATAAACTGACGCAGTATCAATCTCTTTCGCTTTCAATTGACGCAATAGAGCAACCACATCATGAAGAACCACTAGGTCCTTCTGCTGAGCAGTGCATCTCAGACATCGGCGCATTAACGAGCGTACGAAAAATTAATTTTGAACCAAGCTCTGATCGTGTTGATATGGCTGCACATCAAGTTTTGGACGATATCGCAGATGTTTTGCGTGGATGTGGTGAAATTCCGTTGGAAATTGCGGGTTATACCGATAGCGAAGGCCGCGCTGAAATGAATTGGGGCCTCAGCCAATCGCGTGCTATTGCAATTTTAAACGAATTGCAGCGACGGCGTGTCTTGACATCGTCTTATGTTGCCAATGGGTATGGCGAGGCTGATCCAATTGCCGACAATGAAACGGAAGAAGGCCGCGAAAAAAATCGCCGAATTGAATTCCGTTTGCTAAATACACATAATCACGATCATCATGAAGGCGAAGATCATGAATAGATTAGAATTCATAATTGCAATTTCGGCCGTTTTATTTGTGGCATTCGCCCTTGGTTGGTTCTCGCACTGGCTCTTGCGTCGTTTCACTCGAGTATCGCGCGCGGATTTGGGTGAATTTGAAAAAATGGCGCAAGAATTACATGAAGCCGAAGAAACGCGGGATCAGGCCATTACCTATTTACAGCAAAGAGAGGCCGAATTGACCAGTCAGCTGACACAAACCGATGCAGAATTGCGTGCGGCAATGGAGGGTTTGCGCGAAGCGCGACTTGAGGCTGAAGAGCTTCGGGTTTATATCGAAACGATTTCAGCCCCCAAAGAATAAATCACCACCGTGAAAGGGCATCTTCGTCTTCTGGTTTGGCATCAACCCACCGTGCGTGGCCATCGACGATTTCTTTTTTCCAAAATGGCGCGCGTGATTTAAGATAATCCATCAGAAATTCAGCGCCTTGAAACGCATCATGTCGATGGGGGGCTGCTGTTGCCACCATCATAATCATTTCGCCCGGAGCCAATGAACCATATCTGTGGATAACCAATACGTCGGACAGTGAAAAGCGGTCTTTTGCAGTGTATGCATGCGCTTTGATCGCCTTTTCTGTCATGCCAGGATAATGTTCGATTTCCATCGTGCTTAGGTCGCCATGTGCATCATCGCGCACGATTCCGCAAAACGTCACGACGGCGCCGACATGGCGATGCCCTAGGGCAAAATGGTTTGACAATTCACCATAGTCAAATGGTTCAGTCTGAATAGAAATTTTCACGTTAGCCACCTGTCATTGGCGGAAAAAATGCGACCTCTTTTGCGTTTTCAATGGAACTATCCAAATCAACTAAATCTTGATCAACAGCAACGCGGATCGCGCTAATATCAGAAAATGCAACTGCGTAGCGGTCTTCTTTCAATATTAATTCTTCGATTAATTCGCGCACTGTTCTTGCCCCCGTTTCAAAGGCTTCACGGGGCTCACCGATGCGTTCGCGGACCCATGCAAAGTAAACAAGTTCGATCATGTTTCATCCTTTAAATGCGGTAGCGATTTATTGAAATAATCAATGCCCGTGATCAAAGTTAACCCAGCCGCAATCCAAAGCAGGCACAGACCTATTTGGCCCGACCAATACATCGCTTCAAGTTTCCATACCAACCCCAGTTCGTCTTGGATCGAACCAGAAATAATTTCTAACACTATTTCATCATCCATTCCAAATGTGGACATCCCAGCATAGTGTTCAAACACGCCCTGTGAAAATAATGTGGCGATTGCGATCATCTGCGCGGTTGTTTTTAATTTAGCAAGCTTTGTGACTTTAAGGGTGCCTGCAGTATCGCCTAAAAATTCGCGCAGTCCTGAAACAAACACCTCGCGAAACAAGATAACAGTTACTGGCAAAATAAGCCAAGGTGACATGGAAGAATAACCGACAATTATCATAAGGGCGATCACGACCATTGCCTTGTCTGCGATTGGATCAAGCATTGCACCAAATTTACTTTCTTGGCCCCACGCGCGAGCAAGATAGCCATCAAACCAATCTGTCAACGCAGCAAAAATAAAGAGAACAAGTGCAAACCAATCTGCATAGGGGCGTGTAAAATACAAAAACATAAGCGCCACTGCTGGGGCGGCCAGTAGGCGAAGAATGGTTAAAATATTAGGCAATGTCCAAGTCATATTGTTTCATAGCTAATTTGTTATGATAGGAAAAGCGGTTGCGATGTTCTTGGCTCTATTAATTTTGAAATAAATTGACTAACTATTGGATATTCAAGGAAACCGAATGAATTCGTTCAATATATCAATACAGAATATGACCTGTGCAGGGTGCGCGGGACGTGCGGAACGGGCGTTAAATAGTCTTTCTAATACCCAGGCTGTGGTCAATCTTGCGACACATTCGGCGCAGGTAAAAACCCTCAGTGCGCCTAGGGATTTTCAAACTGTATTACGCGCGGCTGGCTATCCAGCAAAAACGGAGAAAATCACCATCCATATCAGTGACATTCAAGCAGGTCCAAGTGCGGAAGCCTTAGAGTGTGAAATTTTGGACCATCCCGCGGTTACTGCTGCCCGAATTAATCTTGTTGGACAGAATATTTGGATTGAATTTGTTTCTGGAACAGCAACGCCGGAAACATTTGTGCAAATCGTTAGTAAGTCAGGGTTTCAAGGGCGCTTGGAAACGTTGGATCATCCGCAACCCGCAGAAAATTTTGATTTGCGGCGTGCAATTGTGGCAGCTGTGCTTACTTTGCCTGTGTTCATCGTAGAAATGGGTGGACACTTGTTCACACCAATTCATGAATTCATTCATCATTCACTGGGTGTGGAATTTTGGCGATTCACTTCATTTTTATTGATTTCAGTTGTCATGGTTTGGCCTGGGCGCAAGTTTTATACGATTGGCTTGCGTGCCATAATCAGAGGTGCACCCGAAATGAATTCGTTGGTGGCACTTGGAACATTGGCGGCATGGGGATACTCAACATGCGTTGTTTTTTTGCCCCAGTTGCTGCCGGAAGATCAACGGTTCCTCTATTTCGAAGCTGCTGGTGTGATCATAACATTGATTTTATTCGGTCGGTTTATGGAATCCCGTGCGAAAGGACGCGCCGGCGTCGCGATTGAGCGTTTGATTGGGCTGCAACCCAAAACTGCGTTGATCAGGACAGGTGATGCATTTTTGGAAACACCAATAGATCAAGTTTCAAAGGGAGCAATTGCAAGGGTTAATCCAGGCGAAAAAATCCCCGTTGATGGTATTGTTCTATCTGGTGAAAGTTATGTTGATCAGGCGATGATCACGGGCGAACCTATGCCAGTTGTCAGGACTATGGGTGATCGAGTCATTGCAGGGACTATGAACCAAGATGGGACACTAGACATCAAAACTACGGGCGTTGGTGCAACCGCTATGCTGGCCAGTATTGTCCGTTTGGTACAGGATGTTCAGGCTACAAAATTACCAGTGCAAAAACATTTAGACCGGGTGATCCGTATTTTTGTGCCCGCAATTCTATTGATTGCAATCACGACATTTGCAGTTTGGAGTCTATTTGTTCCACCTGCAGGTATAAACCAAGCTATCATTGCCGCGGTGAGTGTTTTGATAATTGCCTGCCCCTGCGCGCTTGGTCTTGCGACGCCAACATCGATCTTAGTTGGGACAGGGCGTGCCGCTGATTTAGGGGTCTTGTTTCGTCGAGGAGAGGGTTTACAGCTTTTATCCGGGATAAAGGCCATCGCGCTGGATAAAACAGGTACTCTCACAATTGGAAAGCCCAGTATAGAATGTGTTCAAGAAACAGTGGATCATACGGCTGAAATTTTATCTCTTCAGTCCCGTAGCACGCATCCGATCGCTAAGGCGATGGAAAAAATGGTTCAGGATGCGAACGTCAAGCCGCTTGATGTGATTGGTTTTCGCGCAGAACGCGGGCGGGGTGTCATTGGGGTTATTGATAACGTGACCTGGCGCATTGGGTCCAAGGCCATGATGAATGATGCAGGGATTGACGCTCCTACGCCAAGTAATCATGAAAATGCATCACACATTTATGTGGCCCGCGCGGAACAGATTGTCGGAATTTATGCGGTGCGAGATGATATTCATCCCAAGGCCCATGATTTGATTTCTGCGTTGAAACTGCTTGGTATTGTACCGGTTATGATAACTGGTGATCAAAATGGTCCTGCAAAATCTGTTGCTGAGGAATTGGGAATATCAATTTTCGATTCTCAAACTTTACCACAAGATAAGGCGCGGTTGGTAAGACAACTACAGGACATCTATGGAACAACTGCGTTTTTGGGCGATGGCATTAATGATGCACCCGCGATGGCCCAAGCTGATGTTGGACTGGCGATTGGAACGGGCAGTGATATCGCAATCGAAAGTAGTGATGTTGTGCTGGTTAATGGGGATCCATCCAGTGTGTTAGTTGCGTATCGGTTGGCGTCGGCCACGATGACCAACATCAAACAGAATTTGATTTGGGCGTTTGGCTATAATACCCTTCTCATTCCTGTGGCAGCAGGTTTATTGGCGCCGTTTGGGTTTGGGATGCTTAACCCCATGCTGGCGGGTGCTGCGATGGCGATTTCATCTGTGTGTGTTGTATCCAACGCACTTCGTTTGCGGTACGTTTAATTTATGTCGACAGTAAATGCGCTGCGTGTCTTAGACCCAGCTCATAACCATGTGTTCCACATCCAACCACGATTCCATCCGCGCGCTGCGAAACATAGGAGTGGTGGCGAAACCCTTCGCGTTTGTGAATGTTCGAAATATGAACTTCGATCACAGGGCCTTCAAAGGCATGAAGAGCGTCTAGAATACCAATTGATGTATGGCTGTAAGCTGCAGGGTTCATTACGATTGCATCAAATTCTTCACGCGCCTCTTGAATCCAAGTGATTAATTCGCCTTCGTAATTTGATTGCTTGCATGTCACTGACAAATCCATGTCTACGCCGTTTTTGATACAGGTCGCCTCAATATCAGATAGCGTTTCAAAACCGTAAACTTCGGGTTGGCGTTTCCCCAACATATTTATGTTTGGACCATTCAGTACCAATACCTTGTGTGCCATCCGCTCATTCCTTCGTTTAGCGTGTTAAATGCTATATCATGTTGATCATAGATAGGCCAACCCTAGTAATCCCAGCCCCAAGACAACCCGATATACCACATATGGGGTAAAGCTAATCGATTTTAACCATCGCATCATCAATGCAAGTGCCAGCAATGCTGACACCGCCGAAAATGCAATTGCTAATAAAATTTGTCCAAGGGGAACGGATGATGTTTGCCCAATCACGTCCAATGTTTCCATGCCGCCTGCAGCCAATATTGTTGGTATCGACATCAACATTGAAAGACGTGCAGCATCAATTCGTTTGTACCCCAGTAATCTAGCGCCCGTGATTGTAATGCCAGAGCGTGATGTGCCGGGTATTAATGCCAATGCCTGCCAAAGCCCGAGTATAATGGCGTGTTTGAATGTCCATCCTTCAGCTTGGCGTAGCATCGGCATTCTAGTATCTGCCCACCACAACAGGATGCCAAACACGAGCATGGTCCAACCGATAATCGCGATACTGTCGCGCATGGCGTCTGATGCACCGCTTATCTTTAAAATCGCTCCAAATATTATTGCGGGAATCGTCGCTATGATGAGTGACAGTGCTAGATGCGCATCTCGCGTATGGAGTTGCCCCTGAAATAGTCCAAAAAATCCAGAAAGTGCGTTTTTTACATCATTCCAAAAATACAGCACAACGGCGATTAATGTACCCAAGTGGACGGCGACATCTATAACTTGACCTTGGTCGTGAAATCCAATCGCTTGCGGCAATAGGATTAAATGCGCACTAGATGAGATTGGCAAAAACTCTGTAATGCCTTGAATTATAGAAATAATTATCAAATTAAATAGAGTCATGACCTGTCCAATCCTTCTTTAGAAACAGGATATACGGTAGAATGAAACAGATTGCATTTCCAAAAATAGGTCCGAATCGGATATATAATGCACCGTTTTGGATCGGCTTCCCATTTGGTGTAGTGTAATCTGAGTGTAAAAGGTCAGTATTAATGACTTTTATTGTAATTTCAGATAGTGTAAACGACCACAAAACTCAGTGAGGAGGCAATCATGGCAAAACAGCCTATGTTGAAATTTGTGAAAATCGATCGCGAAATGCCACAAAAGCGTGCAGCAGAGACGCGCAATAAAGATTTTAACGAAATTTATGCTGAGTTTGCCGCTGAAAAAGCCAAAGAACAGTCCAGTCGTTGTAGCCAATGTGGTGTGCCCTATTGTCAATCGCATTGCCCGCTACATAACAACATCCCTGATTGGCTGCGCATGACAGCCGAGGGCCGTCTACAAGAGGCCTATGAAACTTCACAAATGACTAACACTTTCCCCGAGGTATGCGGTCGTATTTGCCCTCAAGACCGACTGTGTGAAGGCAACTGTGTGATTGAACAATCGGGCCATGAAACAGTGACCATTGGCGCGGTCGAGAAATACATCACCGAAGCCGCATGGAAAAATGGCTGGGTGAAGCCGATCACACCCATGACAGAACAAACAAGTGGTATTGGGATCATCGGCGCGGGTCCGGGTGGCATGGCTGCCGCTGACCGGTTGCGTCGTGCGGGCCATCAGGTCACCGTGTATGACCGCTACGATCGAATGGGTGGATTGCTGACCTATGGAATTCCATCATTTAAGTTAGAAAAATACGTCATTGAGCGTCGGACAAAACAGTTTGACGAAGGCGGCATTAACATGCAATTAAACACGAATGTGGGTGTAGACATTACATTTGAAGAGTTACGTGAAAAGCATGATGCAGTTTTAATTGCAACGGGTGTGTATAAACTACGCGAACTGGATGACAGCACCTATGGAAATGACTTGACTGGTAACGTTCAGGCCCTTGGTTATCTAACTGCTTCAAACAAAGCGAATTTTGGCGATGATGTGCCTGATCACAAGAACGGGACACTGAATGCTGCTGGCAAGCGTGTAGTGGTTATCGGTGGGGGCGACACTGCAATGGATTGCGCGCGCACCGCACTTCGGCAGGGCGCACAAAAAGTTACGGTAATGTATCGCCGTGACCGTGAAAACATGCCGGGTTCACAACGGGAAGTGCAAAATGCCGAGGAGGAAGGCGCAGTCTTTGAATGGCTATCTGCGCCACTTGGTTTTGTGTCAGACAACAATGTAACCGACTTTGAAAACCCTGGTCAGCAATCTGGCAAAGTGACAGGCGTTGTCGCGCAGCGTATGCGTTTGGGTGCCCCTGATGCGTCAGGGCGGCGCACTCCAGAAGTCATGCAGGGCAGCGAGTTTTTGATCGAGGCCGACATCGTCGTAAAGGCACTTGGTTTCACTCCAGAAGATTTGCCGACACTTTGGGGACAACCAGAATTGCCCGTCAGCCGTTGGGGTACCATCAAAGCAGAGTTTGGCACAGGTCGCACGGAACTTGAGGGCGTCTATGCTGTTGGGGATATCGTTCGCGGTGCATCACTGGTTGTTTGGGCCATTCGTGATGGACGCGAGGCTGCAGACGCCATCATTGCTGATCTAAAAGCGAAGCAAACAATCGCAGCTGAATAGCACACTGTTTCACGTCGGTATCGCGTCGGTGTGACGTCGGTGCAAACGTTAAAAATTACCTAATAGGGTGCCATGCACCTTGGGAGAGCGAAATGACAAAATTTGACAAAAACTGGGTTGCCACAGAAGAAGCCAAGCGCCGATGGATGGCCGAAAATGGTCTGTATCGCGAAGAATACGAACACGCATCATGTGGTGTTGGCTTGGTGGTCTCGATTGACGGTAAACCCAGCCGTAAGGTTGTTGAAAATGGCATCGCCGCGCTGAAGGCGGTTTGGCACCGTGGTGCGGTTGACGCAGATGGCAAAACGGGAGATGGCGCGGGTATCCATGTGCAAATTCCTGTGCCATTTTTCTATGATCAGGTGCGCCGCACAGGTCATGAACCCCGCATGGGTGAATTGATTGCCGTTGGACAGGTGTTTTTACCTCGGACTGATTTTGGTGCACAGGAAACTTGCCGAACCATCGTCGAAAGTGAAATTTTGCGGATGGGATACTTCATCTATGGTTGGCGCCATGTTCCGGTCGAAGTGGATTGTCTTGGTGAAAAGGCGAATGCCACTCGTCCAGAAATCGAACAAATCCTGATTTCGAATAGCAAAGGTGTCGACGAAGAAACCTTTGAACGCGAATTGTACGTTATTCGTCGCCGCATCGAAAAGGCAGCTGCCGCTGCAGGTATCAATGGTTTATATCTTGCGTCGCTTTCCTGTCGTTCGATTATTTATAAGGGTATGATGCTGGCAGAACAGGTCGCTGTATTTTATCCGGATCTGATGGATGTGCGTTTTGAATCAGCCTTCGCTCTATACCACCAACGCTATTCAACAAATACCTTCCCTCAGTGGTGGTTAGCCCAACCTTTCCGCATGCTTGCGCACAACGGTGAAATTAACACGCTTAAGGGCAATGTTAACTGGATGAAAAGCCATGAAATCCGTATGGCGTCATCTGCGTTCGGTGATATGGCCGAAGACATCAAGCCGATTATTCCGGGTGGGTCATCTGATTCTGCTGCGTTGGATGCTGTGTTCGAAGTCCTAGTTCGCGCGGGTCGCGATGCGCCGATGGCAAAGACGATGCTGGTTCCAGAAAGCTGGTCAAAACAAGCCAAGGATCTGCCACAAGCGTGGCGAGATATGTATTCCTACTGCAACTCAGTCATGGAACCATGGGATGGTCCCGCGGCACTGGCTATGACGGATGGTCGTTGGGTCTGTGCTGGATTAGATCGGAACGGGTTGCGCCCTTTACGTTACGTGATCACGGGCGATGGGCTTCTGATTGCTGGATCCGAGGTCGGCATGGTTCCTACAGACGAAGCAATTGTTCGTGAAAAAGGCGCGCTGGGCCCAGGTCAGCTTCTTGCTGTTGATATGGCAGAGGGCAAATTGTACCATGACATAGAAATTAAAAATAAACTTTCTGCGGCACAGCCATTTGGTGAATGGGTTTCAAAGATCAAGGATCTTGACGAAGCGTTGGCACAGGTCACTGAAAAGCAATTGTTCAGTGGAGAAGAGCTTCGCAAGCGTCAAATCGCGGCTGGATACAGCATCGAAGAGATTGAACAAATCCTTGCACCTATGGCCGAGGATGGAAAAGAAACATTGGCCTCGATGGGTGACGACACACCGTCGGCAGTTTTGTCGAAAAAGTACCGCCCACTGAGCCATTATTTCCGCCAAAACTTTTCTCAGGTAACGAACCCACCGATTGATAGTTTGCGTGAATATCGCGTTATGTCACTGAAAACACGTTTTGGTAACTTAAAGAACGTGTTGGACGAAAGTAGCGCGCAAACAGAAATTTTGGTTTTGGATAGTCCGTTTGTTGGTAACGCCCAGTGGGACGTGCTGATGGAAAACTTCAGCTCTGAATTGGTGTCTATTGATTGTACATTCGATCCGAATGCGGGTGACAATGCCCTTCGTGATGCGCTGGAGCGTATTCGAAGCGAAGCAGAAGACGCTGTTCGCTCGGGTGCTGGGCATTTGGCTCTGACTGATATTGCATCAGGCCAAGGTAAAACCGCCATGCCAATGATTTTGGCAACATCTGCTGTACATTCGCACTTGACGCGTCGTGGTCTGCGTACATTCTGTTCGCTTAACGTGCGATCTGCAGAGTGTATTGATCCGCATTATTTTGCGGTGTTGATCGGATCAGGAGCAAGCGTTGTAAACGCCTACTTGGCAGAAGATACCTTGGCGGATCGGATCGATCGCGGGTTGTTAAATGGACCACTTACTGAAGTCATGAGCCGCTACCGTGAAGCCATTGACCAAGGTTTGCTGAAAATCATGGCCAAAATGGGTATTTCAGTTATTTCGTCTTATCGCGGTGGCCTGAACTTTGAGGCCGTTGGCCTGTCGCGTGCCATGTGCGCTGAATACTTCCCAGGTCTTATCAGTCGCATTTCTGGTATTGGGGTTTCAGGTATTCAGAAGAAGTCTGTCGAAATTCATAATGCAGGGTGGCAGACAGACGGCATTTTGCCAATTGGCGGGTTTTATAAATCTCGCAAAACAGGCGAAACCCACGCCTGGGAAGCACAAACAATGCATATGATGCAGGCGGCGTGTAATCGTGCCAGCTATGATTTGTGGAAACAATATAGCCAACGCATGCAAGCAAATCCGCCAATTCATTTACGTGACTTGTTAGCGATCAAACCAATTGGCCCTGCGGTCCCATTGGAAGAGGTGGAAAGCATCACCTCGATCCGTAAGCGCTTTGTCACTCCTGGCATGTCACTTGGTGCGTTGTCACCCGAGGCGCACAAAACCCTAAACGTTGCGATGAACCGCATTGGTGCAAAATCTGACAGTGGGGAAGGCGGAGAAGATCCGGCACACTTCCACCCAGAACCAAATGGGGACAACCCCTCTGCTAAGATCAAGCAAGTTGCTTCTGGTCGTTTTGGTGTAACGGCTGAGTATCTAAACCAATGTGAAGAGCTGGAAATCAAGGTCGCACAGGGCGCTAAGCCGGGTGAAGGCGGTCAGCTGCCCGGGATGAAGGTAACTGATTTAATCGCGCGATTGCGTCACTCGACCAAGGGCGTGACTTTGATTTCGCCTCCACCCCACCACGACATTTATTCGATCGAGGATTTGGCCCAGTTGATCTATGACCTAAAGCAGATCAACCCGCGCTGTAAGGTCACGGTGAAATTGGTTGCAGCCTCTGGCGTTGGTACGATCGCCGCGGGCGTGGCCAAGGCCGAAGCTGACGTCATTCTGATTTCTGGTCACAATGGTGGCACAGGTGCATCGCCTGCAACTTCGATCAAATTCGCAGGTTTGCCATGGGAAATGGGTCTGACCGAGGCGCATCAGGTTTTGGCGATGAATAACCTACGCGATCGCGTTACACTGCGTACCGACGGCGGTTTGCGCACGGGGCGCGACATCGTCATGGCCGCAATGATGGGTGCCGAGGAATATGGGATCGGAACCGCTGCATTGATTGCAATGGGGTGTATCATGGTGCGTCAGTGTCAGTCCAACACATGTCCCGTTGGTGTCTGTACACAAGACGAATCCCTGCGTGAAAAGTTCACAGGAAATGCAGATAAAGTTGTAAATCTGATCACATTCTATGCCCAAGAGGTTCGTGAAATCCTTGCATCAATCGGTGCACGTTCATTGGATGATGTGATTGGGCGTGCTGATTTGTTGGGTCAGGTCAGCCGCGGCGCGGATCACCTAGATGATTTGGATCTTAATCCTTTGTTGATCAAGGTCGATGGATCAAACAGTATTGCCTATAATCGCGACCGCGCACGCAATGAAGTTCCTGACACCTTAGATGCAGAGATCGTTCGGGACGCAGCGCGTTTCCTAAATGATGGTGAAAAGATGCAGCTATCCTACACGGTGCAAAATACGCATCGTTCAGTTGGGACACGCACATCAAGCCATATCGTTCGTAACTTTGGCATGCGTAATAGCTTGCAACCAGATCACTTAACGGTGAAACTGACCGGCTCCGCGGGACAGGCGCTTGGTGCATTTGCCGCGCCTGGGCTGAAAATCGAAGTCTCGGGGGATGCGAACGACTATGTTGGTAAAGGTTTGTCTGGCGGTATGATTTCGGTTCGCCCACCCATGGTAAGTCCGTTGATTGCTGCGGAAAATACAATCATCGGGAACACGGTACTTTATGGGGCAACAGATGGATACCTATTCGCAGCAGGGCGCGCAGGCGAACGTTTTGCAGTCCGCAATTCAGGAGCCAAAGTTGTCGTAGAAGGCTGTGGCTCGAATGGATGTGAATACATGACCGGTGGCGTTGCCGTCATTTTGGGAACAATCGGTGCGAACTTTGGCGCGGGTATGACTGGTGGGATGGCATATCTCTATGATCCAGAAGATCAGGTGGAAGATATGTTGAACATGGAATCACTGGTCACATGCCCTGTTACAGTGCAGCATTGGGAAGAACAATTATTGGAATTGATCCAGCGCCATGTCACAGAAACAAATTCTGTGAAAGGCGCAGAAATTTTGCGAAATTGGGATCTGGAAAAATCAAATTTTGTTCAGGTCTGTCCCAAAGAGATGCTGAACAAAATTCCGCATCCTTTGGGTCTCGAACAGGATGCTGTTCCAGCGGAATAATTGAAAAACGGCCGCATTGTGCGGCCGTTTCTTTTTGGACTAGTGACTTTGGATTAGTCTCGTCATGTAATGTCCTTTTTCTGTATCATGTTTTTATGAAGGGATACCTAGGTTGCAAGATCCTATCATTCCCTAGGTTCTAGGTGATTAACAAATCTACAGTTGAAATTAACTTTTTGTCGCAAAAATTATCATTATAAAATTAATCACAACATTTTCCGCGCCGCATCTTATGCGCTATGGAACAGGCAGTTTGCGTAAAAAAGGTAAACTATTCGCCATCTCTGCCCTTGGTTCAATTTGACGGACGCGGTAAGTTACGCGGAAAATAAAGGTTGAGGCATGTCAAAAAAACCCACGAAACGCAGCTCAAGGAAAACGGCAAAAACAGTCTCTAACACTGGGAAATGGCACAAGATTGCCCGCTGGTTTTTCATTGGGTTGTTTTTCTGCATCGTTGCGGTGTTTGTGATATTTCGGTTTGTTCCCATTCCAACGACACTCTACATATTATCAGAGAAATCACGATTGGGCGCCGTACATGTTGAATGGGTGCCAATTGAAGAGATGTCTGAATCTATCAAATTGGCAATTGTTGCGGCAGAGGATGTCAATTTTTGCCAGCACTGGGGATTTGATATGTCTGCCATTCGTGCGGCGATTGATGATGGGGCGGATCGTGGTGCTTCGACCCTGTCGCAACAAGTGGTTAAAAACACGTTTTTGTGGCATGGACGCAGTTGGACCCGCAAAATGCTTGAGGCGCTTTTGACCCCGTTGGTTGAACTTTTCTGGTCCAAGCGACGTATTCTGGAAGTTTACTTGAACGTTGCCGAATTTGACACCGGCGTTTTTGGTGCCGAGGCCGCATCGTTGCATTATTTTGGCATTTCATCCGATACTCTGACTTTGGCAGAAGCTGCGCGTCTTGCCGCGATCCTGCCTGATCCCAAGGAGCGATCTGCATCTGCGCCAACCCCGTTTGTGCTGGATCGTGCAGACAATATTCAAGATGGCGCTGTTTTGATCCAAAAAGATCATAGATCACGCTGTTTCATGGATTGATCCCGAACTAAATTTTGTGCCATTTATACGTTGATTTCGAATTGAAAGTTGCCCCAATATGCTGCGCCTTTATCACGTTCCATTGTCCCCATTTTGCCGCAAAATTCGTTTGGTGTTGGCCGAAAAGAAGTTGGACGTCGAACTTATCGAAGAGCGTTATTGGGAACAATCGCCAGAATTCTTGCGCCGCAATCCTGCAGGCAAGGTTCCGATCCTACGTCATGACGGTGCCTTATTAACGGAAAGCACCCCAATTTGCGAATATATCGAAGATCTGAATCCAGAGCCCGCGTTGATCCCGAAAGACGCTCACGCCCGCTATGAAATGCGCCGATTGGTGTCATGGTTTGATGATAAATTTCATCATGAGGTCACATCAAATCTGTTGTATGAGCGTGTGAACAAAAAGGTGTCCGGACAGGGTTTTCCCGATAGTAAAAATATTAAAGAGGGTGCGCGAAAAATCAAATATCACCTCGACTATATGGCGTGGTTATTGGAACATCGGCGCTGGCTGGCGGGTGATACAATGACGCTGGCGGATTTTGCAGCAGCGGCTCATTTGTCTAGCTTGGATTATATTTCAGATGTCGATTGGAACCGATCGTCTGTAGTAAAAGATTGGTATGCTAAAATCAAATCGCGCCCTGCATTTAGAAATATCCTGTCAGATCAGGTATCGGGTTTTCCTCCTCCGCGGCACTATAATGATCTGGATTTTTAGTGCACGTTCCACTCTAGGACACCACCGTGTCACTTAAACAGGCGATCATAGATCAGGCCCTGTCCGAGGGGTTTTCCTTATGCCGATTTACCCACCCTGATAGTATTCCGCAGGTTCCAGATAAGCTGTCCCAATTCATTGATGCGGGGTTTCATGGTCAGATGGCATGGATGGCAGAGCGTCAGACATGGCGTGCAAATCCGCGCGCGCTATGGCCAGAGGCACAAAGCATCATCATGCTGGGCGAAAGCTATTCACCAGACCATGATCCAACAGCAATTTTGGATGAACCTCAGAAAGGGGCGATTTCTGTATATGCGCAAAACAAGGATTATCACGACCTTGTCAAAAAACGCCTTAAACGATTGGCACGCTGGCTGATCGCCCATGCAGGTGGCGAGGTAAAGGTTTTCGTCGATACGGCCCCGGTTTCCGAAAAACCGCTGGGTCAGGCGGCAGGATTGGGTTGGCAAGGGAAACACACAAACTTGGTGAGCCGTGATTTGGGTAACTGGTTCTTCATTGGATCCGTTTTCACAACGTTGCCAATCGCGCCCGATGCCCCCGAGGTCGATCACTGTGGATCCTGTCAATCTTGTATTACTGCCTGTCCAACGGATGCCTTTCCCGCGCCCTATCAATTGGATGCGCGACGCTGTATTTCCTATCTGACCATTGAACATTCGGGCCCAGTTGACGAGGCCTTGCGTCCGCTTATGGGTAACCGGATTTATGGATGTGATGATTGTCTGGCAGCATGCCCATGGAACAAGTTTGCGCGTCAAGCACGCGATGTGCGCTATCATGCGCGTGAGGATTTAATGGCCCCAAATCTTGCAGCATTGGCCGCATTGGATGATGCTGCATTTCGGGCCATGTTTTCAGGCAGTCCCATCAAACGGATCGGGCGCGATCGGTTCGTGCGCAATGTGCTTTATGCGATTGGAAATTCCCAAAGTCACAAGTTAATGCCGATTGCCGAAAGCCTATTGCATGATGCGGATCCCACCGTTTCAGATGCAGCAGGCTGGGCAATCAAACAGTTGTCGCAAATGGCCCGCTAAACATGCCGCAAATAGACAGACCTTTTGTTCAATGCACGCTATCCCAGCGAAAATGAAGGAGCACGCATGACCTATCTTTTGGGCATTGATACAGGTGGCACGTATACCGACGCCGTCATACTGCGCGATGAAGAGGTTGTGATCGCCTCAGCTAAGTCATTGACCACGCGACATGATTTGGCAGAAGGTATTGGCAAGGCGGCTGCAGCGACACTGGAAATTGCTGGTATTGAGGCAAGCGACATCGCTATGGCGTCTTTATCCACTACACTTGCAACCAATGCGCTGGTCGAGGGTCAAGGCGGTCGTGTGGGTTTGATATTCATTGGATTTCGTGACGGTGACTTGGAAAAACACGGTTTGACCCAGGCGCTTGCGGGCGATCCTGTTCTAGAAATTGCTGGGGGTCATAATCATGCGGGTGGCGAGGCCGTGGCGCTGGATTTATCGGCTATTGCTGATTGGATCGATCAACAAAATGGAATTTCAGCGTTTGCGGTTGCATCACAATTTGCGACACGAAATCCTGCCCATGAATTGGCTGTTTTAAATTTATTGCGTGAAAAAACGGGTAAACCCGTTAGCCTATCACATCAGTTGTCCGCCAAGTTAAATGGGCCAAGACGCGCTTTGACAGCATTGTTGAATGCGCGCTTGATTGGCTTAATCGATCGGCTTTTGCAGCGCGCTCAATGCGTTCTTTCCGAACTAGGTGTAGATGCGCCGTTGATGGTGGTGCGCGGCGATGGAGCATTGATTTCACTGAATCAAGCCCGAGATAAGCCAATTGAAACAATTCTCAGCGGCCCTGCCGCATCCATTGTGGGCGCGCGCTGGTTGACAAACTCGGACAATGCATTGGTGTCCGATATTGGTGGGACAACGACCGACATCGCTGTTTTGCGCGATGGTTTACCAGCGATTGATCCCGAGGGTGCAAAAGTCGGCCCCTATCGCACAATGGTCGAAGCGGTTGCGATGCGCACCTTTGGATTGGGGGGCGATAGCGAAGTTCATTTTGTGTCCCAAGGGTTGCAGGGGGGGGTGCTCCTTGGCCCGCGTCGTGTTTTACCTGTATCACTCGCAGCGATGATAGACCCGGATGTTGTACATGCCGCATTAGACGCCCAGCTGCGCACGACATTGCCCGGAGATTATGACGCACGATTTGTGCGTCGCATTGATGTGTTCGAAGCAGGCGGTCTAAGCGCGCGTGACGAAGGGGTTTACAATCGGATTACTTCACAATTTCAGCCCATTGGTGAGATCCTAAAAACGCGGATCGAGGCGCAGGCGTTAATGCGGCTTGTTTCACGTGGGTTGGTGCAGATTTCTGCATTAACGCCATCTGATGCCTCGCACGCTTTGGGGCGTGTTGATGCATGGGATGCAGATGCAGCGGAAAAGGCGCTCTTGCTGTTTATGCGCCGTCGGACAGGATCGGGTGAATTATTATCCGATGATCCAAAAACCATGGCGCAAATAGTGATTGATCAATTGACACATCAAACGGCGTTGGCAATCCTCGAGACAGCATTTGCAGAGGATGCGTACAATTTTGAATTATCACCCCAAGAGCTTGCAAATCATATCATGACGACTCGCGGACTGGCCCGGCATCGTGGTTTGTTGCGGATTGATTTGGCCATAGACGTACCTGTTGTTGGATTGGGCGCATCTGCCCCCAGCTATTATCCAGCGGTTGGTGAAAAGCTGGGCTGTCCTGTGGTTTTGTCGGAACATGCTGGTGTTGCTAATGCAATTGGTGCAGTTGTAGGGCGCGTAACATTTCGCAAATCCGCCACAATAACCAGTCCGTCAGAGGGTTTGTATCGTGTGCATTTTGGGGAAAAACCACACGATTTTGCCCAAAGTGAAGATGCGCTGGCATTTATAAAAGATGCGCTATATCAGGCAGCCTTGTCTGATGCCAAGGATGCAGGCGCTGAACAAATTGAAGTTTCAGTGGAGCAGGACATTAAGCTGGCCGACATAGAAAACCGCAAAGTATTCGTCGAGGCGACGGTCACAGCGACCGCAAAGGGGCGCCCGCGGGTCGCGCATTAATTGAATTGGCGCGATTTTGCAGTTTTGTTCTTAGGAGGCCCCTATGGCAGATACCGCGCGCTTGTTTATCGTTGTGATTGGATTTTGCTTTCTAATCGCTTTTGTTTCTTGGGTTTTTGTCGCATTTTCAAAAACACGGGTTGTCTTAGAAAATATAGAATAAGCCGTACGCATATGTGGCGAAGGAAACGCCGCATTTGGACGATCTTGTGTCGGCACTGCTTAGGGCGCAAAATGTGTATGTGATTGGGCGCGGTGCGGGATTGGGGGCGGCGCAGGAAGTAGCACTTAAGTTGAAAGAATGCTGCTCGCTTCATGCTGAGGCATATTCAGCGTCCGAGGTTCTGCATGGTCCGTTACAATTGGTGATGAAACCATTGACGGTGTTGATGCTGGATACCGAAGATGCTGCCACCCAAGATAGCATGGACCGAGTCGAAGCCCGTTTTCAAGAGGTAGGTGGTGAAGTATATCGATTAAAACCCAGCGACTTTGACGTGCCCAAATTAACGCCAGCAGCGTCTGCGGCAATATTGATCTATCAGTTGTATCCGATCATCCGAAAAGTCGCGATCGCACTTGGATACAACCCAGACCAGCTAGAGACCTTAGCAAAAGTAACGGTAACAGTGTAAATGGATACCGTTCTGAAAAATAAGGTATCTGATTTGCCATTATCCATTGCACTGCTGAACAGAAGCAGTGTCAAATATGAAAAAAGTGATCGACAGAGGTTTTCTTTAGCATGCCATTGGACATCATTAAAACGTATGAAGTACCGCGAGGTGCCACAATGAAGGCAGTTGGTTTGGATTTAGGTGGATCCAAAATAGAAGCGCAAATTTTTGACGCTAATTGGAAAATGTTTGACAAACGTCGTGTTGACACACCCGATACATATGATGGCCTTTTGTCAACAATAGCGGAACTCATCAAGTGGTGTAGGTCAGTTGATCCGCTTGCACCAATTGGGATTGGGGCCCCAGGTATATTTTCGTCGGATGGTTATGCACTGACGGCAAACCTGCCTGCGACCAACCAAAAAATTGTGCACGATGTATGTGATATGATTGATCAAGGCATTGAGTATATCAACGATGGTCGTGCGTTTGCGCTGTCTGAGGCCGTTTTTGGCGCGGGACGTGGGTGCGAAATGACCCTTGGTTTGATTTTGGGAACAGGCGTTGGTGCCGGTATGACGTGGCATGGTGAACTGATTGGTGATCCACATTCGATTGCAGGGGAAATCGGTCATATTGCGGCACCATTCGCCGTCTGCGAGGGCCTTCCAATTTTTGAATGTGGTTGCGGTCGAACGGCATGTTATGAGACCTACGCATCAGGGCCAGGGTTAACCCGATTGGCCGAATATTACACAGGATCTCCCTTATCGCCTATTCAGGTTGCAGCTCAGAAATCCAACAATGAATTGGTCCAAAAAGCCTGGGAAAAGTGGTGCGAAATCGTCGCTGAAATGATAATTACCGCATCGTTTCATATAGCACCAGATAGAGTGATCTTAGGTGGGGGATTGTCCAATATTCATGGCGTCGTTGATGATTTAACCAAGGCCATTGATAAACGGTATCTGCCAAAGGTCGGGCGCCCCAGAATTGTTTTGGCACAAGCAGGAGATGCTAGTGGCGCACGTGGTGCTGCCTATGCTGCATACTTGAAAGGACGGCTGAAATGAACAAACGCAATTTCGTAGTTCCCAGTGCTGTCTATTTGAATAGAACCTTGGATTCGTCGTGTGCCTTGCTAATCGAGGATGGGGTCATTCGTGTTATTCCCAGATCTACTATTGACCATGATGGGGTGATCAAATCAGTTGATGGCATCGTCATCCCGGGCTTTTTGGATTTGCAAGTCAATGGGGGTGGTGGCGTGTTGTTTAATCATCAGCCAACCGTTGCATCCATAAAACATATCCAATCCACACACGCACATTTCGGTACCGTGGCCATTATGCCCACGATTATCACGGATACTCCTGATATTTTAGAACGCGCAGCTGATGCTATTATCGCTCATGGTCAAACGGATCAGATTTTAGGTATTCATATCGAAGGTCCTCATATTTCACATGGACGACGCGGAACGCATTCCGCCGAATATATTCGTCCATTTGATGATAACACTATGGCTGTTCTTCACCGCCTGCGTGATGCAAAAATAACGACTAAACTGACGCTTGCTCCAGAAGTTGTTGCTCCAGAAATAGTACGTCGCATCGTGGATTTGGGTGTTATTGTTTCGATTGGACATACTGTTGCAAGCTATGAACAAACCAAACGTGCGATCGATGCAGGTGCGCAGTGCGCAACCCATTTCATGAATGCGATGCCGCCATTGATAAATCGTGATCCGGGACCGGTTGCGGCCATACTCAACGCAGGCATGGCATGTGGCATGATTTGTGATGGGATCCACATCAAAGATGAGATGATCAAAATTGCTCTGCGTGCACACACCAACTCTGAGCGGATATTCTTGGTTTCAGACTCAATGCCAACAATTGGTGGGCCAAGCCAATTTGGTTTGTATGATATGACTGTGTATTTAACAGATGGACAACTTATTAATTCAGAGGGATCGCTCGCTGGGGCACATATAACGCAGGCAGAGGGTGTTGCCCGTTTGGTCAAATTCGTTGGATTGCCGTTGCTTGAGGCATTACACATGGCGATCAATGCACCCGCAAACCTAATTGGTCGTTCGGATTTGACCACGGTCGATGGACGTAAGATGCGTGATACTTTGGTAATTTCACCCTGCGCGCAGCAGGTGCAGCCGCTACACAGTGCATTGGAAACAAAAAGGGCTGGTGAACCAGCCCTTTGAACAGATTAAGCAACGTCGAAATTCAGTGGCTTTACTTGTTTAAACATCCCTGTCGCCTCTAGTTGCTTTAAAACGTTAGGTTTGATTGGATCATCAACATACAACAGTGCGATTGCCTCGCCGCCTGCATCTGCGCGGCCAAGCGTAAAGTTAGCAATGTTTACCCCGTTTTGACCCAGTGTTTGACCCAATGTGCCAATGATACCAGGGACATCTTCGTTGGTGGTGTATAGCATATGCGAACCAACCTCGGCATCGATATTAATGCCCTTGATCTGAATGAACCTTGGCTTGCCATCACTGAAAACGGTTCCTGCAATTGAACGTTCACGTTTTGCTGTGACAACTGTGACCTTAATATAACCTGCAAAAACGCCTGATTTATCTTGATTGGTTGTGCTGATTTTGATGCCACGTTCTTTGGCAATGACCGGTGCTGAAACCATATTGACGTCTGGATTGGCCTTTTTCATGATGCCTGCAACAACCGAACAGTTCAAAGCATCCAAATTCATTTCGGAAACTGAGCCATCATATAAAATATTAATTGCAGTGATCGGTTCATCTGTCATTTGACCAACAAAGTTACCCAAATGATCCGCTAATTTCACCCATGGGCCCATGATTTGCGCCTCTTCAGCGGTCATGGAAGGCATGTTCAGTGCGTTTTCAACCGCACCTGCCAACAGATAGTTTGACATTTGGTCGGCCACTTGCAGGGCCACGTTTTCTTGCGCCTCAGTTGTTGCGGCACCAAGGTGTGGAGTACACACAACATTGGGCAGATTGAATAATGGATTCTCTGTCGCAGGCTCAACAGAGAAAACATCGAATGCTGCACCCGCTACATGGCCCGATTGCAATAATTCGGCCAATGCGTCTTCATCTACCAGACCGCCCCGTGCGCAGTTGATAATTCGAACACCTTTTTTTGTTTTTGCAAGGTTTTCACGGCTTAGAATATTTTTTGTCGTTTCGGTGAAGGGTACGTGTAG
>CBFHNF010000005.1:0-148147 GCA_965657135.1 uncultured Paracoccaceae bacterium
GTTCTTCTTGTCGCGACTTGGAAAACCACATGCTGCCCTGTGGGACTGGACCAAACTCAGAAAAAGCTTTGTCATAAGCGCTTGCAATTTGGAATTCGATCTTTTGTCTAAGGTGATCTTCTGATTGCAACCACATGTTTAGGTGCTCGCGCTTTATCGAAACTCACAGGCTAAAACGATTTTCTTAATTGCCTGTAAGTTTCTTGGCTAAATCTTTGCTCATGTTTTCTACGTGCTTCTTTAATTCTGATAGCTTTTCTGATCGATGTCCGATGTCGCTTGCCTTATTCAACGCAACAGAAGCAGATTGAGGATCGCCAAGGCCTATCAAAGTATCGATGCAATTTTCCCAATACTGGATGACATCATGATTGCTTTCTATGGCATTTTTAAAAAAGTTAACGGCCATGGAAGGCTCACCTAGTTCAACGCACAAAAGTCCCATGTTATTATTCGCGTCTGGCTGTCGCGGATTTTGCCGCAAAATATCCAGGTATATTTTTCCTGCGGATTGATGATTGCCTCCGCGATGTTCTGTGATTGCGGTGTCAATCATAACTTCTAAATCAATTTTCGACATTATGTACTCCATTCTTTAGCGCAGTAAGTGCAAAATATGTTCCAAAATCAGCTTAATAATTTATTTTTTTTGCATTTTTTTAATTGGTGTGGGTAAGCCATTAAACAGCGAGCTTAATTTCTGAGTTGGTTTGAGTTACCGCATTAACGGATAGTATTTCACAAATAAACCTGAGTGTGGAAGCTGGTCGCAGGAAATAAATGCGAGATTGCTTTGGGAGGCGCATCCGAAGTTCGAGTCTGTTTCGAATATCTTGTAGCCAACTGATATTTTTCGAAAAGTATGGTTGCGCCACCGGTTCCCACTATTCGGTTTTATATCAGTTATTTTAATTCAATTAACTAACGCCATGCATCTGAGCTTAAAAATCAAGGAGATGGCTACTACTACCAATGCAGCACAAATACCCAACATAGGTTTAGAGCATTTTTATTCATCAAAGAATTTCATAAAGTTCGATTATGACGCTGTTTTTTTCGCGCTTTCCAGTTCCAATAAACAAGCATTTGTTAATCCATGCATACCGCTCATCGCCAGTTTCTAGTCTTGCGTGTGTACGCATGTAGTAGCTAGAAGCTGGCACGTTTTCGCCGCGCGCTAGGGATTCAATGATCTCAGTTGGCCCATGGCGAAAACCATAATTTATGATTTCAATTAACGCACCGTCATCTGTCTCAAAAGCATATCTTGTATCAAGTTGAGCTAGACCATCAGAGAATATCGTTTGCCAATCAGCGCCTAGGTTTAAAATTTTTCCAGATATTTTAGGGCCGGATACACGACCACCAATTATGGGAATGATTCTTCTCTGGCCTGCACGACCAGTTCCCATTTCTTTAATCGGTGCAAGTGCTACTTCTAATCGGCATGCAAATTCAAGCTTTGGTGTCGTCATGTTTTTTCCGCGATATCATTAAACGGTGAAAGACCAGTATTGTCATGGATAAGATAATTCCGATCCACATTAAGAGGATGGTTTTCCAAAGAACGAGAATTACTAATAACAAGCGTACCCACATTTCAGTTCTGCTGATGGGACCGTAATCAAAACGCGCAAGCGCAGACGCTAATAAGTAAAGTGCCAAGCTAAGTCGAAGCAGTAATCCACCCAAGGCCAGCACATCAATATTTGGTCCATAACCTTCTATCAGAACACGCTGTCCATTTTCATCCAAGATGGTGATCGCTTCTTCGATAAGTAACAACTCGGGATACCACGCAAAAACAAATGGGATCGTGAACATCACAATTCCAACGCGTACTGCTGCAAACCCTGTTTGCATGGGCTCTGTCTTTGAGATTGATGCCGCTGCAAATGCGGCGATCGCCACTGGGGGCGTGATTGCAGATGCAACTGCAAAATAAAATACGAACATATGGGCCGTAAAAAAACTTACTCCTAGGTTTGCTAATAGTGGTCCCAAAAGAAGTGCAACATTCACATACGCAGGTACCGTGGGCATGCCCATACCTAGAATTATCGCGCAAATCATTGCGGATATCAAAGCGAGCATAAGGTACACGCCGCCGGTAATTTGGATTTTTAATCCAAAAATATTCAAGACATTGGCAGTTTCCAACCAGGATGTAACCGCGCGAGTAAGTTCGCCAGTCAATCCGCTTTCGTTTAAGAACGCAGAAATAATTGACACTGCGAAAAGCAATAAGAATAATCGCGACAAAAGAATGCCGCCTTCGGAGAGTGATACCAGCACCTTTGAAGGTTTTGAGCGTGTTTCTGCATCAAGGAAAAGTAAAGGAATGAGTATGGCAACTGCCCACCATCCAGCAGAAACTGCGTCTCCTGTTGCATTGACAATGATCTGAGTGATGAACGGAGGCAAGATCGCTGCGAGTATACCGTCGCTGATGGCGTCCTTGCTTCCTAGCAAAAGAAACAAAATAACGAGTATTGGAATAAAAATCATGGCGACGTTTAACCAATCTTGGCGTTCCATAATTAGGTCAATCGGCACCTCTCCAATTGCCTCAACCTTTTCTCGGCGTGCTTGGAACATCACTGTTAAAAAAATGGAAAAGAAAAACGCCATGGCTGGAATGAATGCAGCAATGATGACTTTTGTATATGGGACTGCTGTTAACGCGACCAAAACGAACGCCGCGACTCCCATGACGGGAGGCATTATTTGTCCGCCTGAGGATGCTGCCGCTTCTACACCCCCTGCAAAACGAGAAGAAAACCCGTTTCGTATCATCATCGGAATAGTCAATCGCCCAGTTGATAAAACGTTAGTGACGGGTCCGCCAGTAATTGTACCAAATAAAGCGGATGAAACGATTGCTGCGTGTGCTGGGCCACCACGTAGGCGACGCGTCAAACGCACAGCTAACTTAATTAATGAAGTACCACCTGCAGATGTCCCAAACAACGCTCCTAAAACCACATATGGGAAAACTTGATTAACTATGATGTTCATAAAACGGCCCATGAAACCGTCAGGAGTTATGAAAACGTTGGTGGCTTTTTGAATTGCTGCTGCAATTGGATCCCCATTATCCGCGCCAAGCTTTGTAAGTAGAAAGTTGTTATCTGATAAATCAAAAATCCAGATTAATGCAGTGCCAACCGTGTAAAGCACAACAATAGATGCAACAACAACTAGCGGAGCCCCCCAGACGCGTACATTGTAAAGAAAGAATAAACCAATGATCACAAACAGCAATGGAATAGTCCATATGCCAAAACGCGCCTGGCAAGCTGGAACTTCGGCTTCGAAGGTCATTCCAGGAATAACGCCTTCTGCACGCTCTGCTGCTTCAGTAATCAGGCGTGCACGTTCTCCACTTAGTTGGTCAAATAGGCAAATAGCGTCATTTTCCACCAAATACCCAGTCGCACCAAGTATCGCGGCAACAATGAGACTACAATCTAGGACAAGTCCGAGCCAAGGACGGCGGAACTTATGATTTGCGGTTTTCCACTCACGATAAGCGCTGCTGTTAAATGCTACGATGAACATCATTAAGAGAAACATTGGTGGAAAAAAATACTCCGGAGAGAAATTTGATATCCTAAGAAATGGTTGCCCTGTTATGACGCGGGCAGCATCTTGCAAACCCGGAATCTCTGGCATGGTATTTATCATGCCGATCACGACCAAAGTGAAAGCTAAGCTCAAAGAAAGCTTTTGTCCGAAAGATAAGTCGTTTTGCTCTTGATCTACCATTACCGACCTTTTCATCATAAAATAGGCCCATTCTTAAAAAGCAGAACTGGGCCTATTATTGTGTATTAGCCAGCGATTTTACGGGCGCGCACAGTCTGCAACTTTATGACCAGCTTCTTCGAATGCTCGAATTGCACCTGGATGCATCTTAATTTGTACTACACCACAGATACCTTGTGTTTTTCCGTCAATATCTGCAAAGCTTAGGTTCAAATATGGACCGCGTGGTGATCCGTTAATAAAACGGTCTTTGCCCGCCAAATATGCTTTTGTGATTTGATAGGCTAACTCTTCATCCATTGACGCATTTACAACCTGACCAAACGCAGTTGCGAAGCTGTCAAACGTATCATCATCTGTTACAATTGTGATCCCGTTTCCTGCATATGCTGCACGATATTCTTCAACCGGTACGGAATACGGCGCGTGACCGGGAGCGTTTACAATCTGTTGGCCAAGCTCACTCGCTAGGATATCAGAAGGAACGTCATGAATTGTAATGTCACCTGCAGCTGCGATTGCGATTTCACGTCCGGAAGGAAGGCCTTCTGGGATTGTCCACGCATCTGCACCACCACCTGTAATCGATGAAACCGCGTCTGGCCAAGGGTTTTGGATGCCTTCGTAGCCTTCACCTTCCTTCAAGCCCGAAAGCAGTCTTATCATCGCCCGGCCCGAAGTAAGTGCAGCACCTCGAGGTGGGCCGTTCCAGATTCGTAAACCGTTCAAATCTGTAATGTCTGCAACTGGATTGCTGTTATAGTATCCAAACATTTGCGCTGAACCAGCGTTAAAGAAAAGTGCTTGCAAGTTGGATGATAGTTCTGCTCCTTGTTCGGGGCCAATTCCGCTGTAAGGCCCAATACCCTTGGATAAGAGAAAAGGAAGGATCAGAGGTGCAGGCGCCATATCCAGGCGACCTTCTGCAACAGCTTGAACTGAATTGGTAAGAGTTGCACCTTCGGTGATTTGCATCGTTGCAACATCCGCCGCGTCAAGTACAGCCGCGAGTGTTGTATCGATATAGTGAGGTGTCGAGCCTGGCGTTGTCGTTTCAACTGTCAACGTAGCTTGAGCAGAGACTGCCAGCGGAGCAAGTGCGATAACAGCGCCTTGCAGTATTGATTTTAACATTTTTTACTCCCTGTTTTCACATTGTCCCGATGCAAAGTGCAAACTGTTTCAGGACTAGCGAGAGGAGCTTGCCAAAAAATATATAACTTGTCACGTGAAAATATATGACTTGTCATGTAAATATTTATGGGGGATATTTGTCCTGCGTGGAGTAGCTAATGAATATTAAACAGAAAAATTTCAGGACACGTGTACGACAGCGTGAACTTAGCGAGAGAAAAAACATATTTGCTCGGCTACCTGTGGTTTATGCTTTATCCCGTAAACAAGGGCAACATCTTCTTAGTAGGGCTGCCGAGATCTCCATTGTAGAATGGCGAACACTGTGGGATCTGATTGAAACGGGGCCTCTGACCATCAAAGAGTTGGCGGAAATTCAGTGCACTGATCACTCGTTGCTATCACGTGCTTTACCCGGAATGCAGAAAAAAGGGTTGGTTCAAATCCGAAAAAATCCAGACGATGGAAGGGAAATGCTGGTTTCAATAAGCCAAAAAGGTATGACTGCATACAATTCTGCCGCACCAACAATGCAACGTCGTCGCGAAGAGCTGTACCGTTGGTTCGCGCCGAATGAACTTGAACAGTTTATAAAATTTCTGGATAGGCTCGAAGAATTTTTAAGTTGCCCTGTCGAAGATTTAGCAAAAAATGAGTTAAATGAATGAACAAAGCGCCTAACGTTCTTTGGATTATGGCCGATCAACTTCGTTTTGATTATCTAAGTTGCTACGGCCATCCTTATTTACACACACCACATATTGATGGTTTGGCTGCGCGAGGTGTGAAATTCAACAATGCCTACGTACAATCGCCGGTGTGTGGTCCGGCACGAATGTCGGCTTATACAGGTCGCTACGTTCGCAGCCATGGATCAACATGGAACGGAATGCCGCTTCGCGTGGGAGAGCCTACGCTGGGCGATCACCTGCGTTCATCCGGCTCAAGAGCAGTATTAATCGGTAAAACTCACATGGCTGCTGATGTCGAAGGAATGGCTTGGTTAGGAATAGACCCTCAAAGTCTTATTGGCGTCAGAGTCTCCGAATGTGGTTTTGAAGTTTATGAGCGTGACGATGGCTTGCATCCAAACAGCGCAAGGCAAAGATGGTCTTCCTACGATGACTACTTAGAAACCCACGGGTTTTCTTCGGATAATCCCTGGGGCGATTTTGCAAATTCTGGTGTCGACGAAAATGGAAATAGACTTTCTGCTTGGTTACTGAAAAATTCTAGACTGCCTGCGAATGTTCCTGAAGAACATTCTGAGACAGCATATATGACGGATCGTGCGATTGCTTTTATGAAACAAGTATCGCAAGAAGCTGACGGAACGCCTTGGGTGTGCCATTTATCGTATATCAAACCTCATTGGCCATATATCGTTCCTGCACCGTATCACGACATGTATGATGAAAGTCATGTTGTTGATCCTGTACGTTGCGAAATCGAACGCGAGACGGACCACCCGCTCATGCGCGCATATTTAAATTCTCGCGTATGCAAAAGCTTTTCCCGCGATGAAGTACGTAAGCACGTGATACCGGCCTATATGGGGCTCATTAAGCAGCTGGATGATAATCTTGGACGCCTATTCAAATGGATGGACGATAACGGTTTGGCCGAAAATACAATAGTTGCTTTCACATCCGACCATGGTGATTATATGGGTGATCACTGGATGGGGGATAAAGATTTTTATCACCAGCAAGCTGTAAAAGTTCCCTTAATCATTTATGATCCACGTTCGGAAGCAAATGCGACAAGAGGTACAGAATGCGACGCGCTGGTTGAGCAGATTGACCTTGCGCCGACATTCATGAATGCTGTTGGTTGTCCTGCGAAACCTTGGATCATCGAGGGACGTGATCTGACACCACTCCTGCATGGCAAACAGGGTTTTTCTCGAAATTATGTGATTAGTGAACACGATTATCATTGGTCTGAAATGGCGCGTGAATTGAACCAACCACAAGAAAATGCGCATACTGTCATGATTTTTGATGGACGATGGAAATACATACGATGCGAAGGTTTTCGTCCTGTACTTTTTGACTTAAAAACTGATCCTGACGAGTTTATCGATATCGGAACCTCAGAAAATGTAGAACATGAGGCAGTGCGAGATCGAATGGAAGCAGCGCTGCTATCGTGGTCTAGAAGACACCACACACGTATTACGGCCACTCCGGAAATTCTTGCTCGACAATCAAAGACGGCTGAAGGGGGTATACTTATCGGGTTTTGGGATGAGGACGAGTATGAAACCTTTACTGGTAAGCATTTCCAAAGTTTGAAGCCTGCTGGACATCCCAAAAGCACAAATGAATGATTAGCTTCGACTTGGGAGTGCTTAGAGTGCCTGCAAAGGCAACTAATCCACATTGTAATCGAACAATAAAGTTCAAATAATTGAAATTGCCGCTCAGCCCGTAGCGTGCTGAGCGGCTAAAGTGTTGTGAACCTACTTTGTAATTATTTCTGGTCCCATGAAATAGGTGGGCAAGAAGGTCGATAGAATTGGGACATAAGTCACCAATATCAGAAATACGAACAGTACAGCTAAAAACGGAAGCGCCGCCCGAACGACCGACATCATAGGCATGCCAGCAACCCCTGAGGTCACAAACAGGTTCAAGCCAACCGGTGGCGTTATCATGCCAATTTCCATGTTAACGACCATGATGATCCCCAAGTGAATAGGATCAATCCCAAGTTCGATTGCAATTGGAAACACAAGCGGTGCAACGATAACGATCAGGCCTGATGGTTCCATAAATTGGCCACCAATCAACAAAATCACGTTCACAATAATCAGGAACATAATTGGTCCAAACCCCGCAGACAACATTGCACTGGCAATTTGTTGTGGGATTTGCTCGTCTGTCAGAACGTGCTTCAATATCAAAGCGTTTGCGATAATAAACATCAATGTGATGGTTAATTTCCCGGCTTCGAATAGAGTGTCACGGGTATCTTTGTGAAAAAATGCAGTGACGATTGCGAGTGGGTTCTGAAGCAGAGTTTGCTTTGGTTTATCTCCTTTGGCTGCGAGAGGACCCATATCGCGATACACAAAAATCGCGATGATGAAGGCGTAAATGGATGCAACCGCTGCGGCTTCTGTCGGAGTAAAGATGCCTCCATAAATTCCGCCCAAGATGATAACAATTAGGAACAAGCCCCAAATTGCTTCTTTTGCGGATGCGTAGACTTCTCCCCAACCCAGCCATTCACCCTTTGGCAATCCTTTGACTTTCGCGATCACATAAATGGTCAGCATAAGCATGGTTCCAGCCAACAGACCCGGAACCACGCCCGCCAGAAACATGCGACCAACGCTCACATCGGTGGCAGATGCATACACAACCATCACAATCGATGGTGGGATTAGGATGCCCAATGTTCCCGCATTCGCGATTACGCCAGCAGCAAATTCTTTGGAATATCCAACTTGTCGCATCCCCGCTATTACGATTGTACCGATGGCAACAACCGTTGCAGGCGATGAACCAGACAGCGCTGCAAACAACATGCAAGCAAACACCCCAGCGATCGCAAGTCCACCAGGAAAGTGTCCAACAATGGCAATCGAAAATCTGATGATCCGCTGTGCGACACCTCCAGTCGACATAAATGACGATGCAAGGATGAAAAATGGGATTGCAAGCAGAGTATAGTGACCGGCCATCGCCTGAAAAAAGGATTGGGCAACGGATGCCAGTGAGGTATCACTCAATACAAGCAGAAACAAAATTGATGATAACCCTAGGGAGACTGCAATTGGCACTCCGATTAGGAGTAAGACAATCACAAGACCAAATAATATTGCGACTTCCATTAATTTGATCCTTCGTTAAGCTTCTTTGCTTCAGCAACAGCGTCTTCGGCTTCATGGCTGACAATCATACTGTCAGCTTCGTTTCTATAAACGGCGATACTATTTTGGATAATTCTGAATAGCAGTAACGCCATGCCAAACGGTAAAATCGCATAGGGGACAAAACGCGGTAATTTTTCGTACCTTTCTCCCTCGTTCATCAGTGGTTCTATCCACCTCAAAAATTCAGGAAACGGAACGTCGATCACTTCGTACCACGCGCGATAAGACGTACGCTTCATTTCTTCAAAACCAGTTGGAAACCAGCGCCCAGTCGTCTGTGGTAGATTTGCAAAATTTGCCCAATAGTCCCAAGCACCCTTCAGCAATAAGAAGGCGTAGAGGATGCAAACAAGTGCTGTGATCAGGGCCAGTACCTTACGTGTTTTTTTTGAGACAACATTAATTAACGCGTCCACACCCAAGTGTGCGCGGACTTTAAAGCCGTAGCTGACGCCAAATAAAACGAGCCAAGCAAATAAAAAAGTTACAGATTCTAAACCCCAAATTATGCCGGTATTAAATCCATATCGTAATACGACATTCACAAAGGTTATTAGCGTCATTAACCCAAGTAGAATGGCGATGACTGTTTCCTCAAGTTCATGAACGAAGTACCCAATTTTGGTGTTTGGTTTATAATTTTGTGACATTGGATGCCCCTAGATAAAAAATACCCGGCTGCAGAAACACTGCAGCCGGGTACGATTTCGTCTTAATGGTTTGCGTTGATGGCTTGCGCCGCTGCAATGTTTTCTTCGCCAACATTGCTTGCAAATTGATTCCACACTGGTTTCATAGCATCGACCCACGCTGCGCGCTGTTCAGCTGTCAGTGAGCGTACAACGCCACCTGCCTTGATGATCTCTTGCTTAGCAGCTTCATTTACGGCGGTAGACTCTGAATTGCGCGCTTCTGTTACTTCAGAAACAATTGTCATGAATTGATCACGAACGTCAGCATCGAGTGAGTCAAGCCAATCTGTTGAAGTTACAAGTAGATAATCAATGATCCCGTGGTTGGTTTCAGTGATACCATCTTGAACTTCAAAGAATTTTTGACCGTAGATGTTTGACCAAGTGTTTTCTTGTCCATCTACGACACCTGTTTGAAGTGCTCCATATACTTCCGAAAATGCCATCGGTTGTGGAGAGCCACCAAGTGCCGCCATTTGAGCTTTCAAAACTTCGGAATTCTGAACCCGGAACTTCAATCCATCTGCATCTGATGGCATTTCCAATGGTTTGTTCGCCGACATTTGTTTCATGCCATTGTGCCAAAACGCAAGTCCCAATAATCCGCGACGTGTCATGCTTTCTTTCATGGCTTGACCAGTCTCAGAGTTTTGGAATTCGTCAACGGCATTAACATTTTTGAACATGAAAGGTAGATCGAAAATCCGGAAAACCTTTGTAAATTGCTCAAATTTTGACAATGAAGGCGCCGCCAATTGAACATCCCCTTGCAGCATAGCTTCAAGTACTTGGTCATCATTGTACAAAGTCGAGTTTGGATAGACTTCCATACAAGCTGTGCCATTCATTTCGTCGTTCACGCGCTGCTGAAGTAACGAAGCGGCTATCCCTTTGGGATGGCGGTCCGTATTTGTGACGTGTGCAAATTTTATCACTGTTTCGCCAGCATCACACGCAGCACTGACTGCGTTTGCTGATACTGTAAGCGCTAGTGCTGTGATTGTTGTGGTTAAAAATTTCATATCTGTCCTCCCAGTTCAATATGTAATGCGGGGAGTATTCAGTCGATGATGCGAAGTCGCAAATAAAAATAAGTTCTCCAAAAATATTTTCTGAAAATCGTTTATAATTAGCGTATTAGGAGAAAATATGGTGAATTTATATAAGCATCTTGATTTTTGTTGTGCGGAATTCCACACGGAATTTTTATACGTTTGTGTGGATTGTTGCACTTTTCAATGACGAAAGTCCTCTGCGCGCAATCCATGTTTTGAAAGTTTGTCGTAAAAGGTTTTGCGAGGTAGTCGCAACTCTCGTGCTGCTTGCGTGGATCGCCCTCTGTGTTTTTGCAATGCCTTTTCAAGAAGGGATTTTTCAAAATCGGCCATTTGAGAATTCAGTCCTGCGGCCTCTGTCGCTGTTTCGACCATTTTCTCCTCGCTCAACCCAAGGACGAATCTCATCGCATCATTCATCAACGCCCTTGCATTGCCGCTCCAATCACGTGACATAAGCTCAGATATTTTTTCATCTGAAATGTCTGGTGCTGATGTTCCGGATTGCTCCGCTGCTTGGCTGACATATTGCTCGTACAATACAGGAATATCTTCCATTCGTTCGTTGATAGAAGGGATGCGGATTGTATGTGTTGCCAATTTATAAAACAAATCAGAGATGATTTGGTCTGATTGTTCGAGATCCGCAATTTCAACATTTGTTCCAGCAATAATTCGGGTGCTGTGATCGTTCTCCAAAAAATCTATTAAGGCGACTTGAGTGTCGAACGGGCATTGATCAATGGCGTCAAGAAAAAGCGTTCCACGTTACATCTATCGATAATTTCTCTAAATTCATACCGATCTAGTTTCACCGCAGATCGTTTTTCCAGTGGCGACTTGGCGCGATCACTTGATAAGTGGATAACTTCAGCAATTTTCGAAATACCCGTCCCAGGTGCGCCGCTAATGATCACTTCCGAATTCGTATTTCCTGCGGTTCTGACAATCTGTCTTAGCTTTTCCACCTTTTCGGATCGACCGAAAATCATCCTTGCTGACATATCTCCTAAGGAGGCTCTTTTCTTCAAATTACGATTTTCAATCACGAGCTCTCTGGTTTTTAACGCCCTTGAAATGACTGGTAGTAATTTTTCGGAAGAACACGGTTTTTCCAAGAAATCAAACCCGCCTTGTGCAATTGCGCGAACCGCCATGGGAATGTCGCTTTCACCTGATAAAAAGATTACTGGGAGGTCAGAATCTATTTCTTTACAGTACTGATTGACATAAAAACCATCGCGTCCTGGCATACGAATATCAGTCAGAACCAATCCCAAAAAATCACTCGAGATATGGTCTTTGGCCTCGATAAACGCACTACATTCGATGACGTCGAATTTTTCTAATCTCAAAGTTTGGGTGATCGCATTTCGGACTTCTCTATCGTCCTCGATGAGCAAAATCTGGTTAATCTTCACTGTCATTCCATTTGTCCAAAGTGACTACGAGGTGCGCCCCTGTTGCGGAATTCGATCCAACGATATTTCCACCAAAACTTTGAACGAGTCCGTACGAAATCGAAAGACCTAAACCAAGTCCTTCTCCTTTATCAACAGATTTGGTAGTGTAAAACGGATCAAACATTCGTTCGGGATCATCGATACCTGGACCGGTGTCGATGATATGAATTTTTATTTTGGTTTCTATCGAAACGATTATTGTCAATTTCCGATGCGAACTACTTTCCATTGCGTCCAGTGCATTTGAAATTAGATTAAGTATTACTTGTCCCAACCGAACTTCGCCCGCCATTACGAATGCGGGTTTTACAGGCGCATCATACTTTAACTCAGTCCGAGATTGCTCGATGCGATCTTGTACCAACTTTAGGGAAGAGTTGATTACATCGACAACATTAACACGGCCCATGGGTTCATGTTCATTGCGTGCAAATGCTCTCAAATTTTTAATAATTCGGGCCATTCGTTGTGACAGTTTTGCAATTTCATGCAGGTTATTTTTAGTACTTTGGGTGTCATTTAGATCAAGAAATCGAACTGCGTTTTCGGAGTACTGCTGGATTGCCATTAAGGGTTGATTCAGCTCATGGCTGATGCCCGCTGACATCTTACCAAGTGCGCTTAATTTACCCGCTTTTACTAATTCGGATTGTGCTGATTGTAGATCCGCAGTTCGCTCTGCGACTTTCAATTCCAATTGTGCATTCGCATCGGCCAATACTCTTCGTCTTTGAGTAGTAACCAGTAGAAGTGCACCCAAAAACAGCACAAATACGCCGGTCATTGATGCTTGCAAATTAGCTATTTTTACTGCCGAGCTAAGATCAATGAGGGCTTCGGCTCGCATTCCAATGATCGGTAATTCTTTGGTAATATGTAATGACGTGCTCGGGACATAAGGTCCCCATTTGGTAAACCAAATCTCTTTGTCACTAATCAATTTCGACGAAAAGGTAGGAGTCGTTCCTTGTGGCGGGTGGAGACCAATTTCATCTTTGCTGCGCCCCCAACCTATTAATTCGGATCGGTTGGATATGAAAACTTGTTCTTGTTGATCTAAGAAAAATACTGTCGGAACTGTCCCGCGCCACTCCGACTCTAACCTGTCGACGCCCACAGATACGACAAGAATCGCTTTGATGCTTCCGTCTTGAGAAAAGTATGGAGCGGCGAAATAGTATTCACGTTGTCCTTTTGCGCTATAACCACTCTCAGATCCTAGCGCTCCGTCGAGGGCACGTGTTAGAAGCTTTTTTACTATTGTTTGTGTGGTTATGACATCGTGTGCGCTACTTAGCAATTTTCCTTCTACACTGTAATATGCAAGATTGTTGGCACCCGTCCTATCCGCAGCGCGCAATAAAATATCTTGGGCTTTTTGGACCATTTTGTCCTCAGATGACGAACTCAGCAGAGTTTCTAATTGCGGGTGATTTACAATTAACACTGCAAGCTCACGATACCGTCTCAAATGTGATTGCAATCGGTCGGTTGCTAGGTTCAAATCACCTTTGCCTGACGATGCGGCCAATTTAATACCCTGACGATAACTGATCTCCCAAACCACTAGACCGGCGAGTGCAGCACTCGCAAATACCCCGATAAGCAGCACAAATATGCTATTTTTTATATTCATGAGAAGACCTTTATCGCGAGCCATAATTCGGAAACCAATTTGCATTAGCTATCAAGGGATAGTCGGACATGGTAGATAAATAACAGTATTTATATAATTTAGGGGAAGCCAATGCGCGTAGTTTCGTTAGATCATCTAGTGATTACAGTTCACAACATGCCGCGTACTATAAAATTTTATGTTGATATTTTGGGGATGCGGGAGGTTACATTTGGTGATGATCGAAAAGCCCTGACTTACGGACAGCAAAAAATAAACCTACATCAATTCGGTGAAGAATTTGAGCCTAAGGCGTCTACGCCAGTGCCTGGAACAGCTGATCTGTGCTTTTTAATCGACGTTGATTTGTCTGAATGCATCGAACACCTGATCAGCAATGATATTGAAATTTTACAGGGTCCTATTGAGCGTACGGGGGCTCTTGGGCCAATTAATTCGATATATATCCGCGACCCAGATGGCAACTTGATCGAACTTAGCACCTATTTTTCGTAAACACTACGAGCTCTTGCGATTGTATTAATTGAGCTACACAGATTTACTTGATCTGTGGTGTTCTCTTGCTTTCGGATGCAGGGGACTCGGTCCAACTGATTTGCAGATCTACCCTACAATTTCCGTTCGAGCGTTCACCTTTGATCCGCAAAGCCAATAATCCTTCCACAGGTAAGCTGAGATTGGCGTCACCGTCACTCAATGTAATTTCGCCTGCTCCTATGCCTTTTGTCAAAGCCGTCAGCAATGCCTTGATGGTTTTGCGATCTTGCAAAGAGTCGTGCCGAAACTTTCCATCAGATTGACTCATGCGAATATACCATCCCAATTAGATTGCTCGGGATGAAAATGCTTTGCAGCAGGAAAATCGGCGCTAAGGCCAACTATATCACCCGTTGGATGTATTAGTGTGGCTCCTGCACCAATTCCAGACAGGCCTTCCAAATGTCTTGACGCACGATCTAATGTAACGTCCCCTTCAAGATGAAGGAGGCCCCGCTTAGCAAGCAAACGCTGGCCCTGATGATTATTTACATGTCCCTGCACGACCATTTTTATTCCCCGTGAAAGCAGGCTTTGTACCCCTGCTTCGGTGAGCTGTTTGTCGGTTGCACGGTACTTGGTTCTAACCAAATTGGCAACAGAACCAAAGTAAAAGGCAAAGGGATCCTGACTTGCCTCCTCTCGGAAACGTGCGTTGACTGCATTGCTCCCTCCCGAGGTTAATAATGCACACATCGCATCGTCAAGTCCCGCATGTACGAACAAAAGAGAGCCAATTTCTTCGATCATGTCCATGCGTTCGTAGAACCATGCATATGTACCATTTGGCACAAAAAAAAGCGAATGGCACATAGCGGCGGATGCATAGATCATGCGCATGTTCATCCCGGCATCGACGACCTGATTGTCAAACTGGTCTCTTTTAATGCGCAGCCCACTCAATTCTTTGTCAATCGCCTCGCGCGACAGGTAAGTCGACGCGCGCTTTGGAAACTGTTGTTCCCAATCAAAATCAGGGAAGATGCGTGCGCGACAAGTGGTTTCATCAGGTAGATCTTTCATCAACTCAGCTGTCGGAAATCTGTCCCAAACTTCCCGCAACAAGGGTACGACCTTTCGGCCCATCCGCACGAACAAGTGGTCCGTAAGAGGATTGCGGAGCCCGATTAAGGATTTCACCGCCAGCATGAATCTAAGATCATGGTTTCCGGCAAGTAACCGCACCTCAGCGCCACTGGCAAAAAGTGCTGCAAGCGCATCTAGCATTTCTAAATTGCAAGGCCCCTTGTCCAAGCAATCACCCCCGACAATGATCCGCGAATTCCGCCCAAACTCAGTAAGCTCGAACTGATTAACTGCAATTCCAGTGCGCCGTATCACGCCCCCTACAGCAAGCGAGCGCAAGAAGCCTTCGGCATCTGCATGGGGGTCAGAGATGAATACAATAGGTCGGTCAGGCCACCGCCAGCGCCCATGCGAAGCCGCCATTTTCAGGCTATGTTGAACATTTTGAAGGCACGCATCTGTTTCACCACCAGAATGCGGCTCTGCGACTGGCCACGCTGCACATTCCCGCGGCAGCGTATGAAAATCGCAATATGCATCAAATACGGGCGGCAATAGCGTTGCAACCGAGTGCTGCATCGCAGTTTGGTCAGCCATTTTAAAATGTCCTCAGTCCAGCGCAGTATCCTGGCGGGCACGTGGTTTCCACGTTCCACCGTAATGCGCCCACTTACCATTACTTTTGTAACACAAAAGTAACGGTCGCGCGTGATACATGCTGATTTGGGAAATTTCGCTCATTTGAAGCACGCCCAAATCATGCGCCGCATGACGAAAAGCCGCCCCATGACCAAACACAAGGGTTAGGGTCGGTTCTGAAGTTATATTTTTTGTGACCAATTGGCGCAACCAGCCAGCTACTCTTGCACCTGCCATTTGAAGTGACTCTGCGCCTTGCAGCGGAAGCTGATATTCACGATCCGATTTCCATCCCTTTGGGGGGGCATCAAAGCGCGGATCATCTTGCAAGATCTTTTCGATTTCTTGAACCGTCAGGTTGGCGGCACTACCAAGCATTCTTTCTGACAAATGGGGTGTCTGCTGGATCTCAACAGAACGGCCGGTTTCACCAAGAACTTGTGTTGCAAATTGTGCGGTTTGCCACGCCCGCAATTGTAGTGAAGAATATGCCGTATGGTGCAGTGCCCAGCTATTCACTGTCAAAAGCCTTGCCAATTCTGACCCACACTCACGTGCCTGTGCTACGCCCATGTCCGTCAGGGGGTAGGGTTGGAGCGCACTTGGCGTATCTGAGCGCTGGTGGTAGGCGCCGTGGCGAATGAGGGCGATGATTTGCACCGTTACACCTTATCGCTTCCGAGCAGACGGTACCCTTCATTCATCAGCGCATCAAAATCAATTCGGCCCGCCACCTCACGAATTCGAACATTTTGCAATGCTTGGTTATAGGCATCTGGATTAAGAGGTGTGCAATCCATTTCAAATTGCCCTGTAGGGCCCGCGTAAAATGGTCCAGGACTTTTCATGATAGCACCTAGAAGATCAGGCCGATTGGCAATTGATACATCGCAAATCGTCGTCGGCTGGGCGCTGTTGCGTTGCCAGTTCAGCACCCAAAAATCAGTCAGTGTCGTGCTCAATTGAAGGCGTCCTGCACCGTAAATTTGGGGTACTACTAAGTCATATTTTTCTTCAAAGTTCCAAAGTTCTTCTACTGGCATCGCTGCGATCTGAGCAAGGCGTTCGGGCGAAAGCATCCCATGCAGTCGCGGATTGTGAAGAATTGTGCCTGGATTGATACGCGGATGTTTCGGAAGGCCTAAGGCATGGGGTAATGGATTCTGCGCGCATATCATTAAGCGGTCATTTGTTACAAAAGACGTGCCAGGGATATCCATCATACGTAGAATTGAGGTCGACTTTCCTCCGCCTGACAGACCAGCGATTGCCAAAGTGTGTTCACCGTTGGTGACTGCCGCTGCATGGCAAATTTGCCAATTCGCGCGCAGGCAAGTGTTCAGAATTTGATTATTAACAAAATTAATGATCTGATTTGCATTATCTTCGACGGGTCCAAAGGCGATGAGCGTTTCGTTCGATTGCAAAAAGGTCACGCCAGTGCGTCTTTTGAAAACAAGCCTACCGTCAGTAAGGTCAAAAATTGCGTCCTTCAAGCCCGTTTTTCCGGGTTCGCGCGCCCAATCAATCCAATTTGGCGCAGGGTCCAGTGGTTGCCCTGATAGCACGCATATCTCTAAATCTGTGTCGCTATTTTCGATTGTAATATGTTCAAAATACGCCGCAAGAACGGCTCGCAGAGGCTCGTTACAACGCAAACGCATCCGTACAGGTCCAACTTGTAAATCCAAGGGATTTACCTCAGACAGGATAGATAAATCGAGGCGCGCAAGGACATCAGAAACCCTATTTAATGTCATGCTACTACCTCTGAAATCACATGGTCTGAAACGAGAGCTGCGGCATCAAGTCCACACCCCTCTTTCACACCACGATATCCCCCAAATGCTGAGACTTCAAAAACGATTGGTCCCTCGGAAGTCAGCGCAACGTCAACTGTTGTAAATGTCAGTCCAAACGGGGCTTGTGCCCTTTGTGCAAGCGCAATCAGATCAGTGTCAGGCTCAAAAGATGCATATTTGCCGCCGCTGTGGATTGTTGTATTCCAAGTGTCTGAGGCTGATACGCGAGCATATGTGCAAAGATACGTTCCGTTTAAAAAAACCATCCCAAGGTCTTGTCCGGAAAGATCACGCTTTTCCTGAATATACATCATTGGATTTTCTCTTGCGAAGGTTGCAATCTGCGAAGCTGCGTTCGGACCATCATCAATTACACACATACCGCGCGCCTTTGTCGAATATAGAGGCTTAAATACAGCGCTTCCATAGGTTGATAAGGTGGCTGTGGCTTCGTTCATATCCTCGGTCACAGTGGTGCGCGGCATCGGAATATTTGCCAAACGAAGCGACACGGTACAGGCCAATCGGTCAACAAGTCGGATGATTGCCTCGGGACGTGAATAAATCTTGACGCCCTGCGCTTCCGCTACGCGCAGCAGTTCCAATCGCTCTAAAACGTCGGGGCTGTAAATTTCACTGATTTTCTTGACAATAAGTGCGTCGTAGGTTGTCAGATCCTCGCCCCGATGAATGAGAGTCGATGAATTGAGATCAAGCGCAACTTCGCTCATATCGATCACACGACGAAACCCAGTTCGCGCCTCGATAGCATCTGCTAGCGCCTCGGTTGACCATTTTCCGGGGATACCTATGACCCCGATTTTCAGTTCAGTCACGGAAAAGCTCCTTAATAGGCAATTTTAGCCGATTTTCTTTACCTTCAGGATAGGCAATTGCCATATCCAGAAGAAAGCGCGCACGCACGAACATGCGTCGGGCATGGGATTTGTCAAAAACAAACCGCGTCGAAGTCGCAAAGCTGCGCGCAAGCCCCAGAGCGAGACGGTATTCAAACGTCTTGTCGCCTTGGGTGCGCGCAAATTTCGCGGCCGTCGTATGCATGTTAGACGCCACTTGCGCGACGCGGCGACGCGTTTGCGCATCGTGCACCTGTAATCGGTAATTCGATACCATGAAAACGGATACGTCTTGTACGTAATCCATAAACCGCGAACGATGCAAATCAATAAAGTGGATTTTTCCGTCCGTTGCATCAAAGATTACGTTATCCAAGTTGAAATCGCCATGTATATGCACTGAAAATGGTGCGGGAAGGGTCTTTTCTCTTGCAGCTGCTTGCTCGACCAATTCTTCGAAGTGTTTGACTTCTAAGGCGCCGATCCATGATGTAGACCCGCGAAATTCAGGGTGCACGCGATAAACGCTTGGCAAGCGCTTCAAAAGCTGTTTCATTGACGCCATTTCTGCGGGTTCTTTGGTTTTGGTGCGCTTCCAGACATCACGCAACGTCTTTGAGAGCGCTATCTGAGCCTTTCCCAATAGTTCGTCACTTTCATTCAATAAGACATTTTCAAAGGTCTGACCGTGCAAATATTCGATCAGCAGGGCTGCAAATTGTCCCTTTTTTTGATAGGATAATATCTTTGGCGCAAGACCTGGATAAATCGAATCCCATCGCTTTACCCCCGCACGCTCTTCGCGGACTTTTTCTGCCTCACCATCTTTAAACACTGCATCATAGCTGTCGGTGGGCCCATCTTTGGAGCGCACACCTGAAATCGTGCTGCCCGATCGCGTCTCAGCCAAAGGATCAAGTTCTAAATCGTCTGCGCCATTTCTTGCATCTGAAAGCATATTTTGCATGGAAAAGTAGCGCTCAAAATGAACGGATTGACCGATATTTGCTGAGAGTATGGCTTCGCTTACACCTTGGAGAGCATCGCCCATTCTGCGTATTTCATTGGCCGTTAAGAGGCTATGAGACAAATCTTCAGTGTGTTTGGATTTGCGCATGTCGCGGGTGTAGGTACCAAAGAGCTGATCATAAAATGCATCCAACTCATTTTTTGTATGACCGATTTTAACCGCTAGATCGCTATCGCGCGCATCCATTGCAGGCTGAATTTCCTTGATCCGCTTGCGAACGCATCGAATGATTTTTGGATACACTTCCGGACGCAGAAGTGTCTTTTGTGCGACGTCTTCGGCATGTTCAAGACTACGACGTGCCATTCGAGCGATAAGATCAAGGTTGCGAGCCACAAGCGCCGCGTTGTGTAATTGAAACTGTCTTTCTGGCGCAGAGGTCTTGCCAGAAAGTGCGCGTAGTGCCGCGCTTTGAACCCGTGACCAAAGATTGTAGGAGTATCCCGCTCTTAGGATTACTTTTTGGGCTTTTGTTGTCTCTGGCGAGACAAAGTAAGCTTCAAGATTTGATAATTGCCCGTCCAATTCTGCGCACAGGAAGTGGAGGTTTTCGCTGACACCACGAGGCAGTTTAGCCATGCATTTTTCCCAACTTTGACTTTATCAAACTCACCCTACGTTCACCGCTATAAATTTCTATCACTCAGGCTGATTACTCAATCAGAGCTGATCAACATTTAGACTGTAATTTTTCGGAAAACAATTGTATTGGATTGTATTGTAACGTGCGATTAAACAAGAGGACCCAACACTGTCAGATCTTCAAATTACCCGCACTATCGAATTTCCAGATACACTTCGCATTTCAAGAGCACGCAGCCTTCCAAACCTTGGTCCGCGGATGCTCTTCTTTTCTGGCGGCAGCGCCCTTAACGAAATTGCACGCACGCTAAAGCAATATACACACAACTCGACCCACCTTATCACGCCCTTTGATAGTGGCGGCAGTTCACAGGTATTGCGCCACGCGTTTAAAATGCCCGCTGTCGGGGATTTGCGCAGTCGCCTGATGGCATTGGCAGATGAATCGGTCTTGGGACAACCTGAGATTTTTAGGCTGTTCGCCTACCGATTTTCTACTTTAGAAACGCCTGCTGCACTGGCGGACGAATTTGAAAGCCTCCTTGACGGCCGTCACCCACATATCAAAGCAATCTCGCAACCTATGCGCAGTCTGATATTGTCGCAGCTCAAAATTGTTGCTGCAGCACGACCGCCAAATTTCGATCTAAGCGGTGCAAGCGTGGGCAATTTGATCCTTGCTGGCGGATATCTTGCGAACGACAGGGCTCTTGAACCTGTGCTGTTTCTTATGTCGAAAATGGTAGCAGTGCTTGGTACTGTGAGAACGATTGTCGATCGCAATCTGGAAATTGGTGCGGAGTTGGAAGATGGCACGATTGTTCCCACCCAAAGGCTCTTAACGGGTAAGGAAGTTCCTCCAATTGCGTCGCCTGTGAAACAACTTTTCATGACTGAACTGGGTAAACCGCTTACTGCTGAAGATGCCCCATTGCCAAAGCGCAACCGCAAACTGATTGCTCAGGCGGATTTAATTTGTTACCCGCCTGGTAGTCTATACTCGAGCGTCATTGCAAATCTGTTGCCTAAATATGTTGGTAGTACAATCGCTCGTCGAAATGTTCCCAAAGTGTATCTGCCGAGCCTTGGTAATGATCCAGAATGCCTGTCAATGTCACTAGTGGATCAAGTCGAAGCCATCCTGACGGTTTTGCGAAAAGATGCGGGTCAACAATGCCCCATTTCTGACCTAATGACCTTAGTTTTATGTGATAGAGAAACATTCAACGAGAAAGAGGCCAAGCGGCTTCAGGCGCAGTTTGGACTGCCACTCGTCTCGCTTCCACTGCGCAAAAAAGATCAAAATGATATTTATGACCCTGTGCGTGTTTGTGAAGCTTTGCTATCCATCGCATAATCGGTTGCATGGCATAACAACCGAGGACGCGTTATTGTGAGGAGACTTCTCTTACTTAGTCATGACTTTTCAGGATCTAAGTACCATAGTGAAAAGCTGCAATCAAAAGCGAAAAGACAGGCACAAAAGATGGGTGCTTGGGTGCAGCAGAACGGGATTTACCCAGATGTTGTCGTGTGCTCTCCAGAAGAGTGTGCTTTACTTAGTGCAGAAAAAGCAATCAAGGCTGAGGGTGGAAACGCGCTGGGCATTGTGGTCTACCAACGCCTAGAGAGCGCCGAGTTAGACGAACAATTAGCGGTTCTATCCGAGCACACAACAGCCCAACAAATTTTGTGCGTTGCGAGGCATAATGCGATGTCACGTGTTTTGAAGCACTTATGCTTGGACGCTCCGATGTTGGATCGTGACAACCTGGCGCTTTTGAACGTCAAAAAACAGGGATTGCATTCCAATACTACCCACCTAGAGGCCTTGGTTTCTTCCCGTGATTTGCCTTCTGGATTTCCATATCCTGATCCAACATCACCTACTATTACACGCAGTCTGCTGCCTTGCCTTATCGGTTGCACCAAGGCGCGGTTGAAGTGATGTTGATAACGTCAAGTGGTGGTCAAAATGGATTATTCCAAAGGGAATTTGCGAGCCCGGACTTACGCCTGAGGCCTCGGCGGCTAAAGAAGCTCTAGAAGAAGCCGGCGTTCGAGGAAACATTGAAGCACATTCGATTGGACGTTACGAACTGGCAAAATGGGGAGCAACCTGCTCGATTGATGTTTACCCTATGGCTGTCACCGATTTGCTTGGAGAAGGGGAGTGGCACGAAACGCACCGCCAACGTGAGTGGCTTGACCCCCAGTCGGCTGCGGCGCGCATCACGCAACCTGAGCTGGCGCAAATTGTCCGCAACTTCACCGCGTCAGAATAGATATTCGACGAGTGCAGTGAGATTATAACTCTGTCTGTCTTAGTTTGCGGAGTGCTTGGTCAAGAGTGCAGGGCGGACATCTGCAGGCAGCTTATCGTTGATTGAGAGGAAACTATGAGGAGTTTATCAGACTTAAACATCTGAAAAGTGTCTAAATATTCGAAGACCCTGTTTCGAACATCGGGGGCAAATCTAACAAAGAATATAAAAATACAGACCCGAAATAGAACTTGTGTTTAACAATATTCTGACGTAATGACGTCATAATATCATGAGGTCAGAAATGCCGAAACAGAAAAATAATAGCAAGACATCGAAGGTCGAAAAGGAAGACAAGAAGAAAAACACGTCATTACGGTTAAGCGTGAAAACGCTAAAGGCTTTGAAGATGCAGGCGATCGAAGATGATACGAGCGTGCAAAAAATTATCGAGGATCTTGTAGAAACTTACCTTAAAAAGCATCGAAAGGATACGAATGCCCCAAGTTAATCCGCGGCAAACACTGGTGCCTGCGAGTGCCATTGAAACACTAAAAAGTGCTCCTTTGGGCAAGCTAACGCCAAGAATTATCTCGCAATCCGAGTGGGTTGATGTTGCATTTTTTGATACTTTTGACGCGCATATCCTGTCCACGGGACAGATCTTAGTACAGCAGGCAAAAACACTGCATTTAATTGGTGCGGGGGCGCATTTGGAGCAAAAATGCTCTGAAATTCCAACATTTGTGGCGTCATTGCCAGATGGGTCAGTGAAAGAGAATTTGGGAATGGTGCCGGCGTTACGTAGCTTGATCCCTCTTGGTCGCGCAAAGATGGAATACACGACGTTGGCTTATGTTGACGACGAGGCAAAGACGCACGTTCGACTTGAGTTACAAATATTTAAGCATGATAGCGGTTCGTCGCTCTGCGTTGCTAATCCAGTTGGGCTACGCGGTTATGATAAGGCATTGTTGGGCGTGAACTCTTGGATTGAAAGTTTAAGTGAAAAACAATCTGATTGGTCATCGTTTTACAAAGTTCTCTTGCCAAATTGGCAAAGTTACAATGCCAAGCCACAAATTTCATTGCCCCCTCAAACGCCAGCTTTTGACATGGCAAATGCGATCATTGCGGCCCATATACCCATGATGCGCCAGAACGAGGCAGGTGTGATCAGTGATATTGATACCGAGTTTCTGCACGATTACAGAATAGCACTGCGTAAAATACGCTCTGTTGTCAGTCTGTTCGCTGGGGTTTATGATAGCAAGCAGACCATTGATCTGAAATCTGAATTCAGTGCATTGATGGCGCCCACAGGCAAGTTGCGTGATTTGGATGTGTATTTGCTTATGCGCGATGAATATTACGCGCTTTTGCCCACTGAACTTCACCCCGGCTTGGAGCGCATGTTTGATTTGTTTGCGGCGCAACGTGCGGAAGCACAATCATCGCTCGCCAAACGATTACAAAGCACGAGCTACCGCGTGCAAGTTAAACGGTTAGGAAAACTCTTTTCGAAAGGTACGAAATTAGATGCGGGTCCGAAAGCGGATGCACCAGCGCATGACTTTGCCTGTAATCTGATTTGGAAGCGCTATCGCAAAATTTGCAAAATAGCGTCAGGCATTACCGAAGAAACACCCGATGAGGAGGTGCACAATCTGCGCATCCAATGCAAAAAATTGCGTTATCTTATGGAAATGTTCGCACCTGTTTTTCCAAAGCAAGCGATAAAAGAGCTGATCCGCCCACTAAAACAGCTGCAAGATAATCTGGGTCTGTTTAACGATTATTGCGTACAACAAGAAAGCCTGCGCGAATTTTTGGCAAACTTTAACTCTGAAACCCCAAAAGAAAACGTCGCCATCGCGCAAACTGTTGGCGCATTGATTGCCCTAATGCATCAGCGTCAATTGGCTGAACGTGCAAAAGTGGTGAAAAGCTTTGCTGCGTTTAACAGCTCAAAGACCCAAACAAGCTTTCACGCCTTATTCCAATCTCGAAAGGAGCCAGCATGAAAATCATCGCGTGTTATTCCAACAAAGGTGGGGTAGGCAAAACTGCAACCGCCGTAAACTTAGCGCATGCTCTTGCTAGCACTGGCCAGCGCACTTTGTTGTGCGATTTAGATCCACAAGGCGCATCCAGCTTTTACTTTCGGATTAAGCCGTCAAAAAAGCTAAGCGACAAAGCATTTTTCACAGATGTGGCAAGGTTTACAAAATCCATCCGCGCGAGCGATTTTGATAACTTGGATATTTTGCCCGCCAACATGGGGTTTCGTGACTTTGACGTGTTTCTGGCACGGATGCGCAATAGCCGGTCGCGTTTGAAAAAAGCGCTGAGAGCCGTTAAAAATGACTACGACGTAATTTTGCTGGATTGTCCGCCAAATATTTCCACTCTGTCTGAAAATGTGTTTCGCACGTCGGACGGCATTGTGGTGCCAGTGATCCCAACCACCCTGTCTCAGCGGACCTTTGAGCAGCTGCAAGACTTCTTCCGCGAAAACGGATTGCCATTAAAGAAACTTCATGCCTTTTTCTCGATGGTCCAAGGTGTAAAATCCTTGCATGGTGATACAATTAACGAGATGCGCAAATCATATGGAAAGCGGCTTATGACATCGCAAATTCCTTTTGCCTCTGAAATCGAACGTATGGGGGTAAACCGAGCGCCAGTGATAGAGAGCGCCCCAAGAAGTGCTGCAGCGAAGGCATATCAAGCACTGAATGCCGAAATCCAGCAGAGAATGGCGAAATAAGGATGAGCCAAGAAATAGAGCGCAAATTTTTGGTTACCGATCTGCCAGATGTGTCGACACTAAACGCGGCAACAATTTCACAAGGATACATAACCGCTCCTGTCGATAGTGCAGAAGTCAGGCTACGCCGTAAGGGCGCACAATATTTCATCACGATAAAATCCAAGGGAGATCTTTCGCGTGCGGAGTATGAAGTTGAGGTGAGCGACGCTCATTTCTCGACCTTGTGGCCCGCGACAGAAGGGCGAAGGGTGGAAAAAACCCGGTACACTGGCACATTGCCTTGTGACACCAAGTTCGAATTGGACGTGTTTAGTGGTTCGCTCGCTTCCTTAGTTTTGGTAGAAGTGGAGTTTGACAGCCTTGAAGCGGCGCATTCATTCTCGCCGCCCAGCTGGTTTGGTGCCGATGTCACAAAGGATGCGCGGTTCAAAAACAGCTCGCTTGCTTTGGCTGCGCCGGTAGCACCTTGATTACACGCGATCTCTGCGTGCCTCGATGGTAAAAAATAATTCGGTTGAGCTCTCTTTTTTGGTTCTGAACTGTGGCAGACAATGAATTTTTCAGTGCAGTTTGGCGATAGCGGCACTGCGTAAAATTTCGGATGGATACTCTGTCATGTCCAACATTTCCTGACGTTGGCACCATTGCAGAATTCAGCGATGCACGACGCAATAGGATTGCTATTGGCACACGAGGTACTGCAAAAAGATTGGTCAATGGTAAAAGTATAGCAGCGGCAATTGCTGCGCGTGAAATTGTTGGGATTATTCTGGCGGCAATCACCGCAAAAAAGCCGATTCCCGATTCGAAAACCAGTTTGACCGCGATGGGCGCCGGAGGTCAAATCCCACAACGCGAGGGTGCGGGGCCAATTCAGTACCAAAACCTCAGATTTGCGGAACGCTAACATTCCTGTCGTTTGCGCTTGGAAGGGACGCGTATTGCAATCGCACGGAATGACATGCCGAACCATTATAGTCCGACTATCCTTGCAAGGTTTGGTTCTGTGGATTGACCTACAGTGGTCCAGTATCAATCACGCTTTGCATAGAAATATATGTAGATGTTGAAGCGACATTGGGCAAACGAGAGAGCTGCTCGCCTAGGACACGCCGATATGCAACAATGTCAGATGTGCGAACTTTGATCAAATAGTCGAAGCCGCCCGCAATCATGTGACAGGCTTCCACTTCTGGAATTTCGCGCACTGCTTCATTGAATGATATCAAGGATCGCTCTCTTGTATCGGATAATTTTACTTCAAGAAAAGCAATATGCTCGACGCCAAGTTTTGAAGCCGAAAGCGTTGCGCGATATCCGGTAATTATTCCTGCCTCTTCCAATCGTTTAACGCGCGCAGTTACCGGTGTTTTTGACAATCCCACGCGATCACCCAACGCGGTCATGGAAATACGCCCTTCAACCGATAGAATTGAAATTATTTTCTTATCATAATCGTCCATGAATTACCTTCATAATAAGCTTATCGACTAAAATATATAATATTTATGGGCAAAGATATACGAAAATTAAAAAAGATAGGCAAAAAGCCTAAGATGTTCTGCCTATTCTGATGAAAAGAGGACCAAAACATGATTCATGTATCACATGCCTGGGATGAAAATAAGTTGCACAGTGAGAGCGCGCTTTTGTCTGATCTGATTACAATTGCAGATATGACACCATCGGATCGCGCAGCGATCGTTGATGAGGCCACGCGCTTGATCGATAGTATCCGCGAAAATTCAAAACCAAGTTTGATGGAAGTCTTTTTGGCCGAGTATGGCTTGTCTACAGACGAAGGTATTGCGTTGATGTGTTTGGCAGAAGCACTGCTGCGCGTTCCTGACAAGAATACTGTTGATGCACTGATCGACGATAAAATAGCACCAGCACATTGGGACAAACATCTTGGGAAATCCTCTTCGAGTTTGGTGAATGCAACCAGTTTTGGATTGCTTGTTACGAGCAAAGTACTTGCTGGGAAAGATGCGCATGTTGGCAAAACACTGCGCGCATTAATCCATAGATTGGGCGAACCCGTGATCCGAGCTGCAGTAACACAAGCGATCCGTCAAATGGGTGAACAATTTGTCCTTGGTGAAACGATTGATCGAGCACAAAGACGTGCAAAAAAATTAGAGCGTGTTGGGTACACATACTCATATGATATGCTGGGAGAGGCCGCGATTACCCATGAAGACGCACGGCGCTATTACTACGAATATGCAGCCGCAATTCGTGCAATTTCGGGGCAAGCATCTGGCGATGATGTTACCAAAAATCCCGGAATTTCAGTCAAACTATCGGCCTTACATCCCAGATTTGAGCTTGCACAAGCCGAGCGTGCATTAAACGATGTTGTGCCTGTTTTGCAAAACTTGGCATCCAAAGCGGCAGAGGCTGGTATTGGTTTGAATGTCGATGCTGAAGAGGCTGACCGCCTTGGCCTTTCAATGGAAATTATTTCGTCCACACTTTTGCACCCTGATTTGGCGAATTGGGGTGGTTTTGGCGTCGTCGTTCAGGCCTATAGCAAACGCGCCAGTCAAACCATTGATGCGCTGTATAAGTTGGCCAAACACCACAATCGAAAAATCATGGTTAGATTGGTGAAAGGTGCGTACTGGGATAGCGAGATTAAACATTCCCAAGTGCAGGGCCTGGCGTCGTTTCCCGTGTTCACCAGAAAAGAAGCGAGTGATGTCAGTTACATCGCCAACGCACGCAAATTATTGCGAATGAATGATTGGATATATCCGCAGTTTGCCACGCATAATGCGCATTCAATTGCTGCAATTTTGCACATGGCACGCCAAACTCCGAATTGTAATTTTGAATTTCAACGGTTGCATGGAATGGGCGAGGCCGTTCACGACATTGTCGCAAAAACACAAAACACGCGCTGCCGCATTTATGCACCCGTGGGGCCACACAAAGATTTGTTGGCCTATTTGGTGCGACGTTTGTTGGAAAATGGCGCGAATTCATCTTTTGTAAATCAAATCGCTGATCAGAGCATACCAAGTGCTAAAATCGCTGCCTGTCCATTCGACAAGCTATCCGAAGAAAGAGTAGGGAGTATTCCAAGCGGCGCTGAACTCTATGGTGTGGCGCGATTAAATTCCATGGGTTACGATTTGAATGACGCAAAAACAGTGTCAGTTCTACAAAAACGGCTCGTGATTAATCAGCCCTTGGATGTTAAACCAATTTTTGCGGATGAAGCAGGCACATTGACTATACATCCAATTGTCAATCCTGCGAATGGCAACCGGCTGGGAGTTTCACATTTTTGCGATGCTCAAGCCGCAAAACAAGCGGTTGATGCAAGCGAAGCATGGAAATCCGATGCTTCTGAGAGGAAGAGGATTTTATTAGAAGCTGCGGATCTTTATGAAGCGGAGGACGCAGAAGCGCTTGCTCTTCTTATGCATGAGGCTGGAAAAACCTTGGCTGATGCGGTTGGGGAATTGCGCGAGGCAGTCGATTTTTTGCGCTACTACGCCTCACAAATTACGGATGTACAGGGGGCACCACGGGGTATTTTTGCATGCGTCAGCCCGTGGAACTTCCCGCTCGCTATATTCACGGGTCAAATTGCAGCGGCGCTTGCGGCGGGAAATGGGGTTGTTGCAAAATCGGCCGAAACAACATCGGCGATTGCCGTTTGGGCAGTTACACGGTTGCACCGCGCTGGCGTTCCAGTCACTTCGCTACAATTGGTATTGGGAACCGGAACCGAGGTTGGCAGCGCCATTTGTGCACACCCTAAGATTTCTGGCGTGGCATTCACAGGGTCAACTAGAACTGCAAAAAATATTCAAAATCGCATGGCGTATTCGTGTGCGCCAGGCACGCCGCTGATCGCAGAAACAGGGGGGGTGAACGCAATGATTGTCGATTCTACTGCGCTGCCAGAACAGGCGGTTCGCGACATTATCACCTCTGCCTTTCAGTCAGCTGGTCAGCGATGTTCTGCGCTAAGGTGTTTATACATTCAGCGCGATATCGCGCCAGAACTGATCCAGCTGTTGAAAGGAGCTATGGACGCATTGGTTTTAGGCGACCCCACCGAACTCAAAACAGATGTTGGCCCTGTCATAACTTCTGAAGCTGCAAACCAAATCAATGTTTATATTCAGCATCAGCACGCGAATGGCGCAGTTTTGCATGAGGTAAATAAACCAATTATTGGAAACTTTGTTGCACCGACCATAATCGCAGTAAATGGTATCAAGGATCTGGCAGAGGAAGTTTTCGGTCCCGTTTTGCATGTCGCGACATTCGATTTGGATGACTTGGAAAATGTTATTCAAGACATTAACGAGTCAGGGTACGGACTGACATTTGGTCTTCACACGCGCATCGAAAATCGCATCGATGCGATAGCAGATCAAATTCGCTGTGGAAATATTTACGTAAATAGAAATCAGATTGGTGCCATTGTTGGCGGTCAACCATTCGGAGGAGAGGGCCTTTCTGGAACTGGGCCAAAGGCAGGTGGGCCAAATTATCTGAAACGTTTTGTACTGCCGTCAACTTGTGACGTAGGAAATAATGCCCCTTTTGTTCCCCTATATCACAACTCCGAGGAAGAGTTGCCCGGGCCAACTGGCGAGAGAAATCTTTTGCGCCTTATCCAGCGCGATCCTATTCTTTGTGCTGGACCCGATCGTGACACTGCAACTGAACAGGCGACATTAGTGCGCGCACTTGGTGGGTGCGCTTATGTTCCCGAAGGTGATTTTCAGCCTGAGGATGCGCAATGGAAGGATGGGTTTTCTGCAATATTGTGGTGGGGCGATGCTGAAACGGCACGTAAATTTTCGATCGCCTTGGCTAAACGACCAGGACCCATCATCCCATTAATTGTCGACGCGCCAGATGTTGCGCATGCGTTTCATGAACGTCATCTTTGCATCGATACGACTGCTGCAGGCGGAAACGCGGAACTGTTCACATACCAAAGGAATTGACACGGTTAATCGATCCCAAGCGCTGATCATACTCATCGCTTGCGAATTTAGTGTGAAGTCGCTGGATGATAAGTATGATCAAATGGGTTTTTAGGGCTATGAAACGTAATGGATCAATGGTCATCCAATTTTGACGTTTTCTTTTGACAGTTTTGTAATTGTTATAAAAAATAACTTTTTGAATCTTCCGAGTTATGATTGTTTATGCATACTCACAGGTATTGGAACCTGACGTTGATCAATTTGGAATTCTGAATGGCAAAACAGCGCGTTATAATCATTGGTGGTGGCATTGGTGGCCTTGCGTTGGGACTAACGTTACATCAAATTGGTGTACGCTGCGAAATTTACGAATCCGTAAGAAACCTCAAACCGCTCGGTGTTGGTATCAATTTACAACCGAACGCGGTGCGCGAACTGTATGAATTGGGCATAGGTCCTGAGGTCCTTGATACCGTTGGATTACCTGTGAAAGAGTGGGCGTTGGTTGGCATGCATGGCCAAGATATTTATTCTGAACCACGTGGCAACTTTGCTGGCTACAACTGGCCGCAATATGCGGTGCATCGCGGCGAATTCCACATGGCGCTGTATCATCGGTTCTTGGATATGGTGGGTGTGGATGCGTTTCATTCGGGGCATCGCGCAAAATATTACCGCGTTGAAGAAGCAGGAGGGGCGAGCGTTATGTTCGAAACCTCAACTGGCACTGTCACAGAAACGGCAGATTTGGTTATCGCGGCAGATGGTATTCATTCCGCCGTACGTGCCCAAATGTATCCAAATCAACCTCCGATTCACTGGGGTGGTGTTTTAATGTGGCGTGGGACATCTTGGGCGAAACCTGTGCGAACAGAGTCTTCGTTCATGGGGCTTGGAACGCATGCGCATCGCATGGTTATTTATCCAATTTCACATCCCGATCCAGAAACGGGATTATCTTTGATAAATTGGATCGCAGAAGTGACGCACGACGATCCAGACGCCTATCAAAACATGGGATGGTATCGACAAACATCTGTGGATGATTTCATTCATCACTTTGAGGATTGGAAATATGATTGGTTGGATGTCCCCGCCTTAATTCGGGGATCAGACGTTGCATATGAAAATCCTATGATTGATCGTGATCCAATACCCAGCTGGGTGGATGGCCCAGTTGCATTGCTAGGGGATGCAGCCCATGCCATGTATCCAACAGGGTCAAATGGTGCGAGCCAAGCAATCATTGATGCGCGCACGTTGGGCGCGAAATTCTTGGAACTTGGCGTGAATCCAAATGCACTGGTGGCATATAACGCGGAACTGCGTGATCCGATTTCAGCTCTTGTTTTGCGGAACCGTGACGCAGGACCATTTGGGTTATTGAACATGGTAAATGATCGATGTGGTGGGCACTTCGAGAACATTGACGATGTTGTTTCCGAAGAAGAACGGAATGATTTTATGGCAAAATATAAAAGTGCAGCAGGGTTTGCGCGGGATGCGCTGAACAATTCACCAAGCATTATTGGAAAATACGCATTTAACCTTAACGAATAAATATTATTCCTCCAAAGCGGCCATTACACACAAGGGTTTTGATTTTTCTGATTAAGTCCCTGTGCTGCAGAATAAACAATATCAAGGGTACTCAATCTGCTTCAGATCCAGCCTAGAAAGGCCTATTTCGTGTACGGCTGCATGTATAAGCGAATGAAAACAAGAACATACGGACTGGCGGTTATGGTAATAATTAAGTCTCACTGCTTTTAAGCGCGAACGCAACCTACTGTTCATCCTCGCAGTCAATTGCCTGATAATACTTATAAAATACGAGGTCAGGTTAGGGGTATGGTGCCTGCGCACTTCTATTTAGCTCTATATCTTGGTCCTCATCCGTAGTTCTTTTCAATGGCGCTTTTAATACTATTACCACACATGAATTTCGGTACGAGACCACTGGGCCAATAAAAGCTGGATTTACATGAAGTAACTCAGATCGGCCTGCATGATTTTGGAATTATATTAATGCAGATGTTGTGTCGCGCAGTATCAATTGCGTTTGGATTTGGCTGGTTTTCGTAGGTTGTGATGGATGCTTGATCCTGTCCAGGATCGTTTTTGCCAACAGTGTACCCAATGCATAAGGTTGGGTGGAAATTGTGCTTAACGCTGGTGTTGATAGGGCTGCGTCTTGGATGTCATCAAATCCAATAATCGATAAATCCTTGCCCGGAGATTTCCCAGCTTGATGGAGGGCGAAACATGCACCAAGCGCGATCATATCTCCGTTACATATAAGGGCGGTGGTTCTTGGATACTGAGCCAATAATTCGCGCAACGCGTCAGCGCCAGAGCGTTTGTCATCATGAGCATCCCAGATCAATAGGTCGTGCAATTGATGTTCATTCATGGCCTTTTTGAAGCCTTCAATGCGCTCTTGTCTTACATCGGAATGTGGTTCCCCGCCAAAAAAAACGATGTTTTGGTGACCCAAGGTGATTAAGTGGTGGGTTGCCGCATAAGTTGCCTGAGTGTTTTCCAATCCGATGTGGTCAAACTGTGCGAACTTGCTTTGTCGCAGGAATGTCACCGTTGGGATGGAATGGGTTCGAAGCAAATCAATGGTTGTTTTCGGGGTATCATGCGCGGGCACCCAAATTAGGCCTCCGCGAGAACTTCGAATAAAGGCTTCTAAGTTTTTTTTCTGGTGTTGCACGTCATCGCGTGAATCCAAAATGGATACAAGATATCCATGCTCCTCTAAATGGTCACTGACCCCGCTTATGACTTCTGCATTAAAGGGGTTTGCAATCTGATGGATCAGCATCCCAATTTCACGTTTTTCTCCTGAACGCATGGATGCTGCACGTCCGTCTGGGACATAGTGCAGTTGCTCAGCTGCCTTTAGAACCTTTTTGCGAGTTTCTGGCGAAATGCGCCCGGTCCCACGCATGACTTGACTGGCTGTTGGAACAGAAACGCCAGCCGCTTGGGCAAGAGATTTTAAGTTTGGTTTTTTCGTCATGCGATCTAGTTGAATTTTTGTAACGATATACCGAAAGCATTAATTATGCCAATAATTAGTTTTACCAATATTATTTAAGCTGTTGTTTATAATAAAAATAAATTTATTGACGATAGATATAACGTTATATCAATATGGTGCACAGGTGCCAAGTGATACAAGATTCGTTTGGCATGCACACGTGTGAATTTTTGGCGCGTAGTTATAACGAAACTCTGGGAGGGTTTGATGAAACTAAAAGTAAAATTAACCGGCGCGGTTTCAGCGATTGCACTAAGTTTGACGGCTGTTGCAGCGCAGGCGGACGTCCTGTTTTGGTCAACACAGGCGAAACCTGTTGAAGAGGCACAGGCAATGCGTGATCAAGTACTCGCGGGTGCTGATGTGACAATCGACTATCAGCCAAATGATGGTGGCCCATGGCTAACGCGTTTGAATGCGGAGCTTCAGGCTGGTTCAGGTTCTATTGGCGTTCTTGGCGCACTTCATGGCGACTTTTCAGCAATGAATGATGCTGACCTAGTTGACCTTGGTTCTATGGGTGTCGCGTCGGCATCTGCGACCTTTAACGAGCTAGCAAAGCTTGGAACAGGTGATATGCAGTACATTCCATGGATGCAGGCAAGCTATATTATGGCGGCAAGCAAAGAAGCGCTTCCGTATCTACCGGAGGGTGCGAATATTGATGCGTTGACATACGATCAATTGATCGAATGGGCCAGCAACATCAAAGACGCAACCGGAGAAGCGAAATTTGGCTTCCCAGCTGGGCCAAAGGGCCTTAAGCACCGTTTCTTCCAAGGATATTTGTATCCATCATACACCAACGGTGTTGTGCGTACGTTTGCGTCTGACGAGGCTGTCACAGCTTGGGAGAAGATGCGCGAATTATGGGCAGTTACAAACCCTGCTTCTACGAACTTTTCATTCTTGCAAGAACAGTTGTTGAATGGTGATGCATGGATCGCATTTGATCACACGTCACGGCTTGCGGGCGCGTTCAATGAACGTCCAGATGATTTTGTTGCCTTCCCAGCGCCAGCCGGGCCAACAGGACGTGGATTTATGCCGGTGATTGCGGGTGTTGCAATTCCACGCACTGCACCCGACATGGAGGCATCCAAAGCAGTGGTTGCGCATATGCTAAAGCCTGAGACACAATTGGCGACATTGCGCGCGACGAACTTCTTCCCGGTAGTTGATGTTGAACTTCCCGGTGATCTACCTCCAGCGGTTCAAGCCGCGGGCGGAGCGGTTGCAAAGATGTCAGGTTCGGCAGATGCAAACCCAGGGCTACTTCCAGCGGGACTAGGCGCCAAGGGTGGTGACTTTAACCGTGTGTTCGTGGATAGCTTTGAACGTATTGTGCTAGCGGGCCAAGACATCCGTACAGTTCTTGATGATCAAAAAGGCAAATTGGCTGCGATCATGAATGAAACCGGTGCACCATGCTGGGCGCCTGACGCTCCTTCCGAAGGTGCTTGCCCAGTCGAGTAAGAAGCTTCTCCCAGTTCTGTCCGATGGCATTGTTCCATTGGGCAGAACCAAGTATTTCACCGAATAAATCGAAGCAAACCGAGGTTACGCAATGCAAGTGCGCTTTTTGCCATACATTCTAATTGCGCCCGTTTCTGTTTTCTTGGGTCTATTCTTCTTATACCCTTTTTATTTGGTCGCGCAGACCGCGTTTTATGATGGGTCAGGGTGGTCACTAAATAATTTCCAAGAAGTAACGTCCTATTGGAAATTTCCAATATCGTTCAAAAATACGCTGTGGTTGGCGGCGGTCGTGGTTCCTGTCCAATTGGCGTTAGCATTGCTGATGGCAACCATGGTCAATGCGATGAAAAAGGGCCGTGATTTGGTTCTGTATATTTGGACCATTCCTCTCGGAATTTCTGATCTAGCGGCAGGAATTATTTGGTTGGCGATTTTCGAACAATCAGGATTTTTGAACTCTATGATGCACGGGCTTGGTCTGATTGACCGCCCCACAGCTTTGATCAGCTATCAAAACCCGACTCTTATATTTGTTGCAATTGCGCTTGCTGAAATTTGGCGCGCAACAGCGATTATGCTGGTTATCCTAGTTGCGGGTATTGGCCTTATCCCAAAAGAATACTATGAGGCGGCTCAAGTTTTCGGTGCCGGTAGATGGAAACAATTTATTCGCATCACATTGCCGCTTTTGCGACCTTCGCTTTCGACAGCGCTCGTGCTGCGTGTGATCCTTGCATTCGAAGTTTTTGCTGTAGTTCAGGCACTTGGGGGGACACTGTTTCCCGTTTTGATGAGTGAAACTTATGCCTATCAATTTGAGTTGTTGAATGGCGGTGCGGCTGCAGCAGTGGCGTTGATCATTTTGGCCATTTCAATTGCATCGACGATCGTCATTTTACGTGTTCTGCGCGTTCCAAAAGGAGCGACCATCTAATGTCAATGATTGCTAACACGACAACAGATCCGCGCCGAAGTGGTCGCTTTGTCTATGTGACAGCTGTATTTTTGTTATGTGCATGGGTATTGGGTCCGCTTTATCTACTGTTTGTGAATACGCTTTCTTCTCCCGAAGCTGTGAATAGTTTTCCAAAGTCTTACGTTCCGGAATTTAACTTTGAAAGCCTAGAATTTTTCATGGAATTTTCTGGGATGACCAGCGCCCTTTGGAATTCGATCCAGGTCGCAACACTCACCATGATCATGTCCATTTTGATTGGTGCACCCGCTGGCTATGCATTGTCGCGTTTTGAATTTCGAGGTAAAGAAACCTTTCGAATTTTGATTTTATTGACGCGTGCATTTCCGTTACCGTTGTTGGCGTTACCTTTGGCGGTTCTGTTTATCCGAACCGGGCTGGACGATACGATCTTTGGCTTGGCCCTTGTGCACACAACTCTTGCGGTGCCTTTCGCGGTTTTGATTACATTTTCACTTTTTTCGGGAATTCCAATGGAATTGGAGGAAGCCGCCTGGACATTGGGGTGCAATCGTCTAACTGCCTTTATCCGCGTTGTTTTACCCCTTATACTTCCCGGCATCACGGCCTCTGCGATTTTCGCTTTTGTGATTTCGTGGAACGAAGTTTTTGCCGCTGCGGTGTTGACGATTGAAAATCGAACCCTCACAGCATTTTTGCTCCAAAATTTGGACACGTCAGCACTTCATTTGAAATTTGCAGGGGGCTTTATTCTCGTGGTTCCCGCTCTCATCTTTATATTTGCAGTGCGCAAGTATCTGTTCGCGATGTGGGGCATCGCAAATCGTTAGGAATGACTAAATGGCCGAAATAAAAATACAAAACGTTGCCAAGAACTTTGCGAGTTATCAGGCACTGAATGACATCAATCTAACGGTTTCAGATCAAGAATTCATGGTTCTTTTGGGTGCGTCAGGATGTGGCAAGACAACATTATTGCGCATTATTGCTGGACTAGAAACTGCATCACAAGGTGAGGTTTGGATCAATGATAGGCGTGTTGATCATCTACCGCCCAAGGATCGCGGGATTGCCATGGTGTTTCAAAACTACGCGGTATTTCCGCATTTAACGGTATTTGAAAACATCGCCTTTGGGTTGCGCATGCATCGGCATCCGAGTGCAGAGATAACCAAGCGGGTGCATAGGACGGCGGAGTTGATGCACATTGAACAATTGTTGAAACGTTACTCAGGAGAATTGTCAGGTGGTCAGCGGCAGCGCGTCGCAGTGGCACGTGCATTGGCGATGGAGCCCGATGTCATCCTCATGGATGAACCCCTGTCTAACCTTGACGCACTACTTCGACTTGAAATGCGCGCAGAGTTGAAAGGTGTTTTAGCCGAAAGCAAAACGACTGCGATTTACGTTACACATGACCAAGTTGAAGCCATGAGCCTTGCAGATCGGATCAGTGTGATGAACAAGGGTAAAATTGTTCAGGCGTCTAATCCCGTAGATATCTACCGAAACCCTGCAGAAAAATTTGTTGCTGGATTTATTGGAAATCCACCCATGAACTTTTTGAAGGCAAAAAAAATGGATAGCGGTCTATGGGATGTGGCAGGACAACAATATGCGGGGCCCAATTCGCAAATTAACACCCTTGAATTTGCAATCCGTCCCGAAGATGTGACGCTGTCCGACAACGGAATTCATGCAACTGTAAATGTTGTTGAACCGTTGGGCGCACATCTATTGGTGACCTGTGATGTAAATGGATCACAATTCAGAGCAACGCTAGACAGTGACGCAGCCGTTGCCCGCGGTGACGTGATTGCGCTTCAGCCGCAAACTGATCGAATAAGGTGGTTTGATCCATCAACAGGGATGCATCAGCCCTTGGAGGTAAATAATGTCTGAAAATTTGATTTCAAAAGCTGCCGAAATTCTAAAGTTGAACGACTTAGGTCACTATACCGTTCCAACGCATGGGTTGTACCCGTTTCAGTGGAACTGGGACAGTTGCTTAACAGCACTGGCACAGGTCTATTTTGACGAAGCGCGTGCATGGGTCGAAATAGAAACGTTGTTTTCCCACCAATGGGATGATGGCATGGTGCCACACATCATTTTTCATAAATTAGATGATGGATATTTTCCAGGACCCGACGTGTGGTCCACGGGGCGCGACGTTCCAACATCTGGCATTACACAGCCCCCCGTTGCAGGTTTTGCAATTAGACAGATTTTTGACCGATCAACCGATCGCGCGGCGGCAGCGGATCGCGCACGCGCACTCTTGCCCAAAGTACTAAAATGGCACGAATGGTTTTATCGTTGCCGTGACCCTCGCAAAACCGGCCTTGTGGCTATAATTCACCCATGGGAAACGGGACGAGACAACTCGGTAGATTGGGATGCACCATTCGAACGTGTGCCCACAGATGGTGTGTTACCCTTTGTACGTCGTGACACGCAACATGCAAACCCTGCGCATCGTCCGACCCAAGCACAGTATGAACGATACATTTGGTTGGTGCAAAAATTCAGATCGTTAAATTGGGATAATGACCAGCTGCATGATGCATCGCCATTTCAAATGGTTGATCCTGGGTTTAACGCCATTCTTTTGCGTTCTATTCAAGAAATTGCGGAATTGGCGGAAGAGCTAGGCGAGACAGAAATTGCAGAAACATCACGCGCCCAGCTTGAACAGGGGTTGGCTGCGCTGGAAACATTATGGAATGATGAGTTGGGACAATACACATGTTATGATCGTGTGACTGGAAAGCTCTCGTCCGTGCCGTCGGTGGGAGGAATTCTGGCCGCTTTCGCACCCATTAGCGTAAATCGCGCTGAACAAGTCGCGGACCGAATCCGTTCGATGAAAGACTATAGTAATTATGCAGTGCCCAGCCATGATCCAAAGGATAACGAATATGATGGTGAAAGGTATTGGCGCGGGCCGGTCTGGTTGATTGTCAATTACATGATTGCAAATGGATTGGCACGTGCAGGCCAGTCCGATGTGGCGAATACGATTGAGAAGGATAGTTTGACCTTGATCGAGAAAAGTGGGTTTGCCGAATATTACGATCCAATTACTGGCGAACCTTGTGGCGGCGGTCAATTTACATGGACGGCTGCAATGGTTATTGAGTTTATAAAACAGTCCAAGGCAGTCGCATGAAACGATCACAGATCAACGAAATTATGGGAGCTGCGGATGAATTGATCCGGTCCCATGGATTTAATTTACCTCCGTTTGCATATTGGAGTGTTGATGAGTTCAAGGCGCGCAGAGACGACGCAAAACCATTGATTGATGGTCGATGTGGGTGGGACATCACGGATTACGGCGACGGGCAATTCGACATTATGGGACTGTTTCTATTTACGCTGCGCAATGGACGTTTGTCGGATTTAGAAGGCGGGCGCGGAATGTGTTATGCTGAAAAGCTGCTGATCAGTCGACAGGATCAACTTTCCCCTATGCACACACACATCATTAAAGCCGAGGACATTATCAATCGTGGTGGTGCCGCGTTGATCGTCGAGTTGTTTGGATCGGATGATCAGGGCAATTTTGCAGAGGATCGCGGTGGTGTTGTATTTTGCGATGGAATACGTCGTGAATATGCCCCCGGCGAAAAATTGGTCCTTGCCCCGGGTGAAAGCGTGACACTAATGCCCGGGGATTGGCACGCGTTTTGGGGCGAGGGTGGTGACGTCCTAATTGGTGAGGTGTCAACCGTGAACGACGACGAAACGGACAATGTATTTCGTGATCCTATTGGGCGCTTTACCGACATAGAAGAAGATCAAGATCCGATACATTTGTTGGTCAGTGATTATTCAACTTGGCTGACGTGATAGTTGCTGCGCAGTTTGGATCAATCTCATGTCTGTGCCCCAAGATGGACCGCACGAGCAAGAACATTTAGGCCAGTCACTAAATCAGCTTCGTCGGTGTCTTCGGCGAAATTATGACTAATGCCATCTATTGATGGAACAAATAGCATCGCAGTGGGCATCAAATGAGACAGGTTTGCAGCATCATGAAGGGCGCCTGACGACATGTGTCGCCATTGTCCAGGACATTCTTGATCGGCGGCACGCGCAAGACGCGATTGGATTTCTTTATCCATGCTCGTTGGTTCAATTCCCAAAATTGGACTAAATTTTACCTGCATTTCCATGTCGTCAGAAATCTCCTGAGCGGTTTCGCGAATGATCCCATCCATTTGATCCAACCTCTGGACATCGCCATCGCGCCACTGCATCGAAAAACGACATCGTCCCGGAACGACTGAATGCGCGTTCGGATGCAGATCTACATGTCCTGTCGTCCACACAGTGCTGGGTAGTACAACGTTTTGAAACCTTTCATTTATTCTTTCATTGAAACGGGCTAGGGCTTGGAATGCGTCTTTGCGACGGTGCATTGGCGTCGTGCCGGCATGGTTTTGCGCACCTTCAAATGTTATCGAACAATCTCGAATCCCTACAATATCGCTGACGATGCCAATTTTTTGATTGGCTTCGTGCAGCCAGGGACCTTGCTCGATATGGCATTCAATGAAACCATCAAATTGGGCGGGATTCAAGAACCGATCTGCACGATTTGGCATACGTGTTCGCGCACTGGAAAACGTTTCTTTTGTTGAATCGGTCAAAATATCCGCTTGGTCTAATGATAAGGCTCCTGACCAAATGGCACTGCCTGTGGTGACGCCAAAGCGTCCTTCCTCGTCTTGGAAACTGACGACAGATACTTGCGGGCCGCCTGACTCTGTAACAGAACGGGCTATTTCTAGGCCACACATCACCCCAAGTGCGCCATCTAGCCAACCTCCTTCCGGCTGGGTATCGGTGTGCGACCCAATCAGGATCGATTGCCCTGATGCTAGGCCAAAAGTGTTTCCGACAGGGTCAATATAAGGTGTCAGTCCGATGTCACTGAATTGTTCACATAACCATTCGCGTGCGGCTATATCGGTATGTGAAAATGCGGTTCGGACCACCCCCTTGCCGATGCCAGACGCGCCAATCTGGCGAAGTGTATGCAGATTGGATAGAAATCGTTGTGAATTTACATTGATCATCTGTGCGGCCGAATAAAATGAGCGATTGTTTGAAAGTTACATTGTAAACAGGTTCTTGCAAACAATTTTGATTTGACACAGATTTATTTCACAAAATGGATTGTAAAAAATTTATGCCAAAATGACCCGTGATTGTGCACTATTTCAAGTTTTGGGTTGTTTCTTCGAATAGTCTGTATCCACTTGGCGCAATTCGTATGGAGTGCGTGCTTGCAACCTAAGCTGATCGTGGAACTGAATAATTTTCCAACCAAGCTTTAATTTCCTTTTTCTTGAGGTCTGAAACTGGTATGCGTTCGCCGGTCTTGAGGGTGATAAACCGCTTTCTCCCATCTAGCTCAATACCGTCGATAACGTGGTGCGCGACCCAATATGATCGATGAGGTGATATACCCCAAGAAGGTTTTGATTGTTCTACGAAATCGCTAATCTTACCCAGAACCATAACGTTCGCTCCTGAGGTAAAATTGAGCACAATGTAATGATCGATCGATTGAACATGACTAATCGAATTTAATGTCACACTCTTATCTGCAACCAAGAAAACTCATGTCTCATCCTCATTCGTCTCATCGAGGCAAATGAATGATAGGAGTGGGTGAAAGCAAGAATCAATTCAAATAATCCACTTGGACAGATTGATCATGTGTATTTTTGGGAAAACCAATGCTATAGTCCATGGCTATATGTTCTGAATATGTGTCAGGGGAGTGGCTTGTCTGTGCTTCGTGGGTTCTTATTGTTAGTATCTGTTGTGATTGGAAATGGTGCGTCCGCAAACTGTGAGCAATGTGATTATAGCGGTCAGAATTTGGCCTACGCAGATTTTTCGGGCCAAGATTTGTCTGGCGCTAGTTTTGTTGGCACCTACCTAGTTAATGCGAATTTTGATGGGGCGGAGCTGACGGCTGCGGATTTCACCAACGCCCGCGCCAATGCCGCTTCGTTTCAAAACGCAATTCTAACACAGGCCCTGTTTACAGGGGCCGAATTGGAATTGGTCGATTTCTCAAATGCGGAATTAACGGATACCGATTTCACCAACGCCTTTGTACGTCATGTCAAACTCACGAAACACCAAGCACGACAAAGCAATTTTTGCACTACATCACTACGAGATGGCACAAATCATATAGTTGACTGCGATTAAATTAGTCCTGATTCAGCGTGTATTCTAATAGGGTTGATGCGGATCGTCACGGGGCCAAAATCCGTGTCGTTAATGCACGCATGCCATCACTTTAGAATGTCGCAATCAATTTGCGACATCATGTCGTGAACCAGCCAGATTGTTTATTCGAGTCAGGCTAGTTTTGTTTGATGTCAATTTTGGCATGACCCACTGAAAAATCGAATACGATGTCACTATCAACTGGTTTTGGATCTAGCGTTGCGCTGGATAATAGAATTGTTGCAGGCAATTCGCTTGCTATCGGCTCAATGTTGTTTTGGGCGGCTGGTTTTCCTGCCGCCGAGGCCTTGTTGCAGGTTTGGCATCCGGTTACTGTCATCCTTCTTAGGTTGTTGTGCGTGTTATGTGTGCTTTATGCAACGTGGTTTTGGATCGAAGGACGTGGTGCAATACAGTCTGCTGCATGGTTTCGTGGAGTGACGATTGGGATTTTGGGATTTGGGACTGGGGCTGCGTTGCTATTATTTGCCCAGTGGTACACTGATCCGGTAACCGTGGCACTTATCGCTACGACCACACCAATTATGGCAACACTGATCGAAGTCGTGCAAGGGGATCGTAAAATCCACTTTAATTTTTTGATCGGACTTATCGCATCCGTGATTGGCGGAGTTGTGGCGGTCGGCAATACCTTCACGATTGATACTGGGATTGGATTGTTCATGGCAATTTTGTCTGGCGCGCTTTTTTCGTGGGCATCTGATGCGTCTGTTAAGCAGCTACCCAAACTAAGCACTCTGGGACGCACGACCGTTACATTCACGGGCGCGGCTATTTTTGCAGCTGGTTTGTTTTCGATTTGCTGGTTCTTTGGTGTTGCAAGTTTGCCAGAATCGCTATCGTGGTCTAACGCCGCAAATCTCGTAATCTATTCAATCGCCGCCATGGCAATTTCGCAAATCATGTTCTTGGGTGCGGTTGCAAAAATTGGAATTGCGCTAACTTCATTACATATCAACATTGCACCATTTTATGTGATGATATTCGTTGTTTTATTTGGTGGTGTATGGAATGCGCAAGTCGCCCTTGGTGCGACCTTGGTCGCCATAGGGGTGATCATTGCACAAAAAAATAATCGAAATTCAATCTGAGTTTGATTGTTGTCATCTTCAGAAAATAGCTATGTATCCGCTATTTTAGGGTTCTGATACTGGTTTATTGCGTGTGAACCATGGCCGCAAAAAAGTGGTCAGTCGTTATGATTACAGAAAAATTAGTCAAACTGCGATTCACGGGCGCGGATCACGGCGCAGATTGTTTCATTATAAGGCGTAGCAATGTTCAATTTCGCGCCCAATGTAACGATCGCCCCGTTTATTGTATCGATCTCTGATAAACGAGATGCCTCGTGATCTTGTAGCATGGATGGTTTTGCTGTCCCGACGCGATGCGCGAATTCTGTCACGTATTGAACGGGATCACCGATGGAAAAGTTGACACCAAGGCGCGTTCCAATTTCATAAGCCTCTTTCATACAAGAAATGGCGATTTCCCATTCAGGAGGGTTTGAACGTAGTTGGGCAACATTGCGGCCAAAGGACGTGCATGGTCCAGATAATGTTACATTGCACAATAGTTTTTCCCAAATCAGTTGTTGAATGTCTGCATATGTTTCAATGTGAAACCCAGAGGTTTCCCAAGCCTGCGCAATGGATGACAATCGTTGATCTGGGGCGCTGTCAATCAATCCCAGTCTGATCTGTTTCATGGATGTATGCGCTACATGACCTGGCCCAATCATCGACGCGCCAAAACCCTCAGCTACCCCAAGAATAATTTGCGATCGTGGAATAAATGCCGCAACATCATCACCTGCGCCCAACCCATTTTGAATGGTTAGTACCATTGCATCAGGACGCAGAGTTTTTGCGGCGGCTTGCGCACTTTCGCGAACACCGAAAGATTTTGTTGCAATGACATAGAGATCAAACTCTTCATCATCTGGCAACCTTCGCAGAGCGCGCAAATTGGTTGCATGCATTTGCCCATCTGGTCCGTCGATGCGCAGACCAGATGTGTTGATTGCGTCTACATGTTGTGACCAAAGATCGATTGCACAAACATCGTGCCCAGCATCAGACATACGCGCAGCATAAATAGACCCCATTGCGCCCGTTCCAATAATTGCGATCTTTAGTGTTGTTTGCATTATTCGGACCCTATTTTGAATTCATTCGCAAGTGTCTTGCGGATGAGTTGCGGAACATGTTTAGGTGCAGGTTTTGTCAATATTTCTTGTGCGCGTTGCAGCGCACGATCCTGCATCTCTGGGGCTGAATTGTCATCTAGCTCAGTGGCGCCTGCGCGTTCGGCAATTTCAGGATAAATAAAATCACTACGCATGCGTGCATAGGTTTCGGGTTGGCCCAGAAAGTGACCCTCACCATTCACGACAGATTTAATTGCATCCAAGCCAAGCGCATCTTCTGTCATTTCAAGGGGCGCATGCCCCCGTAGCGTCGCGCCCAACATATCGTTATCCGCAACCATTCCGGCGAGGCTGGTTCCCATCAAACTCGCCTGGCTACCAGCGGCTTGTGTCACAAGGTTAGCGCCTGCGGAAATCGCTATTGAAATACTGAGGGCTTTTTCGAAACCTGATTGATAGTCAATATGCCTGCTCCCCGTTGCACCTGCAATGATTGAACAAGGAATATTCCAATGGCGCAATACCTGCAGGACCATTGAATTTGCCATCGCCTGCTCACCCGAGCCACCAGCAAGACCGCCTGATCTTAGATCAGTGATCATTGGGCGTGGCCCTGCGATTCTTGGGGCGTCTGGCTTTATGATGTGAACCCAAACCAATCCAGCCAAAGTTTCCGCAAGAGTTTGAGCGACTGCCCCTGCGATGGTTACGGGGCTGGATGCGCCTACTTGGCCAAATACGTTGCAATGAACTGGAATACCGTATGATACAGCCTGTTCTATCACATCCATGCTGTCGTTGTGCAATCGCAGTGGCGGAACAGCATGGTTTACGTTTAGTGACAGAAAGGGGCGTGCTTTAAACGCCTCTGCACTTCCTGCAATTTCGTAACATAATGCTGCAATTGGAGCGAGGTGTTCTGGTGCTGTCGCTTGGACCATGACGTGTTTTGCGCATCCCATCAATGCTGCCGCTGCGGTTGCTCGATCTAATGTCATGGGGTCTGCAATGTCGCGCGCAACGAGGGAGCGGGCAAAAAAGTCAATGTGGGCGCACTCATTTGCGATGCGCGCTGCATCATATAAATCAGAAAGCGTTGCCTCACGATATGTTTTACAGCGTAGATCTTGCACCAACGGTGCTGCACCGCCAGTTCCAAGGTACACATTTTGACCGCCCACATGCATATCGTATGTGGGTACTTGCCCCGCCAATAAAACGGTTTTTGGCATCGCTTCCAAAGTTTCAAACACAAGTTTCGATGGAATTGTGACACGCCCTTCCAAGTCGCCAGCACCACCTTGTGAAAATCGATTGTGCACGTGTGGGGAGACCTCGCCCAAGCCAATAGTTTCCAGAATGTGGATTGCACCGGCCACAAGTGTTTCAATGGCATCTGTCGACAGACGCCCAGCGAAATGTCCAACGCCGTGGTCTATTGCGGGATGATTACAATCATTGGATTTGGGTTTGTTTCGATTTCTGCGCATGTTGATTTCACAGTATTCAAAACACATTTGTGATCAATAGAAATTCATTGGGTCGGTACATGTGATCGGGGTGCTTATACTGCATGAAACTTAATTTATTTGCGGTTAAGGGCGAACGTAACATGCCGCTATGGCTGGCTAAGTTTGCTAATCCTGCCACCATCAATACGATAAATTTCATCCGTAAAGAACGCCGCATCAGGGGATGCAAGAAATGTGATCAACGCCGCAACGACATAAGGTGGTCCTCCGCTGAATGGGGTGAATTTTTGCAATCTCTCGGCGAAATGCATCAGGATCAGGCATATTGTTGATGTAAACAACATTTAGATCCGCATACGGTACATGATCAATCGTCTCGCGCGTGATAACAGCCGCATTATTAATTACGAAGTCGATGGATCCAAGCGCTGCCACCACGGCTGCGGGCAATCTATCGCAATAATCTGTGTCCAATAAATCACCATTCAAATGGACCTCGGCCACATTCGCGCTGGAATCATGATCAGCAGCAGCGACGCGCACACTGCGTGTCCGAAGCCCTTCAACGATTGGCCGTCAGATGCCGCCTGCTGCGCCAGTGACAAGTGCGGACTTTCCCGAAAGTGTCATTTTTTGGTTCCTGATTTATGTGGGGCTAGCGAACCCTAGTGTTCACACAAAAAACCGCTTGATCACGAAATTTGTCAGGTTAGCTAAGTTCACCACGCAGAACATATTGCAAAATTTGGGCAACTTGTGCCGGTGTCGACGTTACGGCCAAGGCTGCGGCATCGACTTCCTTTAGGGCGTGTTGATGATCGTCCCCGTGCATAACGATCAGCGATTTCCCAAGTGCTGCTGCATATCCCGCGTCGAATGCAGCGTTCCACTGTTTGTATTTTTCGCCAAACCGAACCACAACAACATCCGCATCGCTGATTGCCTTTCGGGTGCGAATGGCATTTACCTTGGCACCCTTGTGATCATGCCAAAACTTGTTGTCCTCCGCGCCCAAAATCTTAACACCACAATCATCACTCGCGGCGTGATCCAAAACAGGCGATGTGAATGTCACATCCAAGCCGTCACACAACGCAATTATTTCATCGCGCCAATTTGTATGAATTTCGCCAGACAGATAAATTTGCATTTTGAATTTCCTTATTTTGTGTACAGATGTAAGCGGATTCACCGAATTTGCAAATGTTGAAGATTTGCAAGTGAGCCATATTTCTGAAGAATATGAAACGATCGAAAGAAAAAATATGGATGTCACTAAATTAAAAGCGCTTGGATGGGTCTTGGCACAAGACGGGCATTCGCTTCATAAAACATTCAAGTTCACATCGTTTCGCGCTGCGATGGATTGGATGGTTTCACTGGTTCCGCAAATTGACGAAATGGATCATCACCCAGAGTGGCGGAATGTTTACAATCGGGTCGAAGTGACCCTGACCACTCATGATCAGGGAACTATAACGCAATTAGATGTCGATTTGGCCAACATTCTGGACGCAGGTTTTAAATCTATTCAGGTTTGAATTCGCATTCTTTTAACACCTCCAATGGAACAATATCCAATGCTCTTATATGCGTATTCTCTAAAATTACTCTCGGTGCACAGCCCTCTTCGTATGCCTGCAAAAAGCGGCCAGCACACAGACACCATTGATCGCCAGGTTTCAATCCCGCAAAGCCATATTCAGGACGTGGTGTGGATAGATCGTTGCCCAGATATTGTGACAGCATCAAAAACTCTTTATCCATGATTGCACAAACTGTGTGGCTTCCTTGGTCTTCCGCGCAGGTATCGCAGGATCCATTTCGAAAAAATCCAGTGACAGGGTCCATTGAACACGGCTGTAAATCGCCCCCGAGTACATTTGTTGATGGTTCTTTCTGCATGCTAATCCAATCTGTCGGCTGCTGCTAACCTAGTTTCAAATTTCACGATGTCATGCGGAAAGTGAAAAAATCAGGCCTTGCTTTGTCTGATTACGCGTTCAAGGGAATCCAAAAAACGGGACCGATCAGACTTGGAAAATGATTTGGCGCGACCTTGAAAAAATGGATCGGCAGAGCGAATGTCCGACATTAAATCACGCGCGGCTAGGATTGGACCTATATTTTTGGTGTTCAAGATTTCACCGTTGGGCTTTACCACAAGTGCGCCATGTTCAATCGCGCGCGCAGCCAGTGGGATGTCAGATGTGACGACAATGTCCTGCGCACCGCAGCGTTCAGCGATCCATTGATCTGCCACATCAGCACCTTGATCAACTACAACAGTTGTAACGATCGGATTGGGTGAGGGGCGGATGCCGCCATTGCTCACGACAAAAACCGCAATCTTATGACGGGTTGCTGTTTTTTCGACTTCTGCTTTAACGGGACAGGCGTCCGCATCAACGTATATTTTTGTCATAGATTAACGATCACTCGGTTTGAGTAGTTTGATAAACCCCGACTTATAGCGCAGGTCATGGACAATCAATGAAATCTCGCATTGCGTTTGATGCCACTGTCTCTAAGTTGTAGTGAAATTCAGAGCATAGGAATTCATATGTCAACCTTGCCAATGATCCTTGAACTCGGCGTCGGGAGTGCGCTGCGTTCAGGAAGTTACACCAAAGCCGCATGTCGCGCCGTGCGCGATGCACTGTGGCGCAATTCAATCAATCTCGTCGAGGTTTTTGGGGCTGAAAAAACCAGTATGCAGATCTTGGCTGAAATCGCGTGTCAAAATCCGGATGCAGTGGATTTGCGGGCTGTCGAAGCAGAATTTCCCTACGGGAACGTAAAGGCGCGTGCCGTGCTGGGTGGATTGGATATCGCTAACCCTAACAAACAGGATCACGCAGGTGCCATCATCGCCCATGCTGCTATTATTGTATCCTTGGATCTGACAAAAAGGGACGATGCCGCATGAAACGTCTGATATTGGAAATGGGATCAGGGGCCGATCTGTATGGAATGGATTACACCAAGGCCGCAACGCGCGCCTTTCATGATGCAATTCGGCACAGTTCCATCATATTGTTTCGCGCGTTGGATATTGATCACTCAGTAATGCAAGTAAACGTGACAATTGGCGTCCAAGAGCCAGAAAAAGTTGACGTCACGCGTCTGATCCAAGAGGTCCCAAGAGGCAATCCAGACATCAAAGTTGTCTTTGGCGGTCACAATATCGCACCCATTGCGGGTGAAAACCCCACTGTCGTGGCCACATGCGCGATCGAGGCATTTGTCCCCGACCTAAGCAAGGCTTGGAACGTTACCTAAAGCCTATTGCACAGATGGAAAACCTATGCGTTCATGTAAAAAATTCTAGGTAGAGAAAAAAATGCTTGATCAGTCGAAAATCAATGAATTCCAACAAAACGGCGCTGTTTTATTAAAAGGTGTTTTTGCGGAATTTGTTGAAAACGCCAGAACCGCAATCGAAGAAAACATGAAAAACCCCAGTTGGCGCGAACGTACTTACCGGCCTGATGACGGGGGACAGGCGTTTTTTCAGGATTATGTGGTGTGGGATCAATTTGATGGCTATCGCGCGCTGGTCCGCGATTCAGCAATGCCGAAACTGGCCGCACAATTGATGCAGTCCAAAACGGCGCGCGTGTTCCACGACCACATCTTGGTCAAAGAACCGGGAAATTCTGTCGTCACGCCGTGGCATCAGGATCAGCCTTATTACTTGTGCGAAGGACGACAAAACGTCAGTTTTTGGGTGCCGCTAGATCACATCCCACGTGAACGAACGATTGAATATATTTCTGGTTCGCACAAATGGGGCAAGGATTTCAAACCGCAGCGATTTGATGGTACGGACCTGTTCGAGGGTGATACCAGTGAGGCAGTGCCTGACGTTGATAATCTGCGCGATGAGCTGGATATTTTGGGATGGGAAATGGAACCGGGTGATGCCGTTGCATTTAATTTTCGCACCTTGCACGGGGCACCCGCAAATGCATCTCAAAACAGGCGGCGCGTGATTTCTATGCGCTGGGTAGGTGATGATGCGGTCTTTGCAAAACGCCTTGGACCAACATCACCTGCATTTCCAGATTTGGAGTATACGCCCGGCACTCCATTTGATGCTCCAGAATTTCCTGTGTTGTACTCTGACGAATAAAAAAAAGGCCCCGCATATCATGCAGGGCCAGTCCAACAGGGAGGTGTACTTGCGTACACTGCACAATTAATCTTGGTTACATTCGGTTACAAGAATATAGTTATTGCCTTATTGTCGCACATGGTTTGATCGTGGTAGTTCGGCGACAAGAGATTCACCTAACTTGATATGCGATTGCGGATGCCATCTGCAGTAGAACAGGACAGCATGACCTTTGATCAAAAATCACCTGAAGAAATTGTCGATCTTCTTTCTCTAGAGGAACAAGTTTCCATTCTCGCTGGTGCAGATTATTGGTCCACACCTGCAATTGAGCGATTGAGTATTGGCAAATTGCGCGTCACGGATGGGCCAAACGGTGCGCGCGGAAGTGGCTCTATTATCGGAGGGGTGACTGCTGCATGTTTTCCGGTGGGGATTGCACTGGGGGCGACTTGGAATGTCGATTTGATGCATCAAATTGGTGCTGCAATCGCGGATGAGGTAAAATCAAAAGGGGCCCATATGTTGCTTGGGCCTACGATTAACATGCATCGCACTGTAACCAACGGTCGAAACTTTGAATGCTATTCTGAAGACCCAGAGTTGGCAGCGGGTTTGACAGTTGGCTACGTTCAAGGATTACAGGCGAACCACGTTGCGGCGACGGTAAAGCATTTCATCGGAAATGAATCAGAAATTGAGCGTACAACAATAAATTCAGCTATTGATGAACGTACACTCAGAGAAGTATATCTCCGCCCCTTCGAGGCCGCAGTAAAACACGCGAATGTTTGGGGGATTATGTCATCCTACAACAAGTTGAACGGGATCTATACCGCAGAAAACGATTGGTTGTTAACAACCATTTTACGCGATGAATGGGGATTTGATGGCATTGTTATGTCCGATTGGTTCGGATCACGTACCACAGCGCCCACTGTAAACGCAGGATTAGATTTAGAAATGCCAGGTCCTACACGTGACCGCGGAGAGAAGTTGATCCAAGCCGTGCAAGACGGATTGGTTTCACAGCAAACGGTGCGGGATCGCGCGATGGCCATGCTTCGTTTAATGAAGCGGGTTGGATCAATCAGTGATCACACTCCTTTTCAAGAACATGCAGACAACCGCGCACAACACCGCGCTTTGATCCGCAAAGCAGGTTCTGATGCAACTGTCTTGTTGAAAAACGACGGGGTGCTTCCCATCGATGCCACCCATGGGACCGTTGCTGTTATCGGTCCTAATGCAAATGTAGCACAGATTATGGGTGGTGGATCAGCGCAGTTAAACCCGCATTATCGTGTGACCCCGCGCGAGGCTATCGAGGCACGATTGGGTGCCCAACGGGTGGAATTCGCACAAGGATGTGCCAATCATCGCTGGGAACCGATCATAAATTCAGCATTTCAGATCGATTATTTTGATAACGAGGCTTTGCTCGGCTCCGCAGTTCATTCCGAAACAATCGATGGTTCTGTCGTGTTTTGGCACGAAGATGTAGCGGATGGTAAAGTGGACTCTAATGCCTTTTCTGTGCGCGTAAGCGGCGAGTATACGGCTATCGAAAAGGGACAGCATTGTTTTGGGTTACATGCAGCGGGCTATGCAAAACTGTATGTCGACGGTGAACTCATAGTTGATGCATGGGATACGTGGAGCAAAGGGCGCACCTTTTTTGAAGAGGGGTGCGATGAACGCACAGGCTATGTGGAGTTGAGCGTAGGACAAACGGTATCTGTTGTCATGGAGTTGCGTACGAAACCCGCCGATAATTTGTATTTTACGGCGTTCCGATTTGGCGTTTCACGCGTTCTGGGCCAGCCTGAAATCGATGCAGCCGTCGCAGCCGCCACAAGATGTGATAAGGCATTGGTTTTTGTTGGTCGCTCTGGAGAATGGGATACAGAAGGTTCAGACTTGGAAAACATCGATCTACCGCGCAATCAGAATGCTTTGATTGATGCGGTTTGCGCGGCGAATCCAAACACAATTATCATTTTGCAAACCGGTGGTCCGGTTGCAATGCCATGGGTTCAGCGCGTCCCTGCAATTATGCAATCGTGGTATCCGGGACAGGAATGTGGAAATGCGATTGCAGATGTCGTGTTTGGTGACGCGGATCCTGGTGGCCGATTGCCGCAAACTTTCCCAACACGCTGGCGTGATAATCCAAGTCATAGTCAAGACCCGCAAATTTACCCAGGATCAGAGGGAACCGTTCGATATGGAGAGGGTGTGTATATCGGCTATCGCCATTATGAAAAACATGGGATTGTCCCCTTGTTCCCCTTTGGTCATGGTCTAACCTATACCGACTTTAGCTTAACGGATTTGACTGTCGAGAGCGATGAAAATGATGTGCATGTCACAGTAACCGTCAAAAATATTGGCTCACGGACTGGATCAACAGTTGTTCAGTTATATCTGGCAGACGACGATCCTGAAATCGAACGCCCGATCAAAGAATTGCGTGGATTTGCCAAGGTTACGCTTAACGCAAGTGAAACTGAAACGCTCACCCTGAACCTGAAGTCACGTGATTTTTCCTATTTTGATGTAAACACCGCGTGCTGGCGCGTTGCGGGGGGGGAGTACACGCTCTTACTTGGGTTCTCATCGACGGACATCATTCTCACACATAAACTGACACAGACCGCATGCACGATACCTGTCTAGGGACTTAGCAATAGACCTTATTGCAGAGCTATGCCACATTTCCAGAAAACAAGCTGGGGATTTGGGTATGAAGTGCGCATTAATCGGTTTGGGGATGGTGTCTGGGACCTATGCACAGGCGATTGCCAACAGTAGGGCGATTACCCTTGATTTGGTTTATGCGCGCACGTCTTCTGCCCGGGCGGGTTTTATTCTAAATTGGCCGATGTTAGATGCGCATGCTGTCAACGATATTACAGACGTTGCTGCATCAGATGTGGATTTTGTTATCATTACTACACCCCCGAACGCCCGCAAATCGATTGTCGAAATAATGGCGCAGGCAGGAAAGCCGATTTTAATGGAAAAACCGATTGAGCGTAATTTGAACAATGCGCGCGAATTGGTCGACATCTGCAAAAAACACAATGTGCTGTTGGGCATTATGCTGCAACATCGGGCGCGTCCGATTGTGCATCAACTGCATCAGATTTTAGATGATCTAGGCGCAATGCATCTGGTCGAAGTCGCGGTGCCATGGTGGCGCGACCAATCCTATTATAACGAACCAGGACGCGGGACATTTGCACGCGATGGCGGTGGGGTGATGATTTCGCAGGCTATTCACACATTGGACCTAATGTTGTCGATTGCGGGACCCGTTGAATCTGTCTCTGCCATGAGTGCTACATCACAGAGCCACGAGATGGAGGCCGAGGATTTTGTCTCTGCTGGTCTGCGTTTCGCTTCTGGCGCGGTGGGCCATGTGTTTGCGACCACTGCAGCCTATCCAGGACGGGGCGAGACAATCACGCTGCACGGTGAGAATGGCTCCGTCACGCTTGAGGCGGGTTGCCTAAAGATCAGTTGGCGTGATGGTCATTATGAAGAAGTGGGCCAGCAAGTGATGTCAGGTGCAGGTGCAGATCCGATGGCCTTTACATCTGATTGGCATCAATGGATGATCGAGGATTTCGCGCTCTCCCTAAGGGAAAATCGCCCATGCCGTGTCACTGGCGAACAGGCATTGGGGGTCCATAAATTGATAGATGCGTTGGAACGTTCATCGAGATCAGGCACTATGTGTTTGGTAAAGGAAGGGTAAGTTATGACACTTAAACTTGGAATTTTAGGAATAGATCACGGACATATCTTTGGCATGCTTTCCAACATGCAGCAGCGTGGATGTCACTGTCAGATGTATTGGACCAGTGGTGATGCGGTAACAGAAATCAAATTCAATCAAGTATTCCCCAGCATTCAAAAGGTCACCGACCGCCGTCGCATACTCGAGGATCCATCCATTGATATGATCCTAATTTCCGCAGTGCCAGAAGATCGCGCCGCACTGGCGATTGAGGCGATGGAAGCGGGAAAAGATGTGATGGTTGACAAACCTGGGTGCACCACACTTGAGCAGTTGGCCGCGATCAAGGCCACGCAAGCAAGGACCGGACGGATTTGGTCAGTCAATTTTTCTGAACGTTTTGAAGTTCGCGCCGTCACAAAGGCGGCAGAATTGGTGCGTCAGGGTGCAATTGGGCGTGTGATTCAAGTTGTCACGCTCGCCCCGCACAAACAGAATTTGCAAACCCGTCCTGCTTGGTATTTTGAACGAGTTAGATATGGTGGAATTCTATGTGATATTGGATCCCATCAAGTGGACCAATTTCTATATTTTACAAACTCGACTGAGGCCAAAGTTGCGCATGCTTTGGTTGAAAATACGACAATGCCCACAGAGCCGGGATTTCAGGATTATGGAGAAATGACGTTGATCGGTAACGGTGGGCATGGGTATTTACGCTTGGATTGGTTCACGCCTGATGGCTTGCCCACATGGGGGGATGGGCGATTGTTCATATTAGGAACCGAGGGGTCTATAGAGGTGCGCAAATATACCGACATCGGCCAGCAACATCGCACCGATAATCTGTATTTGGTAAACGCGGAATCAAATGCCTATATTGATTGCAGAGACCAAGATTTACCTTATTTTGCGAACCTGATTTCAGACGTGTTCGATCGCACTGAAACCGCAATGGCACAATCGCACGCTTATTTGACAATGGAAATAGCGATTGAAGCCCAAAATTATGCCGAAGAAGCTAATTTTTGACCGATTTTTGACCTCAGACTAACGGACAAATAACGTAGCTTAAGTTATGTTTAGGTAACGAACCAAGGTCGCTTATCATATTTGTGAGTGAAATACGAAATTAACCCTGTTTTAGCAAGTGCCAGTTTGGATCACTTAAAGTAACTGAGCGGATTTCTGTCACATCTTCGCTGATGCAGCGTTTTCGCGCCAGATCACGTACAGGCCTGCCATTATAATAATCAAGCTGCCCACCCATACCGGCAGGCCCGGCCAATCGGAAAAAATAATCCAGCCCCAGAAAATTGACATTGGCAACAACACGTATTCAAACGGCGCAACTGTCGCGGCTGGTGCGCTGCGATATGCTTGGGATAAACAATAACCAACGCCAGTGGCAAGAACCCCAATTAAGACAAAATAGACCATATCATTAGCGTTGGGGGTGACCCAAGCACGTAAAATGAACTCTATACTTGGATGTTGCGCCCGATCTGAATATGCGCCATTTCCAACCATCAGACCGCTTAGTCCGCATAAAGAAACAAATGTGATCTGAATGTAAAACGCCATCGCCGAAGCCTTGGTTTTGGCCAGCTTACGGGTCAATACTTGCATGGTGGCATAAAAAAACGCCGCCAACAGCGGTAGCATATATATCCAAACGCTTAGGTCTGCTCTTGCTTCGTTTTGTGAGTAAACCATCAATAACGTGCCAGCAAATCCAACTATGACCGCACTCCAACGACGGGGCCCAACGCGTTCGCCCAGGATTGGGATGGATAAAACCGTGATCATTATGGGCGCGATGAAAAAGAGTGCGGTCGCGTCAGACAATGGCAAAACGGCCAACGCCGCAAAATAGGTCATGTTTGATGCAAAAACCATAAGGGCGCGCAAGGCGTGTAACCCCACTTGGTCTGTTTTTAAAATGCGCCAACCACCTTCAAGATGGACCAAGATCAGCGTGAAAAATAATCCGATCGCAGATCGCAAAAACACCATCTGATGCAGCGGATAATGCCCCGAAAATCGTTTAATCACCATGTCGTTGATGGAAATAAAAAACATTCCAAATATGATGAAAATGATTGCAAAACCTGTTTTTGAAAGGGTCATTAATGTTCCAAACACTACGATATTTATGACCCATAACAGGGTATATACAAAAATACCGACGCAATACCGACGTTAAACTGATACGTTACCGACCTTGATTTTTGGGGTGTTTTGGACAGGTAATCACGTGATCGTTCACCAAGCCTGCGGCCTGCATAAAGGCATAGGTAATCGTTGGGCCACAAAATTTGAAACCCCGTTTTTTTAATGCTTTTGAAAGCGCCTGTGCATTGGGTGATGTGTTGGGTACCTCGGCTGGATCCTGCCATGTGTTTTGAATCGTTGTTCCTTTGACAAAACTCCAAATGAATGCGCCAAAGCCTTGTTCACGCTCGATCAGTTGCCAAGCACGTGCCGATGAAAATGCGCCTTCAATTTTGCCGCGATGTCGAATGATGCCTGCATTTTGTAGTAAGATCTCTGTTTCTGCGTCACCCCAGCCCGCAATGATGTCTGGATCAAAATGATGAAATGCCGCGCGGAAATTTTCTCGTTTCCTTAGAATAGTGATCCAGCTTAGCCCAGCTTGAAAACCCTCTAACATCATACATTCAAACAATTTTTTGGAATCAAATACAGGAACGCCCCATTCCTGATCGTGGTAGGATTGATAAAGCGGATCTCCCTCCGCCCAGCGACACCGTTCCATCGTTTTGATACTTTCTTCAGGGTTTATTAGGAATTTCAGGTTCAAATCATCTGCATAATGGAGGAAGGTGATGGTTGATCGCAAGCGTTATGATATTCCCGCATCCGAGGATAATCCATTGGATTATGCAACCGCACGACGGGATGCAGACGTTTTGGAGTATTTACGCAATGCTTTGTACGAAAAAACCGCGCTATTGGCATATCAGCCCGTGGTTGCCAGTCGTGGCACGCACACCGCAGTATTTTACGAGGGATTGATCCGAATTCCCGATCCGACAGGTCGCATCATACCAGCGCGTGATTTTGTATTTTTGACAGAAGAAACTGAACTCGGTCGGCAAATAGATTGCACAGCGTTATATTTGGGATTGTCTGAATTATCCAAATATCCGGATCTACGCCTATCAATAAACATGTCGGCACGATCCATAGGGTATGGACAGTGGGTCGATATATTGGGGCGTGTGTTGCGCCGCGATTCTTCGATTGTAGATAGGTTAATTTTGGAAATTACAGAAAGTTCAGCAATGTTGGTGCCTGAACTTGTTATGCATTTTATGCGGGATCTTCGGCAACGCGGGATTACATTTGCCTTGGATGATTTCGGCGCTGGAACAATATCGTTTCGGTATTTGCGTGATTTTTCGTTTGATATCGTGAAAATCGACGGACAGTTCACTAGGAATGTTGCTAAGTATCCTGATAATCAGGTTACGATACAATCGCTTAGGTCAATATCTGATCACTTTGGAATGTTCACGATCGCCGAAGCTGTCGAAAGTGAAAGTGATAGCACTTGGTTGTGCGATGCACTGGTCGATTGTCAACAAGGTTATTTTTGGGGTGCACCAACAGTTACACCGATGTGGCATTCGCAATATCGCAAAAAACAGGCTGCGACGGCATAGCACCTTTATACTGTTGCCGCGATGCAGCAACTTCGGTATGTCTCTGGACGTGCAAAATGCACCATGAGATGGAGGACTTTATGACAAACGTAGTTATCGCTTCTGCAGCACGGACCGCAGTTGGCAGTTTTGGCGGATCTTTTGCAAACACGCCCGCACACGATTTGGGTGCGGCTGTACTCGAGGCATTGGTGGAACGCGCAGGTATTGATAAAGCAGACGTTTCAGAAACAATTTTAGGTCAGGTTTTGACGGCGGGTCAGGGGCAAAACCCTGCGCGTCAGGCACACATAAACGCGGGCCTGCCAATCGAAAGTGCCGCTTGGAGCATTAACCAAGTGTGCGGTTCAGGCTTACGCGCCGTCGCTCTTGGTGCCCAACATATTCAATTGGGCGATGCTTCGATCGTTTGTGCTGGTGGACAAGAAAATATGACATTGTCGCCGCATGTCGCGCATCTTCGTGCAGGTCAAAAAATGGGTGATATGAAATACATCGACAGCATGATCCGTGATGGACTATGGGATGCATTCAATGGCTATCACATGGGTCAGACTGCTGAAAACGTTGCTGAACAATGGCAGATTAGCCGAGACATGCAGGACGAATTTGCACTGTCATCGCAAAATAAGGCCGAAGCCGCGCAAAAAGCAGGGCGTTTTGATGACGAAGTGATCCCTTTTACGGTTAAAATGCGCAAAGGTGATATTGTTGTGGATAAGGATGAATATATCCGTCACGGGGCAACAATTGAAAGCATGCAGAAATTGCGCCCAGCCTTCACGAAAGACGGCAGTGTGACTGCGGCGAATGCCTCTGGTTTGAATGACGGTGCTGCAGGCGTTTTGTTGATGTCAGCTGACGAGGCAGAAAAACGTGGTATCACACCAATGGCGCGGATCGCATCCTATGCGACAGCGGGTTTGGACCCAAAAATCATGGGTGTTGGTCCAATTTACGCCAGCCGCAAAGCGCTGGACAAGGCGGGTTGGTCGGTCGCTGATCTGGATCTTGTTGAGGCAAACGAAGCGTTCGCGGCGCAGGCTTGTGCGGTAAACAAGGATATGGGTTGGGATCCGTCAATTGTAAACGTAAATGGCGGCGCGATTGCCATCGGGCACCCAATTGGTGCATCTGGCGCACGTGTGCTGAATACATTGTTGTTCGAAATGCAACGGCGCGATGCGAAAAAAGGTCTGGCCACACTGTGCATTGGCGGCGGGATGGGCGTCGCAATGTGCATCGAACGTCTATAATCGGAAACAAGAGGGGGCTGCAGCCCCCTTTTTTTGCCGCAATGCGGCAATTTGACGTTGTAATAATATTGCTTAAAAATTTTACAATTAGTAATACAATTGCGTGAAGACTTTATTTGGAGAATAATATGGCTCGTGTAGCATTGGTCACTGGCGGTTCGCGCGGTATTGGCGCGGCAATTTCAAAAGCACTAAAAGCAGAAGGCTATGAGGTTGCGGCCACATACGCGGGGAACGATGAAGCAGCCGCTAATTTTAGTGCGGAAACTGGCATCAAAACCTATAAATGGAATGTTGCAGATTATGACGACAGTGCTGCTGGAATTGCTCGGGTGGAGGCGGACTTAGGCCCAATCGATGTTGTCGTAGCAAATGCTGGCATCACGAGAGATGCCCCTTTCCACAAAATGACACCCGAGATGTGGCACCAAGTTGTTGACACAAATCTGACCGGCGTGTTCAACACAGTGCATCCAATTTGGCCAGGTATGCGTGAACGCAAGTTTGGCCGCGTTATCGTTATTTCGTCGATCAATGGACAAAAAGGGCAGTTTGCCCAAGTGAACTATGCCGCGACCAAAGCGGGTGATCTAGGCATTGTGAAATCATTGGCACAAGAAGGCGCACGCGCAGGTATTACAGCAAACGCGATTTGCCCAGGCTATATCGCAACCGAAATGGTGATGGCCGTACCTGAAAAAGTGCGTGAAGGCATCATTGGCCAGATTCCGACAGGCCGTCTTGGTGAACCCGAGGAAATCGCACGCTGCGTTGTATTCTTGGCTTCTGATGACGCAAGCTTCATTAATGGCTCAACGATTTCTGCAAACGGTGGTCAATTCTTCGTTTAATATGTTCTGTGCGGGGCTGCACAGGCCCCGCGCATTTTTTGTAAATTTTCTTTTTCCTGCGTGACCCTAGTTTAACGTCAAATGAACAAAGAGGTCACCAATGTTAAATCAAATCAACGGGCTGCATCACGTTACGTCGATGGCGTCGTCAGCTTCTGTGAATAACACATTTTTTTCCGAGGGATTGGGATTGCGCCGGATCAAGGCGACAGTAAATTTTGACAATCCTGAGGTTTATCACCTGTATTATGGGGATGAAGTTGGACGCCCGGGAAGCGTTCTTACTTATTTTCCATTCCCCAATATTGCAAAAGGTCGCCGTGGAACTGGCGAAGTCGGAACAACCGCATTCACGATTCCATTGGGTAGCATTTCGTTCTGGCGCGAACGGCTGCACGTTATAGGTGCAGGACATATTACGCCAACGCATCGTTTTGGGGAGCAACGACTAGAGTTTTATGGACCAGATGGTGATCATTTTGCCCTGATCGAGGCGCACGACGTGCGCACGCCTTGGGCTGCGGATGATATCCCTGTCGAGTATGCGATACGCGGATTTCACTCGGCTGATATGCGGGTAAATGATGCGGACCCCATGATCGAATTGTTAACATTCATGGGCTATCGTGTGTCCCATCAGGAAGGCGCACTCACCCGTATGGAAGTCGTGGGTGGAAATGCGGCAAACAAAATCGATCTGATCGAATTGCCCGATTCCGCACGATCCAAAGAGGGAGCGGGCTCAGTGCATCACATTGCATTTTCGGTTAGCAGCAAAGATGACCAATTGGCGGTACAGTCTGCCTTGTCCGATGCTGGGTATCGCGTGACGGACGTGCGTGATCGCAACTATTTTCACGCCATTTATTTCCGCACACCCGCTGGCATTCTGTTCGAAGTTGCCACTGATGAACCAGGGTTCACAGCAGACGAAGATGTGCGTAAACTGGGAACCGCGTTGAAATTGCCGGAACAACATGAACAGCGGCGTGCGCGATTACAACAAACGCTTGAGCCATTAAAAAATCTACAACATTGATGGAACAACCATGTCCGGCGGGCGATGCCCGTCGGCATGGGTTTTAATGTTGATAATAACTTTTTCGCCCATTTCGATCCGCCCTTCTAAAGTCGCAGAGCCCATATGGGGTAATAGAACCACATTCTCTAATGCGCGCAGTCGAGGGTTTATATCAGTACCATTTTCGTAAACGTCTAATCCTGCGCCGGCCAATTCTTTGGCACGCAGCATACGCGTCAAAGCGTTTTCATCTATGACTTCGCCACGGGATGTGTTCACGATTACCGCGCTTGATTTTAGCAAACGCAGGCGTCGCGCATTCATCAAATGAAACGTGGATGGTGTATGCGGACAATTAATCGACACGATGTCCATTCGAGCGACCATTTGATCAAGGCTTTCCCAATAGGTTGCGTTAAGTTGATTTTCAATTTCGGGACGTAGGCGACGGCGATTGTGGTAGTGGATTTGCAGCCCAAACGCTTGTGCGCGTCGAGCAACCGCCTGACCAATGCGCCCCATTCCTAAAATTCCCAAGCGCCGCCCACCTAGCCGGCCGCCCAAATAGGCGGTAGGCGACCAACCCGACCATTTGCCTGATTGCATCGCATTTAACCCTTCTGGGATTTTTCGGACCACGGCCATCAGCAACGCCATTGTCATGTCAGCCGTATCTTCGGTGACTACGTCAGGTGTGTTTGAAACGAGGATGCCGCGCTGACGCGCAGTTTCTACATCGATGTGGTCAATGCCAGCACCGAAATTTGCAATAAGTTTCAGGTTTTGCCCCGCTCGTCCCAAGAGTGCGCCATCAATATTGTCGGTGATCGTTGGAACAAGAACATCGCAATTTTGCACCGCTTCCACCAATTCTGCACGGGTCATCGGCGTGTCGTCGTGTCGAAGCTTAGTATCAAAAAGCTCTTTAAGGCGTGTTTCAACAGGTTCGGGCAACCGTCGTGTTACAACAACTTTCATGCGAATTCCTGACATCGATAGGCTCCGTAGGCTTTAATCCGTTTATCATTGATGGCAGAGTGTGATAAAATCTATCTGGGCACAAGAACCCAATTGAATTGAGCAGTACCGAGTGAGCAAAAGATGCTAAGAGCCATTTTGATTTTGACTAGTCTGGCGATGTTTGTCGCCCAATCCTTGGTTGCGGACACCGTTAAACGGGGGCCCGTCACAAACTTACCAATGCCGCGCTATGTATCCCTTAAGGCGGGCGAGGCAAACGCCCGGCGTGGTCCGTCGTTGTCACATAAAATCGACTGGGTTTACAAACGTCGCGGAGTTCCACTGGAAATTTACGCTGAGTATGAAAACTGGCGGCGCGTGCGGGATCAGGATGGGGCAGGGGGATGGATCCACTATTCCCTGTTATCTGGTGTACGAACGGTTCTGGTTACACAGGACTTATTGGATGTATATCGTAAACCTAATCTGGACGCATTTGTTGTTGCACGGTTTGAAAAAAATGTAATCGCCGATTTAGGGGCCTGTTCAACAAATTGGTGCGAGGTCGAAGCTGGCGGATATAAAGGATGGGCGCAAAAAACCGCACTTTGGGGTGTCTATCCTGACGAGAGCCGCGAATAGACCTTTTCCAATTCCTTGGTTGTTGATTATATGCGACCAAATAAACACATTACCCAAAACGAGGCGATCATGAAAATTGGAAATCGTGAAATTTCATCTGCACATTCCCCGCTGGTTATCGCCGAGATTGGGATCAATCATGGCGGGGACTTAGCGGTTGCCAAGAATATGGTGCGCTTGGCGGCTTTGTCTGGGTGCGAATGTGTGAAACATCAAACGCATATCGTGGAAGATGAAATGACGGACGAGGCCAAGCAAATTTTCCCACCCAATGCAGATGTCTCGATTTGGGACGTGATGGCGCAATGTGCCCTTTCACGCGATGATGAGGCCGAATTGAAACGATATACAGAAGAATTGGGTTTGATCTATATTTCAACGCCATTTTCGCGTGCAGCGGCGGATTTTTTGGAAACCCTCGATGTTCCAGCTTATAAAATTGGATCTGGAGAGGCGGATAATTTGCCTCTGATCCGTCACATCGCACGCAAGGGTAAACCAGTGATTATGTCCACGGGGATGCAGAGCATTGAAACAATTCGCGCAAGCGTTCAGATATTGGAAGATGCTGGTATTGAATATGCGTTGTTGGAATGCACAAACCTTTATCCATCTCCACCTGAGATTGTCAGCCTCCAAGGTGTCACGGATTTAAAAAACGCATTCCCAAATGCGGTTGTGGGATTTTCAGACCATTCAATTGGCCCCGAAATGGCACTAGCGTCTGTTGCGCTAGGTGCATCGGTTTTAGAGCGCCACTATACCGATACCCGATATCGCAAGGGACCAGATATTATCAATTCTATGGACCCAGCCGAATTACGCTTTTTGATCGATCGATCACGCGAAATTCACACCGCATTGATGAACCCAAAACAACGCACAGGCCCTGAAGAAGACGTTTACCGCTTTGCGCGTGCTTCGGTTGTTGCAGATGTTGACTTGCCCGCAGGACACAAAATTTCTGAAAATGACATATGGGCGCGTCGCCCCGGATCTGGCGAAATCGCGGGATACGAATTTGACCAAGTCGTTGGAAAGACTTTGAGCGTGGCTGTGACGCGAAATCAGCAGTTGAAGTGGTCAGATTTCAAATAGGCGTTTCAATCATCCACCCATGAATGCACGCATATGAAATTTTGCGTGTTCGAATGGGCGGCCTGCTTTGTCGGAGTAAGGGCACGCACGACGCGCCGCACAGCCGTTTGAGGGGCAACTTTGCGGTTCATTTTGCAGGAATGATTTGCATTTGGCGACGTCATATTCACTTTCATCTAAAGCGTTTGCAGGACAGGTTGTAATGCAAGGTTTAGAACAGTCTAAACAGGGCGAAGACACAAGGGGGCGGGGATCAATAATTTTATGCTGGAACCCAATTGCCCCTCGAAATGAAACGAATAACCCAGTTTCGTGATCGACCAAAAATTGCACAGGGGAAACAAAAACCCGACCCGTGTTTAATGCCCATGTATAAAATGGATGATATGGTGGGCCGCCAAACGGATAAAATGCCGTGCCGCCATGCCTCTCTGTCAACTGACCGATAATTCGCTTTGACCATCGATCCATCGGATCAATCTTTTGATCGCGATATTCGCTGGATGCGCTGAAAATATTCCAAAATTCAGGTTCATCCGGCGACAGTAGGACAAGCGATTTCAATCCAGACAGGTTTTCATTGTTTGAAACATCACTTACCCCGCTGATGCGTAATCCATGTGCTTCACAGGCAACGGCGAGGTTTTCAAAAGTCACTTGCGTCGAAAGGGTAGCCATAAACTCCACCAAAATTTATCTGTACGTCCATCTTGCCAATGCAATCCTATTGCCATTTGGTCGTGTCCTGAACGGGGGTTTTCGATATAGGTTCCAAATATTTTATCCCAAATCGACAAGGCGAAGCCATAATTTGAGTCATGCTCATCCCGATTTGTTGAATGGTGTATCCTGTGCATATCTGGCGTGACAATTATTGTACGTAATATGCTATCCAACCAACTTGGGATCGCAATGTTTGCATGATTAAACATGGCAAGCCCATTCAACAAGATTTCAAAGACGACAACTGCAACGGCGGCTGGCCCTAGAATATATACAGCCCCAATTTTCAGCAACATTGATAATAGAATTTCGACAGGATGAAATCGGATTGCAGTGGTGACATCCATTTCACGATCTGCGTGATGCACACGATGCAGCCGCCATAAAAAAGGGATTTTGTGCGTCACAACATGCTGTGCCCAAATCACAAAATCTAAGACTAGGATTGAGATTAAGAATTCAACCGCAAATGGAAAATTTAGAACATTAAACACCCCTATCCCCATACGCGCGGCATCAACCGCCGCCCCAACAGCGAGGAAGGGCAAAATAACCGCCATTAAACGCAGCGACAGTGTGTCGATTATCACAATGCCCCAATTTGTGATCCAACGTTTGCTACGATGAACGTCGCGTACGCGTCGCGGGCGCAGGTATTCCAAGGTTGATAAGAGTATAAACAGTCCAAGAAACACGGACAGTCGTATGATGGCTTCGTTTTCCATGGTTAACAACTAGTCGTCGCCATGTCTAAATCAACCGTGATCACGCCAAACGGATGATCGAACCCGCACCGTGTTCTGTAAACAATTCCAACAGGCACGCATTTGGCGCGCGGCCATCCAGGATAACGACAGCTTTTACACCTGCTTCCAACGCGTTTAATGCTGTTTCTGTTTTTGGAATCATGCCACCAGCGATAACGCCAGTTGTCGTCATGTCCCGAATTTGATCAGAATTCATTTCGGTTAACACGTCGCCAGCTGCATTTTTGACACCGCTGACATCTGTTAACAGCAACAGACGATCGGCATTTAGCGCGCCTGCAATCGCGCCTGCAACAGTATCGCCATTGATATTGAACGTTTCACCATTACGGCCGGCTCCCAAGGGGGCAATCACAGGAATCAAGTCATTTTCAAATAAGGTACGGATGACATCTGGGTTAATTTCGCTTGGATTTCCGACTAAACCTAATTCAGGATCAGCAGGATCACACACGACAAGATTGGCGTCTTTTCCAGATAAGCCTACTGCGCGTCCACCTTGTTTATTGATGGCTTGCACGATCCGTTTGTTGACCGTTCCAGATAGCACCATTTCAACGACTTCCATCGTCGCGGCATCTGTCACACGTTTGCCGTTCACAAATTCGGATTTGATATCCAGTTTGTCCAATAGAGCATTGATCATTGGCCCACCACCATGAACGATGACAGGGTTGATACCAACTTGACGCATCAGCACCACATCGCGTGCAAAACTGTCCATTGCTTCGTCACTTATCATTGCATGCCCTCCCAGTTTGATGACGATGATGGCATCTGAATAACGTTGTAGGTAAGGCAGGGCTTGCGAAAGCGTGCGTGCAGTGGCGATCCAATCACGGTTCATATTTTGCTTCTTCATTTTGGCGCGCTCCATATTCTGTTGGTTTGGCGCAATCTTTCTGGTTCAGATTATTGAATATTTGCAATTGTTGAGCGCAATGTGTCAATCCCATCACCTTTTTCGGAGGATGTCACAATGATCTCTGGAAAAGCAGCTGGATGTTTAGAGAGAGCGCCACGCACTTGTTCAAGTATCTTTTCCATTTGATGATCTTTGATTTTATCGGCCTTGGTCATCACACATTGAAAAGTGACGGCAGATGAATCCAACAGCGATAATATTTCTTCATCAACTTTCTTTACACCATGCCGGCTGTCAATAAGAACAAAAGCCCGCCGCAATGATTGCCGTCCGGAAAGATATTGTTTCAACAAACGTTGCCATTTTTCCACAACTGGCAGAGGCGCGTTTGCAAATCCATACCCTGGCAGGTCGACCAAATAATGGCTTTCCTCGGTCGTGAAAAAATTGATTTCTTGTGTGCGACCTGGTGTGTTTGAGGCGCGTGCCAATCCTTTGCGTCCAGTTAATGCGTTTATCAAGCTGGATTTGCCAACGTTTGATCGCCCTGCAAAGCAAACTTCAATTCGATCTGCGGGGGGCAGGCCGGACATTGCGACAACCCCTTTTAGAAAGTCACTACCGCGCGCAAACAAAAGGCGGCCCTTTTCGCGCGCAATGTCATCAGGTGTATCTGCCAATGGGAATGGAAGCTGCATCATTTCACCTGCAATTCGTCGCCAAGTTTAATTCGTCCATCACACGCTGCAACCCCATACACAGTCATCTCTTGATGACCCCATGTATTTAATAAACCTAAAATATCGGCGTCTCGACGCCCTGTTTCTGGATTAGCAGTTGTCGCAAGACAGCGTGTCACGGGTTCTTTTATCTCAAATGTCACGTCGCCGATCTCAATGTTTTTGCCGATCCATTCGAATTCTTCCCAAGGGGCTGCACCATCAATCCAAATATTGCAGCGCCAACGCAGATGCGAGAGTGGCCTACCATGCTTTTGTTCGATTGCACGGTGCGTTGCCAAATTTCCAATCGAAATAGAAGGATAGTCTGTATCTGTCATTCCCATGTTTTGCGCGCGTACCAAACGTGCAGATTGCGCACGGTTTTCTGGGACCATCCCGCGTGTCCATTCGATAAATTTAGAACCATCTTGGTCTGGGTCGAATGTTAGGTCGGGTTTCTCTGGATGAGACAACGTCATTTGATGCGTAGCCTTGTCCCATTTTGCTTTTATCGCCATAAGCAAGGGAGCTTTAGCAGCGCGAGAAAAATTTGAACAAGACACCCATTTGGAACCATCTGAATCTGATTGATCGTGGGCAACAGCCCATGTTCGATCCATCGGCAATGTCTGTCCTGCAAGTACCGAAACATGTTCCAGTGCTTCAACACCATGCGATTTTATCGGATGGCGCCATATTTTAACGACCTTAATTATCACCTCTAATCAGCTTTCTTGCGCTGAAAGCTTTCGCGGATATTTCCGAACACATTAGGTTTGAAACCCTGCGAACGCATGATTAGATACTGCTGTGTAAAGGTGATCAGGTTGTTCGCAATCCAATAAATCACCAAGCCACTTGCAAATGACCCCAGCATGAACATGAAAACCCATGGCATCCATGCAAAAATCATCGCTTGTGTCGGGTCTGTGGGGGCTGGGTTCAACTTTTGTTGCAGCCACATCGAAATACCCAACAGGATTGGCAAAATGCCCAGTGCAACGAATGCAAAGATGCTTTCGGGCGAGGGTGTCGAATATGGCAACATTCCAAATAGGTTCCAAATGGAACTGGGGTCGGGGGCACTGAGATCTTTGATCCAGCCGAACCAAGGAGCGTGACGCAATTCGAGGGTTACGAAAATCACTTTGTAGAGCGAGAAGAAAATTGGAATTTGAACCAGAATTGGCAAACAACCGGCCGCTGGATTCACCTTTTTCTCTTGATACAGCTTCATAGTCATTTGCTGCATCTTTTGGCGATCATCGCCTGCCTGCTTTTTGATTTTCTCCATCTCTGGCTGCAGTTCTTTCATCTTTGCCATTGAGACGTAGGATTTATAAGCCAATGGGAACAGCAACGCCTTGATCAAGAGCGTCAATCCGATGATTGCCCAACCCATATTGCCGATCAATACATTCAACCAATGAAGAACAGCGAACATAGGTTTGGTAATAAAAAAGAACCAACCCCAATCGATGCTGTCCAAAAACCCTTCAATCCCTGCGTTTTCATAAGCGCGAATTGTTCCCCATTCCTTGGCACCTACGAATAGCTGGGTTGTGGCACCTGCAGCCGTCCCATTGGAAACCGTAATCGGCGCAAGGACGGCCTCAGTTTGGTAAATGTCCGACGCTTCAAAATACTTTACCGTAGAGCGGAAACCGTTGCCTTTTTGGGGCGCCAAAACAGACATCCAATAGTGGTCGGTAAATCCAATCCACCCACTGACTTCGACATCCTGACGATCTGCATGTGTGCCCTCGCGTGGATCAATGTCATATCCTGAAACGTCGCCGTAGCCGTCCTCAGACAATTCGCCATCACTCATGCGCATAACGCCTTCATGCAATATGAAGAAGTTTTTTGCGTCCGATGGTTCACCGTGGCGGCGCAGTAATCCATATGGACGCAACGTGACGTCCTGACCTGAAGTGTTTTCAACGCTTTGTTTGATTGTGAACAGGAAATCTTCATCCACTGATACCTCGTGAATGAAATTCAGTCCCTGTCCATTATTCCACGTTAACGTAACGGGTGTACTCGGAGTCAGAATATCGGCGCCTTGGATGTCCCAAATCGTATCAGGTGTAGGCATCGCATCTGCATCTGCACCCGATAGAGCCATCCAACCGAAAGCGCTGTAAAACGCCTCTATCTCGCCCATCGGTTTTAGCACGCGCACATTTTCGGCACCTTTGTCGAGGGATACTAAAAAGTCTCTAAGCTCGACAGTGTCTAGGCGCGCTCCGACAGTTGAAATCGATCCGTTTAGCCGAGGCGTGTTGACTGCGACCCGCGCGGCCTCAGCAGTTGTTGCGACTTGTTCTTGTGAAAGTGTTTTCGTCTCTTGATCTGCGCTTGGCAATTCAAGAGGCGTTGAGATGCCATTAGTCGCATCAGTTATTTGTTCTTCTGGAACGGGTGGCGGGAACAAAACGAACCATACGATCAGCACAAGCATGCTGAGAACAGAAGCAAGAATTAGGTTTTTGTTTTGATCATCCATTTTGGGCGCCACCTGTCGTGTCAATACTGAGGTGGGTTCAATAGGGATTGCCCAAAAAGGTCAAGGGGCAAGAGGGTTTTTTGACGTCTAACTGCATTGGAAAAGGTCAAAATGTACTCTAAACGGCGGCTTTGCGCCGTTGCTTTTTAAAATAGCCTTCCATCCACGAGACGACCTTTTCAGGAGCTAGGGGGTGCGCGATTGAATACCCCTGCAGGGCGTCAACGCCTAAATCAATCATGTGACATTGCTCACCGATGGTTTCGACGCCTTCGGCAACAACTTCTAAATCAAGCTGTTGCGCCATTTGTATCATGGCAGAGGCCAGGCGTGAATGTGCAGGATCCTTATCGCATTTCGTGACAAAACTGCGGTCAATTTTTATCCGATCTACCTTGAAATGTCTGATCGATGTGATAGAGGCGTGCCCAGTTCCAAAATCATCTAGGTCAATTTTGCACCCCATTTCGGATAATCGTTTTATGTTGCTGACACACACATTCACGGTGGGGCGAGAATGCTAAAGGGTGCTTAACAAAGGCGGGGAATGTCTTCTGGATTTACGTCAAATTTTTCTGAATCTCGCAATAATCCGGCGAAATCAAATAATTTTGGATCAACCAGATGTGAGGGACGCACATTCATCAACGCACGAAACATAACTTGTCGTCGCCCGGGGGAATTTTTTTCCCATTGGTCCAAAATTTGTTTCACTTGTTGGCGTTGCAGGCCATCTTGGGATCCACACAAATCGCAGGGAATGATCGGATACTGCATTGCACGCGCAAAGCTATAGCAGTCTTTCTCAGCAACAAAAGCAAGTGGACGATACAGGAACAAATCACCTTCTTCATTCACCAGTTTGGGGGGCATCGTTGCCAATCGTCCACCATGAAACAAGTTCATGAAAAACGTTTCCAACATGTCATCCCGATGATGTCCCAGTACAACTGCCGAACAGCCTTCTTCGCGGGCTATACGATAGAGATGGCCGCGTCGCAAACGCGAACATAATGCACAAAACGTACGTCCTTCAGGGACTTTATCCATGACAATGGAATAAGTATCTTGGTATTCGATGCGATGGGGTACGCCCATTTTTTCCAAAAATTCGGGCAAGACCGTTGCGGGAAACCCTGGTTGGCCCTGATCCAAATTACATGCTAAAATTTCCACCGGTAACAGGCCACGCCATTTCAGCTCATATAGAACTGCCAATAGGGTATAGCTGTCCTTGCCCCCTGACAAACATACCAGCCAGCGCGCGTCGCGCTCAATCATACCGAATTGTTCGATTGCCTCGCGCACATTCCGTACGATGCGTTTGCGAAGTTTTTTAAACTCGGTCGTTGAAGGCGCGCCTGCAAAGAGCGGATGGATATCATCAAGGTCATCTAACATACCGTCGATTTACTGAATTGTTATCCCGTTAACAAGGATAGAACTGTCTGTGAGTGCCTGAAATTGGTATCGCAATTTTATTTTATTGGGAGATTTAAGGCATGGATTCCATTTAATGGGGGCCCATGACGTTTTAGAGGACTTTGATGATGTGGATGATACGACATCACTTGCACAAAAAAGTTGGTTTGTAAGTCAAGTGACGTTGGTGGGTGGGGATGCGTCGGTTGGTTCGTAGGCACCGAATTACCCCAAATCTTCAACTTTGTATCATCACTGCTCGCGTCTGATGAATGATCATAGTTCGTTTGAAAATGCTTTTTCCGTTTCTGCGGTGAAATTAAGCGCGCTGCCCTCTCGACGCGGAGTCGCACCGCACAGGCGGACCTGCCTTGTGGGTTAGTCTTTCTTTTTGGTGGGGACTGGATCGTATCCGCATCCTCCGCATGGATTGCAGCGTAGAATGCGCAGTGCGGCATAGTATCCACCAACGATACCCCCGTGTTCTTTTAGGGCATCAAGCGCATATTGACTGCAAGTGGGTTGATAGCGACAATTGTAACCAACCCAAGGTGAAAATATAAGACGATATGCTCTAACAGGTAGCGCCAAAATATAAGCCAGCGATGTCATTGCGACGACTCTGATCGCAGTTTGTTCAGACACTCTGTTAAATCAGAAATTATGCGTTCAAATGGCATGTGCGCGGTTGTATCGTGCTTTCCAATCAGCACATAATCACATCCCGTTTCACCGTAAGTCGCGAGGACCGTTTGTGCGGCGGAACGCAAACGACGTTTGGCGCGATTGCGCAGCACTGCATTGCCGACTTTTTTAGAACAAGTGAAACCAACACGGATGCCAAATGTGTCCGAACGACTGAATTTTTGCACGATCACAGTTTTAGAATGTTGGCGCTGTCCGCGCGCTGCGCGCAGAAAGTCGGCGCGCTTGTCTAGGATTCTGACCCCAGAAACAGAAAAAGACACCGCTTCTTGGGTTTCTGTGTGCTGCCTGTGTGACATGCTCACTCCCCTATCTGCGGTGCCTAAAATTTGTGCCTGGCGGCGCGTGTTTACGCGCTTAGCGACTTGCGACCACGTGCGCGACGCGCATTAAGAATTTTGCGGCCGTTTTTCGTCGCCATGCGCGAACGAAAACCATGGCGGCGTTTGCGAACCAAGTTTGATGGTTGAAAGGTGCGTTTCATCGCTCCGTCTCCGTTTTTAATGGGTGCAATACCAGATTCGCACCAAAGGTAATTCTGAGCTGCTGCGTATAAGGGGCATCTAATGATAAGTCAAACCCACCCCACTGCTTTTGCAATATTTTTTCCAACTCAAAGCGCTATGTTACAATATCGGCCAAGAATCGACTATTTTTTTCACGTTTTACAGGAATTTCTCACCCCTTCGTGATGACACTAGCATTTTCTCCGAAAGCACGCTTGTTATGTAGGAGCGAGGAAAACATGAAACGACTTTTGCCATTAATACTGCTGATATTAGGAGGAATTCTAGGGTCCGTCTTTTTGGGTGACTATCTGTCGTTAAGTGTGTTGAGAGACAATCAGAGCCAGATACTAGAATACAAATCCAACTCCCCTTTGTTTGTCGCCGCGCTTTTCTTTCTAGCGTATTTCGGAATTGTTGCGTTTTCACTACCTGGGGCCGCTTTGGCATCACTTGTCGGTGGGTTTTTGTTTGGTTTGCCGTTAGGAGGCGCACTTAACATTACCGCTGCGGCATTGGGGGCAATTACGATATTTACTGCAATCAGGCTTGGGTTTGGATCTGCGCTTGCTGCACGGATCGACCAATCAGATGGGGCGGTTGCGCGGCTGCTTAGTAACTTACGTGCGCATGAAATCAGTATGCTTTTGATCTTGCGCCTTGTGCCTGTTGTACCGTTTTTCGTTGCTAACATCGCACCCGCATTGGTGGGCGTTCGCCCGGTTAATTTTGTGTGGACAACGTTTATTGGGATTTTACCAGGTGGCTTGATCTACACTTGGATTGGCGTTGGATTGGGTGACATCCTAGCGAGTGCCGATGAACCCGATTTTTCGATTATTTGGTCACCAAATGTTCTGGGGCCGTTACTGGGATTGGTGGTGTTGTCTGCGTTGCCCATTTTCTTCAATCAAAGGAACTCGGATGAAGTTTGATGCTGACTTAGTGGTGATTGGAGCGGGTTCTGCGGGGCTTTCGGTTGCTGCGGGCGCTGTGCAAATGGGTGCAAATGTGGTCTTGATCGAAGGTGGGTTAATGGGTGGGGATTGCCTTAATACTGGCTGCGTCCCGTCCAAGGCGATGATCGAAGCCGCGCGCCGCGTCAAAAGTGCTGCATCTGCAGAAGCTCTGTGGGTAAACTGCAAGGACGCATCAGTAAATTATGATTTGGTCATGCAACATGTTCGTTCAACCATCTCTGCAATTGCCCCGCACGACAGTCAGGAAAGATTTGAAAAATTAGGCGTGCGGGTGATCCGCGGGGTTGCAAAATTTCAATCAGAACGATCGGTTATTGTATCGGGTGAAACCATATCGGCAAGGCGGATTGTCATCGCGACAGGCGCAAAAGCCAGCGTACCAAAAATCGCCGGTTTGGATCGAATGTCCTACTATACAAATGAAAACTTTTTTGAAAATCGTGATCGGCCGTCGCATCTTATCATCATCGGCGGTGGCCCAATTGGGGTGGAATTGGCGCAGGCACATGCACAATTGGGCATTGCGACAACGGTGATAGAACGATCCCAAATCCTTCCAAAGGAGACAGGATTGACCCGCGATATCATTCGCGGGGCACTTTTGGAGGATGGTGTAAAGCTCCTGGAAATGGCAGACATTTACAAAGTTGAAAGCCAAGGCGCCACAAAGATGGTACATATGTCAGACGGCACTGTGATCAACGGATCGCATATTTTGGTGGCAACAGGTCGTCGCGCTAATACAGACACCCTTGATCTTGATAAAGCGGGAATTGAAAAAAGTCCCGTTGGGATCAAGGTCGATCCTCAGTTGCGAACCTCCAACTCCAAAGTCTACGCAATTGGTGATGTGATTGGAGAAGAGCAATTCACGCATGTCGCAGGTTATCACGCATCGCTGGTTGTCCGTTCAGCGCTGTTTTCATTGCCTGCAAAACGGCGCACACAACATATCCCTCGTGTCACATATTGTGATCCAGAGATTGCAAGCATCGGGGATATTTCTGATGATAATGGGGTTGAGAGCTATAAGGTTGAGTACAATGCTTTGGACCGTGCGATAGCGGGATCGCGCACGCTGGGTTACGCGCGGATCTGGGTTAAAAGTGGCCGCGTTTGCGGCGTTACGATTGTGGGGGCGCAGGCAGGTGAATTAATTCATTTTTGGTCATTGGTGATGGCGCAAAACATCAAACTTTCTAAAGTGTCCAGTGTAATCGCACCTTATCCAACCATGTCTGACATTAACAAAAAGCTGATTGGTGCTTATTTCACGCCGCGCTTATTTGACAATTCCAAAATTAAGTCGTTTGTAAAATTTATTCAACGCTGGGTGCCATAACGATGTTCAACACGCTTTCCGGTCGGTTTCTGATTTTGACAGTTGTCTTTGTCATGCTGGCCGAAGTGTTGATTTTTGTGCCATCAATCGCCCGATTTCGCGTAGACTATCTGACAACCCGTATCGAACGTGCTCAGATCGCGTCGCTTGCATTGCTGGCGGATGATATGCTTGCCCCCGAGATAGAAGCCGAACTATTGCAAAATGCCGATGTTTATAATGTGGTGTTGGTGCGCAATGACACCCGACAGTTGGCATTATCATCAACTTTGCCTGCGCCTGTCTCCGATACATATGACTTACGCGATCCAGGGATCGCCACACTGATCGCAGATGCGCTTTATGAGGTTACTCGTACTGATAATCGTATTATCCGAGCGATTGGTTTACCAAAATTGGATGGTGGTGAGCTTATCGAAATCACATTGGACGCTGGCCCACTTCAAAGCGCGATGCGTGAATATGGCTTAAGGATCCTGTGGTTATCTGCAATCATTTCCATTTTTACTGCCGTGCTCTTGAACCTCTTTGTGCGTTGGGTCATCGTGCGGCCTATTGCGTATCTTGGGCAATCGATGGGTGAATATGAAAAATCCCCACATGACGCCCGCCGCATCATCATTCCACGTTCAACTGTAATTGAGTTGAAACAGGCGGAGGTTGCCCTTGCCAGTCTTCAATCCGAACTTTCCGCTGCTTTGCGACAACGACAGCGTTTGGCCCAACTTGGTGAAGCTGTTGCAAAAGTAAGTCATGATTTGCGCAATATCCTATCAACGGTGCAGTTGTTGTCTGATCGACTAGAAGAAAGTGATGATCCAGCAGTAAAAAGACTAGCCCCTAAATTGGTCGGTTCGGTGTCTCGGGCGGTGGCGCTTAGCGAAAATACCCTCGCCTTTGGCCGCGCGGACGAGCCGATTCCGCAGTTACAACGCTGCGATGCTGCAGAAATCATTGCTGATGTAATTACTCAAGAAAAGCTTGCTTCGGGTGAGGCGCAACACATAGATTTTGAAGTAAATTGCAATATTGTTGATATTCGGGCTGATCCAGAACAGTTGTTTCGTGTGCTGCAAAATTTAATACGCAATGCACGACAGGCGTTGACGGATCGGAATGGAAAAATTCGTTTAGATTGCTATGAAGACGACGCAAGCTGGACCATTACCATCTGTGATAATGGTCCGGGGTTGCCTTCAAAAGCGGTTGAACACTTATTTCTTCCGTTCAGCGGTGGAACGAAACGAGGAGGAAGCGGTCTTGGTTTAGCAATCGCGCATGAATTGATCACCGGACACGGTGGTACATTGTGCCTAGAAGAAAACACGCAAAACGGTGCGTGCTTCAAAATAACCTTGCCGAAAGGCCAAATCTAGTTCTGTCAAAAGTGTGTGTTTTTGCACAAATTTATAATTTTGCCCTTGCAAAGGTGACCGCAACCAATTAGTTCACGCCCTCACGGACCGATAGCTCAGCTGGATAGAGTACTTGACTACGAATCAAGGGGTCGGGGGTTCGAATCCTCCTCGGTCCGCCATTCAATAAAATTGTCATAATTAAAACAATGTCATGGCGTATACACGTTTATTTCGCCCCCACATTCGCCCCCACAAATTAATTTGCTAGTAGCTCATTTCACCCACAAATGTGCCATCTGCCCAGTAAATACGTACAATCTGTTTAACAGGCGGTTTTTTTGCTTCTAGCTTGTTTAGTCGTGCTTTGAAGTTACTCATTGGCGCCTCATCGGGCTAGGAAGTTATTTCTGCGTTAGCCTACTTTACCAGAAATGAGGTTGAGGCTCAGCAATTTCTGTTGCTGTTCATTCCACTCTCGCACTCTAGTGCGCTTTTTGTACATTTTAAATTAACGAAGTTTGAAAAAAATACCAACTCCTAGGCTTGTGCCGACGTGTTCATTTATACCGATGTTAAACGACATCTTTATTTTCTCATTTTCTGAATGGGAAACGAAGCCCAGGGCAAAGGCATCTTCTCCATTTACTTCACCATAACCGATGCCAAATCCTGATTTAAAATCGCCACTTGTGGAATTAATACTAGACGCGCTGGCGATCGACATTGCGGTCAATCCTGATGCAAATACTTGCGCTCGTTCAAGCGTCACTGAGTCTTGTCTGTCACTGTGAACCCTCAAAGATTCGAAATCAGAATCTGTTTCAGCAATCTCAGATTCAAGGTTTGTTTCTAGAGTATTTATGTCAGAAGTATTGCCACTAATGTTACTGGAGTTAGAAGAAATGCTGGTTGAGTTAGAAGAAATGCTAGTCGAGTTAGAAGAAATGCTGGTCGAGTTAGAAGAAATGTCACCTGCATTCGTTAAAATGTCAACTTTATTCGTCAAAATGTCAAATGCGTTCGTCGAAATGTTTGTACTATTCGTCGAAATGTTTGTTGTATTCGTCGCCACATCTTGTGCAAAGCACGCCCCAGCGAAATGTAGATTAATAACTATAAATATAGTGGAAGCGCGCATTGGTAACCTTTGAATTATTTCAAACATAAAATCTTAAAGCGATATTTGTGCCAAATTAAATTATTGTATGCTTTTCAATAGTTTCTGATTGTGATGTCTTTTTGGCATCGAAGTCTCAATGCATATTTTCAAAAACTCGACAGTAACGCCTAAGTTTAACACTACTTTCTTCATTTCTTTTTCTCCAATTTTAATAGAAAACTTCAGATAAAAGCGTGCAAAATGTTCTAATTTGCTTCCAAAGCCTGCAGGCGCTGTTCAATCTCCGTTAACTCCAGAGTGCGTCTTTAACTATCTATAAGACCCATCACGCGCGTTGCTTCAATTGGGGTTGGCTCACCCTCATTAACAGCTGTTAACACGCTTCCTGCTGCGACTGACGCGTCTACCGCATTTTTCATCTTGGGTAAGCTAAATGAAACTGGCTGATCCTTGGGGGCGGGGGCTATGCGATCCATACACAGCCGCAGAGCAACGCTATCGCCTTCCAATGCTTTAGTTACTAATGTTTGGGTCAATGCCTCTGCTTGGCCCTGTAAAAGGCTTTCAATAGCAATTGTCGCTTTGTTGCGCGAACCTTTCGGTCTGCCAGAGTTACCTGCAGAGAATTGACCAGCCGTATTTCTACCGTTTTTCATGTGTTATAATATAACATAAATTCAACAACAGGACCATGTAACTCAGAAACCTTTAAAAATTATTGCGCGCCATAAGTGTTGCGTCTAGGATTTTGGTATGATTTTAAGCTGGGATTACAAATATTTATAAAATTACCTTAGCTCGGGCGCGCTCTTATAAAATTATATATGTTAGTTGCCAGTTTTATAGGTGGGTCACTGCGGCCGTATGATCGTTGGTAACGTGTGACATGTTTTGATCAAGAAAACTTTGAGTTTGATCTGTTGTTCTTTTTCATGCGTAGGAATTACTGAAGTATTAAAGGTAATACACTTGGACCATCAACAACCAACGAGACTGTCGTTATTTTCAATTGGACTTTTTGGAGTGATGCTCGGTTGTGTTGGATTGCCGATTTATTTACATGCGCCAAAGTATTTTTCCGATACGTATAATCTTTCGTTAGCCATGCTTGGGGTGGTCATGTTTGTACTTCGGGTGCTTGATTTTATCCAAGATCCCTTATTAGGTCGACTGTCAACACTGGGCATGTTCTCACACCGCACATTGTCAATTGGCGCAAGTTCGTCCATCATTTTGGGTGTATCGGGTCTATTTTTTGTGGCTGCGCCGATATCTCCGGTAGTGTGGTTTGCACTCTCGTTGGTCATGTTGTTTACGGGATATAGCCTGTCGGTTATTTTGATTTATGCGTATTCTGCGAACAACTTTGATGAAACGGTGCAACCTATCATCGCGCGGTGGCGTGAAGCTGGGCAGTTGATTGGAATTTGTGCTTCTGCAATCGCTCCAACCCTTTTTGGTGTGAACAGTCATAAACCGTACGTTTGGATGGCCGGGTTCTTGACGGGGATTACGGTAATGGCAACTGGTTTGATGTATCAACATTGGTTGCCAAATTTGAAAAAATCAGCACAGAAATTTGTGTTTGTCGAACCAGATGCTCGTATTCGGCCCTATTTGTTATTGGCGTTTACGAATGCGATTCCTGTTGCAATCACGTCCACCCTGTTTTTGTTTTATGTTGAACACGTGATTGGATCGCCAGATGCTTCTGGGCCGTTACTCTTGTTATTCTTTGGATCTGCAGCTTTGACCGTGCCAATTTGGAGTTTGCTAGTCAACAGGTATCGCATAGAATGGGTGTTAGTACTGGCGATGTGTGCATCACTGATCGCGTTTGTTTTTACGTTCTCCTTGGGGGAAGGTGATGTTGCTGCGTTTGCCGTAATTTGTATGATGACAGGTGTGTTGACGGGTGCGGACCTTACGCTTTTGCCTATGATATTCATTAATTCGTTACAGCGAAATAATGTCCCGAGCGAAGAGGCATTTGGATATTGGTCTTTGTCTTCTAAGCTGGCCTTGGCTATGGTTGTCGGGGCCGTTTTGCCAGGATTGGAATTATTTGGGTTTGACCCAAGCGCACCAACAGAGCAAGGCATATATAGCCTGAGCGTTGCCTATGCGATTGTGCCCACCATCTTGAAATTTTGTGCAATCTTTGTGCTGTGGCATCTTATGAAAATTTACCGCAGGAATCTACAAGGGGCCAACCTATAAATAGTTTGTTGTTCTTCACAAGTCATGAGAGTGCAGGGATCTTTAAGGATAGGCAGCTCGATCGTTTCGATTAAAATCCATGTATCGTAAAGGTACACGTTTAAAGTCGTCTTTATCCCATCGCCCCGCGTTTTTGCTTTAAACCAAAGGCTTTCATCCGCGCGTTCAGAGAGAGGGGTTTTCGGATTGTTTTGCCCGACAAATACAACATTGTTATTAAAAGTCAGTGTATCACTCGCAGGGTCATGAAGAACATCGATGTATTCGGCGGATCCAAATCCATTTGATGGACACAAAAATTTTTCTTGAATTGCCAGTGCAGGGGTTGCCCAAAACAGGCAAAAAATAAACAGTAAACGCATGAGAGTATCCTATTTTCACTAGAGTTAAGGCAAGAAATACTTTTGTAAACCAACGTGGAAACGATCATTACCCAAGATTCATTTCCAGATTGCATTGACTCTATGAAACGCGTGTGTATAAGCCGCGCATCATTGGTGTTGGTGGCCCTTGCAAGAGGATGCCTGTCGTGCCCTCGGGTAAAAGGACAACGCCCTTCATAGTGGCCAAGTGGCCTCGATTACAACGAAGGAGATCAGCGATGACGAAAAGAACCGCTGCCAAACATAAAATTGACCGCCGGATGGGTGAAAACATCTGGGGTCGTCCAAAATCACCATTTAACCGTCGTGAATACGGACCAGGCCAACATGGCCAAGCCCGCAAAGGCAAGTTGTCTGACTTTGGTCTACAGCTTCGTGCAAAGCAGAAGCTTAAGGGTTACTATGGTGACTTGACTGAAAAGCAATTCCGCCGCGTGTTCTCGGATGCAGATGGCATGAAGGGCGATACTGGCGAAAACCTAATCGGCCTACTCGAACGCCGCTTAGACGCAGTCGTGTATCGTGCTAAGTTTGTTGCAACTGTATTTGCCGCACGTCAATTTGTGAACCATGGTCACGTGACGGTGAACGGCAATCGTGTAAACATTCCGTCATACCGCGTAAAAGAGGGCGACGTCATCGAAGTACGTGATCGTTCAAAGCAAATGACTGTGTTGTTAGAAGCTGTACAATTGGCAGAGCGTGATGTTCCTGATTATATCGAAGCGGATCATTCGAAAATGACCGCAACATTTGTTCGCACTCCGGGTTTGGGCGATGTACCATATCCAGTGATGATGGAACCAAACCTCGTCATCGAATACTACGCTCAAAACTAAGAGTTTATGTTTTCAGCAAAAGGCCGCGACGGGGAACCGCCGCGGCCTTTTTCGTTTTGCCTCTGGCATTGATAAAAATCGCCGCGTATGAAGGTTATAACAACGGAGTGAATGCATGCCAAAAATTCAGCCCCAGCCAGGGATAATGGACATCGAGCTGTATCAAGCTGGAAGTTCACATGCCAAAGGCATCGAAAACACGGTCAAGCTAAGTTCGAATGAAAACCCCTTTGGGCCATCGCCCGCTGCGATTGAGGCACTGGGCAAGACTGCACATATGCTGCATCGTTATCCATCGACGGATCACCTACCGCTGCGCAAAGCAATTGCTGAGGCGTTTGACTTGTGTAGTGATAACATCATCTGTGGCGTGGGCAGTGATGAAATCATCAGCTTCCTCTGCTATGCCTATGCGGGCCCGGGTGATGAGGTTATCCACACCGAACATGGTTTCGCGATGTATCGCATTTCCACGCTTGCCGCTGGTGCAACGCCCGTTGAAGTGCCTGAGCGTGGTCGCATGACAGATGTGGACGCAATTCTGGGTGCATGCAATGAGCATACAAAAATCGTGTTCATTGCAAACCCGAACAATCCAACGGGCACCATGATCGCCGAAGCCGAGGTGCGTCGGCTGGCCGAAGGTATCCCGTCACATACTATTTTGGTATTGGATGGAGCCTATGCCGAATATGTTGACGGATATGATGGTGGCGCGCGCTTGGTTCACTCCTACGAAAATGTGGTGATGACGCGCACCTTTTCCAAATTATATGGGCTGGGTGGATTGCGTGTTGGTTGGGGATACGGGCCGAAACATATTATCGAAACGCTTAACCGTATTCGAGGCCCGTTCAACGTTTCATTGCCTGCGCTTGCGGCAGCAGAGGCTGCTGTTAAGGATCAGGCTTATGCCGACAAGTGCCGAATTGAAAATGCACGTTTGCGTGCATGGTTGGCAAATGCCTTGGCAGAGCACGGTGTGGCATCGGATACCTCTATGACAAATTTTATCCTTGCCCGCTTCAATTCTCAACAAGAGGCCGAGGCATGCGATGATTATTTGAAATCGCAGGGACTGATTGTGAGGCGCGTTGGAGGATACAATCTGCCAGAATGCCTGCGCATAACTGTGGGTGACGAAGCATCCTGTCGACGCGTTGCACACGCCGTTGGACAATTCAAAGGGCGCGCGGATGGCTAAGGTGGTGTATGATCGTGTTGCCCTGATCGGCTTAGGCCTGATCGCATCCTCGATGTATTGGGCGATCAAACGCGCGGGTCTTGTGGGTGAAGTGACAGGGTTTGCCCGTTCAGAAGAAACGCGGCAAACTGCGCGACGCATCGGACTATGTGATCGTGTTTGCGACACTGTACAAGATGCCGTGCAGGATGCAGATTTAATTGTACTATGTGTCCCTGTTGGTGTGATGGGGGATGTTGCGCGGGACATTGCACCTGTGTTGAAACCTGGTGCTACGATCAGCGATGTCGGATCTGTAAAACGTTCTGTTATCGATGCCGTTGCCCCGCATTTGCCAAAGGATGTGCATTTCATACCCGCGCATCCGTTGGCTGGCACAGAACATTCTGGACCAGAAAGCGGTTTCGCAACTCTGTTTGATAATCGATGGTGTTTGTTGGTGCCTTTGCCAAATTCAGATGCCAATGCGGTGAAACGACTGCGCGATTTTTGGATGGGAATTGGATCGAACGTTGATGAAATGGATGCGGACCATCATGATTTGGTGCTGGCTGTAACCAGTCATACGCCACACCTGATCGCATACACAATGGTTGGCGTTGCCGATGATCTGAGGCGGGTGACAGATAGCGAAGTGATCAAATACTCTGCCGCAGGGTTTCGTGATTTCACTCGGATCGCGGCAAGTGATCCCACAATGTGGCGGGATGTTTTTCTGACAAATAAAGATGCAACCTTGGAAATCTTAGGGCGTTTCACAGAAGAGTTATTTGCGCTGCAACGTGCCATTCGCACGGGCGATGGTCACATGTTACACGATTATTTCACCCGAACGCGCTCGATCCGTCGCGGGATCATTGAGGCGGGACAAGATACGGACGCCCCGGATTTTGGACGCGCAAATCTTGAGAATAAAGAGTAACTTAGATGCTACCTAATCAATTTCATGCAAACGCCATTTCAGAATTGTTAACGCTCGAACAGATGCGTGAAATAAGTGGCTTACAATTCATGCAAGGTATTTTGGATGGTCGCTATCCGTCCCCGCCCATTGGCAAAACATTAGGGTATTACCTATCCGAGGTTGAGGAAGGGCGTGTTGTGTTTTCTGGTGCGCCGCGCTTTGATACGTTTAATCCCATGGGCACGGTTCACGGTGGATGGTACGGCACCCTGTTGGATAGTGCCATGGCCTGTGCGGTTATGACGAAGGTGCCGGAAGGTTCAATCTACACAACGCTAGAATATAAGGTGAATATCATCAAATCGATACCTGAAGGACGCGAGATACATGCAATTGGGATAACCAATCATGTTGGGCGATCAACGGGCGTAGCGACAGCCGAAATTATTGACGCAGAAACGAGGAAATTATACGCAACGGGCAGCACCACATGCATAGTGATGAAAATGTAATGACACGCTTGGATACTATGTGAGCGCGCAAGTCAGTTTGTTCAAACTCACAATAGTTATATTCACTGCGGTATCGCTTGTTGTATGCGGGGATACGGCGGGCAAGTTACTAACTGAACGGGGTGTTGCGCCGGGATTGGTGGCATGGTCGCGTTTTGCCTTGGCTGCTGTGCTGCTGATGCCCTTTTTGAAAATCCAAAAATCTGATCTTGTTATTTTGTTGAATTGGCGGGTCATTGTTCGTGCCTGTTTCATAAGCGGTGGTATTCTATCAATCCTGACCGCGCTGAAAACGGAACCCATTGCAAACGTGTATGGTGCGTTTTTCATTGGTCCGATCGTGTCATATCTACTGGCATATTTATTCTTGGGTGAAAACATATCAAAGGTCAAAACGGGTTTGTTGCTGATTGGCTTTATTGGTGTGTTGTTCGTTGTCAAACTTGGGTTTGGTATGTCTGGTGGTCTGTTCTTTGCATTGCTGGCTGGGTTTTGCTATGGGGGATATCTGGCAGTTACCCGATTGCTTGCGGGGTCGTTTCCAGCACCTTTGTTATTGTTGTCACAGCTTTTAATTGGTTCGATTTTATTGGCGCCTGTGGGAGTGACACAGCAGATGTTTTCATTAGATCTATCAAGTTATGCTTTGATTGGGGCAAGCGCGCTGTTTTCAGCCGTGGGGAATTATATGTTGGTTCTGGCAAACCGGTGGGCAACGGCAACATTGATTGCACCATTGGTTTATAGTCAACTAATCACCGCCACCACGGTTGGATTTTTTATTTTTGGTAATTGGCCAGATACCGTTACCCTTGTTGGGTTATCCTTGATTTGTGTGTCTGGTTTCGGGTCACTTTGGTTGACGCGGGGAACGGGTACTAAACGTTGATTTATTATGACGTTTTGAAAGGTTCATGGTGCTGCTGAGTAGGATTGAACTACCGACCTCTCCCTTACCAAGGGAGTGCTCTACCACTGAGCTACAGCAGCCCGATGTAGGCCGCTGCTTAGACGGAAACTTGCCGAGACGCAAGACAATTCTGGACCCTTTTTATGTAGTGATGTAAGCATTGCATATGACGCAGGCAAAGCAAAATAATTTACCAAAAAACGACGCGCAATCACGTGAGGATCGACTGAAGCAAGCGCTAAAGTCCAATATGGCAAAGCGCAAGGCGCAGGCAAAAGCACGTGCAAAACCAGAGCAGACTAAGGCAGGGAAGGGCGAGTAATGGATTCCATATTAGTGACTGGAAATGGTCCGTTAAAGGGGCAAATTTCTATAGCAGGTGCGAAAAACGCCTGTCTTACATTGATGCCCGCAACTTTGTTGAGTGATGAGCCATTGACGCTGACTAACGCGCCACGCTTGTCCGATATCAAAACGATGACACAATTGCTGGAATCGCTTGGCGCAGAAGTACGTGCAATGGCAGATGGTCAAGTTTTGGCGATGTCCTCTCACGAATTGACCAGCCTGCGCGCGGATTATGATATTGTTCGCAAAATGCGGGCGTCAAACCTTGTTTTGGGGCCTCTTCTCGCGCGCGTAGGAGAGGCGGTCGTCTCGCTCCCCGGCGGATGTGCGATTGGCGCACGTCCAATGGATCTACATATTAGTGCGCTTGAGGCCCTAGGGGCCGAAATTGAACTGCGTGATGGATACTTGCATGCGAAAGTGGCAGGTGGTCGTTTAACGGGCGCCGTCCATGAAATGCGCTTTGCCTCTGTAGGGGCCACTGAAAACTTTGTGATGGCTGCGACTTTGGCCAAAGGCACATCTGTGCTGAAAAATGCCGCACGCGAACCCGAAATTGTTGATTTGATCAGTTGCCTGACAAAAATGGGCGCAAAAATTGACGGAGCTGGAACCTCCACAATCACAATCGAAGGGGTAGATCGATTGGGCGGTGCAACCCATCCTGTCGTTGTTGATCGAATTGAACTGGGGACCTATATGCTCGCACCCGCAATTGCAGGGGGCGAAGTCGAATTGCTTGGGGGGCGGATCGATTTGATCGAGGCGTTTGTTGAAAAGCTAGATGCCGCTGGTGTCGAAGTTTGGGAGACGAAACATGGCATTGCGACCAAGAGGCGAAGTGATCACATAAACGCCGTAGATGTCACAACCGAAGTTTTCCCTGGGTTTCCAACAGATTTACAGGCCCAGATGATGGCGATGTTGTGTACCGCACAGGGTGTCAGTATTTTGGAAGAAACCATATTTGAAAATCGGTTCATGCACGCGCCAGAGTTGATGCGCATGGGTGCACAGATTGAGGTTCAAGGCGGTATGGCAAAAGTTACTGGTGTTGAGCGCATGAAGGGTGCGCCTGTTATGGCGACCGATTTGCGCGCGTCGGTTTCATTGATTTTGGCGGGTCTTGCCGCAGAGGGTGAAACTCGCGTTAATCGAGTGTATCATTTGGATCGCGGGTATGAACGATTGGTGGACAAACTGTCAGGGGTTGGAGCGAAAGTCGAACGGGTTCCCGGCGAATGATCCAAGATGCAAGATTTAATGACACGCTTGATCGACCATTAAATTTGGGTGCGCAGGATTCGGACGATTTAAGTGTTGTGTCCTCGCTTATTCAGGATGCGGTGTTGGGAGTTGGCGATATTAAATGGAACCGATCAGAACGTCAGCTTGTTGTTCTACTCAAACGGTTCCGTTGGGAAGATGTCGAGCTGGCAAAACAACAAGGGCGCGACCCTGAACGCGTCCAATCGTTACTCATCCTCCATAACGCAACGCAGGTCGCATCACAGGGGATTGATCGTTCAATTGATGATATTGTGCTGTCGTTGCTTGCAATGGAATTTTCCGGGTTATCTGACGGCGTCGGAGATTTAATTTTGACATTCTCTGGCGATGGCGCTTTGAAAGTTCAAGTTGATGGGCTGGACGTTACTCTTCGCGATGTAACGCGGCCCTATGTCGCCCCATCAAAACAGGTCCCGAAGCACGACTAACGTTGCTTTGACTTGTGATCATGAAGCTTCAGCGCTATTTCACCCAAGACTGAGTGGAGTAAGACATGCCTGTTTTTTTAAATGCGAGCGATCCGAATTTTGAAACAGAGTTTCAAACGCTTCTATCTGCCAAGCGTGAGGACAGCCCTGACGTGGATCAAGTTGTGGGTGATATCATTTCCGATGTGCGCACACGAGGAGATGCCGCGGTCATTGAATTGACTGAACGCTTTGATCGCTTATCTCTGACATCGCAAAGTTTACGTTTTTCGGAATCCGAAATCGCAGAGCAAATCCAAAACGTGTCTAACGAGGATCGCGCAGCTTTGGAATTGGCAGCTGACCGTATTCGTGCCTATCATGCAGAACAAATGCCAAAAGACGCGTGGTGGAAAGATTCATGCGGTGCTGAACTGGGATGGCGCTGGACACCTGTTGGTGCGGCGGGGCTTTATGTTCCCGGTGGGTTGGCCACCTATCCATCGTCTGTTTTAATGAACGCAATTCCTGCAAAGGTCGCAGGTGTTGAGCGTCTTGCGATTACGGTGCCAACACCTGATGGGGCGATCAACCCATTGGTCATTTTTGCTGCACAGCTCGCGGGTGTTGATGAAATTTATCGGATCGGCGGTGCACAGGCGATTGCGGCGCTGGCCTATGGTACCGAAACGATTGAGGCCGTTGATAAAATCACCGGTCCTGGAAATGCGTTTGTCGCCGCTGCTAAACGGCGTGTATTTGGAAAAGTTGGCATTGATATGATTGCGGGCCCATCAGAGATTTTGGTGATCGCGGATAAGGACAACAATTCAGATTGGATCGCGCTTGATTTGCTGTCACAAGCGGAACATGATGAAAGTGCACAATCCATCCTAATTACAGATGATGAAGCCTTTGCAAAACAGGTTGTGGCCTCTGTTGATAAATTCCTTTTGACGCTTGAACGCCGCGATATCGCAGGCGCAAGTTGGCGGGATTACGGTGCGATCATTTTGGTCTCAGATATGGATCAGGCGATTGCGCTGTCTGACCGTATCGCACCTGAACACCTTGAAATTTGTGTCCAAGATGCGATGGGCGTCTGCGAACAAATTACTCATGCGGGCGCAATTTTTATTGGTGCTTGGACACCAGAGGCTATCGGAGATTACGTTGGTGGGCCCAATCATGTATTGCCAACGGCACGCTCTGCTCGGTTTAGTTCGGGATTATCCGTTTTGGATTTTGTAAAACGCACGACCCTGTCTCGCATGACACCAGATGCATTGGCGCAGATTGGACCAGCTGCCGAACGCCTTGCCGCTTCAGAAGGGTTGGAAGCACATGGCTTGTCTGTCACGGCTCGCTTAAAGCAGATTAACAACCTTTAATCCTATCGATTGAACGACTGGACCATTGCAATGCTGTCCAAGGTCAAGTAGCCAATTAGTCAAGGTAAAGAAATATGACACGTATCGCACATATTCAAATTGATGATCGTAACCTGCCACCGCCGACGCCCGAGATTGAGCAAGAGCGACGCGTTGCAATATTTGATCTATTGGAAGATAACGTTTTCACATTGCCAAATCGGGATGATCGTACTGTTCCGGCTGGGCCATACCGCTTGGATCTATCGATTCGAGAAAAGAGGTTGGTGTTCGATGTTTCAACCGATCAGGGTGAAAGAGCGGTTGAATTCCATCTTTCCCTGTCCCCGTTTCGTCAGGTTGTAAAAGATTATTGGTCCATTTGTGAAAGTTATTATGACGCAGTAAAAAATATGCCACCAAGCCAGATTGAAACGATTGATATGGCGCGCCGCGGGATTCATAACGAAGGCGCGCGTGTTTTGTCAGAACGTTTGGAAGGGAAGGCGGAAATTGACAACGACACTGCGCGCCGACTTTTCACTCTCATCTGCGTTTTGCATTTCGGGGGCTAAGTATGCAAAAGGACCTTCCACAATCGGTCCTCTTTTGCTGCGATCACAATGCTGTGCGTTCGCCCATGGCCGAAGGCATAATGAAAAAATTTTATGGAACGGGCACCTATGTCCAATCTGTAGGTGTGATTAATGATTTAGAAATTGATGGTTTTGCGATTGCCACCTGCGAAGAGATTGGCGTTGAATTATCACGCCATCGTTCCCGAAGTTTCGATGAAATGGAGCAATGGGGCGATGATCTTTCGTCGTTTGATTTAATTGTAGCCTTGTCGCCCGCCAGTCAACGCAGAGCATTGGAACTCACACGATATTTTCATTTGTCCGTCGAATATTGGCCGATCCTTGACCCAACGGGTCTGGGTGAAACACGTGAAACAAAAATGTCTTCTTATCGGCAAACGCGGGATCAGATCGTTGATCAGTTAACGCGCCGTTGGGGACCTGCTTTGGAGGTGTAAATGCACTCAACAATACATGCATATTTTGATGCGTTTAATGATCATAATGTTTCGGGCATGCTAGAATGCCTTGATGCGAACGTCGCCCATCACGTGAACGAAGGCCAAATTCGCATTGGCATAGATGCCTTTCGCGAATTTTGCGAACATATGAACCAATGCTATCATGAGACACTGACAGATATTGTTATTTTTTCTAATGAAGATGGGGATCGTGCCGCAGCAGAATACATCGTGAACGGTACCTATTTGAAAACTGATGCTGGCCTGCCACGGGCAAGTGGTCAGAAATATCGTTTGCCTGCTGGTTCCTTCTTCACTCTCAAGAAGGGAAAAATTATACGTGTCGTTACATATTATAATTTGGCGGATTGGACGGCTCAGGTGTCATGATCGAAGTCCGTGTTTTAACAGGCGCGGATTTGGATGCGGCCTTGGATGATGTGGCACGGTTGCGGATAAACGTTTTTCGTGAATGGCCCTATCTTTACGATGGAGATTTTGAATATGAACGCAACTACCTAAGCGCATACCGCGAAAACCCAGCGGCTGTTTTAGTAGGTGCCTTTGATGGAACATCTTTGATCGGGGCGGCGACAGGTACGCCAATGTTGGATCATGCTGATGAATTTGCGTCGGCTTTTGGTGGATTAAAATGGGATTTGTCCAAGGTCTTCTACTGCGCCGAGTCTGTTTTGTTGGTTGAGTATCGTGGCCATGGAATAGGGCATAAATTTTTCGATTTGCGCGAGGCACATGCCTGCACATTGGGATGTGACAAGGTTGCGTTCTGTGCAGTGATACGCCCTGAAAACCACCCTCTACGTCCGCAAAGCTATCGCTCGCTGGACGCATTTTGGCTCAAGCGAGGATACCAACCCCTTCCCGATGTTGTTGCCCAATTTAAGTGGAAAGACATTGATGCATCCGATGAAACGCAAAAACCGCTACAGTTCTGGGCGCACGATTTACATGTTTGAAATCTCGGTCATTGCATTCAGGAAGCTGCGTACTTCGTCCAAGGTATTATAGTGGCACATGGATACACGCACGCAATCGTTCCATCCCAGTGGATTTAGCACGTTTCCAGAATAGTGATCGGCCTTACGTGTGTGTGTTCGAATGCCACGTTCGTTCAGGGCGGTAACGATTTCGGCTGATGCAACATTTTTGATCCGGAATGAAACCATTCCTTTGCGCTGTGGATTATCGGGCCCTCCGATAATTTCAACATCCTTTATATCTATCAACCCTTTTAGATTGCCAATTCCGTGGATCATTGCCTCGCACAACACCTTTTCATGCGCGATGATTGCTTTACCTGCGCCAACTAATCTACTCCGACGATCTTGGGATGGCGCGACGTTTGCGCCTAGCCAATCCAAATAATTCACCACATCGCTAAAGGTTGCATAGGATCCCGTGTCGCGTGTGCCAAATTCCCAAGCGGTTTTTGGCCCACCCAGCAATTGTTCATGGGGTGCATGCATAAAGCGATCAGAGATCCATGCAAAGCCATACCCATGGCGTGAAAACATTTTGTAGGGCGAAATTGCATAGCCATCGACATCATATGAATCAATGTCCAGCGTTCCGTGTGCCGCGTTTTGCACCCCATCGACGACGATGTAACACTCAGGCGCGACCGCGCGAATGGCGGCTGAGATGGCCGCGACATCCATCCCCATGCCGGTGACAGGTGATGCGTGTAAAATACAGGCAACTCTGGTGTCTGCGGTGACATATTGGGCATAATCCTGCGCGCTGCTTAGACCCGTTTCATCGTCATGTGGGACACTTATATAGCGACGATTGGTATGTTCTGCCCAATGCTGCGCTGCGCTGCGTGTTGCGGGGTGCTCAATGGTTGAGCCCAATATTATGCCGCCTGCCTCTGCAGCGGTTGCAGCATTGCGGACCAATCTGAACAATAATTCTGTTCCACTTTCACCGACAAAAAACTGTCCTGACGAAGCTCCAAACAAATCCTGAGCATCGGATTTAGCCGTATTGATGACATCAACCAGTCCATAAGACGCGATATTATCACGTCCCTGATTGTCTGGGATCGCTGCAAATTTTGTCGAGGTTTCGACCACGGAATTCAATGTCAACGCACCGCCAGCATTTTCAAAAAAGATGCGATTGCCCTGGAATGGGCAGCTATCAACATAGGCAAAACGCGCACGTATTTCTTGCATCAATCTTGGTTCTAGCTCGCTCATTCGTTTTTCCTCTGGGATTTCAATTTCTCTTGGGATTGATGATGACGTAACGGTTTTTGTCAATTGGCTTGAATGGAATTGTTCCAAATATATGCTGTTACGAGATTAAGGAACGGCATCAATGGACAAAATCACGATTTTTGAGATGGGCCCGCGAGATGGTTTGCAAAACGAACCAACACTTATCAATGCGGCGGACAAAATTACACTTGTGGATATGCTTTCAGATGTTGGGTTTCGAAAAATCGAAGTAACCAGTTTTGTCAGCCCAAAGTGGGTGCCACAAATGGCTGATGCGCATGAGGTCTTGACCGGTATTTCTCGGCGTGAAGGTATCAGCTATGCCGCACTGACACCAAATAAGCGCGGTTTTGACGATGCGCTTGCTGGCAAAGCGGATGAGGTTGCCATTTTTGGCTCCGCTTCTGAGGGGTTTTCTAAGGCGAATATAAACTGCACGATTGAAGAGAGCTTTGATCGGTTTGTTCCGATAATTCAGGCCGCACGAGAAAACGACATTCCTGTTCGGGGCTATGTATCCTGCGTGACGGATTGTCCGTATGACGGCGCAACTGATCCGACCCAGGTTGCCTATGTCGCTGGACGCTTAATGCAGATGGGATGTTACGAGGTGTCACTAGGTGATACCATCGGTGCTGGGCGTCCCGAAACAGTTAGCAACATGTTAAAGGCAGTTTTAAACGAAGTTTCAGCTGAACATCTAGCTGGTCATTTTCACGATACGCATGGGCAGGCACTTGAAAATATCGAAGTGTCATTGGATTATGGCGTTCGCGTTTTTGATGCGGCGGTTGGTGGACTAGGCGGATGTCCCTATGCGCCAGGTGCCAAAGGGAATGTTGCAACAGAATCTGTGAACGACTTATTGTTGTCGATGGGATACGATACAGGATTAAATGTGGCCTTGTTAGAACAAGCCGCAAAATTTGCAAAAGGAATGCGCAGTGGGGCATAAATATTCAACGCTTGATGTACAGATCGATGATCGCGGTGTTGTATCACTTGTTCTGGATCGTCCTGAAAAAAAGAATGCATTGTCTGCATTAATGATTCAGGAATTGACGCATTTTGCAACTCATTTGCCAGCACAAACGCGTGTGGTTGTCTTATCAGGAAACGGGAGCGTGTTTTGTGCGGGTGGAGACTTGGGCTGGATGCAATCCCAAATTGAGGCTGATCGCGAAACACGCATGCAAGAGGCGCGCAAATTGGCAATGATGTTGAACGCACTGAATGAAATGAATGCGCCATTGATTGGGCGGGTACATGGTGTTGCGTTTGGTGGTGGAATTGGGATGTGTTGTGTGTGCGATTGTGTAATCGCGGCTGAAAATACAAAATTTGGTCTGACGGAAACTCGATTGGGACTAATCCCAGCGACAATTTCTCCTTACGTGTTGGCCCGGATGGGCGAAGGCGCCGCGCGCCGTGTCTTTATGTCAGCGCGCATTTTTGATGCCGCAGAGGCGCGGGAACTTGAAATCGTGTCCGCGGTCGTGAGCGATGCAGATTTAGATACGCGTATTGAAATCGAGGTTGCGCCTTATCTGTCAGTGGCCCCAGGGGCAGTGGTGGCTGCAAAAAAGCTGGCCCGTTCTTTGGGCCCAACCATTACGGCGCAAACAATCGAAATGACGATCCAAGTGCTGGCTGATACATGGGAAAATGAAGAGGCAAAACACGGAATAAGCGCGTTTTTGAAAAAAGCACAACCGCGTTGGTCATCTTAAATTTTGCTCTTCCATAGTTGTCGGTGCAGTGAGTGTCACTGATTTACAATAAAATATTTGAATTGCATACAGTTGAAAAAACGGTTCTGCAGTACTTGCTAAAACCACTTTACAAATCACGTGAGGCCTTTCGCGAGCCTTAGTCCGCAACCTTTATTCGTTCTAAATGCTGGCGGAAATCATCTATGATCGGACAGGGGCGATTGGTTTCATCGCTTACTTGAACTTGTGCAAAAAAACCTTCTGCAAAAGCGGTTGGCTCATCGTTTCGAAACAGGCCAATTTCATATGTCCAAGAGGTGCGACCGATCTTTGAAACTTTCAAACCTGCATCTACTGTATCTGGGTAGCGTGCTTCTGCAAAATAAGTGCATCCGCTTTGCACGACCATGAACTTGATCTCGGAGATGTCGAAAAAACCACGCGTTCGTTGCCAGTTTGTGACGGCAGTGTCGATCAACGAATAGTGGACGATATTATTCATATGCCCATAGGCGTCATTATCCTCCCAGCGGGTTTGTAGTGTTTGGAAATCAAAATAAGCCGAGCGTGGGCTGGGACCTGATTTAGACATGTATTCTCCTACCATCACGACCACCTGTGTGTAGTGACCATCTTTTGCGACGTTATGTTTTATAACTATGGCATTGTATTTTGTGAAATTGCAGAAAATATTAGGGCAAGTCAGGAGAATGATATGGAAATAACACACAAGCACGTCGCAATAGTAACAGGTGGTGCATCTGGTTTGGGTGCCGCAACGGTTGTCGCACTGCGCGACGCTGGGGTGCAGGTTGCTATATTTGACATGAATGTTGAATTGGGACAGCAACATGCAACTACGACTGGTGCATCTTTCGTACGCGTAGACGTTTCGAATGCGGCCGATGTTGCTGCGGCTGTTGAACAAGTTGTTGGTCATCACGGTGCTTTGCACATTGCAGTGAACTGTGCGGGAATCGGTCCGGCCGCTAAAACTGTTTCGCGCGGTGAAGCGCATCCACCTGAACTGTTTGCAAAAACAATTGGTGTAAATCTGATTGGGTCTTTTAATGTAGCTTCAATCGCGGCGGAGTACATGGCCAGAAACGAACCTGTAACACACGATGGTGGTCGAGGCGTGATTGTGAATACAGCCTCTGTTGCTGCCTATGAAGGGCAGGTTGGCCAAGTTGCATATGCCGCCTCAAAGGGCGGAATAGTTGGTATGACGCTTCCTATGGCGCGAGATTTAGCACAATTGGGAATTCGTGTAGTATCCATCGCACCCGGGTTATTTTTGACACCTTTGTTGGAAAGTCTCCCTCAAGACGTTCAAGATAGCCTAGGCTCCCAAGTGCCGTTTCCGTCACGCCTAGGTGCGCCTGCCGAATACGCGAAAATGGTTCGCCATATCATAGACAACGATATGTTGAATGGTGAAACAATTCGGCTGGATGGTGCAATAAGAATGGCACCGCGCTGATTTTAATTCCCGCGAATAAGTCGGAAAAAGCCTGAAGCAAGCCATCCTGCTAAAATCGCAATCGCTAAGGACAGCACCCCGTATATCAGCGGTTGCTGTCGTGACAGATTGTATAAAAATCGTTCCAGTCCAACCTTCTTCACATCAATCATGGTTTCAAATTCACTCACAACTTTGCCGTCGCGTGTCAAAAAAATCCGTGTGAAATAATCACCCTCGGTCAAATTCGCGGGCATATCGATTGTAGTGCGAAACAGCGTATCCTGATCTACAAGCACAGAATTTTCTGATCGCTTATATAGTTCTTGGGATTTGCGAATGCGAATGACGGCATCACTGAACGTTTGTGCATCCGTAATCGTCATTGGTGCCCCAACTGATCGGATTGCCCGTTCAATTGAAATTTGATGACGCAAATCTTCTGTATCAGTTAAAATGCGTGCCAAAGGCGCGTTTGTTGCAATAGCATAAAAACTGGGTGCCGCGTCTACTTCAACGGTGTCCGTGTTCACCCAAATACCAAATCTACGTTCTTTTCGATGAACTGCGACGGATTCTGATGGGCCTGCGATCGTAACGATAACACCTAATTCACCATCTGGAATTTTGTTTTCACGTTTAATCGCGCCAAAAATTAGGATGTTAGATCCGTCAAAGGTTGCTGTAATTGCAACTTCGTCTTGGCTCATACCCAAAACAATGTCTTCACTTGACACAAGTGATGGGATTAAAAACAAAAGCAGGGCTAATATACGCATCAATGTCCACCTGCCGCACCGAGTGAGTAGAGCTCGCTTGGTTCGATTAACAAGTCTAGCGCAAGCTTAAAACACACTGTAAGAACCATCATTGCCAACAAAATACGCAGCTGTTCAGCCCGCAGGCGTGTCCCAATCTGGGCTCCGATTTGTGCCCCAATCACGCCACCCACAAGCAATAGAACCGCTAGCGCCATGTCGACCGTGTAGTTCGTGGTGGCATGCAGCAGGGTCGTGAACCCAGTGACGAATATAATCTGAAAAAGTGATGTCCCAACAACAACTTTTGTTGGCATGCCCAAAAGATAGATCATTGCAGGAACCATGATAAATCCGCCCCCGACGCCCATTATCGCGGATAAAATACCGACAAAAACGCCGACAATTAGAGGGGGAATGACTGAGATATACAGTCCAGATGTTCGAAAGCGTGTTTTAAACGGAAGCGCCTGCATCCAGCCACGCTGACGTCGCGTTGTAGAAACTTGGGCGTTCTTGCGCGATTTGCGCAGTGCGTTTAGGCTTTCTACGAACATCAAAGAGCCGATCACGCCCAAGAAAACCACGTAGCAGAGTTTCACCAATAGATCGACTTGTCCCTGCGCCTTTAGATAATTGAAAATCACCACGCCGATCGCTGCCCCCGTAAGGCCTCCAATCAGCAGCACCGTTCCCATTTTGAAATCAACAGTTTTTCGCCTGAAGTGGGCGAGCACACCAGAAAAGGAAGACGCAACAATTTGATTGGCTTCGGTCGCCACAGCAACCGCAGGAGGGATGCCTATAAAAAATAGGAGGGGTGTCATCAAAAAGCCGCCACCAACGCCAAACATCCCTGATAACACACCAACAATACCCCCCAATCCAAGGAGCAGAAAAATGTTCACAGAAACTTCAGCGATGGGCAGATATATTTGCATGCGCATCCCTATCTTAGGATGTGAAAAAATTGCAAGCCCTCAGATGACGCAAATGCAAAAGAATGTGAAAAATCACCGTTCTTTTACATAAGGTTCGCCGCCAGCACGTGGCGGAATGGCCTTACCGACAAAACCAGCCAAGATGACAACGGTCAAAATATAGGGCAGAGCATCCAATAATTGGACCTGCACCTCAAAGCCAAGATACCCTTTGATCAAATCTGGTCGCAGTGCCACCGCTTGTAAAAATCCAAACAACAGACAGGATGACAATGCATACCACGGACGCCACTTGGCAAAGATCAAAGCCGCCAATGCAATATATCCACGACCCGCGGTCATATCTTTTACAAACCCTGCCTGGAGACCCGTTGCCATGTAGGCGCCAGCAATTCCACATAACACACCACAAATAATAACAGCACTATAGCGCATACCAATCACGGACACGCCCGCTGTATCTACAGCCTCTGGAGCCTCACCAACTGCACGCAGCCGTAATCCAAAACGCGTTCTAAATAGAACCCACCACGTCAGTGGAACCATCAACAATGCCACATAAACCAAGATTGTGTGGCCTGAAGCGACTTCATTATAAAATGGGCCTATTATGGGAATTACGCTTAGTGTCTCGGCAAAGGGCAGGGTGATATTTTCAAATCGACCGCCGCTCAGCAATGCTGGTGTGCGTCCACCTTGTTTGAACCAACTTTGGGCGATTAACACCGTCATACCTGCCGCAAGGAAGTTTATGGCGACTCCTGAAATCAATTGATTCCCCCGGAATGTGATCGAGGCAACGCCGTGTAACAGTGACAATAGGATAGACGCACCAATCCCTGCGGCCAGTCCTAACCAGACATTTCCTGTGACATATGCAAAGGCCGCAGAAAAAAATGCGGCGGCTAACATTTTACCCTCTAACCCGATGTCAAAGATACCTGCGCGTTCAGAAAACAATCCCGCAAGACAGGCCAACAACAGAGGCGTTGAAAGTCGCATTGTTGAATCAAGAACAGTTAGCAAATCAACTAGAACATCAACCATTCCTTAATCCTCCTTGCGCGCGAACATTAGGAATAATCGTTCCAGCGGCATACGCACCATATTATCTAACGCCCCCGTGAACAGAATGACCAATGCCTGAATCACAACGATCAGATCACGCGGGATACTGGTCCACAATGCCAATTCCGCGCCCCCTTGGTAAAGAAATCCAAATAGGATTGAGGCAACGACAACACCAGCGGGATGACTGCGTCCCATCAAGGCGACAGCGATCCCAATGAAACCGGCTCCTTCGGTGGAGTTCAGGATTAATCGCTCTCCTTCACCCATGGTCGTGTTCAGCGACATCATCCCGGCCAATGCGCCTGATATCATCATCGCGATTACCGTGATGCGAACGGGGTTTATTCCCGCATATCGCGCCGCTGAATCAGAATGTCCAAATGCGCGAATTTCATACCCTAACCGCGTCCTCCAAATCAGCAACCAAATGAAAAAAGCAGCCAACAATGCAACGACAAGACTGACGTTTGCAGGAGCTGCCTTTGAAAATTTAATTCCAAAGGGTTCTAACATTTGATGCAATGTTGGCAGATGGGTCGCGTCTGGAAAGCTGGCTGTCGCAGGATCCATCGAGCCGACCGGTCGCATGACGTTCACCAACAAATAATTTAGCAAAGCAAATGCAATAAAGTTAAACATGATTGTGGTAATAACGATGTGTGATCCACGCTTTGCCTGCAATATTGCAGGAATATATGCCCACGCGGCCCCAAATAATGCTGCACCGACCGCACAGCCAATCAGCGCGAGGCTCCAATGCGGCCAAGGAATGTACAGTGCGACCAGCGCAATTCCAAGACCACCCAACATCGCTTGGCCTTCACCACCAATATTGAACAATTTGGCGTGAAAGGCGACAGAGACGGCCAAACCTGTGAACATAAAGTTCGTGGCATAGTATAATGTGTAACCCCAGCCATAGGTCGATCCAAGCGCGCCGGAAATCATCAACTTTATTGCTGCTTGAGGGTCTTCACCTATGGCGACAATAACCGCTGCTGATAGTAAAGCGGCAAGAAAAAGAGACACAAGTGGGATAAGAACAACATCAGCCCAAACCGGCATTTTTTGCATTAATTCGCTCTCTCTGTTACGCCCGCCATAAGAAGGCCAAGCTCGCGCTCATCCGTGTTTTGCGGCACGCGTTCGCCCATGATTTGGCCGTCAAACATAACGGCGATACGGTCTGATAACGACAGCACCTCGTCCAATTCTACCGAAACCAACAAGATGGCTTTGCCGCGATCACGCAATGCAATGATTTGCTTGTGGATGAATTCGATTGCCCCAATATCGACGCCGCGCGTGGGTTGCCCAATTAATAATATCTCCGGATCGCGTTCTATTTCGCGTGCGACAACAATTTTTTGTTGGTTTCCACCTGAGAAATTTTTTGCCAAAAGGCGTGGATTAGGGGGGCGTACGTCAAATCGTTCCATTTTTGCGGCCGCATCTGCCTTAATTGCGGCATTGTCCATGAAATACCCTGACTGGAATTTGGGATCGCCATGGTATCCAAAAACCACGTTTTCCCACGCCGTGTAATCCATGATCAAACCTTCGCTCTGACGGTCTTCGGGAACATGTGCGATGCCTCGGGCCCGACGCGATTGACCATCAGAATTTTTCCCACTTAGGTCTATTTTTTGCCCATTCACGGTTATGATGCCTGATGCGGTTTGGTATCCTCCAAGAACTTCAAGCAGTTCGGATTGTCCATTACCTGCCACGCCGGCGATGCCCAGCACCTCACCTGCACGCAGGGTAAGATTGATGCCTTTCACACGTTCAACGCCTGAATCATCAACGACGCGCAGGTTTTCGATTTGCAGCACGACATCCTTTGGTTGCGCTGGCGCTTTGTCGACGCGCAACAAAACTTTACGTCCCACCATCAATTCTGCCAATTGTTGTGGATTTGTATCGCTGGTTTTGACGGTTGCCGTCATTTCCCCACGCCGCATCACTGACACTGTATCTGTGATATCCATAATTTCGCGCAGCTTGTGGGTGATTAAGATGATTGTCTTACCCTCTTCACGCAATCGGCGCAAAATACGAAACAGTTGATCCGCCTCGGAAGGGGTAAGGACCCCCGTGGGTTCATCCAAAATCAGAATTTCGGCCTGACGGTAGAGGGCCTTTAAAATTTCGACGCGTTGTTGGTGCCCAACCGAAAGGTCTTCGATCACCGCATCGGGGTCTACCTCTAATTCGTATTCATGTGCTAATCGGCGCAGGGATGCGCGTGCTTTTTTCAGCGATGTTTTTAAGAGCGTACCTTCTTCTGCACCCAATATCACATTTTCAAGGACTGTGAAATTTTGAACCAACTTAAAATGCTGGAACACCATTCCGATGCCAGCGGCGATTGCGGCCTGACTATCGGAAATTTGCGTCTGCTGTCCGCCAATAAAAATTTCGCCAGCGTCTGCTTTGTAATAACCAAAAAGGATCGACATTAATGTCGACTTTCCCGCCCCATTTTCACCGATGATCCCATGGATCGTCCCTGGCATGACACGGATTGAAATATCTTTGTTAGCTTGAACTGGGCCAAAAGCTTTGGAAATCCCACGAAGCTCAATGGCTGGGGCGGCAGTCTCCTGCCGCCCCATTGTGTTTGAATTGCTCATATCACTTATTCGACTGGGCAGGCATTGTCTGACATATAGTCATGAACCGACAATGCGCCTGATGCGATTTGACCTGCCGCTGCATCTACAGATGCTTGCATCTCTGCGCTAACCAATGATGCGTTGTGTTCATCAAGTGCGTAGCCGACGCCACCATTTGAAAGACCCATCACGTTGAAACCTGTTTCAAGGTTCTCGCCTTGTGTGAATGCATCAAAAACAGCGTTATCCACACGCTTTAGCATTGATGTCAAAACTTTGCCTGAGTGCATGTAATTTTGGTTGCTATCTACACCGATTGACAAAATGCCCTCATCTGCAGCTGTTTGAAGAACACCAACACCTGTCCCGCCGGCTGCTGCATAGACCACATCAGCACCCTGAGCGATTTGCGCTTTTGTCAATTCAGAACCTTTTAGCGGGTCATTCCATGCCGCAGGTGTCGTACCTGTCATGTTTTGGATCACAGTGGCACTTGGGTTAACGGCTTTGACACCTTGTACATAACCACATGCAAATTTACGGATCAGTGGGATGTCCATCCCGCCAATGAAACCAACTGTGCCTGATTTTGAGGCTTGCGCAGCCATCATGCCCACAAGGTATGAGCCTTCGTGTTCGTTAAAGACCACTGAACGGACGTTTGGTTTATCAACGACCATATCAATAATTGCGAATTTTGTGTCTGGATAATCAGCCGCAACTGAGTCCAATGCCGTTGCAAAGGCAAAGCCTGCCATTACGATTGGGTTTGCGCCTGCCTCTGCAAAGCGACGCAGCGCCTGTTCACGCTGTGCTTCTGATTGCAATTCGATCTCGCGGAATGAACCGCCTGTTTCTTCCGCCCAACGTGTTGCGCCGTTGAAGGCCGCTTCGTTGAATGATTTGTCGAATTTGCCACCTAGATCAAAAATCAGCGCTGGCTCTGCCAATACTGCACCAGCACTTAGCGCCAAGGCAGCTGTTGCGCCTAAAATTTTGCTCATCATGTTCATGATTTTTCTCCCGATTGAGGACGCAGGCACCCCCTGCGTTTTTTCATGCTGTATTAAGGCCGTTGATTGTACAAATCGTCAACAGGTTTTTAAAGTTTTTTATGAGAAATACAGAAATTATTATGTGATTTCAGGTATTTTCGAAAACTGTTTTTCCATCACGATCGCATCTTCATAGTTTTCGTTTGGGAATGCGTAATAATTTTTTCGACGGGCGATTTCGCGATAAGATTGTGACGCATAGAGCGATCTGGCCGCCACGTTACCCGATGCAACTTCGAGTATGACCCTTGCAGCGCCTCTCAGATTTGCATCGCTTTCAAAGGCACTTAAGATCTGGCGGCCAAATCCTTGTTTTTTGAAATTTGGCTTGACCATGATTAAAAATAACTCGGCCTCGTCAAATACAATTTGTCCGATGGCGAAGCCTTCTAGGCAGTCAATATATAAGGTGCTTTCAGCACTGCGTAGAGCGCTGAATTCTGCTTCGCTCCATGCGCGATGACCTGTTGGATCCGCTGCATGTAATTGGGCCAGATCACGCGGTGTCATCTAACACTCTTGGAGGCAATTCACGCGCGGGTGCTGCGTCTGCTGGTTTTACATACATCGGAATGGGGCGCGCGAACTGTTTCGCGTTTCCGGCAAGGTGCGCGATGTTTTGTACAAATTGTAAAGGTTCGGGACGTGTAAAAATTGGGCGATGAAGCCGCGCGATCTGCTCTAACGTGCCCATTTGTGGGAGCATGTCGCGACCTGCAAAGTACAACTGATCACGAAGTGCGGGCAGGCATGCAATGGTATCATCAGGTTGATCCCTTAAAGTTGCTTCAAATCCATTAATGCCGATTGCTGGAATTTTCAAAGAAAGTGCAAATCCGCGCGCGGCGGATACTGCAATTCGAATACCGGTAAAGTTACCGGGGCCAGTCCCAACGCCAATGCGGGTCAATTGGTCCAGTTGTATTGACGACCTCTCCAACACGTCTTCGATGATGTCCATGATGGCTTCGGCTTGGCCGCGTGCCATCTCATTGGCGCGACAGGCTGTCACTTTACCGTCGATCAGAACTGCTGCGGCGCAGAAAGGTCCAGATGTATCAAATGCTAAAACAGCCGAATTAAAGGCCAACGGGACGGACCTCAGTCACCTCAGGGATATAGTGGCGCAACAGGTTCTCAATACCCATTTTCAATGTCATCGTTGAAGAGGGGCAGCCAGCGCAAGCGCCCTTCATTTGCAGGTAAACGATGCCACGTTCGAATCCATGAAATGTGATGTCGCCACCATCTTGAGCCACAGCCGGGCGCACGCGTGAATCAAGCAATTCTTTGATCTGAGAAACGATACCTGCGTCTTCTTCGCTGTGCTGTGTACCGTGATCGGCTGCTTGGTCACCTTGGATTACGGGCTGGCCAGATTGGAAATGTTCCATGATCGCACCCAGAAGTGCAGGCTTGGCATGGTCCCAATCGGTGACATCGTCCTTGGTGATTGTTACAAAGTCGCGTCCTAAGAATACGCCGCGTACCCCTGAAACCGCGAACAAACGCTGCGCCAAAGGTGAATTGCCCGCGTCATCCGCGTTTTGGTAATCTGCCGTACCCTCATCCATGACGCTCAGGCCCGGAAGGAATTTTAGCGTGGCCGGATTCGGGGTTGTTTCGGTCTGAATGAACATGCCGCTCTCCAATTTAGAATTGTTTTAAATATGACTATCCTGACCAGATAAGTCAAGATTACACACAATCAAAACCGAAGTTTGCTGTGACACGCTATGTAATCAGTTCAAGTTGTTCTTTTGTCAAAGAGCCAGGGACAATCGTCACTGGAATTGGCAAGGCCCCTGCGTTCTTAGTCATTTGACTAACCAATGGGCCAGGCCCCTTTTTGTCCATACCTGCCCCAAGTACCAAAACACCAATCTCTGGATCAGCCTGAATCTGAGCTAAGATTTCTGATACAACTTCGCCCTCCCGAATGATCAATTCAGGTTCAATATGCTTACGGTCACGCATCCATTTCGCGAATACTTCAAAATGAACCTCAATACGTTCACGCGCTTCTTCGCGCATGATGTCGCTAACGCCAATCCAGTGATTGAATTCATCTGGGCCGATGACCGATAGAATTGTTACGCCACCACCTGAATTTGCCGCCCGCATCGCGGCAAAACGCATTGCATTTAGGCACTCTTTGCTGTCGTCAAGGACGACCATAAATTTGCGCAAGCTGAACTCCTACTAATCGCAGTGTTATAGTTTCATCGTTGCAGAGTGTGGTTGAACTCTGCGTTTGCGTCAAGGCATTCTATGCCTTGCTATAGTCTAACTTCTTTGGACTATTGTTTACCTTAAGCCAACGATTTCGTAGGTCTGCTGAAGGATCGGCGAAGCAATCGCCTTTGCGCGCATTGCGCCATCTGCAAGGACCCTGTCGATTTCCGCTTTGTCATTTAGTAAGCGACGCATTTCTGTAGAAATGGGAGAAAGTTTTTCAACAGCGCGCTCAACTAGCATGGGTTTGAATTCGGAAAACTGTTTTCCACCGACGTCACGTAGCACCGTTTCAATGCTTTCATCAGCAAGTGCTGCATAAATTGCGACCAAGTTCCGCGCCTCTGCGCGCCCCTCCAACCCAGCTTCTTCCGACGGAAGTGCTTCGGGGTCTGTTTTGGCTTTGCGAATCTTTTGAGCAATTGTGTCGGCATCATCGGCCATATTAATGCGGCTCAGGTCGCTTGGATCTGATTTCGACATTTTCTTGCTGCCATCGCGCAGGCTCATCACTCGGGCAGCTGGGCCACCAATAACTGGTTCGGTGATTGGAAAAAAATCTTGGCCAAAGTCGTGATTGAACTTGGTTGCAATATCGCGTGTTAACTCCAAGTGCTGTTTTTGGTCATCGCCAACGGGGACATGCGTCGCATGATATAACAAAATATCTGCTGCCATCAGTGCTGGGTACGTGAACAGGCCAACCGATGCATTTTGTGCATTCTTGCCTGCCTTATCCTTGAACTGCGTCATTCGCTGCATCCATCCCATGCGGGCAACGCAATTAAATATCCAAGCCAGCTGGGCATGTTCTTCCACGGCCGCCTGATTAAAGATAGTCGATTTGGACGGGTCTAAACCAGACGCCAAATACGATGCCGCGATTTCGCGTACCTGATCACGCAGGGTCGTTGGGTCTTGCCAGACGGTGATCGCATGTAAATCAACGATACAGTAAATCGTCTCATAATCTTCGTTTTGCATATCCACAAAGCGTTTCAATGCACCCAAGTAATTCCCAAGCGTTAATGCTCCAGTGGGTTGAACACCGGAAAAAACCCGCTTTTTGAAACTACCGCTGGATGGCGTTTGGACCGCATCCGTCATTTGTCATTCTCCGTCTGGAACTTCTCGTAAAAACCGCTTACCCATTGCGGTTGACAGCGTCAACCATAAGCAAGTCCATAAAATGTCCAAACCCAACCAACAGCCTATTTTAAATGAAATTCCATCCGTCATAATGGCCTTATTCTTGTTGGTGGTGGGTATCGAAGGTTTCATCGTGCTGGGCGAGCAGGGAGTATTGGGCAATCGGTACGGCATTGGAATGCGATATGGCTTGATCAATCAACATGGATTATTCCCTGCAGCACTTGGCAACCAAATCAATTCCGGTGTCTATAGCTGGTTTGAATTGAAGCGCTTTTTGTCCTATTCGTTTGTCCACGGCAGCACTGTTGGAACAGCGCTAAGTTGCGCATTGTTACTAGCGATGGGAAAATTCGTAGGCAGCGTTTTTGGGAATGTTGCAATTTTCATTATCTTCATTTCTGCTGCGATTGGTGGCGCTATTTTATATTCACTTTTGGTGCCATCTGGCCCAGTGTTGTTCGGCATGTTTACGGGTGTTTACGGACTGCTGGGCGCACATGCGTTTCTGCGCTGGGTTGCACTGCGCGCAGCGCGTCAACCCGCGTTGCAGGCGTTCTCCCTAATTGGGTTTTTAATAGGCATTCAAATTGTATTTGCCTTTAGCTTTGGCAACACTTGGGTTTGGGTTTCAGAGTTATCTGGTGCAATCATCGGATTTTCGGTGTGCTTCTTTGTTGCCCCTGGTGGACTGCAACGAATTTTGGACGTTATACGGCGAGACTAAGCGCATCCTATTTGCGCAATGCGCTGCGTAGTTCACCCAATCGGAACGCACCAAACAGACGAGCAAACAAGACATAGGCGATTGCCCCTAGCCCCACCAAAAAGATTGCCCAAGCAAATTGCAGTGCATTATTTGCGAACTGTGCGCCGAAACCATATTGTACGCCCCACAGCACCAATCCCATTCCAAGTGATGCCAGTGCCGCGCGTAAAATTTTTGACTTGGTCTGTGGATGAATGCGCGCAACTTCTCCGAACGCGCGGGACGAATAGTTTAATAACCCAACCATAGCCCATGAGGAAACAACAGTTGCAATCGCGGGCGACAGCCAACCCAACCATGGCCACAAACCGATCGCGATCAGGGCATTGATGATCATCGAAACCACCGCCCATTGAAACGGAGTTTTTGTGTCTTCTCGTGCAAAAAAGAGTGGTTGTTGAAGCTTTTGAAGCATGAAAGCTGGCAGCCCCAGTGCATAAATTGCAGTCGCTATGGCGATGGCTTCGACGTCTGCGATGGTGTTTTGGCCATACCCGTACAATGCTGCGGCCAACGGAAATGGAATCACAATTAATGCAAGTGTCGCAGGCAGGCTGAGGGCTGATGCGAAAAAGGCCCCGTTTGACAATGCGGCTTTTGCTGAAACAGTGTTCCCTGATTTCAAATGTTTGGATAATTCGGGCAACAACACGATGCCCACAGCAATACCAACCACCCCAAGAGGAAGTTGATATAAACGATCAGCACCATAAAGCCAGCTGATCGCACCAACCTGTTGGCTAGAGACGAGTTGCCCTACCAATAGGTTTATTTGAACAACACCGTTCGCCAGCGCCGCCGGCGTGGCCACGATCAACAGCTGCTTCATTTCTGGTGAAAATCGTGGACGTTTCAGTCGCAAGGAAAGCCCACATGTTCGGGCGTGATACCACACAAGGCCTAACTGCAACACACCTGCCACAGGCACTGACCAGATCAGAAACTGTATAGCAGACCCACCGCTAAGCCATGCGATGCACAATGCAAAAATGATAATGATATTTAGCAACACAGGTGCCGCGGCGGCGACTGCAAATTTTCCGATGCTATTCAATGTACCTGAAATCAGCGCGGCTAAGCTGATGAACAAGATGTAGGGAAACATGACACGTGCATAATCGACGCTCAGGTCGAAACGTGGATCGGCGACAAATCCGTTAGCAGTCGCCCAGATAAAAGTTGGCATAAAAATCATGGCCAAGGCCGTCAGGATCAGCAATACGAAGCTGAGGCTACCCATGGCCTGATTTGCAAACCCGATCGGATTGTCGTCAGCTTCAATCCTTTTGGAAAACATTGGAACAAATGCCGCATTGAACGCCCCTTCTGCCGTAAAGCGGCGAAACATATTGGGCAGCCTAAACGCGGCGATAAAGGCATCCAAAACGGGCCCAGCCCCAATCAATGCATATAACATGACCTCGCGCAGCATCCCAAGGACACGGCTCATCAGGGTCCAAAACCCAACGGTCATCACATTGCGCAGCATGTATTATCCTTCTGCTCGTTCTACGCCTTTGCTGATTGCCTCGCGTAATTGGCGTTCAAGAGTGCGCTGTTTGCTTTCGCTATAGAATTTTAGCCCGAACATATCCTTGACGTAAAAGCTATCAACCACCTGCTCACCGTATGTTGCGACCACGGCCGAGGCAATATAGACGTTCAAATTTGCGAGCGTACGTGTCAAATCAAACAACAGACCAGGACGATCACGCGTATCGACTTCGATGATTGTGTAGATATCAGAACCGTCGTTATCAAATGTGACGGAAGTTGCGACTTTGAATGCCTTTTCACGTTTCTTAAATTTATCTTTTTCGTGAACGGCATCGCGCGTAACCACTTCGCCTTTTAGTGTGCGTTCGATCATATTTCGCAACCGTGTTAAGCGCGATAGATCATAGGCCTCGCCATCACTATCTTGAACCCAAAACGCGGCTGTCGCATAGCCATCCTTCGTGGTATATGTCCGTGCATCGACGACATTCGCACCAACCAAGGTCAGAGCACCAGCAAGGCGCGAAAAAATACCCGGGTGGTCGTGTAAAGCAAAACATATTCGTGTCGCGTCGCGATCCGTGTCAGGATGAACATCCAGACGAATTTCATCCGCCCCCAAATCACGCAGCAAAGTTGCAAAAATGACATGCGTCGTATTGGGCAAGCCTTGCCAATAGGGCTCGTAATGACGCTCTAACTCGTCTTGGATTTTGGCTGCATTCCAATCAGTTAAGGCATTCATCAGCGCTTTCTTTGCTTCGGTGCTGCGATTTGTGCGATTGACTGCCTCTAATCCATCTTCGAGGGCGCGCCGTGTTTCTGAATATAACGCACGGATCAATGTGGCCTTCCAGTTGTTCCATGTATTTGGCCCAACGCCGCGGATATCACAGACCGTAAGAACTGTTAGCAGATCCAAACGTTCTTTGGTTTGAACGGCTTTTGCAAAATCACGAACGGTTCGCGGATCAGAAATATCGCGTTTCTGTGCCATATCCGACATCAACAGGTGATAGCGTACCAACCATTCAACCGTGTCAACCTCGTCTTGAGCGAGACCCAGTCTTGGCGCGACTTTACGTGCAATTTTTGCGCCCAAGATCGAATGGTCCTCGCTGCGCCCTTTTCCAATGTCATGGAGCAGAAGGGCGACATAAATGACTTTTCTATTTATTCCAGCTTGTAAAATTGAACTTGCGATTGGCAGCTCTTCTTCTAGTTCTGCGCGTTCAATCTGTGCGAGGCTTTTGATCACTTGGATGGTGTGCTCGTCGACCGTGTAACTGTGGTACATGTTGAATTGCATAATGGCCACAATGGGTTCAAATTCAGGAATGAACGCGGCCAACGCGCCCAATTCATTCATGCGCCGCAATGCACGTTCTGGATTCCCATGTTTTAATAACAGATCCAAAAAGATACGCTGGGCTTCGGGGTCGTTGCGCATCCCATCATCAATTTGATCCAATGACGCTGATACCATACGCATTTCATTTGGGTGAATAAGCAGGCCAGTCCGCAAGCCTTCTTCGAAAATTCGAAGCAGGTTCAGTTTATCCGTGTAGTATGTCGTGGGATTTTGAACTGCTAAGCGCCCATTGATCACCTGATACTCTTTGCGCACTTTCGGGTTTCTGCGAAATATACGTTCAAGAAGTGGGGCATCTTTGGTATGGTCTGCCTCAAGTGAGGTCAGCAAGATACGCGTTAAATCCCCAACTTTCGTGGCGTGGCGGAAATACTCTTGCATAAAAAGTTCTACCCCGCGTCGTCCTTTTTGGTCTCGAAACCCCATGCGATCAGCAACTTCAATTTGCAGGTCAAACGATAGCTGCTCTGCTGCGCGATTTGTAACCAGATGCAAATGGCAGCGCACCGCCCAAAGAAAGTTTTCAGCAGCCTCAAACAGTGCGTATTCGTCTGGGCGAAAAACGCCCAAGTTGACTAATTTTTCTGTATTTTGAACGCGATAGACGTATTTCGTGATCCAAAAAAGCGATTGCAAATCACGCAAGCCACCTTTGCCCTCTTTAACATTAGGTTCTACCATGTATCGCTGGCCTTGCTTTTCATGGCGTGCGTCTCGTTCGCTGAGTTTTGCGTCAATGAATTCGCGCGCGCTGCCAGAAAAGAGGTCGGACCAGAGTTTTTCCTCTAATTCCTGTGCAAGTAGGGCGTCACCGCACACATATCGTTGTTCCAGCATCGCCGTTCGAATCGTGAAGTCTTCACCACCCAGACGCAAGCAATCACGAATTGTACGTGATGAATGACCCACCTTTAGCCGAAGATCCCATAGCATATACAACATGCTTTCAATCACACTTTCGGCCCAGGGAGTAATTTTGTAAGGCGTCAAAAATAACAAATCAACATCGGAATATGGCGCCATCTCAAAACGTCCATATCCGCCTACGGCCATCACACTAAGTCGCTCGGCTTCGGTTGGAGTTGCGTTTGGGTGGATTTGGTTTGCGCCCAACCAAGCAGCTTTGACTAATTCATCAGTCAACCAAGCATAGCTCTGAACCGCTTGTCGTGCCGCGTTTGGCGATTCTGTTAACGCTTGCGCAATTTGCTTCATGCCCGATTTGCGCATTCGCTTTAAGGCATCCACAAGCGATGCACGCAAATCATCGGATGAATGCGCGTCTAAGACATGCGTTATCGCATCTCGATCAAAGATCGTTTCGGGGTCACAAATAAGATCGAGTTCGTCAGAACCCTGTGATTGCAAAGGAGCGTGGAGCGGGGTCAATGATGAGTACCTGTTTGTCTTGGACTGTGGCAATTGCCAAGCCGCGTTCGTTTGTACCATCATCCTTCAAACGGAATATGCCGTCTACCCCCTGAAAGCCAGAAGGTTGCGTCAAAGCTTCACGCGTTAAGATATCGCTAAAGCCCTCCTGCGCCAATGCACCGATCGCAGCAACACCATCAAATGCTAAGCTGGCGAGTTGATGGGGGCGGTTGCCGAATTGCTCTTGGAACTGAGCCGAAAAATTTTCAGTCCTTGTCAAATCAGGAACCGCAAACCAGCCACCCTGTAAACCGTTAAGTTCAAGCGTCTGAGTTGGGATATCCCAGCGTGTCATGCCAACATATTGGATCTGTGTCGGATCCAAGCCGGCCTCGGGCAATAGTTGCGCCAAGAGCGGCAAAGCACCTGCCGAAGAGGACGTCAGGATCAGTGTGTCCACATCTTCAATCTCTGCTGAGGCTCGAATGAGGGGAACGGTGTTCACAACGCTCTCTTGGCTCAGTTCAAAACTTTGTGCGGAAACAATACGCAACGAGGAATTAGCGGCGGCACTTTGAAATGCATTCAGTCCCATTTGACCATCAATGCGATCTGAATGGATGACCATCGCGCGCTCTTTTCCTTGTTCGTCGGCAAAAGCGACAATTCGATTGGCCGTATTCTCAAATGTCTTGCCCAAAACGAATACATTTCCACCTGCGATTGTGGTATTATTTGAAAAGCTCAGGACATTTATTCCGTCCTCGGCAACTGCGGTCCCCACCGCGTTGGCGGCCTCTGCATATAGCGGACCGATAATGATCTTTGCGCCATCATCCACGGCTTGGCGTGCCACGCCTGCGGCAACCTGTGCATCCCCCGCTGTGTCGTAAACGCGTAAATCGATCTGCAAGTCGTCTAATTGGGCGACGGCAAGGCGTGCGGCGTTTTCTAAATCTGCTGCGATCTGTGCAGTGCCTTCGGACGATTGCGGTACAAGCAAAGCAACCGGAATTGGTTTTGATGTATCCACGTTGGGTCCAGTCGATGTGGTCGGGATACTGGGCCCGCACGCTGCTAATATTGGAAATGCGGCAATTGCCACAAAACTTTGGACTTTCTTGCCAATTTTGGTCATAGGCATCATCATACCCTAATCTCCCGCACCCAATAAACTACTTCCTTGGTGTGCAAGATAGGCTGCATGATTATACGGGTCCAGATGTGAATTATAAAATTACAAAATTAGCGAGCGGTTTGTATTTTGTTGCAACACCTATCGGGACGGCACGTGACATCACGCTTCGTTCACTTGATATCCTTGCATCCGCAGACGTGATCGCAGCAGAAGATACCCGCAGTATGCGCAAGCTAATGGATATTCACGGGGTTCCCCTAAATGGCCGACCGTTGTTGGCATATCATGATCATAATGGGGAAAAAGTGCGCCCCAAATTGCTGGCCTATTTAGATGATGGAAAATCAATTGCCTATGGATCAGAGGCCGGCACGCCGATGATTGCAGATCCGGGGTATCATTTGGCCAAACAGGTCGCAGATTCAGGTCACTTGGTCACTTCAGCACCTGGACCAGTTGCGTTTATAACAGCGCTCACTCTGTCGGGATTGCCGAGCGATCGGATTTTATTTGAAGGTTTCTTGCCCAATACAAAATCACAGCGCTGCTCTAAATTCACGGAGCTATTGGACATTCCTGCGACCTTAGTATTTTACGAATCTCCAAAACGCATTGCCGCAACTTTAAGAGATGCGATTGCGACACTAGGCGGTGATCGCCAGGCAGCCGTTGCACGTGAATTAACCAAAAAATTTGAAGAGGTCCGACGCGCAACGCTTTCCGAACTGCTGGCAAGTGTTGAGGCGACTCCACCGAAGGGCGAAATCGTTTTGGTGATTGATCGTTCTCGTTCATCAAGTGTTAATCAAGACGACATAGATCAACAAATTAGAAATGCCTTGGATAAAATGTCTGTAAAAGATGCCGCCGACATGGTTTCGGCGGCGACAGACCAACCAAGGCGCAAAATATATCAAAGAGCCTTGGCCATTGACAAAAGCGACGACGGGTAAAATTGCACATCTTTCAGGACAGGTTGCCGAAGAACATGTTGCCCGGCACTCTGTTCGCAATGGATGGCGATTACTGCAGCAACGCTACAGGAACGCAGCTGGTGAAATCGACCTTATTTTAAGACGTGCTGATACGATATTATGCGTCGAGGTGAAGCGCGCGCGTACCCATGCTGCGGCTGCTGCACGGATCAGTTTGCACCAAATCACCCGCATTCACCAGTGCGCAGAAATTTATGTGTCAGAACATTTTGAAGGATGTAATATTGACATCCGAATGGATGCTGCATTGGTGGATCAAAACGGGGTTATTGAAATTATTCCAAACGCACTTGCGGGTTTTTAAAGCTGGGTGATTGTCAAATCGATTTGAACGAGCCATTTATAGCGAAACGCAAGTAAAGGCACGAATTGATGAAAATTGCATTTCAAATGGATCCGATCCAATCAGTTAATATTGACGCTGATAGCACCTTTCGCATTGCGGAAGAGGCGCAGGCGCGCGGACATGAACTTTTCTTTTACACTCCAGATCATTTGGCCTTTCAAGAGGGGAAAGTCACAGCACGCGGACAGTATTTTACTGTCCAACGCGTCCAAGGACAGCATGTTGATTTAGGCGATGTTCAAGAAGTTGATCTGTCGGATTTCGATGTGGTTTGGCTGCGCCAAGATCCTCCATTTGACATGCACTATATTACTACGACCCATTTGTTAGATCTGATTCACCCCAACACACTCGTTGTGAACGACCCATTCTGGGTTCGAAATTACCCTGAAAAACTTCTTGTTGTGACCTTTCCAGATTTGACACCTCCGACTACAATTGCACGCGATTTAGAAACCATCAAAGCATTTAAGGCCAAGCATGGGGATGTGATCCTAAAACCGCTTTACGGCAATGGCGGGGCAGGTGTGTTTCGGTTGGATCAAAATGATCGTAACCTTGCCTCGTTGCACGAAGTATTTACAGGATTTTCGCGAGAGCCATTAATTGTCCAGAAATTTTTGCCAGATGTTTCAAATGGCGACAAGCGTGTGATTTTGGTTGATGGAGAACCGATTGGTGCGATTAATCGTGTCCCAGCAAAGGGTGAAACGCGTTCGAACATGCATGTGGGGGGACGACCTGAAAAAGTTGGTTTGACCGAGAGGGATCTTGAAATTTGTGCGGCTATCGGTCCTTTGCTGCGTGAAAAGGGGCAAATATTTGTCGGGATCGATGTGATCGGTGATTATCTGACTGAAATTAACGTAACATCTCCTACCGGCATACAAGAGCTAGAGCGTTTTGATGGTATCAACGCCGCAGAAAAAATCTGGCAAGCCATTGAAGCGCGTCGCGCAGGCTAAATTGGAGTAGAGGTGTGGCGGAGACTAATCGCTTCGCCCACGTGATGGCGTTCCACACCCTCTAACTGTTCCAAATCTGCGATTGTTCGTGCCACGCGCATCACGCGGTGATATCCGCGTGCGATCATCTCTTTCCCATCTTGGCAAGGAGGTCGCAAAGAGAGGTTACGAATTGGTTAACGGACCCGTTTCATTGATACGCACCGCTGTCCATTTCCCATCCCTGATGCGAATATGGGTCAATGATAAATTGGCGATGCTATGGGAAAAGGCCTCATATGCGGTGACGTTCAAGGTGCGTTGAATTGCTGCGATGATAACACCAAAATGCACGGTTGCGATGACATTTGCATGATTTTGCGCGATCAACGCATCAAACCCACCGTGCACGCGATTATAGAAAATATCCCAGCTTTCGCCATTTGGGGCCAAAACATTGCCTGGGGTTTCGTAAAATGCACGAATTTCTGGGCCATGGGTTTGGGAAATTTCAGAGAAGGTTTTAAGTTCCCAGTCGCCAAAATTTATTTCGCGCAGCGCGGCGCTGTGCGGCAGCCTGATGCGTCCTTTTTCCAATCGATCTGCTGTTCCGATTGTGCGTTTTAGGTCGGATGACACGATGTGTGCAGAGGTCGGCAGAACGCTGTCCAATTCGCTAAATCGGCGCGTGTCGCTGAAATCTGCATCCACATCGCTCCATCCGACCATTGATTTAAGATGTGTTGGGGCGTGCCGTACAAGGTATAGATCCATCAGGGCGCGCCTTTCAGCCATATGGGAAGACCGGCGGCGATGAATGCCACACGATCAGCGTAGGCTGCAACCGATTGATTAAGTGATCCTTGGGAACGCGCAAATTTCCGCGTGAGTACGTTTTCAGAAATACCGCCCAATCCAACCTCATTGCTCACAAAGGTGACGTTTAAATCCGAGCGATCCAGTGCTGAAAACATCGTATCGGTATATGCGTCGATGTCGTGTTCGTGAAACATCAAGTTATTCAGCCACATTGTTAGACAATCTATAAGTACAAACGACCCTGATGGAATGCCCGATAAGGCATGTGCCAATTCAACGGGTTCCTCTATTGTGTGCCAGTTTTGTCCACGCATGCTTTGGTGAACTTGAACCTTCTGTGCTGTCTCATCATCCAATATGGTAGAGGTTGCAATGTAATAGGGTGTGCCTGACCGAGACGTGAGTAAGCTTTCGGCAAAGGCGGATTTGCCAGAATTTATTCCACCCAGAACTAAAGTCGTCAATTGTGCCATTTTTTCCTCAAAGTGATCTGATGCAGATCTTGGTGCGTAACTAATTCAAAGAACAAGAATTCACACAGGGTTGCAAGCACAAGGAGCTACCAAGATGGCTTTAGATCAATCGAACGCTATTTCACTTTCTCGCCGAGCGATGAAAGCAGAGTTACTGGACGCTGATACAGAACTGCAACTTGCATATTTATGGCGTGATCACAGAGATGAACGGGCCCTACATAGATTGATTACTGCGTATATGCGTTTGGCAATCTCTATGGCGTCTAAATTCAAACGCTATGGCGTGCCGATGAATGATTTAATCCAGGAAGCTGGGTTAGGCTTGATGAAGGCTGCTGAAAAATTTGATCCTGATCGCGGCGTGCGGTTTTCCACATACGCGGTGTGGTGGATCAAAGCGAGCGTTCAGGATTACGTGATGCGCAATTGGTCTTTGGTGCGCACGGGTTCAACGAGTTCACAAAAAGCATTGTTTTTTAACATGCGCCGCATTCAGGCACAGCTAGAACGCGAAGCGAACCAAATGGGAATTTCGCTGGACAGTGATCAACTGCATCGAAAAATAGCAACGGAAATCGGCGTACCGCTTGGCGATGTGAAAATGATGGATGGCCGGTTATCGGGCTCTGATTATTCATTGAACGCGACCCAATCGACAGATGAAGAAGGCCGAGAGTGGATTGAGACCCTCGAGGATGAAAGCGAAGGCGCAGACAGCTTGTTTGAGCAAGCGCATGACAACGCACATCTTCGCAATTGTCTATTAGCTGCGTTAGGCACATTAAACGATCGTGAACGCTTGATAGTTCGCGAGCGCGCCATTCGCGAAGAAACGCGCACGCTGGAAAGTTTGGGCAAAGAACTGAGCCTGTCCAAGGAGCGAATTCGTCAAATCGAGGCAGCAGCGTTTCAAAAACTGCGGAAACATTTGCAAAATAACATGGCAGAGGTCGGCCAATACTTGTAATTGCACGGTCGATCTGCACTTGCGAAAGTGTGTTAAAACAAAATAGTGTCGCAAGCATAGAAACACATGGTGGCTTATATGCTTGCGGGAAAAAACATCCTTTTGATCATTTCAGGCGGAATAGCTGCTTATAAGTCCTTGGATTTGATTCGCCGCCTGCGCGAACGAGGCGCAAGTGTGACACCCGTAATGACAAAAGCCGCTGCAGAATTTGTTACACCGCTGTCGGTTTCTGCACTTGCTGGTGTGGAAGTTTATCAGGATCTTTTTGATCTGACGTCTGAGTCCGACATGGGACATATCCAGTTGTCGCGCAGTGCTGATTTGATCCTGGTGGCACCTGCGAGCGCAGATTTAATGGCCAAAATGGCGCATGGTTTGGCGAATGATTTGGCTTCCACGGTGTTACTGGCGACTGATACTCCTGTATTGATCGCCCCTGCGATGAACGTGCGTATGTGGGATCACCCAGCCACTCAGCGGAATTTCGAACAACTTCGTGCCGACGGGATCCAAAGTATCGGACCCAACCCCGGTGACATGGCGTGTGGCGAATATGGACCTGGACGCATGTCAGAACCGCTTGAAATTGTGGAGGCGGTTACGCAGTGTTTTGCACCGCGCCCCCTTGTTGATCATAGGATATTGGTGACATCTGGCCCTACGCATGAACCGATTGATCCGGTGCGCTATATCGCAAATCGCTCATCCGGCGCGCAGGGTACTGCGATTGCAAAAGCACTTCGAGATTTGGGCGCGGATGTAATTTTTATCACCGGTCCAGCTGATGTGCCGGCACCGAGTGGCGTAAATGTGATAAACGTCGAAAACGCACGGGAGATGCTGGCTGCAGTGCAAAACAATTTGGATGTATCATGCGCAATATTCGCTGCCGCCGTTGCGGATTGGCGCGTGGAAAATGCTGTGGGATCAAAGATTAAGAAGAAAAACGGTACATTACCGGAATTATCGCTGGTGGAAAATCCAGATATCCTTACGTACGTTTCAAAGTTACCTGAAACTCAGCGTCCTCATTTGGTAATAGGCTTCGCCGCAGAGACAGATGACGTCATTTTAAACGCGAAGGCCAAGCGCGACAGAAAAGGCTGTGATTGGATTGTTGCAAATGATGTTTCGCCGGAAACTGGGATTATGGGCGGGGATGAAAATCAGGTTATTTTGGTGACGCCTACTGGTACGGATGAATGGCCACGCATGGACAAAATTGAGGTCGCAAAAAAACTGGCACAGCGCATTGTAGATGACATTTTGGGGGCTGTTTGAATGGTTGTGATCAAACTGTCTTGGAGTACGGAAGCAGATCGCACATTGGCGCTTCCCCAATATGAAACAGCTGGGGCTGCTGGTGCTGATCTACGTGCAAATTTTGGGGCAGATATACGTGACACAGGTGTCAATTTGGATGTGGGCCAGCGGGCATTGATCCCGACAGGGTTGCGAATGGAAATTCCACAAGGGTACGAGGCACAAGTGCGTGCGCGCTCTGGGCTTGCGTTAAAGCATGGGATTACCCTTGCGAATGCGATTGGCACGATCGACAGCGATTATCGCGGCGATTTGGGGGTCATTTTGTGGAATGGGGGAAGCGATGTATTTCAAGTGACCCACGGCATGCGCATTGCGCAGTTGGTGATTGCACCCGTTGTACAGGCCGCCTTTGAAATGACTCAGATTTTGGATGAAACGGATCGCGGTTCAGGTGGTTTTGGTTCGACAGGGGCCACGTAATATGACGCGGCGCTCACTTGTTAATAGTTTTGTTGTCGTGTTGATCTTAACAATATGGCTGTTCGCATCGCAAGCAACGACGTCGCAAATTCAAATTCTTGGCCAGTCTTTAGCTGGCTGGAGCGTCTTTATTTCAATTGTCGGTGGTATTTATTTATATCGTCAGCTTTTGAAATATCTGCGAACGCGCGCTCAGCCGGCCACAACGATCCCCTCAAAAACCCAGAGTCCATTTTCAAGTATAGAGTTAGAGCGATACGCACGTCATATTGTCATGCGTGAAATAGGTGGGGTCGGCCAAAAGCGTTTGAAAGACGCCAAGGTTCTGGTTGTCGGTGCAGGTGGGCTAGGGGCGCCCGCGTTGCAATATTTGGCTGCAGCTGGGGTTGGCACGATCGGGATCATCGACGATGATACAGTCGAAAACGCAAATTTGCAGCGACAGGTTATCCACACTGAAGAGGGCATTGGAACGCCAAAAGTTTTTTCAGCCAAGGCACATATGATTGCGCAAAATCCCCACATCGACATAAAGACTTACAATCGGCGATTGACGCGCGATATCGCGAATGAATTGATCACTGAATATGATCTGATCCTTGAAGGTAGCGATAATTTTGAAACCAGATATCTGGTAAATGAAATTGCAGTTGCTCAGCAAAAACCAATGGTATCTGGGGCGCTGAGCCAATGGGAAGGTCAGATCTCGGTGTTTGATCCTGCGCGAAATGGCCCATGTTACCGGTGTATTTTTCCCGAAAAACCTACTGATGGGTTGGCCCCAAGTTGCGCTGAGGCTGGTGTGTTTGCGCCATTACCGGGTGTTATTGGATCAATGATGGCATCCGAGGCAATGAAGCTGATCCTAAAGACTGGCAGCACATTGACAGGATCAATGATGATTTATGATGCGCATTTCGGCGAAACCCGACAAATCAGATTGAACAAACGCGCAGATTGCCCTGTGTGCGCGCACGCGTAAACCAAAAGAAAGACGTAAGTATGAAAAACCCATTGCTGGATCATTGGGATACACCTTTTCAGGTGCCGCCTTTTGCCAAAATCAAGACCTCAGATTTCGCACCTGCGCTGGAAAGCGCGATGCAAGAAAACTTGGAAAGAATTGATGCAATCGCAACAAATCCAGCGCCTCCAACATTTGCCAACACGATTGAGGCGATGGAAACAACCGGCGAACTTATGCACAAAGTATTATCGCCTTTTTACACGATGGCGGGCGCACACACCAATCCAGATCTGGATGCATTGATGCGTGAATTTTCCCCTAAATTGGCAGCGCATGGTGCAAAAATTAGTGGAAACAAAGATCTGTTTAAACGCGTCGAAACTCTTTGGAAATCCCGCGGGTCACTTGATTTAAGTGACGAACAGAAAATGCTCTTAAAGTCAGAGTATTTGGGATTTGTCCGAGCGGGAGCTGCGTTGACTGGTGCCAAAGAAGTGCGATTAACCGAAGTCAAATCCAGATTGTCAGTTCTGTGCACGAATTTTGTTCAAAACGTTTTAGCAGACGAACGTGATTGGTATATGAAATTAGATGACGCTGATTTAGAGGGATTGCCGGATTTCTTGATCCAAGCTGCGAAAAATGCAGGTCAGGACAAGGGCATCAATTCTGCAATCATTACGACGTCACGTTCTTTAATCGTGCCTTTTTTGCAATGTTCGCCGCGACGCGATTTGCGCGAGCGCGCGAAACGTGCATGGGATCAGCGGGGGGCTAACGGTGGCGAATACGATAACCTAAAAATTGCCCAAGAAATCCTATCCTTGCGTCAAGAGCGCGCAGAGCTACTGGGATATGCAAATTTTGCGGAATTCAAACTTGAAACAGAAATGGCAAAAACACCCGAAACGGTTCGCAAGTTTCTGATGGACGTCTGGGAACCCGCAAAGCGTGCTGCAGAAAAAGATGCTAAGATTCTGTCTGATTTACTGCACGCTGATGGGTTTAACGGCGCATTGCAAACATGGGATTGGCGGTACTACGCGGAACAAAGACGAAAGTCGGAATATGATTTGGACGAAGCAGAAATCAAACCCTATTTTGAATTGTCACAAATGATCAACGCATCCTTTCATGTGGCTGAACGTCTATTCGGACTTCGGTTTTATGCGATCGAACTTGAACTCTATCATCCTTATTGCAAGGCATGGCGAGTCACGCGTGATGGATCAGACGTTGCCATTTTTGTAGGTGATTATTTTGCGCGTGGTTCCAAGCGTTCGGGCGCATGGTGTTCTGCGATGCGGGCGCAATCAAACTATCCAACCTCAGAAATTCCAATTGTTGTCAATGTTTGTAACTTTGCGAAAGGGGATCCATGCTTGTTGTCTACGGACGATGTGCGCACGCTATTCCATGAATTTGGGCACGCGTTGCATCAGATGTTATCGAATGTGACTTATCGATCGTTATCCGGAACCAACGTGGCTCGTGATTTTGTTGAATTGCCCAGTCAGCTGTATGAGCATTGGGCGATGTTACCTGAAATTTTAAAGAAATTCGCGCTACATGTTGAGACAGGAGAGCCAATTTCAGATGCATTGATCGAACGCATTGGCAATGCTGCAACCTATGACATGGGGTTTGAAACAGTCGAATATCTTGCATCGGCTTTGGTTGATTTAGAATTTCACATGCAGCCACTGGATAATGACATCATGACAGTTCAAAATCGTATTTTGACACAGATCGGAATGCCCAGTCAGATAACAATGCGTCATGCGACGCCGCATTTCGCGCATGTTTTTGCGGGTGATGGTTATTCATCAGGCTATTACAGCTATATGTGGTCAGAGGTGATGGATGCAGATGCCTTTGCTGCGTTTGAAGAGGTTGATAATCCTTTTGATCCGGTCTTGGCAAAGCGTTTAGAGGAAAGCGTATTATCCAAGGGCGGATCGGTCGAGCCTGATGTTCTCTACACCCAATTCCGCGGACGCATGCCGGGGATAGATGCACTGTTGCAAGGACGTGGTTTGACTGGTTGAAAATGAGTCACTTTTTTTGAAGTGAGAGTGTTGACACTCACTCTCAGGGTGCCTACCTATGCGTCGTTAGCACTCATTAGGTGTGAGTGCTAATTGCCCGAAGAGGGTGAAATGAAACATATTTAGGGAGCCTCTGAAATGGCATTAAAACCGCTTCACGATCGTGTTCTTGTTCGCCGCCTAGAAGGCGATGAGAAAACTGCTGGTGGTCTGATCATTCCTGACAGCGCAAAAGAAAAACCAGCTGAAGGTGTAATCGTTGCATGTGGCGAAGGCGCACGCAAAGACAGTGGCGAGTTGATCGCAATGGCCGTCAAAGAAGGTGACAAAGTGTTGTTTGGCAAATGGTCAGGCACAGAAGTCACAGTTGATGGCGAAGAGCTGTTGATGATGAAAGAAGGCGACATCTTGGGCATCTTGTCCTAATCGCTGATCACAAGAATATTAACATTTTAGACGAGGATCTGCACAATGGCTGCAAAAGACGTCAAGTTTAACTCAGACGCACGCGACCGCATGCTACGCGGCGTAAACATCCTAGCGGATGCGGTAAAGGTAACATTGGGACCAAAAGGCCGTAACGTTGTATTGGATAAATCATTTGGTGCACCACGCATCACAAAAGACGGTGTTTCTGTTGCAAAAGAAATCGAACTTGAAGACAAGTTTGAAAACATGGGTGCACAGATGGTCAAAGAAGTGGCCAGCCGCACAAACGACGAAGCGGGCGACGGTACAACAACCGCGACTGTTTTGGCACAAGCCATCGTCAAAGAAGGCATGAAAGCGGTTGCTGCGGGCATGAACCCAATGGACCTAAAGCGCGGCATCGATCTAGCAACTGCCAAAGTTGTTGAAGCGATCAGATCATCTGCACGTGACGTGAAAGACAGCGACGAAGTTGCACAGGTTGGTACAATCTCTGCAAACGGCGAAGCAGAAATTGGCCGCCAAATAGCAGACGCGATGCAAAAAGTTGGTAACGAAGGCGTGATCACTGTTGAAGAAAACAAAGGTCTTGAGACAGAGACAGTTGTTGTCGAAGGCATGCAGTTCGACCGTGGTTACCTGTCACCTTACTTTGTGACAAACCCCGACAAAATGACAACAGAACTAGAAGACTGTTTGATCCTATTGCACGAGAAGAAACTTTCTTCTCTTCAGCCAATGGTTCCGCTGCTAGAGTCAGTGATCCAATCGCAAAAACCATTGTTGATCATTGCAGAAGACGTTGAAGGCGAAGCGCTGGCAACTTTGGTTGTCAACAAGTTGCGCGGCGGCTTGAAGATTGCTGCAGTAAAAGCACCAGGTTTCGGTGATCGTCGTAAAGCAATGTTGCAAGACATTGCGATCCTGACTGGCGGTCAAGTGATCTCAGAAGATCTTGGCATGAAGCTAGAAGGCGTGACCATGGACATGCTAGGCACTGCGAAGAAAGTTCAAATCACAAAAGACGAAACAACAATCGTCGATGGTGCTGGTAACAAAGCTGAGATCGAAGCGCGCGTTTCACAAATCCGCACACAGATCGAAGAAACAACATCTGATTACGATCGCGAAAAACTACAAGAGCGCGTTGCCAAATTGGCAGGCGGTGTCGCAGTTATCCGCGTTGGTGGTATGACCGAAGTTGAAGTGAAAGAGCGTAAAGATCGCGTTGATGACGCATTGAACGCAACTCGCGCGGCTGTCCAAGAAGGTGTCATCGTCGGTGGTGGCGTTGCACTTGTTCAAGGCGGCAAAGCTCTAGACGGTTTAGAAGGTGCAAACGCAGATCAAAACGCAGGTGTTGCAATCGTGCGCCGCGCGATCGAAGCGCCCCTACGTCAGATCGCTGAAAATGCCGGTGTTGATGGTGCAGTTGTCGCGGGCAAAATTCGCGAAAGCTCTGACACATCGTTTGGTTTCAACGCACAGACTGAAGAATATGGTGACATGTTCTCATTCGGTGTAATCGATCCTGCGAAGGTAACACGTACAGCCCTAGAAGATGCAGCATCTGTTGCTGGCCTATTGATCACAACCGAAGCAATGGTTGCAGATAAGCCAGAGAAAGCAGGCGGAGCTGCAGGTGGCGGAATGCCAGACATGGGCGGCATGGGCGGCATGGGCGGCATGATGTAATCATCCCGCACCACTGCAAACCAGTGTTGTAATAGAAACCCGCGCACTTATTGTTGCGCGGGTTTTTTATTGCAAAAGTCATTTACGCGATCCGTTGATGCGTTTGTAAATCCTTGCAATTTTTGCGAAATAGGTGTCATTCGGCCTAAGTTAATGTGATGGACTGAATGCATCGGTCCGATTTAAAGGACGCGTTGATGCAATTCGAACTCAACAATGTAACATACTTGGATATGGATGGATTGCAGGTCGGATCACTAGGGGTCAGTGGAACGCGTTTCGTTGATCAATCCTGTGAACGATCCATTGATGGGTCAGGTTATACCGTTTTGCCGGGTTTGATTGATATGCATGGGGATGGGTTTGAACATCACATGGCGCCGCGGCGTGGTGCGGTTAAGGATCTGGAAAATGGATTGCGGGCAACCTGTGCTGAATTAGCGGTGAATGGCATAACCACGGCTGTCATGGCGCAATTCTACAGCTGGGAAGGTGGCATGCGCGGGCCTGAATTTGCGAATGATGTATTTTCAATGTTGCTCGAACAGCGCGGAAAAACACCTGTTGATTTGATCCCCCAGTTGCGTTTTGAATATTTGATGCGCGACACATGGGGCCACGCTGCATCCATGATCCGTGACTATGAAATTCCGTATGTCGTTTTGAATGATCACGTGCCTCACGAGGCACTGTTCCAATGGAAAAAGCCTTCGCGACTGACTGGACAGGCATTAAAAGCCAAACGTAGCCCAGAGGCGCATCTAGCCTTGTTACAACACATGCATGATGGACGAGAGGGTGCATTAAAAGATTTGCCAGATTGGATCGCGAAATTCGATGATGTCATCTTTGCCAGTCACGATGATGCAACCCAAGATCAGCGCGAACATTTTTCGAACATGGGTGTGAACATCTCTGAGTTCCCCGAAACTCATGCGGCGGCGGCATGTGCGATAGAGCGCGACGAACCCGTAATTCTGGGGGCGCCCAATATCATGCGCGGTTCCTCACACAAAGGAAACGTGTCTGCGCGCGATTTGGTCGATCGCGGGCTTTGTACTGCGCTTGCTTCGGATTATCACTATCCATCGCTTCTCATTGCGGCGCTTAATCTCGCATCTGATATTGGACTAAGGGATGCTTGGGATCTTGTGTCACGCAATCCTGCATCAATCTTGGGATTGGCTGATCGAGGAATAATCAGCGCAGGTAAGCGTGCAGATTTTATTGTATTGAATCCTGACATGAAGTTAGAAGCAACCTTTTCCAATGGCCGACCTGCCCATGTCAGCGGAGAGTTTGCCGCCCGCTTAATTTCTTAGCTTGATATGATCCGGTTAAAGTGACCCATTTTGCGGCCCTTTTTGACCTCTGCTTTTCCATAAATGTGTAATGATACTTTTGGATCTTTGGCCAATTCATCTAGGCGGCCCATGTCATCGCCAATAAGGTTTTCCATGATCACGTCCAATTGTCGTGATCCATCGCCTAATGGCCAGCCACAAACGGCACGAATGTGTTGTTCAAATTGGTCAATTGCACATCCATTTTGCGTCCAGTGGCCAGAATTATGCACGCGCGGTGCGATTTCGTTCACGATCAAACCCTGTGGAGTGACAAACATTTCAACACCCATAACGCCCACATACTCTAGTGCGTTAAGTATTTTGCCTGCGATTAACGCCGCATCCATCGCCATCATTGCAGGAATTTCTGCGGGAATTGTCGTGGTATGCAAAATACCATCACGGTGCACGTTTTCACCTGGGTCATAACATGCAATTTCGCCTGTAATCCCGCGTGCGGCAATGACAGAAATTTCGCGGGAAAAGGATACAAATCCCTCCAAAACGGATGGCGCGTCGGCCATGTCCCTATGGGCATGTAGGATATCACTGGGTGATTTGAGGCGTGATTGTCCTTTGCCATCGTATCCAAAGCGGCGTGTTTTTAATATTGCAGGCAGGCCAATAGTGTCTGTAGCTGCTTCAAGATCTTCCAGTGTGTCAACCTGTGCGTATGGCGCTGTTTTTAGGCCCAACGCATTCAGGTAATCTTTTTCCGTAATACGATCTTGTGAGACGCGCAGAGCCTCTCTATTTGGGTAGATCGGTTTGATCGCCTCAAGGATATCTAACGCTTCTGTCGGGATATTTTCGAATTCGTAGGTGATGACATCTACCGATTTTGCGAAAGCCTGCAATGCAGTCACGTCGTTATAGGGTGCTGTTGTGCACTTATCAGCAACCTGTGCTGCAGGCGGATTTGCACCAGGTTCAAATACATGTGTCAAAAATCCCAAGCGACTCGCTGCAACAGACAACATGCGGCCCAGCTGGCCACCACCCAAAATACCAATGCGTGCACCTTGTGGAAGTGGGTTACTCATCATTCGGAACCTCGGGAATAGAAGCTGATAGCGCATCGCGCCACGCATCCAAACGCTCAGCCAGCGCATCATCAGATACGGCCAATATACCTGCGGCCATTAAGCCCGCGTTGGCCGCCCCGGCTGCACCAATGGCCATTGTGGCGACAGGAAACCCCTTGGGCATTTGTACGATCGAATACAGGCTATCAACGCCTGACAATGCCTTGGTTTGCACTGGGACGCCAACAACGGGAATGCGTGTTTTGGACGCCATCATTCCGGGCAAATGTGCAGCACCACCAGCACCTGCGATAATAACCTTTAGCCCTTTGGCAGCAGCGGTTTTTCCATACTCCCAAAGGCGATCAGGTGTGCGGTGGGCTGATACGATCGCGGTTTCATAGCGAATTCCAAGGTCATCTAAAATCTCTGCGGCAAGCTTCATCGTTGGCCAATCTGATTGGCTGCCCATGATGATCCCGACTTGTGGTGATATGCTCATTATGCCCTCGTCACGCTGTCTGAGCGCGGCACTATAATCATTTCCAGAGCTTAGGCAATAATATCTGGCGTTAGACGATCTTCGATCATGGATATTTTGTCTTTCAGCATCAGCTTTTTCTTTTTCAAGCGCTGGATTGTCAGCTGATCTGCAGTGCCCTTTTCAATCAATGCTTGGATTGCTTGGTCCAAATCTCGATGTTCGTCGCGCAGAACGCTGAGCTCTAAACGAAGCACATCGTCTGTCTTCATTGAAAAATCGTGTGGGGTTTGCATGCGAGTGTAGTCCAAGTTTATCGGTTAACTATACTTTAAATTTTCCGACCTGCCTAGACTTGCATTGTCGCAGTTCAGACCTCATATTTTGAATGGGCCGCCGTTTTGGGGCCCAATTTACTGTCGCTTAAGATAAGGACATGACGATGACAAAACTTACATTGGGGTCGCATCCCCACATGCTTGGGTTTGAGCAGCTTGAACGCTTATTAGAACGCACCGCAAAAACCGGAAACGAAGGCTATCCACCCTTTAACATTGAACAAACGTCTGACCGGGGCTATCGTATTACCCTTGCAGTCGCCGGATTTGCAGAAAGTGATTTATCAATCACAGTTGAAGATCGCCAACTGGTCATTCGTGGGCGCCAGAGTGATGATGGTGCAGAGCGGATTTATCTACATCGAGGAATTGCTGCGCGCCAATTTCAGCGCTCATTCGTTTTGGCAGAAGGCGTCGATGTGGGTGATGCAACAATGGAAAATGGATTGTTACACATCGATTTAACCCAAGTGATGCCAGAAACCGTCGTTCAAACTATAAAAATCAAACAGGGGTAAGCATATGGAATATAACATGGAAAACATCGCATCAGACGATCGTATTGTTTATGTGCGACCCGTATCTGTTTCTATCTTGCCCGATCACGTGCGTGATGAATTGGGAAATATAGACGAAATTTATGCCCTGCATTCTTCTAAAGGCGAACGCATTGCCTTGGTTGCCGAACGTGAAATGGCGTTTTTGTTGGCACGCGAAAATGATTGGTCACCCGTCGGTGTCCACTAGCAACATTTGATTGTACTTTCTTTGTAGGGTGGTAGCCTTTGGTCATGACTGATTTTGAATGTGACTGGATTGATGCTTTTACCGACCAAGCCTTTGGCGGAAATGGCTGCGCAGTAGTTTATGATCATAATGGATTGCCCGATGAGGTGTGTTGTGCATTTGTTAAAGAAACCTCTTTGACCGAGTGTACCTTTGTGGGTCCGTCAAAAATTGCTGATTTCAAAGTTCGTTACTTTTTAGCTGGTGGCGAAATACCGTTTGCAGGACATCCAACGCTTGCAACAGCAGTTTCGCTTATCAATCGAGACCAAATTGACGGGACGCAGGTCACCTTTGAAACACGGGCTGGAATCGTTCCGATAGAAATTGATGAAAGTTTTGGCCTGCCGCGCATCACCATGACGCAGCCAGCCCCGGATTTTGGACCAGAATTGGATCCAGAACTTTTGGCGCGTATTGGTGGAATTGCTGCAGAAGATATCATTGCGCCGCCGCAAGTTGTCAGTACGGGGTTGCCCTTCTGCATTGTGATTTTGCGCAATCATAAGGTGTTAGAGCAGGTAACTTTGCACCCAGAACTTACTAAAAAATTTCGCGAAGCTGGCGTGTACCCAGGTTTGATGGAGCCATATTGGGCGACGCTCCAGGGATTTTCCGAAGTCGGTGACACATTTTCCCGACTTCCAATGTTGCCACCCAATCCAGCCGAAGACGCGTTTACAGGCTCTGCGACAGGCTGTTTGGCGGCCTATCTATGGTCGCGTGGTATGATTGAGGATCGCAATTTTATTGCAGAGCAGGGGCATTTAATGGGCCGACCTGGACAGGCCCAAGTGCAGGTTCTTGGCGCGCAGCGCAACATCCAAGGGGTACGCGTGGCCGGTCATGGCCACGTATTAATGAGTGGTAAGTTGCACTTGCAATAAGGTCATTCGCCTTCGGCCAAAAAGCGTTCGGCATCCAAAGCCGCCATACAGCCCATGCCCGCACTGGTGATCGCCTGACGATAGGTGTGATCTGTTAAATCGCCTGCTGCAAAAACACCGGGAATGGACGTACGGGTTGATCCTGCCTCGACCTGAACATACCCGCCATTATGTGTTTCCAATTGGTCTTTCACTAATTCACTGGCTGGCGAATGTCCAATTGCAACAAAAACGCCTTTGCAAGGGATCTCGGTGATTTCACCAGTTTCGACGTGGCGCACTTTCACAGCTTCAACGCCTTTTGGGTTGTCACTTCCAACGACTTCTTCAAGTTGATGGAACCAGAGCGGCTCAATTTTTTCGTTTTTCATCAGGCGGTCTTGCAGGATTTTTTCTGCACGTAATTCGTCACGACGATGGATCAACGTGACTTTGGACGCAAAGTTCGTCAGGAATAATGCCTCTTCGACGGCTGTGTTGCCACCACCAATGACAACGATTTCTTGGCCACGATAAAAGAAGCCGTCGCAAGTTGCACAGGCTGATACGCCGAAGCCTTTAAAGGCTTCTTCAGACGGTAGGCCCAACCACTTTGCCCTGGCACCGGTCGCCAATATTACCGCATCAGCAGTATAAATTGTACCGCTGTCGCCCGTGGCGGTGAAGGGGCGTTTGGAAAGATCTAGGTCGTTAATCATGTCACCAATGATTTCGCATCCCATGGCGCTGGCATGTGCTTCCATACGCACCATTAAATCAGGGCCTTGTACCTCGGTGTCACCTGGCCAATTTTCAACCTCTGTGGTCGTGGTCAGCTGGCCACCAGGTTCCATACCCTGAACCAAGATAGGTTCTAACATGGCGCGACTGGCATAGACACCCGCAGTGTAGCCTGCGGGTCCTGAGCCGACGATTAAAACTTTGGTGTGGCGTGTGTCTGACATAATTACCTGTCCCCAGATCAGAGAGTTTCAAGCATGTATACTGTGAAGAATTCCCAGAGGAAACCCATTGGGCAAACAACTGGCGGAAAAATAACAAACAATAATATTGCGGATTTGTGAAATATTGTTGCGCACATTGTGCTGCTGGGGTATTGATCATGCAACTCAGGAGTATCCAATGCCATTGACACGTTTAGACCCAATCGACCGCCTGATCCTAGCCGAATTGCAAGCTGACGGAAGGATGACGAACGTTGAGCTGGCCAAACGTGTAGGAATTTCTGCACCACCTTGCTTGCGGCGTGTGCGTGCGCTGGAAGAGCAGGGCTTTATAACCGGATACTTTGCGCAGGTTGATGCACGCGCATTGGGCTTCGAAGTGCAAGTCTTCGCAATGGTAGGCCTACAAAGCCAAGCAGAATCAGATTTGCGTGCGTTCGAAGGGCGTTGCCGTGACTGGCCGTTGGTGCGTGAGTGCCACATGTTGAATGGAGAAGTGGATTTTATGCTGAAATGTGTGGCCCCTGATCTTAGCACCTTTCAAAGTTTTTTGACCGAAGAGTTGTTATGTGCCGAAAACGTTGGATCCGTAAAAACATCTCTCGTCATTCGCGGGGCCAAAGATGATCCTGGGGTGCCGTTTGAAGTGCTAGAAGAACGGTTGATGAAACAATCCTAGTTACAGTGTGATACAGGAAATGAGGCGGCCATAGTCGACCTCTGACATGTGTGTTGTGCGGCGATACGAATAGAAGTGCGTTTCGTCGGAATAGGTGCAATGCCCGACCCAATCCGCACTTTTTATGGCCTCTTTCTGCAACAGGTGCAGGCCGAAGTGGGGCAAATTAAATTGGAATTTGTCGACTTCCTTACCAGGAATAAAAAATGCCTCGAACTGTTCATCATTCGTGATGAACCGCTCTTTAAACTCGGATCCGACTTCGTAGGCTGATTGAGAAATACATGGGCCAATTACCGCTGAAATATTTTCACGTTTTGCACCCATTTCGATCATCGCATTGATCGTCGCGCCCAGCACACCACCAAGCGCACCCTTCCATCCCGCATGACAGGCTCCTATAACTCCTGAAACAGCGTCATGGAATAGAACCGGTTGGCAATCTGCGGTTAAGATTGTCAAAATGTCACCTTTTCGATTGCTTACAACGCCATCGGCATGTGGGCGATTTTCGAAATGATCTGTTACACTGACAACTTCAGCCGAATGATACTGATGTAAGGCGATAAGGTTTTCAACATCACCGCCCATATCGGCTGCGACACGGGCGCGATTTATTTCTACAATTTCGCGTTGATCGCTTGATCCGATTCCACAATTCAATCCTGAAAATATCCCCGACGAGGCCCCGCCAAGACGTGTATAAAAGCCATGATTTACGTCGGATAAAAGTAGGCTTTCGATACGTTTAAGTGTCATTTTTCAAATCCAGCTGGGCAGGGGCCATCATAGGGGTAAAGTGCAATTGCCTTAAACAATGTTCCCATTTCCTCTTCATGGGTCAAGCGGCGATAGGCAGTTATGATGTCATTTTTTTGCGCATCGCTTTTTGCACTTCTTACCAATGTTTGCGCACGGTGCGAAATTCCAAGCCGCTCTAACAAATCTTGTTGCCTACACAGTTGCGACACAGCGCATTGGCTGGCATTGGCAATTTGCTCAAAATCAACATGGGCCGTCATATCTGCTTCGCCCAGCTGTTCGAATAGGTTGGAATATGCGTGCCTGTGCATTGTTTGCAGAGTGTCGCCTTTGGATGTCCAGTTACCATAATCAACGATAATGGCGTTTCCACCGTGTGATTGAATATGTCGGCTAATGTGTGAAATCAGTGTCTGCGTCATGTCGTTGATTTCGACAATGTCGCCAGATTGCGTATCATTTAGCCGAGAGGTTAGATAGGCGCTGGTTTGCGCAACAGGCGATATCCCAAAGGTAAGTGTCCCGTCGCTCTCTCCAATCAGGCGTTCATGCCATGCATCGCCAGATCGGATGTATTGCCGAATTGGGAGGGCATCAAAAAATTCGTTTGCGACGACGAAAATAGGTTTTTTTTCCAATGCCTCTAATGATGAAACCCATTTTACGCTATACGCGGTTAGGGTTTCGGCTTGTCGCTCTTTCATTAAGGGTGAGGCTTCTAACAAAGTCACATCAGCCGCCTGATTTAGCCCTGGGACACTGCGTGTTGCGCGCAAAATATCCGCCATCAATGTGCCGCGGCCAGGCCCAAGTTCGAGCAGATGAAAATCACTCGGTGCGCCTTGATCCATCCATGCTTGCGCGATGCATAAGCCCAAAAGTTCCCCAAACATTTGCGAAATTTCTGGCGCCGTGATGAAATCTCCGCCGACCCCAAATGCAGAATTTTTCACATAGTATCCATGTTCTGGGTGCAACAAACATACTTGCATGAAATCGGAAACACGCATCGGCCCTTCCAATGCAATCCGTTCGCGAATGATGTGATCAAGCGGAGTCATGCCTACGATTTTTTACTGCGAATTATCAGGATTAATCCGATCGCAATCATCGGTATCGACAGAATTTGCCCCATGGTCAGGCCCCATTCGCCAATTTGAATGGCATATCCGATGGGGTTTGTGGGGGACGTAAATTGCGCATCAGGCTGGCGAACCAGTTCAACAAGCGATCTTGCGACACCATAGCCCATGAAGAACGTTCCGCAGATAAAGCCGGGTCTTTTCAAGGCACCGCGGTGAAACCCAAGGTAGATCAACAAAACGCCCAGCACCAGGCCCTCTAACAATGCTTCGTACAATTGCGATGGATGGCGCGCGCACACGCCCATTATTTGTCCACAGGCTTGCGCGGCTTCGCCCGGAAAAATCACTCCCCATGGCACATCGGTTGGGCGTCCCCAAAGTTCGGCGTTGATGAAATTCGCAACCCGCCCCAACAACAACCCCACTGGCGTGGCCAGTGCCAGTAAATCGGCACCGGATAAGATGGGTGTATACGTCTTTTTAAAGTAAATGTACGCACCTAGGATCACACCCAAGAGCCCGCCGTGGAATGCCATACCACCCTTCCACAACATTAATATTTCGATTGGGTTCCTTAGGTAGTGCGCCGGATCATAAAAAAGGACATACCCAAGTCGTCCGCCCAAAATCACCCCCAATATACAATAGGTCAAAAGATCTTCCAGTTGCACGGGATCAAGGGGTGCTTGATTGCGGGGCCAAATCAGAGGGCGCGATACAGCAAAATAGGCGATCCGCCATGCAAGTATCAAACCCAAGATATACGCCATAGCATACCATCGAAGCGCGAGTTCAAGCCCAAAGACATTTATCGAAAATATCTCTGGCGAAATATTGGGGAATTCAATCACGTGTTTACCTCTCCGAATATCACTTCATTGAACAAGAATGACTTGTCAACCTTGCAGCGCGCCTCAATTCGTACCATATACAATGTGAAACAAATGTGGAGATTGTGATGACCCCCCGTAATAAAATGTTCGACGACTTATCGCAATTGATGACAAATGCGATGGGTGTTGCACAGGGCGCACGTGATGAAGCAGAAAATGCAATGAAATCATGGATGGATCGCTGGTTGGCCGATCGTGATTTTGTCACACGTGAAGAGTTTGATTCGGTTCGCATGATGGCGCAGAAAGCGCGCGAGGAAAACGCAGAATTAAAAGCACGTCTTGACGCGCTAGAAAATAAGTAACGCTCCCTCTCTGTGGCGCGCATAATACGGCGCTGGCCGTGTTCGTTTTGACTTGCGAAGCAAGTTAACAACTTCCGATTTATTCGAGACCAAATATATGTGCTGTGGATAAGTGCTTTATCCACAGCATTTTGTGTCCGTCACAAATATTTTGCTTTACATATGAATCAAACCGCAGCACCATATGTAGTAAGGGGCAGGGTCATCCCCCCAGCCTCTTGAGCAGGCACCAAGCGATTGGGGAAGCTGCCACTTCCCAACGCTACAACAAAAGAGGTGGCGCCATGGCATTGAACGAGCAGTTCTTAGAAGAAGAAATTCATCCGATTGATATTGTCGAACACATTGCTGAACACCATGAGTGGGAGTTCGACCGGATCGAGGAAAATCAAATCGCAATGGCCGTTGAAGGGCAGTGGAGGACGTATTCCATCACACTGGCTTGGTCAGGTTTTGATGAAACCTTGCGTTTGATCTGTACATTCGAGATGGAACCCCCATCAGAGAGGTTACCGAACCTGTTTGAGACACTGAACGAAGTAAATGACCGGTGTTGGACAGGTGGGTTTGCCTATTGGAATGAGCCAGGATTGATGGTGTATCGGTACGGTTTGGTCTTGTCTGGTGGGCAAATGGCATCACCAGAACAGATTGACATGATGATTGGCGCCGCCGTCATGAATGCCGAACGTTATTATCCAGCATTTCAACTTGCGGTCTACGGTGAGCATACTCCGAAACAGGCGATGCAAGTCGCCATTGCAGAAGCATACGGACACGCATAAAACTGGACTCCAAATGGTTTTTATCGCTTGGAGTTTACATGACGTTTGATAGTCTTTTTCAGCAGGGATTGGTTTTGCTTGGTTGCGGCAAAATGGGTTCTGCAATGTTGGCGGGTTGGCTTGCAAATGGGTTAAACCCAGCGTCTGTATATGTCGTGGATCCGTATCCCTCGGAGTGGCTAAATGCCCAAGATGTGAATGTAAATGAGCCGCTACCCGAAAAGCCAGCATTGGTGCTGATCGCGGTAAAGCCTCAAATGATGCAAGATGCACTTCCAACGTTGCAAGCCATGGGTGGCGCAGAAACTGTGTTCCTGTCCGTTGCAGCCGGGATCACGATCAATACATATGAAGACATCTTGGGAGCCGACACTCCGATTTTGCGCGCTATGCCCAACACGCCAGCTGCGATTGGTCAAGGGATCACGGCGCTTATCGGGAATGCTTGTGCAACCAAGCAGCATGTCGATTTGGCGCATGCATTGCTATCAACGATCGGAGACGTTGTCGATTTACAGACAGAGGCGCAGATGGATGCCGTGACAGGGGTGTCTGGTTCTGGTCCTGCTTATGTGTTTTATATGATCGACGCGCTGGCAACGGCAGGAACCGCACAGGGTTTAAGTCCAGACTTGGCAATGCAACTTGCTAAATCAACCGTTGCAGGTGCAGGCGCTCTTGCTAAAACAGCCACAGAAACCCCTGAACAATTGCGTATCAACGTCACCAGCCCAAATGGCACCACTCAGGCCGGGCTTGAGGTATTGATGGATGCGTCAACTGGGTTAACGCCACTGATCGAGAGTACGGTCGCTGCTGCGACCTTGCGTTCAAAGGATCTTTCGAATGGCTGAAATAAACTACGATGATTTCTTAAATGTTGATATTCGTGTTGGAACCGTGCTGCGGGCTGAACCCTTTCCCGAGGCGCGCAAGCCTGCAATTAAAATGTGGATCGACTTTGGCGAGGAAATTGGCGAGCGAAAAACATCTGCTCAATTAACCAAGCATTACTCACCAGAAGAATTAGTCGGCAAGCAGGTGATGGCGGTGGTGAATTTTCCTGCGCGACAAATCGGCCCCTTTATGTCCGAAGTGCTGGTCTTGGGCTGTATGGATGATACGGGTGCGGTTGTCCTAATTGCTCCGGACCAGATGGTGCCCAACGGAGGGCGGATGCACTAATCCCCAATGGCCTTGCGCCAATGGATGCGGCATAGCGAAACATATGTCTCGTTGCCTCCAACTTGAACCTGAGCACCATCTTTTAGGACGTTACCATTTTCATCCTGACGCACAACCATCGTTGCTTTTTTCCCGCAATGACAGATGGTTCGGATTTCACGCATTTCATCCGCCAGCGCCAATAGCGCAGCAGAGCCTGGAAAAAGTTTGCCTTGGAAATCGACGCGTAAACCATAGCACATTACGGGGACCTTTAAATCATCGACGGCACGAGCCAACTGCCAAACCTGTTCGGCAGATAGAAATTGCGCCTCATCAATAAAGACACATGCGCAGGGCCCATTTTCTAAACGGGTCTCTATTTGTTGAAACAGGTCAGTGTTCGTTGCAAATGTATTCGCATCTGCTCCAATGCCGATGCGTGATCCAATGCGACCAGTGCCCGCGCGGTCATCAAAATTTGCGGTCAATAAATAAGTTTGCATGCCCCGTTCAACATAGTTGTGGGACGCCTGAAGCAAGAGCGTGCTTTTTCCTGCGTTCATGGTCGAATAATGAAAGTACAGTTTAGCCATGCGCATGTGATGCCGCGTCATGCGCTAAATTTCAAGCTGAAAGGGGTGGAAAATACGCTAAGCAATGCAACACTTACCACAATCGGTAACTCAACCCAAAGGATGCCTAACCGCGACTGGTTTGTGGCCGGGCGTGATTATCACAATTTCCCACCCCAATCAGGTGGAACACATTTGTGCGGGCCTATTTGGATCGGGACTAAAGTCCGTCGAATTCACATAATACCCGAACGTCCATGTTCATTGATTCAAGTTTTTTGCGACCTCCAAGTTCGGGCAAATCAACGATAAATGAACAACCGATGATATCACCACCCAGCCGCTCAATTAATTTAATGCCCGCCTCTGCGGTACCACCCGTTGCCAGCAGGTCATCAACAACCAAAATCCGTTCACCAGCCTCGATTGCATCATCGTGGATTTCGACAATCGCTTCACCGTATTCCAGTTTGTAATCTTGTGAAATCGTGGTGCCAGGCAATTTTCCCTTTTTCCGAATGGGTACAAATCCGGTTCCCAATTGATGCGCGATTGCCCCCCCTAGAATAAACCCGCGTGCCTCAAGTCCGACAACTTTGTCAATTGGGACACCGGCATAAGGGTGTAGCATTTGGTCTATACACATCCGAAACCCGCGTGGATCTGCGAATAATGTGGTGACATCGCGAAACATGATCCCCTCATGTGGGAAATCAACGATTGTGCGAATATAGTCTTTTACTGATTTCATATCTGTTCCTCACAGCACGCGACCAGCGATCGCGTCGAGCTTCGAAATAAGGGCAGGTTCACGTTTTTCAGGTGCAGTCAAAATTGCAAATTCTAAGGCTTTGTCGCAGCCATGAGGGCAATCGGATCGGTCTGCATCCAGCAGGGCAGACAAGCGTGCAACTAAATCGCGTGCCTTGCCTGCATTGCCCTGAAGTATGGAAATGATTGCTGTGATATCCACGCTTCCGTGTTCGGGATGCCAACTGTCATAATCGGTAATCATCGCAACAGATGCATAACACAACTCTGCCTCGCGGGCCAATTTTGCCTCTGGCATGTTAGTCATACCGATGACATCCGCCCCCCAGCTGTCGCGGTACATTTTGCTCTCGGCGACGGTGGAAAACTGAGGCCCCTCCATGGCTAGGTATGTGCCACCGTCATGCACAGAAATGCCTGCCTCACGCGCAGCCTGAATACAGGCCGCTGATAGGCGCGGACAGGTAGGGTGGGCGACCGAGACATGCGCAACGCATCCTGTCCCAAAAAATGATTTTTCCCGTGCAAACGTTCGGTCAATGAACTGATCCACAACAACGAAATCACCGGGCGCCATTTCGTCGCGAAAAGACCCACAAGCAGAGACGCTAATCACATCGGTTGCACCCAAACGTTTCAATGCATCGATGTTTGCGCGATACGGTACGGTTGTTGGGGAATAAACATGCCCCCGTCCATGCCGAGGTAAAAATACCATATCAACTTCATTCAAAGTTCCAGTCAGAATTTGGTCTGAGGGTGCGCCCCAAGGCGTTTCAACGTTACGCCATTGTGCGTTTTCTAATCCCTCGATATCATAAATTCCTGAACCGCCAATAATTGCGATTTTTGTCCTGCGCATGATGTGTTCCCTAAGAGCGTTCACGACAATGAATACCCGCGATAAGGACGAAGGTAAAATGACAATTTGTGCGAATTTGGGCCATATTGCTTTTAATGTGGGCAAAACTTGGTTATGCCCGCCGTAAATCATACCAAAAGGGGTACCTTATGACACCTGCCATTATGGCGCGCTTTGCCCGAATGGCGAAGCCCGATCTAAGTCTTATGAATGATGAAGGGTTTTCCGCATCACGTTTACGCATTGAACTTTTGTCCGGATTAACCGTTGCACTGGCGCTCGTGCCCGAAGCAGTTGCGTTTGCCTTTGTTGCACATGTGCATCCATTGGTTGGTCTTTATGCAGCGTTTATCGTGGGTTTGATCACTGCCTTACTGGGTGGACGTCCAGGCATGATTTCTGGCGCGACGGGTGCGTTGGCAGTTGTTATGGTCGCACTTGTTATAGAACACGGTGTCGAATATTTGTTTGCAACGGTTGTCTTGATGGGCCTGTTGCAAATTTTTGCAGGTGTCATGCAATGGGGCAAATTCATTCGTTTGGTTCCTCATCCCGTGATGTTGGGTTTTGTAAATGGATTGGCTATCGTGATCTTTTTGGCGCAGTTGACCCAGTTCAAAGTGAGCGATGGGGAAACCCAAGCCTGGCTAAGCGGAACGCCATTATATGTAATGTTGGCGCTGGTTGCTTTGACCATGTCAATTATTCATTACTTGCCCAAATTGACCAAGATTATCCCGGCCCCATTAGCCGGCATTGGGATTGTCGCGGCCATTGTGATTGTGTTTGGTCTTGATGTTCCGCGCGTTGGTGACATGGCCTCAATTCAGGGCGGTTTGCCACCCTTCCACATACCCTTGGTTCCATTTACGTGGGAAACATTACAGATCATCCTGCCGTATTCGATCATTTTGGCGGCAATTGGTTTGATTGAAAGCCTACTGACCCTGAACCTTGTGGGTGAGATGACTGGAAAACGCGGCGGCGCTAGCCAAGAATGCCTTGCGCAGGGTTTGGCAAATACTGTGACAGGTTTTTTTGGTGGCATGGGTGGGTGCGCCATGATTGGCCAATCCATGATCAACGTTAAATCAGGTGGACGTACGCGAATTGCAGGGATCGCTGCCGCTTTGTTTTTGTTGTTGTTTATCTTGGTGGGATCCTCGATTATCGAACAAATTCCGCTGGCCGCATTGGTTGGTGTGATGTTCATGGTAGTGATTGGTACCTTTGCTTGGAACTCGTTCCGCATTATGCGCAAGGTTCCGTTGACCGACGCATTTGTGATCGTTTTGGTGACAATCGTCACGGTGGCCACTGACCTGGCTGTGGCGGTTGTGGTTGGGGTTATAGTGTCTGCGCTTGCTTATGCTTGGAATAATGCGCGGCGTATCCATGCACTCACCGAAATCGACGCAGAAGGGGTAAAAGCATATCGTATCCAGGGGCCTTTATTTTTTGGGTCAAGCGATGGATTTATGGAATTATTCACGATTGAAGATGATCCAACTAAGGTCATTGTTGATTTTGCGGACAGTCGTGTTGTTGATCAATCTGCCCTGCAAGCGATCGAAGCGGTTGCGGCAAAGTATGAAGCGGTCGGCAAACACATTCAGCTACGCCACCTAAGTCGGGATTGTCACAAGCTTCTTAACAAAGCGGGGCACCTCATGGTCGATAGTGACGATGATCCAGATTATGAAATCGCGGTGAATTATTCTGTAAGAACCGGAATTTTGGACGGCGGTCACTAGCCGATGAAAAAGGCGCCAGTTGGCGCCTTTTTACTTTCTGAATTAAATATCTAAACACCATCGCATAACAGCCTTTTGGGCGTGTAATCGGTTTTCCGCCTCGTCAAAAATAACTGAATTTGGTCCGTCCATGACCTCGGATGTTGCTTCTTCGTCACGATGTGCAGGAAGACAATGCATGAACAGCGCATCCGTTTTGGCATGTCGCATCAGTTCTTCATTCACTTGATATCTGCGCAATTGATTGTGGCGGCGCTCGCGCGTTGTGGGATGGTCATGCATGCTGACCCAAGTATCAGTCACGACCAAATCAGCGCCTTCAACTGCTTTGAATGGATCACGCTCGATTTCAACTTTTGACCCTTTTGCGCGTGCCTCTTGGATGAACGTCATTTCAGGATCAAGTTGTTCTGGTCCCGTGTACGTTAGGTCAAACCCAAATTGTCCAGCTGCATGCGCAAAACTTGCAAAAACATTGTTCCCATCACCAGACCAAACAACTTTTTTACCAGCGATTGGGCCACGATGTTCTTCAAATGTCATGATATCAGCCATGATCTGACAGGGGTGGGTGCGATTGGTCAATCCATTTATGACCGGCACGTCAGCATGTTCTGCCATTTCCAGCAACGTGGCTTCTTCAAATGTACGGATCATTATCATGTCAACGTAGCGACTAAGAACACGGGCTGTGTCGGCAATTGTTTCGCCATGGCCCAATTGCATGTCTGCCCCTGACAACACCAAGGTTTGCCCGCCCAATTGACGCACGCCCACGTCAAAACTGACCCGGGTTCGGGTTGACGGCTTTTCAAATATCAACGCCACCATATGCCCTGCCAGCGGTTGTTCAACGTCAAGGGCACCCTTTGGTTGACCCGCGCGTGCGTTTTTCATGTCGCGTCCGTGGTCGATGATCCTACGAAGTTCGGTCGGATCAACTTTGTTTATATCTAAGAAATGGTTCATGTGATGTCTTTCGTCCTTATCCGAGGCTTTGTGCAGCCGAGGAAAGGCGCGCTATGGCTTCGTCAATTTCTTCATTTGTGATTGTTAATGCAGGCACAAAGCGGACAACATTATCCCCTGCAGGTACAGTCAAAATCAGAGCGTCATAGCCTGCATTGACGAAATCCATATTCGGGACAGCGCATTCCAGGCCCATCATTAGGCCCCGACCACGCACAGATTTGAACGTATTGGGATGGCGTGACACTAATGCGTCAAGACCTACTTTGAAATATGCAGCCTTATCTGCAACGTCGTCCAAAAACGATTTGTCGCCCACAATTTCCAGCACTTTAAGCCCAACGGCGCACCCAAGCGGATTGCCGCCATAAGTCGATCCATGGGTGCCAGCCGTCATGCCAAGTGCGGCCTCCTCGCTGGCCAAAACGGCTCCCAATGGAAACCCGCCGCCGATGCCTTTGGCAACCATCATTATATCTGGATCGATACCTGCCCATTCATGAGCAAATAATTTACCACTACGACCAACACCGCACTGCACTTCGTCAAAAATAAGCAAGAGCCCGTGTTCATCGCAGAGATCTCTCAAACCCCTTAGACATTGATCTGGCACGGGGCGAATACCCCCTTCGCCTTGGATGGGTTCAATCATGATGGCGGCTGTCTTATCCGTGATCGCGGCTTTAATTGCATCGTGATCATTCCAATCAAGGTGGACAAACCCTGGTAGCAGTGGGCCAAATCCCTTGGTCATTTTTTCAGATCCAGCGGCGGCAATACCTGCAGAAGATCGTCCGTGGAAAGATCCTGCAAATGTAATTATTTCAACGCGATCTGGTTGGCCCTTGTCGTACCAATACTTGCGTGCCATTTTCACAGCCAACTCACAGCTTTCGGTGCCGGAATTGGTGAAAAATACGGTGTCAGCAAACGTTAAGGAAACGAGTTGATCCGCAAGTTTTTGCTGATTTGGAATTTCGTATAAGTTTGAAACGTGCCATAAATTTTGTGCTTGGGCCGTTAGGACAGCAACCAAATCAGGGTTCGCATGCCCAAGTGCATTCACTGCAATTCCCGCGCCTAAATCCAAAAATCGGCGCCCGTCCGCTTCAATCAACCAAGTTCCTTCGCCTTTGACAAAGTTCAAAGGTGCGCGTGCATATGTTGGTAAAACGGACGCAATCATCGTCATAATCCTTCAAAAGTTAGAACCCTTTTGGTGCAATATGGGCTTGGATAAGTCAATTAAATAGGAGGGTTTCGCGCATATTTGCGCAGATAACAAAAGGCAACGCCACTGATTTAGTGGCGTCGGCGTCGCAAGAAGTATGTAATCTTGGTTGTCATCATAGAAGGGCGCTTAGCCTTATGTCATCAAAAAGGCAAGCTTAATCGTCTGGTCTCGCCAGGGTGAACGTTTTATCTACAACGGAGTAATCGCGATATCCTAGGCGGCTAAGTGGAATGAATTTGGTGACATCAAATTTTCCATCTTCGATGAATGCATCGTTCATGTGGACGCCAACAACTTCGCCGAAAACCGCGTGATTTGCCTCGCCTTCTAATTTGATAATCTGTGTCATCCGGCATTCAAACGTCGCGGGCGCAACTGCTACGCGTGCGCAGTTGATGATCTGACTTTCTGCTTTTTCCAGCCCTGCGGCATCGAATTCATCCATGTCTTTGGAAAGGGTTGCGGACGTTTTGTTCATTGCATCGCGCAGCGCGTAGGAAACAACATTTACGCAAAAAACGCCAGTTTCACGAATGTTGGCAACCGAATCTTTGGTATCGTCTTGGTCAGCTTTTGAAGCTGTTGAGGCAAACATAACTTGCGGAGGGGTGTAGGCGACAGCGTTAAAAAACGAATAAGGCGCAAGGTTGTCTATGCCACTTGCGCTGCGGGTGGATATCCAACCAATGGGCCGTGGCGTGACAATGGCATTAAACGGATTGTGTGGCAGGCCGTGGCCATGGCGTGGTTCATAAAACATCTGCATTCTCCTATTTGCTACCGACTTAGTGCCGTGATAGGCAGCATTCCAGTCATAATTTTCGCACAGGGGGTGTGTGTGTATCACATCACACAAGAAACAGCGGCAGATTGGTGGGAAGTAGAGGCCCTTTATGATCTGTGCTTTGCGCCAGGGCGCACCGCCTTATCGTCTTATCGTTTGCGCGACAATATTGAACCCGTTCCTGAACTCTCACTTATTGCACGTGATGTGGATCACATTTTGGCGGGCGCCATCCGACATTGGCCTGTGCGTATCGGACGTGATTATGCGCTATTGCTGGGACCTGTGGCGGTGCACCCGACCCGTCAAGGTGAAGGGTTGGGTGGGTCGTTAATCCGCGAAAGTATTCAAATCGCATCCAATGTAGGTTGGGAGCGTATGTTATTGGTTGGGGATGCGCCGTATTATGCCCGCTTTGGTTTTGAAAAATTAAAGGAAGTAACTATGCCCCATCCGACTAATCCCGATCGCGTTTTGGGGTTGGCTTTGCGCGAAAATGCGTGGTGTGATATTGCGGGGCCAGTCGAAAAATATGAAATCTAATCGGGTGATTTATCAAAGATGTCCGTGATTGCCAAAACAACTGTTCCTTTTTCCTTACTATCACATGGGGGAAACTCCTGCACAATTCAACATATTGGACAGGGGGAAAAATTCAGGTATCTGGACGTCTATGAACCGCTATGCGTTAAAAGTCGAATATCACGGAGCACCCTTTGCAGGCTGGCAACGTCAGGCTGACCAACCCTCTGTTCAGGGTGCGATTGAAGATGCCTTAGGCAAACTCGAGGCGCGCGCACACACGATTGCGGCAGCTGGACGCACTGATGCGGGTGTGCATGCAACCGCCCAAGTTGCGCATTGTGATATGCACAAGGATTGGGATGCCTTTCGCCTCTCTGAGGCGTTGAATTTTCATCTAAAACCTTTGCCGATCTCAATCACCGCATGCGCGCGCGTAGATGAAACATGGCATGCACGCTTTAGTGCGGTTGAACGGCAATATGTATTTCGTCTGTTATGTCGTCGCGCCCCTGCCACTCACGATGCAGGATTGGTGTGGCAGGTCAACCATCAGTTAGACCATTTGGCGATGCAAGAGGGTGCAAACTACCTATTAGGTTTACATGATTTCACAACGTTTCGCTCGTCGATTTGTCAGGCTGATAGTCCGGTTAAAACCTTGGATGAACTCAGCATTCGAAAAATAGAGGGCTGGTCGGGTACTGAAATTCGGTTTTTTGTGCGTGCGCGCAGTTTTCTGCACAATCAGGTGCGCAGTTTTGTAGGAACACTGGAACGAGTAGGAGCAGGGGCGTGGGACCCAATCGATGTAAAAAGCGCGCTTGATGCATGTGAGCGCGCAGCCTGTGGACCCGTTTCGCCACCCCAAGGATTATATTTAGCTGGCGTGCGATATACACAAGATCCATTTTTAAACTAGGTGCCGCGTGGTTTTGCACGCAATGTTGGATCTGCTTGTGTCGGATCTTCAGGCCAGGGATGTTTGGGGTATTGACCGCGCATGTCCTTACGCACATCTGCATAACTTGTTGCCCAAAATCCAGGGATATCCATGGTCGTTTGAACAGGTCGACCTGCCGGAGACAGCAGTGTGACCCGCAGTGGTTTTTGGGCTACCTTTGGATGCGTAGTCTGACCAAATAGTTCCTGCAAACGCAGTGAAATTTGCGGATGATTGCCGTCATAATCTATTGGAATTTTACGCCCTAAGGGTGTTGTAAAGTGACTGGGTGCCAATTGATCCAGCATGGTTTGTTGCTCCCAGTTTAGCCTTGCCTTCAGTGCGGGCGTGATATCAAAATTGCGCCACGCTTGGGAACTCGTAATGTTCACAAGGAAAGGCAGCAGCCAATCCTCAATTGAATCAGTCAACGTCGCGTCATCAAAACCAGGGAATTGTTCCGGCGCCAATCGCACACGTGCCAAAAACCGCTGCGCACTTGGTGTTAGGCTTAAACCCAGTTCACGCACCCCATCCAGCATCGCCCGTGCCAATGAATGCGCATCTACGTCTTTCCAGATTTGATCCGTTAAAACGAGTTTGCCGAAACATTCCTGTCTGCGTGCGATCACGCGACCCTCGCGTTTTGACCATTCGCAAACCGATTGCCAAGTGATCTGATCCTCAAACATATCGCGGATTTCGCTTTCGCTAATTGGAAGAGCAAGACGAATTTGCGCTTCTCTGGGATTGCCATCCAACTCGATGGCAACGACAAAGCGTTGATTGGCCAGGGTATCTTCATCACGCATGATCGCGCCCTTCCCACCTGACAGGAGATAGCGCGCAGCCTTGCCTGCGCGACGCGCTCCGATCCGATCGGGAAAGGCAAGTGCCAGTATCTTTGCAAGGCTTAGGTGCGGTTGGGTATCCTGAGTCGCAAATCGCACAAGACGTTTTTCTTCTGACTTGATGCGATTGTAGACTGGTTTTGGGATCTGCCGATCCCGTTCCGTTATGGCGCTAATGCGTAGCGAAAAATCGCTTTGTTGCGCGTTTTTCAAAATATCGCGCTCCGACAGGAGCGCAGCTGCCAGGGGCGCATTATGACCTGCTTGAGCGATCATGTGTCCCAGACGCGGGTGTATTGGTAGGCGGGATAATTTGCGCCCATACTCTGTTATTTTATTCGCATTATTGAGCGCGCCAAGCATGCACAGAACGCTCCGTGCTTCTGTAAGGGTTGCGGGATTGGGCTGCGTTAATAATGCGAGACCGTTTTCATCAGTTCCCCATTGTGCAAGGTCAAGAGCAAAGCTGGTCAGGTCCGCAAGTTCGATTTCCGCAGGTGCAAATGCAGGCATTTGCCCCTCTTCCGCACGTGACCAATATTTGTAGCAAACGCCTGCGCTCAGGCGGCCTGCACGACCCATTCTTTGGGTTGCTTCTGCTTTTGAAGCCTTGGTCGTGATGAGCCGTGACATACCCGTGCCCGGATCAAAAACCGCGCGCCGCGCCAAACCGCTGTCTATAACCGCAGTAATGCCCTCAATCGTCAGGGATGTTTCGGCGATGGAGGTGGCGAGTACAATTTTTCGACCCCCCTTGGCAGGCGCAATAGCGCGCTGTTGTTTCCAAAAGTCTAAAGCACCATAGAGAGGATAGATCACGATTTCTGCAGGAACGCGGGTCCCAAGCGCGCCCATGACTTTGTGAATTTCCCCCTCACCGGGTAGAAATACTAAAATACTGCCATCTGTTTCCGACAGGGCTTGCTCAATTAGATCACTGATTCCATTTTCCAGGCGCCCGTGCGCGGGCGTGGGGCGCGGCAACCATATGGGCGTCACAGGAAATGTGCGCCCCATCGAAGTTATTATTGGTGCCTTGCCCATCAATTCAGCAATGGGGGCTGCATCTAACGTTGCCGACATAACAAGGACAACCAAATCGTCGCGCAACGTGTCACAGATTTCCAAAGTAAGTGCCAGGCCAAGATCGGCATTCAAGGATCGTTCGTGGAATTCGTCAAATATAATGCACCCGATTCCTGTCAGTTCAGGATCGGATTGGATCATGCGCGTCAGGATGCCCTCCGTGACAACTTCGATCTGTGTGTTTGCAGAAACTTTACTGTCTCCACGCACCCGATAGCCAACCGTTTGAGCAATGGGCTCCCCCAAGGTCGATGCCATACGTTCGGCTGCTGCACGCGCAGCCAAACGGCGGGGTTCTAACATGACGATTTTTCCGTCAACGGTATCGGATCGTATAAGGGACAGTGGAACCTGCGTTGTTTTACCCGCACCCGGGGGTGCGCATAAAACAGCTCGTCGATGCGAATGAATCGCATCAATTAAGTCATCTAAAACTGCGTGAATCGGTAATTGTTCCATCCTGTGGACGTTTATCTACGAACAAAGGCCGCCCGTCCACGTGCGGATTTTACATCAAAGCGCTGGAAATAGTAATTATTGGCGGTTTTTTGGTAGGTGATGGTGAAAGGAAAGTCCTTTCCTTGTCTGAGTTCATTTTTTGAAAAACCACCTTCGCGACTGTAGATTCCGTTGCACGTCGCGCGCGATCCAGATTCCTGTGGGTTGGATAAAGAAATTCGAACACGTCGGGCGCCATCGAACAGGGTCATATCCTGTTCGCACAGCTTCCCGTGTTCAACATCCCGCAATATTTCGAAAATTGCGGTCATAGGATCAACCGCCCCTTTTTGAGTTTTGGGCTCCAGCCAATGGGGTTTGGGTAATTTAGAAGACCGAATACTCGGAATGCCCGAACGATACGTGATTTGGCGTTCCTCTTTTCGTTTTCCTGTATCTGATTTTTCAGAATATCGTGCGGGAAAATATTGTCCGCCTTTGTGTGTTCCAGTCACTGTTACATCATAAGAAAATGATGTCATGGTCGCGGCCAGACCAGTTGGATATAACAAACCAGAGGCTGCATACGATGTGTCATCCTTTTGTAAGGTGTATCGCAATTCGCCAGCCTTGAGGCCCAAGATTGTGACATCAAAATGCATCTTAGACGTTTCTGCCCCTGCGTGTTGCGCGCTGATCGCCCAGAGACATAAACTGAGTGTCGCATAACACTTACGAAATATGTTTTTTTGCACCTAATTCCCCGCAGTGGACTGGACATTACCTGCCTAATCAAGGCAAGAAACGAGACCAAAGGTCAACTTACACAATCGTGTTCTGCGGAAAGCTGCCGAAATGGGTATGTTAAAAATTAATGTTGAAAAGCTTTTGTCAGGTGATCGGCGTACATTGGCCAAGGCGATTACCTTGGTTGAAAGTTCACGCCGCGATCACCGTAGCGCTGCGTTGGAATTATTAGAAGCGGTTTCAAAATCAAATAAACAAGCTCTACGTATTGGTTTGTCGGGCACGCCGGGGGTTGGTAAATCAACATTTATCGAAAGTTTTGGCACCTATTTAACCGAACAGGGATTGAAAGTTGCGGTTTTGGCAGTCGATCCAAGCTCTGCGCGCACAGGTGGTTCGATCCTTGGGGATAAAACACGCATGGATCGGCTATCACGTAATCCGAATGCGTTCATTCGTCCGTCACCCAGCCAGATGCATCTGGGTGGTGTGGCGCGCCGCACCCGCGAAGCTGTTGCAATATGCGAGGCTGCTGGTTTTGATGTTGTATTGATTGAAACCGTTGGGGTTGGTCAATCCGAAACAATCGTCTCACAGATATCAGATTTGTTCTTGTTGTTGCTCGCTCCAGCGGGAGGTGACGAATTGCAAGGTGTCAAACGCGGGATCATGGAAATCGCAGATATGATTTTGGTGAACAAAGCGGATGGCGATTTAAAAGCCACTGCAACACGCACCTGTGCCGATTATGCAGGCGCTTTGCGCCTTTTGCGATCACGTCCGACTGATCCAGATGGGTTTCCAATGGCCATGACAGTATCGGCAATCGAAGAAAATGGATTGTCAGACGCCTGGGATAAAATCGGTGAATTGATATCGTGGCGCAAAGCCGAAGGATATTATGACATGACCCGTCAAACTCAGATATCGTTTTGGTTTAAGGAAGATATCCGGCAAATGTTACTATCCGAGTTAGATGAAAAAAATGCCCAATTGCGCATCGCCGAATTGGAGCGTGCGATACAATCTGGATCAATGTCTGCATCCCTAGCAGCCGATTCTTTTATCCATGAATTAAGAGCTAAGCGATTCGTTTGATATGCAATTGAGTGTCTTGCTTTGCGCACAAAACGCTAGGATGTGCATTTATGGGAATGCAAACAGATGAAAATTCGTAATTTGCCTATCGTGGCTTATTGACCTCAATCGGATTTGCACCTAGAAGCACACGAACTGAATTTTGGCGCGGCCCTGATAGCGGCGCCTTTTTATATTGGTCGGCATTTGAGGCCGGTCAAACGAAAAGATGAGGATTAGATCATGTCGCGACGCTGCGAATTGACAGGAAAAGGCCCGATGACTGGCAACAACGTCAGCCACGCCAACAATAAAACACGCCGTCGCTTCTTGCCGAACTTGAACGACGTAACATTACAGTCTGAAACATTGGGTCGTGGTTTCAAGCTACGCATTTCTGCAGCGGCGCTTCGCTCTGTAGACCACCGTGGTGGACTGGACGCGTTCTTGGCAAAAGCGAAAGACGCAGAGCTATCCGACAACGCGTTGAAAATCAAAAAAGAGATCAGCAAAGCGCAGACTGCATAAGTGTCGCACTTTGAATTATTGAAGACCCTGTCGCTATGTGGCAGGGTTTTTTTGTATCGAAATATCGGGTGAGCAGATTATTACATTTGTGCGCATAACATTGATCATGACGATGATGTTCGGTGCGTTTGCGCGCGCCCATGCCATGCCTTCACAGCAAGATGTGGCGTTTGTTTTACCATTGTGCAGCAATGGCACAATGATGTTCGTCGCGTTGGATGCAAGCGGCAATCCGGTTGAACGACAGGTTGTATGCCCTGACTGTGTTGCGGGGCTGGGGCTTGCCTCTGTCCAGACGGGACTAATTTCCTTTTATAACGTTGAAATGCGCTTCCATGCGCACTGGTGTAAGAAAGCTCAATACGAATTTATATCCTTTGATGAGTTTCATCAGCGAGGTCCGCCAGTCTTGTCATGATTTCAAAACCAATTTTGTTAATCAGGAGAAGACAATGAAACTAAGAACTTTAATGGTCACGTCATGTATCACGATGCTGAGTGCTACATCATTGATCGCAGGCGATATTATGGTGCAAGATGGATACGCACGTGTTGCAAGTAAAGTTGCCAAGTCAGGTGCCGCATTTATGATGATTCACAACCATGCAGATCAGGACGATCGATTGATTTCGGCTCAATCAGATGTTGCAAAGCGCGTGGAGCTGCACACACACATAAACGAAGATGGCGTCATGAAAATGACCAAACTTGAGAATGGGATGAGCATTCCCGCAGGGGGCATGCACGCACTCAAACGGGGCGGGGATCACGTTATGTTTATGGGTCTGACGCGATCTCTGGAACATGGCGATGTGATTGCATTAACACTGAACTTTGAAAAGGCTGGTGAAATCTCGCTTACTGTCCCAGTCGATTTAGAGCGACAAGACCAAGTGAACGCGCATTCGCACTAAAATCAAAACCATAAAGGGCTGGGTTTTAACCGGCCCTTTTTATTGATCTCACTTGGCAATGGTTGCTTTTGCGCGTATACGGCCAGCCTGAAAATAAGGATAATCACATGCAGCAAGGCAGCGCCAATATAAATGTTATGATGAAAGTCGCACGTAAGGCGGGGCGGTCCCTTTCCAAGGATTTCCGAGAAGTGGAAAATCTGCAGGTATCACGCAAAGGCGCTGGGGATTTTGTGTCTAAGGCCGACATAGCGGCGGAAAAAATTATCCGAGAAGAACTTCTAGAGGCGCGCCCCACTTATGGTTTTTTGGGTGAAGAAACCGGGGAAATAGAAGGACAGGACCCGACGCGTCGTTGGATTGTTGACCCCTTGGATGGGACGACCAATTTTTTGCATGGCTTGCCACACTGGGCGGTATCCATTGCACTGGAGCATAAAGGGCAACTCGTTGCTGGGGTTGTTTACGATCCTACCAAGGACGAAATGTTTGTTGCTGAAAAAGGTGCAGGTGCCTGGATGAATGATATGCGCATTCGTGTGTCCCCACGCCATCGTATTGAAGACAGTCTTTATGCAACGGGTATTCCGTTTTCTGGACGTGCTGGCGATTTGCCCGAAACTTTGCAAGATTTGGCGAAACTCATGCCAATGTGCGTCGGTGTACGTCGGTTCGGTGCAGCAGCGTTGGATTTAGCGTATGTTGCTGCGGCGCGATATGATGGATTTTGGGAGCGTGGGCTGAATGCTTGGGATATGGCTGCTGGCTTGCTGATTGCAAGAGAAGCAGGTGCCCTTGTCGAAGGAATGGAACCTCATTCTGACCCCATGGAGACAGGCGATGTCATTGTCACAAATGACGCTCAGTTTGAGACATTTGCAAAAATTCTACGTGGTTAATTATCACCTTGGCCTGCGTCGGATTTTTGGAATGCCAGACTGAGTAAAGCGATACGCCGTCTCGGGGTGGGGCGGCACACCGTTTGTTTCGCGCCAAAATGCATCGGAGCCTTTGCTGCGCCAGCGCGGATAAATCATTAATAGACCCGCTACGAACCCGCCAATGTGAGCCCAATATGCGACGCCACTGGCTTCTGGATCAGAACCGAACCCGCCCCAAAATTGCATAGCAATCCAAATGCCTAGTACGATCCATGCGCGCAGCGTAAAGATTTTGAAGAAAATAATGAAAATCAGGATGATATCAACACGCGCCTTGGGGAATAATAATAGATAAGCCCCCATTACGCTTGCCACAGCGCCAGACGCACCAATCACTGGAACGTCAGAATTAGGCGCAATTGCATACTGTGCCAAATTTGCCATCAATCCGCCAGCAAGGTAAAAGCCAAGAAATTTTACACTGCCTACCTCATCCTCGATGTTATCGCCAAAGATATATAAAAACAGCATATTCCCAAGTAAATGCATGACCCCACCATGCAAAAAAATGGAGGTTAACAATCCGGCTTGCCCGTGACCGTTGCTAATAAATGCAGGAACCATTGCCCAATCAAGCAGCAGCGTGTTCATATAGCGCGCGTTGTTCAATTCCGCCCAGTAGGACAGAAATATCAACACATTCAGAGCGATGAGTGTGTAGGTCACATAAGCAATGCGGCCAGACGGGTTGTGATCGCGAAATGGAAACATAGGTTAGGAATGGCGCTCAAATTGCGATGCGTCAAGGATTGATCTTAGGGAAAGGTGCGCTTTTGGTTTGCATGCAATCTTTTCCCACAATTGATTGGCGAAAGCTCTTTACACGGCACCAACTATCGTTATGTTCGCCCCACCCAACGCGTGCCCGCGTGGTGGAATGGTAGACACAAGAGACTTAAAATCTCTGGGCTTAATAGGCCGTGCCGGTTCGAGTCCGGCCGCGGGTACCACGTGTTGGGTGATTTTTCCTTTAAAACAAAGCATACTTGGCTTATCCTTGTGAAAAGGGAACTCAAACGGGGTCAAAAAGGAACTCTTTTGGGTCAAAAACGGGTGAGTGAAGATGCAGGAATCAGGTGAAGATTTTGGTGAACAAGATGAGGACACCGAAATTCAAAATCTTCCGCTGTACACCGAGCGTAAAGCCGACGGGATTTACCGATATAGAAGGCGTGTGCCCAAAAACCTCGTGGAGCGTGTCGGGAAAGTGTGGCCATCCATATCCACGACAGTAGTATTCCAACCGACCTTGGCAAGGACCTCGCAGCGCAAGCCCAAGGCTTCCGCAATCAGGCGCACTACTGGGCTTGGCTGAGGGTCTACGTCGAGAGGAAACGGTTGGGGTAGAGTGACCCAAGAAAGAAAAGGCTCAGTCCCTAAAGGGGCTGGGTCACTTACAAATTACAGCGGTTAGGTTGTAATTTAATTGGTGTAGGGCAGTGACTCTAATCCAAAATTTGCTCGCAACGGCAGCAATGCGGCTCCGAAGGCCCTTGCATCGTTTCCTAACTGGCCAGCCTTTATTGTCGGTGTATCTATGCCGCGCAAATCATA
>CBFHNF010000006.1:0-132909 GCA_965657135.1 uncultured Paracoccaceae bacterium
GCTGGTCGTTATCGCACAGATTGTGATTGGAACGGCACTGGGTAGTCGCTTTGGCGGCATGCAAATGTCAGCAATTCGCCGCGCGATCGGGTTATCCATGATCAGTGTGGGATTTATGATACTGCTTAGCTTTCTGATCAGCCTTGTTTTGATCCGCGTCACTGACATGAATTTTCTGGTTTCGATGATTTCATTCGCACCGGGTGGCGTGACCGAAATGTCATTGATTGCCCTCAGCCTCTCTGCAAATCCTGCAGTGGTCACGCTGCATCATTTGGTGCGCATATCGCTGACTGTTGTATTGATCTCTGCCTTGGCTAAAAAATTCCAAAAGACCTAAATTAATGATATTGTTGCCAAAATGCGTTCACGCATTGCCAGCTTTTTCCTCAAGCGTTAACCATTCTTCTTCGGCCTCATTTAGGGCAGATTGACGTTCCACCAGAGCTTCGGTGGCTTTTTGCCACTTCAAAGGTTCTTTGTTAAACAAATCAGGGTCTGACATAAACTGTTCTAGTTTTGCGATTTCGGCCTCAAGACGTTCTATAATTGCCGGTAATTTCTCTAGGCGGTGCTTTTCCGTATAACTTAGCCCCACATCTTTCTTTTTCTCTGGTGGCGTCCTTGTGGTCTTATCCACCGATTTGGGCTGGCCTTGTAGAGCTTTGGCATCGGACTTTGAATCTATTGTTTTGGATTTTTGCGATTGGTAATCGCTCCATCCCCCAGCATAGAGCGTGGCACATCCATCGCCTTCCATTGCAATCGTCATGGTTGCAACACGGTCCAAAAAATCACGATCGTGGCTGACCAAAATAACGGTGCCATCATAATCGTCCAAAAGTTCTTGCAACAGATCCAGCGTTTCTACATCCAAATCATTGGTTGGTTCGTCCAACACCAATAAATTGCTTTCTCGCGCCATGATTTTCGCCAGCAATATCCGCACTTTTTCTCCACCGCTTAAACTGCGAATGGGCGCACGTGCCTGGGCTTCGTCAAACAGGAACTCTTTCAGATAACCGACGACGTGCTTGGGTTGTCCTCGAACCAGTATCTGATCTGCTTTACCCGACACGCGCATCTCTGGATCACCTGCCAAACTTTCCCAAAGGGTCATATTGGGATCAAGTTGCGCAGGTGCCTGATCAAAGATCGCTGGCAACAAATTTGTTCCATGTTGCACGGTTCCTGAATCGGGAGACTCCTTTCCCATCAACATATTCAGCACCGTGGTTTTCCCCACACCATTTGGGCCAACAAATGCGATGCGATCTCCGCGTTGAATTTTAATTGACAGATTTTTCACAATGGTTTTATCGCCAAAACTTTTGGAAATTTCTGTGGCCTCAATAACTTTTCGGCCAGATTTAGGAGCAGCGGCCAACTCCATAGCCGCCGCGCCCTGTCGTTTGATCATCGAGGAACGTTCCGCACGCAAATCCTTCAGCGCGCGCAGGCGCCCTTGATTGCGCTTGCGACGTGCGCTGATCCCTTCGACGGCCCAACGCCCCTCTGATTTAAGTTTGCGGTCCATCTTATGGCGCTGAATATCTTCTTCGTCCCAAACTTTGTCGCGCCAGGCCTCGAATTTGCCAAAACCCTCTTCGTTTCGGCGTACCTGTCCACGGTCAATCCAAAGTGTCGCCTTTGTTAGCGCATTCAAAAACGCGCGATCGTGCGAAATAAGGACGTAGGCCGCGCGCGTTGATTTTAATTCATTTTCCAACCATGAAATCGCCTGAATATCCAGATGGTTTGTGGGTTCGTCCAGTAACATCAATTCTGGCGCCTCTGCCATCAATTTGGCCAAGGCCGCGCGTCGCCGTTCACCACCTGACGCGGTCGAAACAGCGCGATCTGGATCGAATTTTAGCCCCTCACCTGCGCGTTCTACACGGTATAATTCGCCCGGTTCCAATCCACTTGATGCATAATCGCCGAGGGTTGCATACCCCTCCATCGTGGGATCTTGCTCCATATAACCAACGCCGCTGCCAGGTGGGATGACCCGTAATCCCTGATCGGCCTCGACCAATCCGGCCATAACCTTCATCAAGGTGGATTTCCCCGTGCCATTGCGTCCAACCAGCGCCACGCGGTCGCTCGAATGAACGACAAGGTCGAGGTTGTGAAACACTGGATCACCGCCAAAAGTCAGTGAAATTTGATTAAGCTGAAGTAAAGGTGAACGTGCCATAAAAAGGGGCTAAGTCCCCCCGACGAAAAGGTCAAGTCAATGCCCGCAAAAGACGCTTGCGCGCAGGTGGAATTGATCCGATTTCAACACCTGTAAACACATGCAGCGTATTCATATGTGAATCCACAACCGCATGATCGCTGACCCATCCCCCCATCATTAAATAAGTTTTTAATAGGGGTGGCATGCGACGCATCGCCTGTTTCATATCAGGCGCACCTGTCAATCGCTGTGCAAATCGGAACACATTTGGGGCCTTAACCCTCGGCAACCAACGCTTGGGTGCGATGTGTCTGTCTCGAAGTACGGCAAAGCTGTCGGCGTATTCGTTTTGATCTGTCCCATGAAATGACGCACATCCAAACAGAAGGGATACGTCGTTGTCATCCACATACTGGGTCATCGCCCCCCAAGCGACACGCAATACATCGGCATCCTGAACAGAGGGATCAACGCAGAATCGACCCATCTCAACCAATTTACCTTTATAGGATTGCAACGCAGTTAAGTTGTAATACTGCGCAGAATAGGACCGCACAATATCATCTCCGCTGTTGAGGTGCATGATCCGATAACAGCATACCAATGCGTGGCTTTCACTGTCTTCGATCAACATGTGTTCGCATAGTGGATCATACGCGTCTTTGTCTAAACCATCCGGTTCACACAGTCCAAATGCCTTGTGCCGCAACGCCTGTGAAGCGACAATCTCTTCTTGCGTTGTTGCAAGGCGCGCGCGAAATTTTCCTTTTTCCAACACAAGCATACCAGCCCTCACTCGTGATCTTTGCCTATGACACATGGTGCTACGCACGGCATGTAACAAGGATACGACACTAGCGGATCAATTGGCCTGCGCTCGGGCGTCCGATGGATGACACAATGCGCCGGAAGACACCAAGGCTTTCAATGCCACTTTCAGTCACGTCCGTATTAAGGACCACAACCTGCCCATCGGTCAAAGAATATTGTCCCAAAGCGGATAAAACACCGTCTTTATCAAATGCCAGTGCAAGAACTTGTCTTTCAACCTCTTTTGGGGCACGCGTACCGAAACGTTCAAAGCGGGATCGCACATAATAAGCCTGATTATTTTGCAGCACCCCATAGGTTGTGGGCGTACCCAATGTCTCAAATACACTATCACGTGTATCTACTCCTACGACCAAGGAAGCGATTTCTTCCTCGGTTGGAATGTACCCTTGATTGCGAAACTGCGTGGTGCAACCCGCGATTGTCAAAATCACAACGCCCATCAGAATTTGGCGGAATGGCTTCATGTGGTTTGCCCCTTTTGTTTCATCACGCGCTCCCCTATATCCGATAACAGAAAGCGCAATGCGCATGCAAGAAAGGATCGCACCCCGATGGCCCCTTCAGATACATCTACGCCTGTTTTGCGTATCGCCGATTTGAATGAACGTCGACCCACCCGGTTCGATATACAGTTTGATCCGGCACAAATTCGCCAACTCGAACAAGAGTTGGACTTAATTTCGTTGAAAAAGCCGCGGTTTAAGGGAGAGTTGGCCGCCGTTGGACGCGAACAATGGGAATTGACCGCAGATTTAGGCGCAACGGTACAACAGGCCTGTGTCATCACGACGGCTCCTGTAACGATACGCATAGACGAGAAACCTATTCGCCGTTTTGTCCCCGGAGAATTGTTCGAAAAAGTGGCCGAAGACGAAGAAATTGCCCAAGCCAGTGGCGATGAAACCTTGGATATATTGCTCAGCGAAATAAATTTGATCGAAGTTTTCCGTGAATCTCTGGTTTTGGCCCTGCCTGACTATCCCCGTGCGGATGGCGTGGAACTTGGCGAACATGTTTATGCAGAAGATGGGGTGCAACCGATGAAGGATGCGGATGCTAAACCCTTTGCAAGCCTCTCTGCGCTGAAAGAAAAGTTAGAAAAAGGCGATTAATTTCGTCCCGCCCCCTTGCGCATTTGAAAAAGAACTATATTTTTGCGAACTCTTGCGAATTTAGGTTGTATTTATAGGTGGATTAGATGTATTCGCCACAAATACAAGAATTGAACGAAACGTCGGGGACTTTGATCCTCGTTCAAAATTGGGGTTGAGGCATGGCTGTCCAACAGAACAAAGTATCACGCTCACGCCGTAACAACCGTCGTGCACACGACTCATTGGTTGCAGGTAATCCAAATGAATGCTCAAACTGTGGCGAGCTAAAGCGACCGCACCATGTATGTGCGTCATGCGGGCACTATGCAGACCGCGAAGTTGTAGCGCTTGCTGAAGAAATCGATCTGGACGAAGACGCAGCCTAATTGGCGCGCGTTCAAGTTTAATCCGCGTGCACACAATGCCATTGGACCGTTCAGAAAATCGAACCGTACTTAGCATTGATGCCATGGGTGGCGATCTGGGACCGGCGGCTGTTGTCGCCGGTATTTCTCGTTCTGCCAAGAAAAATCCTGAACTTTATTTTATTCTGCATGGCCCCAAGGCGCAACTGAGCCGCTTGGTGAAACGGCGCCGCGCGTTGAACGGCCGCGTAGACATTCGCGACGCGACAGATGTCGTGACGATGGACGACAAACCCAGTCAAGTGTTGCGCACTGGACGGAAAACATCCATGTGGTCGGCATTAGAGGCCGTGCGCGATGGCGAGGCTGATGTTTGTGTTTCTTGCGGAAACACAGGCGCGCTCATGGCGATGAGCATGATCCGCCTTCGCAAATTAGAGGGTGTCAATCGCCCTGCGATTGCCGTTCTTTGGCCGTCGAAAAACCCTGCGGGTTTCAACATCATGTTGGATGTGGGGGCGGATGTACGCGCAGATGCACGCGATTTATGCCAATATGCCTTGATGGGCGTTTCCTATGCGCGCAATGGATTAGACATTAAATACCCTCGCGTTGGTGTTTTGAATGTTGGAACAGAAGAACATAAAGGGCGCGCTGAATTGAAAGAGGCGCACACATTAATCAGCTCGATCGCGGATGACGCAAATTTTGACTTTGTTGGCTTTGTGGAAGGTGGTGATATTCCAGGCACGAAATGCGATGTCATTGTCACAGACGGATTCACAGGCAATATCGCGTTGAAAACGGGGGAAGGCACCGCCAATCTTATTGGCACTCTCTTACGTGAGGCATTTGCCTACTCCCCCCTATCACGGCTTGCCTCTTTGCTCGCACTAACCTCGATGCGTCGATTGAAAAAACGGATCGATCCTCGCCGGGTAAATGGGGGTGTGTTCTTGGGGTTGAATGGCACGGTTGTGAAATCCCACGGATCAGCAGATGCAACAGGCGTCTCATCAGCAGTCAAATTAGCATTTCAGCTGGCCCAATCTGATTTTTCCAAGAAAGTCGCAGCGCGGGTTGCATCCACCCCATCCTTGGCGCAGGATAAAATCGACACAGTCAAAAAAGCAGGCAAAGAATAATGACAATACGGGCCGTTGTACGTGGCATTGGACACTATCTTCCTGAACGCGTGGTTCCGAATTCCGAATTTGAAGCGACACTAGACACTAGTCATGATTGGATTGTCTCACGCTCAGGCATTCATCAACGTCATTTTGCTGCGGAAAATGAAACGACATCAGATTTGGCGATACAGGCCGCAAACCGTGCATTGGCCGCAGCGGGTTTGGATCCGAATGATTTGGACGCAATCATTGTTGCAACCTCCACTGCGGATCTCACGTTCCCATCTGCTGCAACAATGGTGCAAAACGGAATCGGCATGACCCGCGGATTTGCCTATGATGTGCAGGCGGTTTGTGCTGGGTTTGTCTTTGCACTATCGACTGCAAATGCGCAGATCGTGTCAGGTCAAGCAAACCGTGTCATGGTCATTGGTGCTGAAACATTTTCGCGCATCATGGATTGGCAGGATCGAACAACCTGTGTCCTTTTTGGTGATGGTGCAGGCGCACTGATCCTTGAGGCACAAGAGGGACAGGGCGACAAATCAGATCGCGGCATCCTATCCGTTGATCTGAATTCCGATGGCCGCCACCGTGATATTTTGTATGTTGATGGCGGCGTTTCAACCCAAACCACCGGATATCTGCGGATGCATGGCAAAGAGGTGTTCCGCCACGCAGTCGAAAAATTGGCGGCAACTGCGCAAACCGCAATGACACGCGCCAAGATTACTTCGGATGAGGTTGACTGGGTTGTGCCCCACCAGGCCAATATTCGCATCATTCAAGGGACTGCCAAAAAAATGGGAGTTCCAGACGAGCGTGTTGTAAAAACCGTTCAGAATCATGGAAATACATCCGCGGCATCGATTCCCTTGGCCCTATCAGTGGCCGTTCAGGATGGACAAATACAGCAAGGCCAAGTTGTCGTGACCGAAGCAATCGGGGGCGGACTGGCATGGGGTGCTGTTGTTTTACGTTGGTAAGATACATTTTTCCTTCAAGATTAGCACTTTATTGACTGAAACGGGTCAAATCGTTTGACTCAGAAAAACACGGTTGGCTAACATGTGACGAAACCGGAGGGTGCTATGTCAGAAAAAACATTGACACGAATGGACCTGAGCGAAGCTGTTTTTCGCGAAGTGGGTCTGTCACGAAATGAATCTGCGGATTTGGTAGAGAGCGTTTTAAATCATGTAAGCGATGCATTGGTCCGCGGGGAACAAGTGAAGCTTTCTTCTTTTGGAACGTTTAGTGTGCGCGATAAAAATGCCCGCGTTGGACGGAATCCAAAAACAGGCCAAGAGGCCCCTATTCCGCCCCGACGTGTTTTGACATTTCGTCCATCGCATTTGATGAAAGACCGCGTCGCAGAAGGCAATAAATCCTAAAGCGAAGGCTTGGCGTACAGCATGGCAAAATCTGCAGATGCATTCCGAACAATCAGCGAAGTCGCAGAGTGGCTAGAGCTTCCGACGCATGTTTTGCGTTTTTGGGAAAGCAAATTTTCACAGATAAAACCGGTAAAACGTGCTGGAGGTCGGCGGTATTATCGCCCACGCGACATGCAGTTGATTGGTGGTTTAAAAAAATTGCTGCATGATGATGGTATGACCATTCGCGGCGCGCAAAAACAATTGAAGGAGCATGGGGTACAATATGTGATTGATCTCTCACCTCCGCTGGAACCGGGATTAGAAGCCGCAATTGAGCCGCTCGAGCCTCCAGCTGAAATTGTCGAAATGTCACAAATCGTTGAATCAATGGAGCAAAGCGCACCCCAACCCGTATCAGATCCAATAACAGCGTCACGACCCAACCTACGGCTGGTAGGCACGGAAGAAGATCAATTTGATTTGTTTGGGTCAGCTGAACCCGAAAATTTCTGGACAGACTCGGATGAAGTCACAACAGAATCAGATATGGAGGCGACACAAAACACAGCAGAGTTCGTGGCCCCAAAAAATCGACTGGATCAACTTGCATATGCCATGAACAGCCGTGCCGTTTCAATCACGACGCTGGAAACTCTTTTGTCACGGGTGAACAGCGCAATTGCGCGCCGCGCCTAGGGCTTTTGGCGACGAAACGTAAATTTGCCCTTGTCCTTCATGCAAAAACCGCTATCACGGAGCTGTATAGTGTCGGGCTATAGCGCAGTCTGGTAGCGCGTCCGTCTGGGGGACGGGAGGTCGTAGGTTCGAATCCTGCTAGCCCGACCAACAAAACCGCCCTAGGCTATGCCTTGGGCGTTTTGTTTATAATGGAGACCACATCGTGACAGGTGTTTTACCAAATCAAGCCATCGCAACTTTAATTCAAAACGATCAAATCACGATTGATGCCCCATTATCTGAGGGCCAAATCCAGCCCGCAAGCCTAGATCTGCGGCTGGGAACCAAGGCGTGGCGCGTACGCGCGTCATTCTTGGCCGGGAATGGACGCCGTGTTGCAGATCGGTTGCAAGACTTCGAAATGCATCAAATTGATCTGTCAAATGGCGCAGTTTTGGAAAAAGGGTGCGTCTATGTAGTCCCATTGATGGAGGGACTCGCACTGCCCCAAAACATAACTGCAGTGGCAAATGCCAAAAGCTCGACCGGGCGCTTGGATCTATTAACCCGTGTTATCACGGACGAGGGCACCGAATTTGATCGTATCCCTGCGGGATATACTGGCCCCCTTTATGCTGAGATTTGCCCACGATCGTTTTCGGTTTTGGTGCGCCCAGGGATGCGTTTAAACCAAATCCGATTTCGCGTCGGACACGCAATATTGTCGGATGCGGATTTGCTCCAATTACATGACACACAAAAATTGGTGTCGGGACAGGCCGTGATTGATGATGGATTGGGCTTTTCCGTGGATCTTAAACCAACAAAAGGCGATTTGGTGGGCTATCGCGCCAAACCCCACACAGGCGTCATTGATTTGGACAACATCGGGTATTATGACCCGCGCGAGTTTTGGGAGGATATCCGCAGCAACGATGGACAAATCATTTTGGATCCGGGTGCCTTTTACATCCTTGTCAGCCAAGAGGCCGTGCACATCCCCCCCATGTATGCCGCTGAAATGGCACCATTTTTGGCGATGGTCGGCGAATTTCGCGTGCATTATGCGGGATTTTTTGATCCAGGTTTCGGTCATGATGCCGCTGGCGGCACAGGATCGCGTGGTGTCCTTGAGGTGCGCTGCCACGAAGCTCCCTTTGTATTAGAACATGGCCAAGTTGTCGGACGTTTGGTTTATGAACACATGCAAGACCTGCCCACACAGCTTTACGGTGCTGATTTGAAATCAAATTATCAGGGACAAGGATTGAAACTGTCGAAACACTTTAGATAGACAAATTACCCTTTAATTATTACCATAGATTGATAAATACAATTTTATTTGGTCATAATTCATGAATTTTGAAGTTGCCAGTTTCTGGTCAGGCTCTGACCTATCCTATTTTGAACATCTGTGCATGAAATCTTTTGTGGACAACGGTTATAAGTTTCATTTGTTCACGAAAGGCACAGTCAAAAACATTCCCGACTATGTTGAACATCACAATGCGGACGAAATCTACGAACAATCCGACATTCAAAGTACCGACATGCGGTATTCAAATGGCATCTATTCGGATATTTGGCGCATTCACCTTTTGCAAAAAACCGATTTCATGTGGGTTGATTTGGATGTGTACTGTTTGCGCAGGATTGATTACGAAAAGACGCATTATTTCGGAATAAACTATAAGAAAGGGACGGTGAACAATTGCGTTTTAAAATTGCCGCGTCATTCTGTTGCGTTGCATTTGGTGCGCAACTTTCTTGAGGCGCGGGTTCCAGTCCCATTCTGGTGGCGCAAACCCCGTCTTGATCCACTATTAGAACGGATTTCACAGGGTGATCTACCGACACTTAACTCTCTGCCATGGACAACAACAGGTCCTAACGTGATGACATGGGCCTTGCGTGCAACAGGTGAAATAAACAACGGACAACATTTTTCACGCTATTGGCACTTCGAGTCAGCCTTAAATCACGAATACCTTGATCCAAATTCTGATTTCGAATTTGAGGCCAAGCCCGTACGGTTAATTCATCTATTCGGATCAACAAAGCTTCATCTGCGCGATGCCTATCAGGGGGTACCGCCCGCAGGATCATATATGCAGAAAATTTGTGATCGCCATAACATTTCGCCCGAAATTGCCCCTATTCCCAACTATCAGGCCGATCCACTCTTGACGAATGAAACGAAAATTCCAGCCTAATCCTCGAACAATTCGGTTTGATAATCATCCTCATCAGATGGCCCTGATTCAAAGGGTGGTGGTCGACTGTCTAATAGACCAGCAGAGCGCAATTCTTTCAAACCTGGTAAATCACGTGCGCTTTCTAGGCCAAAGTGATCTAGGAAATCTTGTGTCACGACAAATGTCACAGGGCGTCCTGGGGTCATCCGGCGACGCCCAAATCGAATCCAATCCATTTCGATCAACAAATCGATGGTGCCGCGTGATACAGTCACGCCGCGAATTTCCTCAATCTCAGCACGTGTAATGGGTTGGTGATAGGCGATGATCGCCAGCGTTTCGATTGCGGCGCGCGACAGTTTGCGCGTCTCAACCGTCTCTTTTTGCATCAGAAATCCCAAATCGCCAGCGGTGCGAATGGCCCACGCCTCGCCCACCCGCGTCACATGCACGCCGCGCCCCTCATACCGCTTTTGTAGGTGCACCAACGCCTCGGCCGCATCACAGCCGTGTGGCATGCGATCATTTAGCTCTTTCACACTGACAGGATCGGCAGAGGCAAATAGAATGGCCTCAACCATACGCTCTTGCTCGCCCATTGGGGGTGCCTCAAACAACGTGGTGTTTGCTATCACATCAGGATCACTCATTTTCCTGTGCCTTTCTACGCAGTTCTAGTGGAGCAAAAGCATCACTTTGACGCAATTCAACTTTACCCGCCTTCACCAATTCCAACGAGGCTGCAAACGTCGAGGCCGTCGCCGCGCGCCGTCGCATGGGGGATGAACCCCAACCATCGGGTAAGTAACTGGATATGTCTATCCAATCAACAGCAAACCCAATTAAGCCGCGCATCCGCTCCAATGCTTCTTCCATAGTGAAAATATCGTTTCGATCCATTACAAATGGACGGAATTCGTCGCGCGTACGAATGCGTGAATAGGCCTGCATCAAATCCAATAAATGTGCCGTGTAGTTGACTTTGCGCACAGTCTCCATGCTTTCTGGAATGCCACGGACAAAGAAATCACGCCCCCTTTGATCCCGCGCCATAAGGCGCGCAGCACACTCGCGCATTGCCTGAAGCCGCTCTAACTGAAACGCCAGATGTGCGGCCATCTCTTCTCCGCTTGGTCCCTCATCCGTAGGGTCGGGTGGCAGCAACAATCGTGATTTTAAAAACGCAAGCCAAGCGGCCATAACCAAATAATCAGCAGCCAATTCAATACGCAGCGCTTTGGCCCGTTCGACAAACTCCAAATATTGCTGCGCAAGTTCCAAGACCGAAATGCGCATCAAATCCACTTTTTGTGTGCGCGATAGCGTGAGCAATAAATCCAGAGGACCCTCAAAACCATCGACATCAATAATCAATGCCTCGGCCGACAATCTGTCGGACACAGACTGCTCGCCATCCTGTGTGGGAAATAGATCTTGGTGTTCACTCATAATCTTGTTTTGGCTTGTTCAGACCCCAAGCTGCGCGCGCATTGCGTCAATGTCAAGGGATTGTGGCACCAATGCATCACGTGCATCCAGTGCTGCTTGCATGCGCCGCTGCGTGGCCGGGGTTGGCGTTTCTAAAACCTCTGCGACAGCAGGCATTTCGTGTCCGTTCCCGTTACAATGCAATACAACATCAATTCCCGCACGCTGCGCCGAAGTCGCACGTGCCTGAATGGATGCGGGCAATGCCTCCATCGACAAATCATCCGTCATGAGCAATCCATCGAACGATAAATCAACGCGAATTATATAAATCAAGCGCGGAGAAATCGTCGCAGGCCGAAGCGGATCTATTGCATCGAACAGAATATGGGCGCTCATGCCCATCTTTGCATCTGAAAAATCTGCGAACACAGCAAAATCATGCTCCATCAGATATTCAAAATCTTCTGTCACCCGCGATAATCCTTTGTGACTGTCCGCAACGGCCAAACCATGACCCGGCATATGTTTGATGACGGGCATGACACCAGAAGCAAGCAACCCATCATAAGCCGCACGACCCAACACTGACACATCCTGACGGGTACGCCCATAGCATCTATTTTGTAAAAATGGATGGGTTTGATCCCGTGCGATATCCAAGTTCGGCGCGCAGTTCACATCGATTCCATAGCTGCGCAATTCGTGACCAATAATCGCATAACGAGCAAAAAACTGATTTATCGCATCTTTTCCCGCTGATTTTGCATGATCCAATGGGGGCAAAAATTGTGTGGCCATCGGGGGCAACAAACGTTGAACCCGTCCACCCTCTTGGTCAATTAAAATTGGGACGTTCCACCCAACTGCCGCTCGCAGATCCGCGCATAACCCACGCAGTTGATCAGGGGTTTCTATGTTGCGCGCAAAAAGGATAAAACCAAATGGTTGAACCGCAGCGAAAAATGCCTTTTCTTGGAATGATAGGCGTGGACCTTCTACTCCAAAAATAACTGCATTAAGTTGGCGCACTTGGTTCATCATTTGGCAATGACAGGATAGCATTCTGCCTTGGTCGTGACGGCAGAACAGAAACGACGCGCATCGGCGATATCTTTGAATCCAGCCGCCCGCAATCTATAAAAGGTGCGCCCGCCACTTTGTGCTTTTTGAATGACGCGTTTTTGATCCCCCAAAAAGCTTGATAAATCCGACGAAATCCGTTTCCACTCTTGCTCGGCAACGACCTGACTGTCATAGGCGCCAAATTGTACCAAGGCGCTTCCAGGCGCGATAAACGTCGATGATGTGGCAGCCACCGAAGCCTGCACGCCACTTGGACGTAACTTGGGTCTAATAGTGGTACGTGGTTGGTTTAATCCGTTTGGCGTTGCATCTACGGCTAAGGCCATGCGCAGAGCTTGTTCAATATTCGCACTTTCGACGCGTACGGGTTTGGGTTGAATGTCGCTCAGCGGTTCATTGCCCGCAACAATGGCATCTGCCAATGCATTAACATCTACGGCCAACTCTGTTTCGCCTAAGTTTTCTTCGGTGGTGAGGGTGCTTGCCATTTGCATGCGTTCGCCTGTTGGCAAATCTTCCTCGGCCAAGGATTGAGTGCCAGGGGCCAGCACGATTGTTTCTGCGACCGGTGGGTTTTCCATTGCCGCCACCTGTGTCACATTAAGCCCCTGATTTTCGGTTGCTTTGCCGCCTGGATTTTCAGGCGCCTCGCGCATCGGCGTAAGTTGCGCAGATACAACGGGAATTTGCGTAACGTCGCGCGATCCGATGTTAACGGCCCAATAAACACCACCCGCCAGCAGCGCCAAACTCGCCCCGCTCCCCAGCCAATGCACAAGTGAGCCAACTGATACTGAATACTGATTTGCGCCAGGTTTTGACGCATTTGAATAAAACTGCTCTGCCATCTCGCCCTCAAGGTGTTGCCCTGATAACCCCAGACAGCGATGCAAGTTTTAGCGCATTTCTTCTGCCGGCGTTACCCCTAGAATACCAAGACCTGCGGAAATAACAACAGAAACGGCACGCGCAAGCGAAATTTTCGTTTGCGTTGTGGCCGTATCACCCTCTTGAACAAATCGCAGCGACACATCATCGTTGCCACGATTCCACAAACTGTGCAGATCACTGGCCAACTCATAGAGGTAAAATGCAATACGGTGCGGTTCATTTGTACGTGCCGCAATTTCAACCAAACGTGGCCATTCGGACAGTTTACGCGCCACGCTAATCTCGGCGTCATGACTTAAACCCGAACGATCCGCATTGACTAAGGCCGCTTCGCTCACATCCATTCCCATTTCACCAGCTTTGCGCAACACAGAATGCACACGCGCATTCGCATATTGCACATAAAACACCGGATTATCGCGGCTTTGCTCCAAAACTTTGTCGAAATCAAAATCCAATGGTGCATCGTTTTTGCGTGTCAGCATGACAAATCGCGTCACATCAGAACCCACTTGATCAACAACATCGCGCAGTGTCACAAATGTGCCGGCACGCTTTGACATTTTGAACGGCTCGCCATTTTTGAAAAGCTTTACCAACTGTGTCAGTTTTACATCCAAGTGTGTTTTTCCGTCGGATAATGCAGAAACGGCCGCTTTCATACGCTTTACATATCCACCATGATCCGCCCCAAACACGTCAATCAACAAATCGTAACCGCGTTCAACCTTATCATAATGATAAGCGATATCAGGAGCAAAATAGGTCCAACTGCCGTCTGACTTTTGCACAGGGCGATCAACGTCATCGCCGTGCTCGGTTGATTTGAACAGGGTTTGTTCGCGTGGTTCCCAATCTTCGGGCTTTTTGCCTTTTGGCGGCTCAAGAACGCCTTCATAGATCAAGCCTTTGTTGCGCAGGCTTGCGATTGCATCTTCGATTAAACCAGTACCATAGAGAGATTTTTCACTAAAGAACTTGTCCATCTTGACGCCAAGAATGCTCAAATCCTCTCGGATTAAACCCATCATGGCTTCGGTTGCGAATTCGCGGATGTCGCTCAACCAGAACTGCTCACCTTTATCTACAAATGCATCGCCGACTTTGTCCTTGAGCGCTTGGCCAACCGCGATCAAATAATCGCCCGGATAGGTTCCATCCTCAAATGCAACTTCTTTTCCATGCGCCTCAAGATAACGTAGGTACACCGAACGTGCCAAAACATCGACCTGGGCACCGCCATCATTGATATAATATTCCCGAGTGACGTCATAACCTGCGTAATCCAACAGGCTGGCCAAGGCGTCCCCGAACACAGCGCCACGGGTATGTCCCACATGTAGCGGGCCTGTCGGATTAGCCGACACATATTCGACGTTTACGCGCCGCCCCTGCCCCATATCCGAGCGACCATATTGTGATGCGTGTGCAAGAATATTGGAAATGACAAGGTGCCATGTTTCATGGGTTAGACGCATATTTAAAAAACCAGGGCCTGCCACTTCGGCAACTGTGACCCGCGCATCCTCAACCAAATGAGACACCAGTTTTTCCGCTATGTCACGTGGCTTCAACTTCGCCGGTTTCGCCAATACCATCGCTGCATTAGTTGCCATATCACCGTGCAAGGGATCTCGTGGAGGTTCCACCGTCACATTTGAAAAATCCAAACCTTGAGGTAGATCGCCATCCGACACCATAGTGTCAAGGCATTCAATAACCAATGCGCGAATATCAGAAAACAGGTTCATAACAGCTATCCTTTGTCTTGGGTGGCGGTTTATCACGCCATAGCCCAAGGTCAATGCAGGATTGTGTCCTTTGGTGCACCCTGCCTGTCCGGATCAGTAGATAGTGGCGGAGAGAAATGTAAAATTCGCATCCCATCGGCAAGAGGCGATTTTTCCAAATTTGGCGCAAATTTCAAGCGGCCTTTTTCGTCCAACGTTGCGACTATCACCGCCTCGGGTCTGTCGCGTTGAAACCGATCTAACGGATAGGAAACACTGATCCGTGTCACTCCAATACGCCAATCCATCAGAATTTTGTCCAAGCTGCTAGAGTAGGTGTCTTCACCTAGAAACGGGCGCCCTCCAAGGGTGCTGGGCAATTCGTGACGGCTGCTGTGTTCGCGATCACGGCGCAACTGATATATATTGTTGGTCCAAATTCAGGGGCCAAATCAGTGGTGACAAGGGTATTGTAGGCTTCATTTTCGCTCAGGGCGATCACGTTATCATATTTACGTAACTCTAACATATGCTCTGCAGCCTCCTACAAAACATCGCCATAGAACACGGGAACACCCAAATCACGCGCACCGCGTAAATTACGGTGATTGGTGTCGGAAATCACAACCGGCACGTCCAAATCGCGCAATAACGCGCCCAATTGTGTGCCAAGGCTGGTGCCACCGACAATTAAAACACCGGGCGCATCACCACCTGACATTCCCAAAATGCGTGCCACTGGTGATAACGTGAACCAATGCAACACAACCGTGACAGTAACCAATCCAAAGGCCAATGGCGCCATCAATGCCCCATTTGCAATGCCCAATGAAACAAGACGTTCGCCAAACAACCCTGCAACGGCCACCAAGACAACACCGCGTGGTCCGGTAAATGCGACCAAGGTGCGTTCATTGCGCGGGATTTTTGTCCCCCACAGCGATAGGTAAACCGTGATCGGACGCGCCAATAATATAATTGCGGCAATAAACGCGGCGGAACGCAGATCCAGCGACAGGATCGCACCCAAATCAATCGAGGCTGCCAATAAAACAAATACCCCAGAAACCAACAGAACAGTGGCGTGTTCCTTGAAACGGCGCAACTCCTCGTATGATGGCAGGTTCGCATTGGCAATCCACATGCCCATGATAGTAACAGCCAATAGTCCACGTTCATGTAGAAGCGCATTAGATCCGGCAAATACACCAATTAAAACAACAAACAAAACTGGAACCTTCATGTATTCAGGAACCAAACCACGTTTTAATGACTCGGCAATTCCATGCCCGCCTGCAACGCCTGCAATGGTAGCGGCAATCAATCCAATAACCAGTTGGATTGCCGCCTCAGAAACCGTGCTGGCCGCCACGCTGACAACTATCACCTCATAGGCCAGAACTGCCGCCAGCGCGCCGATCGGGTCATTCAGGCTCGCCTCCCACTGCAAGAGGGCCGCGGGACGATGAGACAGTTTCGTCTGCCGAAGCAAGGGTGCAATCACAGTCGTACCCGTGACAATCATGATTCCCCCAAACACAGCAGCAACTGCCCAACTGACGCCTGCCACATAATGCAAGGCCAAAGCCGAGGTGATCCAGTCAATCGGCGCACCCACAAGAACAAGGCGCGTCACACCCTGTGATGCATCACGCAAGTGGTGAAAGTTCAGCGTTAAACCGCCTTCTAATAATATGACTGCAACTGCAATGGATATGATTGGCGTCATCAAATCGCCAAGCGCAGCTTTGGGATCAAGCACACCCAACAGCGGCCCCGCCAACAATCCGACCCCCAACATCAGGACAATCGCAGGAATTCGCAGACGCCACGCTATCCATTGCGCGCCTACACCTAACACACCAAGCGTTGCCAGTTGAATTACTGGATCAACGGCTAAATTCCCTGCCGCCATAATCGCATCCCTATCTCTTAACTGATTAAGAGTTTAACAGCTGTTCATATTGCTGCAAGGCAAAGCGGTCCGTCATGCCCGCAATATAATCACACACCACACGTGCAATTGTTTGTTCATCCGGCGAATGAGCAAATTCTCCCTGCCATTCCACCGGCAAAAGATAAGGTTTATCCATGAAATAAGGAAACAGTGCCCTGATCTTGGCGCTAACGTCATTACGCATGATGACCACGCTTGGCGCGCGGTACATGCGTGTAAATAAAAACGTGCGCACTTGCTTTAAATCTGACCAAAGTTCGGGCGAAAATTGCGCAACTGGGTGCTCTGCCTCGCGAACATCCTGTGCAGATTTTGGATTCAGTTCGGCTAAATTTTGACGTGTTATTCGCAGCACATCCTCGACCATTATCCCAAAGAAACGACGCAGCGCCTCGTTTCGTCGGCGCCGAATGTCCAAATCAGGATATTTTTTGTCAACCTCTTCAAAACATGGCCCAACGAGGGGGAGTTCCGCAATATCATCATCGCTAAACAGTCCAGCCCGAAGTCCATCGTGCAAATCGTGATTGTTATAGGCAATATCATCGGCAAGTGCGGCAACCTGTGCTTCGGCACAGGCATGCGTCTCCAATTCAAGATCGTGTATCGCGTTATATTCTGCCAAAGCATAGGGCAAAGGTGCATGGACGGGGCCGTTGTGCTTTGCAATCCCTTCAAGGGTTTCCCAAGTTAGATTTAGACCGTCAAATTCTGCGTAAGTGCGTTCCAAAGATGTAACAATCTTTAGCGCCTGCGCATTGTGATCAAACCCACCATAGGGCTTCATCAGTTCATCCATCGCATCTTCGCCGGTGTGACCAAAAGGTGTATGACCCAAATCATGTGCCAGCGCCACGGCCTCGGCTAATTCTTGGTTTAATCCCAGTGCATTAGCAAGCGTTCGTGCCACTTGCGCAACTTCGATAGAGTGTGTCAGGCGCGTGCGAAAATAATCGCCTTCATGCTCGACAAAGACTTGGGTCTTGTGTTTTAGACGACGAAAGGCAGAGGAATGGATGATGCGATCGCGATCACGGTGGAAGGATGTGCGGTGTGCGCTTTCTTCTTCTGCGAACAAGCGTCCGCGCGTTGCCATTGGATCAGCTGCAAAATTTGCCTGCATCTGCGCTGCCTTTCTTGTTCTCTTACGTTTCTGTGCTTATATATCAATAATGTAACCGATGTATAACCCCTTGGAGATCACCATGCAGTTGCCCCCAAAAGTCAGCGAACGCGCCTTTGAACGTTTGGTTGAGATCGATCCAGCAGGTGCCGGTCAGGGCCTGCGCGTCGCCGTAGAGGGCGGCGGATGCTCTGGATTTCAATATGACATTCGCTTGGACGCGCAAAACTCAGATGATCTGGTCCTAGAAGGAAAAGGGCAAAAGGTATTTGTCGATGCCGCCAGTCTCCCCTTTTTGCAAAATGCGGTCATCGATTTTAGTGATGAATTGATCGGCGCAAGATTTGTGATTGACAACCCGAACGCGTCAAGTTCGTGCGGTTGCGGGACAAGCTTCTCTCTCTGATGCTGCTAGACGCGTGCTGCGCGGTACTCATACATAGCAACGGCAGTGGTTGCACCAATCAAAATGGCGGCACCCAGCCACACCATATCTGATGGAACGTCGGCGAACACTATGTATCCAATAATCACGAACCAAACAAACTGTATGTTAAAGATTGCGGCCATTAGATGGACAGAGATATGGTTCACCAAATAGATGGTCAACCAACGTGCAGACAATAACAAGCACGCGTAAATGTAAACGTATTCCAACGCTTGGGCTTCTAACGTCATGTTATTTATTATGATATAAGCACAGGCCCCAAGCGTCATCAAAACACTGGGCCACAGTATCATTACCATGGGTTGTTTTTCAGATTTGCATGTATGGCGAGTAATCACCATGGAAGACGACGCCCCAAAACACCCAATATGATATAAATGTATCCAAGCCGCATTTCCGGAATGACGTCCAAAAACATCATGGCAACCCCAATCGTGCTGATAAACATGGCAGGCCATGTCAGAGCGTTTACGCGTTCATGAAACAGTAAATAACCCAATATCGCTGCGACAACAGGCGTTAGTGAAGCAATTACAAAGGCATCGGCAAGCGGCAAACTATTGAAACCCAAAATAAAAAAGACCGATCCCAAACACCCAAACAAAGAGCGAATGGCCATAAGCCATTTGAAATTTGTGTGTAGAAAAACAAACCAGATTGTGCATATCCAAAGGCAAAAGATGTGCAGCTTACGATTAAACCAGAATAAAAAATCAATGCGGCTGGCGTTGCCGTCAACATGGCATATTTTGCAGAGGTATCCATCGCCGATTGAACCATCGTTGCGAAAACGGTTAGCAAAATAATTCTGGGAATGACAAAATACGACACCGCAATCCGGCTCTGCCGCGCATGCACAAAACGCGGCTTGTCTGACCTTGGAGGCATCATCTCTGCCATGAAAACTGAATTAAACATTCAAATAATTTTTAAAAAAAGGGAGCCTAAGCGCCCTTGAATATTAGGCTGGAGAGCCTGCTCCGCCCTTTTGACGCAATCCCGCGCCACCAAGTGCAGGGAGACCTGCTCCACCGAATGAAGGTGCGCCAGCACCGCCGAGCGATGGTGTTCCTGCACCGCCAAGGCATGGCATCCCTGCCCCACCGAGTGCCGGCGAACCTGCGCCCCCCATGAAACGAGTTGATGATGTTGAATGAGAGAAAACTTTTGACACCGTTGATACCCTTTTACTAATTGTTACAAAACTAATTGCAGCGCAGATGCGCTTGCAACGTGAAAAAGGGTCTCATGCGCATATGTTCCCCACAACGTCAAAAAACTAAAATCAATTGTCAAAATTGAACGCTCGTGGGTGTTGACGTTTACATTTTTGATCCATCGCAACATTTTGAAACTACTTGCCACAAAATTGTAATCAAAAATTTAGTTTTGGTCGTGCAAAAGATACCTGAATCGGGCGATCCCACTTGTCAGCCTGAACAAAAACGGTGATAAACTTTGAAAAAACGGGTGAACTACATGAAAATTGCGACGTTCAACATCAACGGTATAAAAGCGCGTGCCGAAACGTTGTGCAGTTGGTTAGACGAAACACACCCCGATGTTGCGATTTTGCAAGAAATCAAATCAATTGATGACAATTTTCCGCGCGCGTTGTTCGAAGATCGCGGCTATAACGTGGAAACTCATGGACAAAAGTCCTTTAATGGTGTGGCGATCTTGTCAAAATTTCCACTTGAGGATGTTGTGCGTGGCTTACCTGGAGACGACAGTGATGAACAGGCCCGCTGGATCGAGGCGACAGTGGTTGGGAAAACCGCCATTCGTATGTGTGGTCTATATTTGCCAAACGGCAACCCAGCACCTGGTCCCAAATTTAATTATAAATTGGCGTGGATGGAACGCCTGTACCACCGAGCCTCAGAATTGATGAAGGATGAAATGCCTGCCTTTATGGCAGGTGATTATAACATCATTCCACAGGTCGAAGACGCCGCACGTCCAGAAGCGTGGCGCGAAGATGCCTTATTTCGTCCAGAATCCCTCGCCGCTTGGCGCAAAATTCTGAACCTAGGCTTTACCGAGGCCTTCCGCGCACAAACCGCCGGGCCAGAGCATTATAGCTTCTGGGATTATCAGGCAGGCGCATGGGATCGCAACGATGGCATTCGGATTGATCATTTTTTGATGAGCCCAGCTTGTGCAGACCTGATGGTAAACTGCTATATCGAGAGCGAACAACGTGGGCGTGAAAAGCCATCTGATCATGTGCCTGTATGGCTGGAATTGGATAACTAGCTCACATCATGCGTCACATCATGCGCGTAAATCCAATCGAATTGGCGCACCAGACGTGCAGGCGCAAACCGTGATCCGACCCCTAGCACGCGATGTGCCGCACCACGGATAAGCGGATTTGACAAATGATATTTCCACGCATTGGAATTCGCAGTCGCAAGAACACGTTTCACGCGCGCACTGCGCAACGATTGATACCTGCTTAGCCCATGAATGCCCTCGTGCTGAAAACACGTGGCAAGCACCCATGCGTCCTCAATCGCCATGACTGCCCCTTGTGCCAAAAAGGGCAAGGTTGGATGCGCCGCATCCCCAATGAGCGTAATATTTTCATGCGTCCAACACTCGGCAATAGGATGGCGAAACAATCCCCATTTGTGCAGCGTTCTGACCTGATCAAATACAGGACGTAGCGCCTCGAAATCACCAAACTCTTTAACAAGAACACTTGGATCATCGGAGTGGTTCCATCCCTCCTTGCTCCAATCTGCTTGCTCTTTGATGCATACCACATTCAAGGCTTTTTTGCCACGGAGAGGATAGGTCACAATGTGGCGATGCGGCCCCATATGTACGTGGGCTTCGGTAGGTTGTTCAATGGTGTTCTCCACAACAGTGCGCCATGCAACCTGCCCTGTAAAAAATGCACGAGTTTGCGGATTCAAAAGTGTGCGAAATGACGAATGCAAACCATCCGCCCCCACGATCAAATCATACTGATCGCTTTGTAATTCTGTGGTGCCACCGATGTTTTGCCCAAACATGACGTTCACTCCAGCACTTTTACAGGATGTATACAGGGCTTGGATTAAATCCGCTCGGTGGAATAGGTAATACCCGCCCTGCGCCTTTGATAAGGATAAATCCAAACGCGCAACCTGATGTGCAGGGGAATGATTTCTTAACTGAATTGCAACAGCGCGCGTGCCAATGGACTTCAAATCATCTTCTAGGCTAAGCCGTTCAAACACGCGAAATGCATTTGGTGAAATTTGGATACCTGCACCGATCTCTGCAAGCTCTGGCGCTTGCTCGAAAACATCCACACGAAATCCGTAATGGCGAAAACATAACGCAGCGGTTAGGCCTCCAATCCCAGCCCCAACAATTGCGATATTTGTGTGTGATGTCATGGAACAAAAAAGGCCCTGTAATGTCTCAGGGCCTTCGTCAATTAATCGTCGCGGTGCACTTTTTCGCGACGCTCGTGGCGCTCTTGCGCCTCTAGGGTCATTGTCGCAATCGGACGTGCATCCAATCGTTTCAGTGAAATTTGGTCACCTGTGACTTCACAATACCCGTATTCACCTTCATCGATGCGACGGATCGCGGCATCAATTTTTGAAACCAACTTTCGCTGACGATCCCGCGTGCGCAATTCAAGTGCACGATCAGTTTCTTCGCTGGCGCGATCCGCGATATCAGGGATATTGCGCGCATTACCTTGCAAACCTTCAATCGTGTCTTTGCTGTCTTCCATAAGGTCACTTTTCCACGCAATCAATTTGCGGCGAAAATATTCCAACTGTCGATCATTCATAAACGGTTCATCTTCTGCCGGCGTATAATCGTCAGGAAGAAAAATATCTTGTTTCATGTCTGCCCCCTCGTGCAGGTCAACATCTGACATGCAGGTGTCCTCCAACTTTGCGGTTTTGCGACCGTGCTCTGCAAATAGTGCAACTTTAGGGGGATGTCACTAGTCAATCAGGTGATTGCAGCAAGAAAAAGCATTCGTTAAGGTGCGTCCGAACAGATCGAGGACAGGAAATGAAATTCACAGGCACCCAAGACTATGTCGCCACAGAAGATTTAACCGTCGCGGTAAATGCAGCGGTTTTGTTAGAGCGACCACTATTGATAAAAGGCGAACCAGGAACTGGAAAAACGGAACTTGCCAAACAGGTGGCAAGCGCGCTTGGGCTGGACCTGATCGAATGGAATATCAAATCTACAACCAAAGCCCAACAAGGTCTGTACGAATATGATGCCGTATCACGATTACGGGACAGTCAACTGGGCGATGAACGGGTACGCGATGTTGGCAACTATATCCGCAAGGGTAAATTGTGGACGGCCTTTGAGGTAGATCAAAAAGTGGTTCTTTTGATTGATGAAATTGACAAGGCCGACATTGAATTTCCAAACGATCTGTTGCAAGAATTGGATAAAATGGCGTTTTACGTGTATGAAACAGGCGAAACCGTGACCGCCCGCAATCGCCCCGTGGTGATCATCACGTCCAACAACGAGAAAGAATTGCCAGACGCATTTTTGCGGCGCTGCTTCTTTCACTACATCGCGTTTCCAGATCAAGAGACAATGCGCCAAATCGTTAAAGTGCATTATCCAGATATAAAAGAACAGCTTTTGACAACGGCGCTGACACAGTTTTACGAAGTACGCGAACAACAGGGCTTGAAAAAGAAACCTTCCACATCAGAGGTTTTGGATTGGCTCAAGCTGCTGCTTGCAGAAGACCTGTCCCCCGAGGATTTAAAACGAGATGCGAACAGTCTGCTGCCAAAATTGCATGGTGCGCTTTTGAAAAACGAACAAGACGTTCAATTGTTCGAACGATTGGCCTTTATGTCACGACGCTAAAGGATTGTCTTAATATACTTATTAGCGATTTTTGGGGTGATGAATTATGACTAAAGTTACCTTAATCAAATCATAATTCATCAAAAGCGAGTCACAATTTGGTCCAACTCGCCAAATATATCCTGTTCTTGAACGCGCATATTGGGGAATGTGTTACAATGAAATATGCCTATTGCGGTGTGGGATCGCAGTGGGCAGATAAAAAATGGAACAAGACAGAATGAAGCGAGCTGCCCTTGTTTTCTCAATGGTGCTTGGTGCCTGTATGCCTGCCTCGAACGATGATGTCACGACGCGGCAGAATTCTTCGGTTTACACCGACTTTGTGACGAACCCTTTCCCTGTTTCCCCGGCCCGCACAGTGGCATCTTCGAACAAAGACATCGCACGCGATTTTATGGATCTATCATTTTCCCTTGAAAGTGGTCGCAATTTGCCTGTTTTTTCCCGGTTCGAGGGCCCGATTTCGGTGCGTTTAATTGGAAAAATTCCACAATCCCTGCCGTCTGAACTAAACAGGTTGATCCACCGTCTACAAGACGAAGCCAAACTGGATATTTATTATACCAGCGGTAATTCTGCGAACGTAAACGTCCACGCCATCTCACGCAGTCAGATTCAACGAACATTGCCGATGGCCGCTTGTTTTGTGGCGCCGAATGTTGTTGATCTGGAAGACTTCAGAAAATCCCGCAAAACTGCAAAAACCAGCTGGTCGGCGCAAACCGAACGACGCACAGTGTCCTTGTTTATTCCTTCAGATGCTAGTCCACAGGAAATCCGTGATTGCCTGCACGAAGAGTTTGCCCAAGGGTTAGGCCCGCTAAACGATTTATATCGTTTGCCAAATTCGGTATTTAACGACGACAATATCCACACGATTTTGACTGATTTTGACATGCTCATCCTGCGGGCCACATATGCACCGGAATTGCGCAGCGGAATGACCCGTGCAGAGGTCAGTGCACGCCTTCCATCCGTTTTGCGCCGTATCAATCCAACAGGCGAAAAAATTGCCTATCGTGCCCTGCCGCCAACCTCACGCGCGTGGATTAAGGAAATTCAAACAGCACTCGGTCCGGGAACTTCTGCGGGTGATCGCATGGGCTCTGCAACACGCGCACTGAATCTGGCACAGGCCGCACAGTATAACGACCATCGATTAGGCTTTAGTTATTTTGCGATGGGTCGCATTGTCCAGCGAACAAATCCAGACGAGGCATTTCGAATGTTTGAAGCCGCCGATAAAATTTTCCGAAATAGCCCACAGACCAATCTATACGCCGCACATACGGCTGTTCCATTGGCGTCCTATCAAATCGCATATGGCAAAGGCCAAGACGCACTTGTCACCTTGGCCCCCTATTTGGATGCCGCCTACGAAGAAGAAAACGCAGCCCTGCTGTCCACGCTGATGTTCCTACGAGCCGAGGCGTTGGAATTGACGGGACGTGCATCGGAGGCGAGCATTGTTAGGCTGGACAGTTTGAACTGGGCACGATACGGGTTTGGATCAGAAAAACATCTGAAAACCAAACTGCGGGAAATTCAGGCACTGAACCCGCTCAACCGTCGAAATGGCTAGGTATGTATCTAATTCTTGCACTGATTGGCGCAATTGCGGGCGCCTTAATCGCGCGTAAACGCAAAGGTAAACTAACCGATATTTTGCATTACGCTTTTGTTTATGCTCTTGCTTTTGGGCTTGTGGGTCTTATCCTGACTGTTATCGCAGATCGCACAATCATCTAGGCCAATATGTTTTTGCCCTTTTTTGCAAACCTCAGACGGACTGGTGTTCCTGTTTCATTACGGGAATATTTAGGATTTCTTGAGGCATTAGATGCCGGCCTTGCGACGTATGATATTGATGCACTTTACCTGTTGGGTCGCACTATCATGGTCAAGGATGAACGGCATTTAGATCGCTATGATCGCGCATTTTCATCAAGTTTCTCCGGATTGGACAAAATTTCACCAGATGAAGTTTTGAACGCCGTTGATATTCCCCGAGAATGGTTAGAAAAGCTGGCAGAAAAGCATCTTAGCGCAGAAGAGATGGCCGAAATCCAATCCGCGGGCGGCTTTGATAAGTTGATGGAAAAACTGCGCGAACGATTGGCCGAACAAAAAGGGCGTCACCAAGGGGGCAACAAATGGATCGGCACCGCTGGGACTTCGCCCTTTGGGGCATATGGCTATAATCCAGAGGGCGTTCGCATTGGTCAAGATAAGTCGCGTCACCAGCGCGCTGTTAAGGTCTGGGACAAACGCGAATTTAAAAATCTGGATGACAGCGTTGAATTAGGAACACGCAACATAAAAGTTGCGCTCAAACGACTGCGTAAATGGGCGCGTGATGGCGCAGATCAAGAACTGGATATTGATGGCACAATCCGCGCCACTGCAGAACATGGGTACCTGGATGTTCAAACGCGACCCGAAAAACGCAACAGCGTGAAAGTATTGTTGTTCTTGGATGTAGGCGGTTCAATGGACCCCTATATAAAATTGGTTGAAGAGTTATTTTCTGCCGCGCGCACAGAGTTCAAGCATCTAGAATATTTCTATTTCCACAATTGTCTTTACGAAGGCGTATGGCGCGACAATCGACGCCGCTGGGATGCACAGACCCCCACCCATGATATTTTGCGCACCTATGGATCAGATTATAAATGCATCTTTGTTGGAGATGCCTCTATGTCGCCATATGAAATTGCCTATGCAGGAGGCGCAAACGAACATTGGAACGCCGAAGCAGGACAAGTTTGGCTTGACCGCGCACGCGAACAATGGGCCTCTCATATCTGGCTAAATCCCATCCCTGAACGTCATTGGGGATACACCCAGTCTATCGGAATGATAAAGTCGATTTTCGAAAACGAAATGTATCCCTTGACCCTCACCGGTATTGAAAGCGGCATGCGCGCATTGGTGCGATAGGTGTTTCACAATTTAAGTGGCTCTGTCTGGACAAGGCGCCTGATCACACCCATATATCCATCATGATACAACTTGGCCCAATCCTTCTTGCGTTGATCTATGCGTTTGTCATGTTTCGCTTTTCCGCTTGGCGATTAAGTCGTCAGCTGGATCAAACATCTTCGCGCCTTCAGGACGCTGAATTGCAGGCCCAGATTGATAAAATGGCGACCGCGATGCAAGTCGACGATATTCCGGTCTATGTACAGGATATCCCAACCATCAATGGCTTGGCCGCACCTGATGGTCGCGTGTTTATTACACAAGGGTTCATTGACAAATACAAATTGGGCGAAGTCAGCGCAGGTGAAATTGCCAGTGTGATCGCGCATGAATTGGGGCATGTTGCCTTGGGCCATTCGCGCAAACGCATGATTGATTTTTCAGGCCAAAACGCAATGCGCGTTGCATTGGGTGCAGTGTTGTCGCGGTTTTTGCCAGGTATCGGAATGATCATTGCAAATGGTTTGGGAAGCCTGCTTATGGCAAAGCTTTCGCGTTCAGATGAATTCGAAGCAGACGCCTACGCAACTGCGCTTTTGATGCAATCGGGTCTATCGGTCGATGCACAAATCAGCTTGTTTGAAAAATTAGACAAGCTGGTTGGCAACGCCGGTCTGTCCCCAGCCTGGCTCCTAAGCCACCCAAAAGCGCAAGATCGCATTGGCGAAATCCGAAACAACGTATACCGTTGGCGCAACTGATTACGCAGCATTTACGGCTTGGGTGATCCTTATCTCATTCTTGGATAACCAGGCATGAATATCAGCTTTCGACGCACCTGAATACTCGGCGGTTGCAATATTCCGACAATTATCACGCAATTCCATGTTTGGTTTTAATGGTCGCGCAGGGTCACCGTTACAACACCGGTACCAAACCCAATCAACACATCCGTTTATATCTAGTTCCGCAACAAACAACGGATCATTACTCATGAACAACTCCTCAGGCAGCTACCCACTCCACCAGAGTAACGGCGATGTAACACTAATTTGAACACAGTCAAATATTTTTATGGATTATTCTTGCTTGTATATAGTTTGGCAAACCTAACCAAAGACTGCGTAGAGCCATCTTTTGATTTTGGGCTTTCATCCCCAGCTAAAATCGGAGCGAGGGCATTTGCCAATTCTTTGCCCAGTTCGACACCCCACTGATCATAGCTGTTCACGCCCAAAATCACACCCTCGACAAACACGCGATGTTCATACAACGCCACGATTTGTCCCAACACTTCGGGAGTCAATTTGGGATAGATCAATGTTGTCGAGGGCCGATTTCCTGTGAACACACGATGGCGCGCCTGACGCTCTAACTCATCCCCCTCAAAGCCTTTTGCGGCCATCATTGCCCGCGATGTATCCAAACTGCGACCACACATCAACGCTTCAGATTGCGCCAAACAATTCGCGACCAGCAGCTGGTGATGATGTTCCAAATCATCCTCATGACCGCGTGCAGCAATCATAAATTCACATGGAATGATGCGCGTACCCTGATGAATTAATTGATAAAACGCATGTTGACCATTCGTCCCCGGCTCTCCCCACACAATCGGTCCAGAATGATAAGGCAAGGTGGTACCGTCCACCGCGACTCCCTTACCATTGCTTTCCATTTCCAACTGTTGGAAGTAGGCTGGTAGACGTGATAGCCGCTGATCATAGGGTAAGACCGCGCGTGTCGCATAATCACAGATCTGGTTATGCCAAATCCCAACCAGTGCCAGCAACACGGGAAGATTTTCGTGAAACTCTGCTGTGCAAAAATGTGCATCCATGGACTGAGCACCGCGCAAAAATGCATGGAATGCGTCGCGCCCAATGGCAATCATCAGTGATAGGCCTATGGGCCCCCACATAGAATATCGCCCCCCCACCCAATCAGAAAATCCAAAAACGCGGGACGGGTCGATGCCAAAATCACTGGTTTTGTCTGCGGCTGTGGACAAAGCCGCAAACTGAGCGGCGGGGTCTGTCACGCGCTCGGACATCCAGGCCCGCGCTGTACGTGCATTTGTCATGGTCTCAATGGTAGTGAAGGTTTTAGAGGCCACAATAACCAAGGTCGTTTCAGGGTTCAGATCCCGCAAAATATCGCTGATATGTGCCCCATCCACATTAGACACGAAATGGCACTTCGGCCCATCGTGATAGGGGGCAAGCGCCAGCGTTGCCATTGCAGGCCCCAAATCGGATCCTCCTATGCCAATATTGACAACATCTGTGATCCGACCACCCTGCCCAACAAAACCACCGTTGCGAACGGCCTCGGAAAATGCGCCCATCCGATGCAGCGTCTGTAAAACCTCGGGCATGACATCCTGTCCATCGACATATACAGCATCACCATCCAAATTCCGCAGCGCTGTGTGCAAAACTGCGCGCCCCTCAGTATCATTGATCTGTGCCCCTTTGAACATGGCATCACGCTTGTCCGAAACGCCGCGTCCATGCGCCAAATCCAACAGCGCTTGGCGCGTCGTCGTATCAATATTAGTTTTGGAATAATCAAACAGCATATGATCAAAACGTGCGGAAAACTCTGTGGCGCGATTGTCATCTTGAAACAACGCCAAAATTGGACGGTCAGAGATCTCTGACCAAAGTGATTTGAGTGAATCGAACATAAAATAACCTATTCTTTATGGGGCCCAATGGACAGTGGCGTCTGACATCACGGCGCGAATTGGTGCGTCAAAGGCATCTAAAAATTCTGCGCGCTCTAAAGATGAGCGCTTTTCATCCCCAAAGATCAAAATATGCTTATGGATCGCTTCATCGAGGAGATGGGCAGGCAATGTCACGCGCGGTTCCGGTGCGCCAGGAGCACGCATCGCAATCAAATTTGGGGCATGTGAAGATAGGGCCAATTCTAAATTATCGGCCTCTGGAAAAATGGATGCAGTGTGCATATCCGCTCCCATGCCCAACAATAATACGGTGATCGGGCGCAAAATATCTAGCCCTTTCGCCAGTTTTGGAAGTTCCTCTTCGATCGCTCCATCGTTATAAAGTGGCACCAGTTGGGCAGCCGCAGCTGGACCAACCAGTAACCGTTGTTTAATTAAACGCGTATTGGATCGCTCAGATGTTTCGGGAACCCAGCGTTCATCACTCAGCGCCACATGAACCCTGTCCCACGCAACCTCTGCAGCGCAGAGATCATCAAACACTGGTCCAGGTGACGTACCCCCTGGGACAACAAAACTAACCGTATCGTTTTGATGCAACGCCTCGCTCAATTCACGCGCCAAACGCCCAGCCAAATTCAGCGCCAACAAATCCCGATCAACATATTCAATCATATTCATTATCGGATCTCTCGCCATTTACGACCATCGCGATGCAATAGCATAAGTGCATCCTCTGGCCCCGAACTGCCACTTTCATAGGGTTTAGGGACATCATTGCGCGCCTCCCACCCTTGGATAATTGGATCGGTCCAGCGCCACGCTGCCTCAACCTCATCTCCTCGCATAAATAGCGTTTGGTTACCACGAATGACATCCATAATTAATCGTTCATAAGCTTCTGGTGCTGTTTCAGCATCTGGCCCCAACGCCTCGGCAAAGGTCATATCAAGGGGCACATCCACCAAACGCATCCCACCGGGACCAGGCTCTTTGATCGTGACATCCATGGTGATGCCTTCATCTGGCTGCAAACGAATAACCAATGCATTTCGATGGCTACCTGCATCGGGGCCAAAAATGGAATGCGGGGTTTCTTTGAAAATAACGGCAATCTCAGAGGAACGCGCTCGCATACGCTTGCCCGTGCGCAGATAAAACGGGGTCCCTGCCCATCGCCAGTTACTGATATGAGTTTTCAGCGCGACAAAGCTTTCTGTACGCGAACGCGGATTTTCAACGGCATCACGATAGTCAGGGTGATCTGTTCCCGCGCTATATTGACCCCGCACCAGATGATGGGGTTCAACAGGATCAAGGGCGCGAATAACCTTAAGTTTTTCGTCGCGCACCGCATCGGGTTCAAATTTTGATGGGGGTTCCATAGCAATCAAACACAACAACTGCATCAAATGGTTTTGAACCATATCGCGCATCGCGCCGGATTGATCATAATATCCCCCGCGTCCACCAACACCTACGGTTTCGGCAACCGTAATTTGGATGTGATCAACAAACTGGGCATTCCACAGCGGTTCAAACAACATGTTTCCAAACCGAACGGCCATTAGGTTTTGCACCGTTTCCTTGCCCAAATAGTGATCAATGCGGTAAATCTGATCCTCTTGAAAATGCTGGGCCAAGGTCGCATTCAAAGCCTGCGCTGTTTGCAAATCATTGCCAAAAGGTTTTTCCACAACAATCCGGCTGTCGCGCAGCGCGATGTCATTGGCATATAGACGTTGCGCCAAATCTCCAAATAAAGCAGGAGCCACTGAAAAATAAAACGCGCGTACATAACCATCACGCATCTTGGATTTTAATGTGTCCCACCCTGCGTCGCCTTTGGCATCAACATGCACATAGGAAACCCGCGACAAAAATTCGTCTACGTCTTTTTGAGTATGTTCTATCGCGCCGAATTCGACAATCGCTGTGCGCAGCAGCTCACGATATTCATCATCACTTAGCTCTGAGCGCGCAGCCCCTATAATCTGTGCCTCATGCGGCATTTGACCTGCTAAGTGGCGACGGAACAAACCAGGCAAAATTTTCCTCTTTGCCAGGTCGCCTGTTCCACCAAATATTGTTAAATCAAACGGTTCAACTGGAATGACGCGAGACACCATAGCTCATACTTCCTTTGTGGTCACCAAGCATTCAACGCCCATGTTAGCGCTAACTTGTGCGCCTTTTACATCTGGGCACTGAGTTTGTCTAGAACTAAGAGTGCATCACATCTGTGTCATGTGCAATTGGAAAACCTTGCACCTGACAAATCCCTTGTTAGTGTGCATGAAACACCAGATCAGGCGAGACGATGAAAGACCTTGAGCAGAGCGATAATACTCAAAAATTCCAACACCCAAAGCGTACAGCCAAGGGCGAAGACCGCGCATGGGTGCGTATGGAAAATCTGGAAACGCTTTGGGTAAATACCGGCACTTTGTGCAACATTGAATGCGTAAATTGCTATATTGAAAGTTCGCCAACGAACGATCAATTGGTGTACTTTAAAACATCGGATCTGCGCGCTTATATGGATGAAGTGAGCGATCATAAAATGCCCGTGCGCGAAATTGGTTTCACGGGTGGCGAACCCTTTATGAATGCAGACATGATCGACATGCTGCGCCTGTCGTTGGAACGCGGATTTTCGGTCTTGGTATTGACAAATGCAATGTCGCCCATGATGCGACGCCAGATGCGCGAAGGCTTAGTCGCGCTGAATGCGACGTATCCTAATCAGATGACCCTGCGCATTTCATTAGATCATTACAGTGCAAAAATGCATGACTTGGAACGCGGTGAAGGCAGTTTTGAAAAAACTCTGGTGGGTATGCGATGGTTGCGGGATCAGGGAATCAAAATGGCCGTTGCTGGGCGTACGCTGTGGGACGAAACCGAGGCCGACGCACGTGCAGGTTTTGCAGCCCTTTATCAGGCAGAAGGATTTGAGATTGACGCATGTGCGCCCGCAGAAACGGTTTTGTTTCCCGAAATGACTGGCACCTTGGATGTGCCTGAAATTACGACCGAATGCTGGGGAATATTGAACAAAGATCCACAGGATTTGATGTGCTCGAATGCGCGCATGGTTGTGCGCCGCAAAGGGGCAGATGCGCCCGCTGTTTTGGCCTGTACGCTTCTGGCATATGATCCACAATTTGAATTGGGCAAAACGCTTCAGGAGGCGGAACGCGACGTGCGCCTGAACCATCCCCATTGCGCTAAATTTTGCGTCCTTGGTGGCGCAAGTTGTAGCGGTTAATTTGGCTGCGATACCTGTGCACCACCAACAGAAACAGGTGCGCCCGTTGTTGATGGACCAGAGGTTGGCAATTTGCGCAGCACACGCACCGCCAAATAGGCAAAGGCCTGCGCCTCTAACATATCGCCGTCTAATCCATGTGCCTCAACCGCGGTGACAGGAATATCCAAACCTGCCTGCAGCATCGACATGATTACCCGATTGCGCCGCCCGCCACCGCAGACCAACACTTGGGAAACTGGATGTGGCATATGCTCCATCCCTGCCACGACACTGGCGGCAATCATCGCGGATAAGGTTGCGGCCCCGTCCGCATCGCCCATCTGATCAACAACATCCAACACCTGAGCAAAGCTATTGCGGTCCAATGATTTGGGCGGCAATTTGCGAAAATAGGGCGCATCAAGCAGCGTTTTTACCACTGCCATGTCCGGCGTGCCAGCAGAGGCCAAGGCGCCATCGCGATCAAATTCTTGACCCAGCCGCGCGCGAACAAAATCGTTCACGGGGGCATTTGCGGGTCCCGTGTCAAAGGCCAACACCGCACCGACATCTGTTGCCGCTGTCAAACGTGGGTCGACATAGGTGATATTTCCAACACCACCCAAATTCAAAAATGCAACAGGTTGCGTCACCCCGATGTATTTGACGCAGGCAAAGTGAAAAAAGGGCGCCAATGGTGCACCCTGCCCTCCCAATGCAACATCTGCACTGCGAAAATCCCAAACAACTGGCACGCCCGTGTCGCGCGCCAATCCCAAACCATTCCCCACCTGTAGCGTGCGACGATTATCTGGATCATGCGCCAAGGTCTGACCGTGAAAACCAATGACATCAACAGATGTCACATCCAATTTAGCAAAAGCCAATGCATGCGAGCGGGTGATCAATCTTTCCGCAGCCCGCACATGCCCGCCATCCCATTGCCCCATCGCGCGGCGAAGAATCTGGTGTTCTTCGGGGGCATAGGGGATGTATCGGGATGCTCCAAATTCATGAATGCTGGTCCCGTCCGTCACAACCTCGGCCAGGTCAATCCCATCCATCGATGTTCCAGACATCATTCCAACGGCACGAATTGCATCACTCATGGCTTTTCCTTTCCCAAAAGGATCGCTATAGCAATGACGCAATCCATATTCAGGAGCAAGAGATGACCTTTACACCTAAATCAGATTTCCTTCGGATCATGCTAGAACGCGGTTTTGTGGCGGATTGCACTGATTATGATGGATTGGACGAAGCATTGTGTAAAGGGGGTATGCCTGCCTATATCGGATTTGATGCAACGGCCAGTTCACTGCATGTCGGCAGCCTAATCCAAATTATGATGTTGCGTTGGTTGCAAAAAACGGGTGGGCGCCCGATCACGCTGATGGGTGGGGGCACGACTAAGGTTGGCGATCCATCGTTTCGCGCCGATGAACGCCCACTGCTAACCCCAGACATGATTGATCAAAACATTTCTGGCATTAAACAAGTGTTTTCCGCGTATCTTGATTATGCCGATGCCCCGAATGGCGCGATGATGATCAACAATGCGGAATGGTTGGATGAATTAAACTACCTTGAATTCTTGCGTGATATCGGACGCCATTTCAGCGTGAACCGCATGTTGTCCTTTGAGTCGGTTAAATCACGGCTGGATCGGGAACAATCACTTTCTTTCCTTGAATTCAACTACATGATTTTGCAGGCCTATGATTTCCTTGAACTGCACAACCGCTATGGATGCATGTTGCAGATGGGCGGTTCGGATCAGATGGGCAATATCATCAACGGCATGGAATTAACCCGCCGCGTGGCCGAAAATCGTGTTTTTGGCCTCACTTCACCCCTATTGACCACATCAGATGGGAAAAAGATGGGAAAATCGCAAAACGGTGCGGTTTGGTTAAATGCAGATATGTTGTCACCTTACGAATTCTGGCAATTCTGGCGCAACACAACGGATGCGGATGTGGGACGTTTTCTGAAACTTTATACCGAACTGCCCATTGAGGAATGCGATCGTCTAGGTGCGCTTGCCGGCTCTGAAATCAACGATGCAAAAGTCATCCTTGCAAACGAAGTGACCGCCCTTCTACACGGCGCTGATGCTGCGACAACGGCAGAAGCCACAGCACGTGAAGTGTTTGAAAAAGGCGGCGTTGGTGATGATTTGCCAACCTTGACCCTAAGCAGTGATGATATTGGCGATGGAATTTCCATTGTTCAACTGATCGTGAAATCGGGTTTGGTAAAATCCGGAAAAGAAGCCAAACGGCTAATTGCGGAAAATGGTGCCAAGCTGAATGACGAACCTTTGGTTGATGGCGGTTTGGTAATCAGCGCCGAAATGTTGTCGTCCCCGATTAAACTTTCAGCAGGTAAAAAACGTCACGCCTTGGTGCAATTAGGATAATCGCTTCGGATCAACGGAACGCTCCGTTAATCCGATTGGGTTTCTAGCAAAATTTTAACCCTGTTTTCCGAAATAAAAACGCTCCCAATTAATACGCATTAACAATGCGTATTAATTGCATATGTTTGTTGCATCAAGAAAAGGATGCACACATGGCACTTATCAAACTATTACTCTCACCGGGCAGCACGATCTGTCGGCATTATGGCATTGACCCACAAAGTGACGCGGGACTTATGCGTTGGATGATCAACACCTTCTTTTACCTCTTCGTCGGCTTGATCATCATCTGGATCGTCGCAGTCTGATGAAGCTGCGCATCGACATTGCGCGTTCTGAAATCGAACAGGTTGTTCACGCATTTTACGCACGCGTACGTGCCCACCCGATGTTGGCACAGATCTTTTCCCGCCACGTCGATGATTGGAGCGCACGAAGAAAAAATCACACGTTTTTGGGCAAACGCGCTTTTGTTTGAGGGCGATTACGACGGCAATCCAATGCAGGCACATATGCAAGCGCAGACGGTGAAACCGGTTCACTTTGATCACTGGCTCAGCCTATTTGATGATACACTGTTCGCGGAATTACCCAGCCAGTCGGCGATCCAATGGTCGCAATTGGCCCATCGGATCGGTCGGGGACTTTCGATGGGTGTAGAAGATGTGCGCCGTCCCCGAGATCAAGCGCCTAAACTGCGCCAAGCAAGCCAGGTTTAGACATGTCGGAAACGGAAAAGGTGAACGCACAACATCGGCTGTGGGCCGGAACGGCGGCTCTATGGGCGGGGATTTCTGTATCGGGTAATCTTATCACGGCGATCGCAAAATTTCAGGTGGAAACATTGGATTTATCCATGGCTCTACAGGTCGGGCGCGCGCAATTTTTGTGGACTGGTTACACCGAATATTCATGCATTGTGATGATTGTGATGGGATTGATTTGGCATATGCGATTTCTTCCGTCCTTATTAGCGGGTGCGATTGCAATCCCTCTGATTCAGAAAATTGGATTAACCCAGCTACTTCAAGCACGCAGTGATTTGATCATTGCGGGACTATCGCCGGATCACAGCAATGTTCATGTCCTTTTTGCGGTTTTAGAGGTGCTAAAATTCATCTGCCTGCTGGTCTATTCCAGCCGCACTTTAGCCCCACCGTCAATCCATCCTGAAATCGCATGTGCGCAACAAAAAAACCCCGCACTCTGACAGATGCGGGGTTTCAATCATCAAAGCATTGGCCAACTGTGTCAATCGATGACAGAGACTTTCATCATCACATCGGGTTGACCGATCACAGCGCCATTGCGCCCTTTACCCAATTTGATCGCGTCCACAACATCCATGCCATTCGTGACCTGTCCCACGACAGTGTATTGGCCGTTTAGAAAATAACCAGGTTCAAACATGATAAAAAATTGGCTATTTGCGCTGTTTGGACTTTGCGAACGCGCCATCCCTACAACACCGCGATCATAGGCAACATCCGAAAATTCGGCAGGTAGGTTGGGATAATTTGAACCACCACGGCCTGCATAGGATATGTTGCCCCCCACTTTGCCGTATTCAACATCCCCTGTTTGCGCCATGAACCCTTCGATCACGCGATGAAACACAACACCGTCATAGGCACCATCCGCGGCAAGAAGCTTGATACGCTCGGCGTGCTGTGGGGCGACATCTTCGAATAGGTCAATGATGATTGTCCCATTTGCTTGTCCAGCGACCTGAATCTCAATCCCGCTGGCATGCGCCGTACCCGCCACTATGCCCAAGATAATGGCAAGTTTACGCATCTGCAGCCACCTTAACGCTGATCATGCGATCGGGATACATAGGCGGTTCGCCTTTTACGATCGCATCCACGTGTTCCATTCCAGAAATCACACGACCATAGACCGTGTACTGGCGATTAAGGAAATGGTTGTCGCTAAAGTTGATGAAAAACTGGCTGTTTGCGCTGTCAGGGTTTTGCGAACGCGCAGCCCCCAATGTGCCACGATCATGTGGAATGCCAGAAAATTCCTGCGCGACATCGGGCAGATCAGAACCACCACGCCCCGCCATGCCAATATCGAAATCATTTTCCATATTGCCATACTGCACATCACCTGTCTGCGCCATAAAACCGTCAATCACGCGGTGAAAACAAACGTTGTCATATTGACCAGAACGCGCCAATTCTTTCATCCGCGCACAGTGGTTTGGGGCGATATCAGGCAACAATTCGATGATAACGGTCCCGTCCTTAAGTTCCATAAGAATTGTGTTTTCTGGGTCTTTTGTTTCGGCCATTGGGCGCTCCTATCTGTGTTGTTGAGCAATACCTAAAGTTCTTTGTCATTTAGGACAAGATGCAGCATTGACCAATTTTCCAAAACACGCGATCAACCATCCAACGAAACTCCGAATATAGGTGGCATTATGGGCTGGAAAACATTGGATGACATGGAATTAACAGACAAACGCGTTTTGACGCGTGTAGATATCAATGTCCCAATGCAGGATGGTCAGGTGACGGATGCGACGCGTATCGAAAAAATCGCACCGACCGTGCGTGATATATTAGACGCGGGTGGCACACCGATCCTATTGGCACATTTTGGTCGACCCAAAGGAGAACGTGTGGATGGGATGAGCCTGCGTCATTTGGTTCCTGCGCTCGAACAACATTTACAAGCACCTATCATGTTTGTGGCAGATAGTATCGGACCAGCTGCCGCTGCAGCCATTGGGGCCGTACAGACGGGACAGGTTGTTTTATTGGAAAACACCCGCTTTCACAAAGGCGAGGAAAAGAATGATGCAAATTTTGCCGATCAACTGGCCGCGTTGGGCGATGTATTTTGCAACGACGCCTTTTCCGCAGCACACCGTGCGCATGCCTCGACCGAGGGGTTGGCCCACCGCCTACCCGCCTGCGCCGGACGCTTGATGCAAGCAGAACTCAGCGCATTAGAAACCGCCCTGTCCGCACCCAAACGCCCCGTAGTTGCCGTCGTCGGGGGGTCAAAAGTATCGACAAAGTTGGATTTGTTGGGGAACCTTGTTGAGAAGGTGGACTATTTGGTCATCGGTGGGGGAATGGCAAACACCTTCCTCGCTGCACAAGGGATTGATGTCGGCAAATCTTTGGCCGAGCATGACATGACGGGCACCGTCACCGAAATTCTTGCCAAAGCAGGCAGTGCAGGATGCAAAATCATCTTGCCACGTGATGTGGTAGTTGCGCGCGAATTTGCGGTGAATGCGGCAAATGAAACCGTCGCCGCAGACGCATGCCCTGCCGATGCAATGATCCTAGATGCAGGAGCTGACAGCATCCAGCAGATCGTAGACGTGTTTGGACAAGCAAAGACGTTGATTTGGAACGGACCTTTGGGGGCATTTGAAATTGAACCGTTTGATCGGGCCACAAATGCCGCTGCTGCCGCGGCGGCGCAGCTGTCCCAATCTGGTGATTTGATTTCGGTTGCTGGTGGGGGTGACACAGTTTCCGCATTGAATAAAGCCGAGGTGGCAGATAGGTTCACATATATATCAACTGCAGGCGGTGCATTCTTGGAATGGATGGAAGGTAAAACCCTACCTGGCGTTGCAGCACTAAGCCAATAGGAATGTTCTGATAAAACGTGTTTTGATCGCTGGAGTTATTTGTTTTGCATTCTTCGGGATGGGGATTGCAGCGACTGTTCATATGATGTCAGAGACCGATCATGCAGGCCGTCACATGCATCATTCGGGATCTGGCCAACATAAGCATGACACAGCAAACATGCCCATGTTGCATGGAAAGAACACAACACAAGATGAAGTTGCACACTTGCGCACATTGTTTCAACAACACCCCTCCATCACACGCGAAGTCACGCACATTGAAAATGGGATCGTCACTAAAACGGCGTCGAATGATTCCGAAGTTGCAGAAGCCCTTATCAATCACGTCGCAGAGATGATTACGCGCATCGAACAAGGTGACAATCCTGAAATACCAATCCAAAGTCCAACTCTGACACTTTTGTTTGAACTTGGTATGACCATTGAAACAGAGATTGAGATTGTGGACACTGGCGTGATTGTAAAACAGACATCTTCAAGCCCTGATGTGGTCGTGGCACTGCAGACACATGCAGACGAAGTTTCAGAGTTGGCGAAACGTGGCATGGCCGCTGTCCATGAACAAATGATGAAATCGCACCATGGTGAATAAATTCAAAAAAACTTTACACACTGATAGCGCAACCAGAATTGCGAAATCCGCAAAATCTAGGTAGGCCCATTGTAAATTACCCCACTAGGACGTTTAAATGAGCCCAACTACCAATTCTCAACAATTCGACCGTATCAAATCAGCACCCGGTTTTATTGCAGCCCTAGATCAATCTGGCGGTTCCACACCCAAAGCGTTGAAACTCTATGGTGTTGAAGAAAACGAATATTCCAATGATGCAGAAATGTTTGACATGATCCACGAAATGCGATCGCGGATCATGACATCCTCTGCGTTCAATGGGGAACGCGTTTTGGGGGCAATCCTGTTTGAAATGACGATGGAGCGTGAGGTCGAGGGCACACCCGCGGCAGATTACCTTTGGAACATATGCGGCGTTGTTCCCTTTCTAAAGGTGGACAAGGGGTTGGCTGACCCGGTGAATGACACACGCGTGTTAAATCCCATGCCTAATTTGGACACACTCCTGATGCGCGCCGTTGAAAAAAACATCTTTGGCACAAAAATGCGTTCGGTGATTGATGGCGCGAACGAAGCAGGCATCGCAGCAGTTGTTGATCAACAATTCGATATCGGCGCACAGATCCTGTCGCATGGTTTGATCCCGATCATTGAACCCGAGGTTACAATTAGCATCGCGGACAAGGCAGAAGCAGAACAAATCCTACACGACCACATACTGCGTCGTTTGGATACGCTGTCTTCGGATCAAAATGTTATGCTGAAATTAACCCTGCCCGAGGTTGCCAATTTATATGCGGATCTATCCGATCACCCTCGTGTTTTGCGTGTGGTTGCGCTTTCGGGCGGCTATGCGATGGATGAGGCAAACGCGCGCCTCTCGCAGAACCGCAATATGATCGCGAGCTTTTCACGGGCACTGACAGAAACGCTCAATGCCAAGCAAAGTGATGCAGAATTCGATAAGGCCCTAGATCATGCAATCCAAGGCATTTATGATGCCTCAACCGCCGGCTAACCCTTTGGATAGGCTATAGATTCAAAAGACCCACGATTTAACTGCGGGTTTTTTTGAATTTCGACTCATTAGGGGATTCACAAAACGAATCACCTGTGACATACTGACCTCATAACAATAAAAGCCCCGACCAATGGGGCTGAGGCAGTCCATGAGCAACAAAAATACACTTCCCTGGGGTATTATTGCAGGCATTGCATTTGCAATGGCCTTGGGGATGTATTTTACCTTTGCGGCCGTACAGGGTGATTACGGACTTTTTCGTCGTGCTGAGATTTTGAACGAAGCAGGAAAGTTAGAAGCCGAACTTAACGGGCTTTATCAAGAAATAGCCTCTCTTGAAAATTTGACGCGTCGCATGACAGATGAATTTCTGGATGTTGATCTGCTGGATCAACAATCACGTGACATCTTGGGTCAAATTCGCGCAGATGAAATTATCATTCGATAATTATGGTTAAATCTTACTGATTAATTGCAATCGTTTCCTTGCGGTTTTTGCATACCAGTCATGCGGCTACACTTTTTACTCGCAATTTTTGTTTTTTTGCTCTAATAAATAGTTTAACGCTAAACTAATTTTTTAATGAGGTGTTTTTCATGGCCACTAAAAAAGCCGCAGCCACGCCGAATGTGTCGACGGATGAGCTAAAAACATATTACCGCGACATGCTCATGATCCGTCGTTTCGAAGAAAAGGCAGGACAATTATACGGGATGGGTCTGATTGGTGGATTTTGCCACCTCTATATCGGACAAGAAGCCGTGGTTGTTGGCTTAGAGGCTGTTGCAGAAGACGGCGACAAACGCATCACATCCTATCGCGATCATGGCCACATGCTGGCCTGCGGGATGGATGCCAATGGTGTGATGGCAGAATTGACTGGACGCGAGGGTGGCTATTCCAAAGGGAAAGGCGGCTCGATGCACATGTTCAGCAAAGAAAAACATTTCTATGGAGGCCACGGCATTGTTGGCGCGCAGGTTCCACTTGGCGCAGGTCTGGCCTTTGCGGACAAATATTTGGACAATGGTCGCGTGACCTTCACCTATTTTGGGGATGGGGCCGCGAACCAGGGTCAGGTTTATGAAACATTCAATATGGCTGCGCTTTGGTCCCTGCCTGTTGTGTTTGTAATCGAAAATAACCAGTACGCCATGGGTACGGCGCAGTCGCGATCAACCTCAACTGATGATATCCACACGCGTGGCAAACCTTTCGGTATTCCGGGCGAGGCCGTGGATGGCATGGACGTTTTGGCCGTTAAGGCAGCCGGCGCGAAAGCCGTGGCACATTGCCGATCAGGTAAAGGCCCCTACATCCTTGAAATCAAAACCTATCGCTATCGCGGCCACTCTATGTCAGATCCCGCGAAATACCGCACCCGCGAAGAAGTTCAAAAAATGCGCGACGAACGCGATCCAATCGAAAATGTGCGCATCATGTTGATCGAAGGTGGGCACGCATCCGAGGACGATTTAAAAGCGATTGACAAAGAGATCAAAGAAATCGTCAACGCCTCAGCTGAATTTGCCAAAACCAGCCCAGAGCCCGCCTTGGACGAGCTTTGGACAGATATCTACGCATAAGGAGACGATGAACATGGCAACCGAAATTCTTATGCCTGCCCTTTCCCCCACGATGGAAGAAGGCACGCTTGCAAAATGGCTTGTGAAAGAGGGCGACACTGTCTCCTCTGGCGATATCATTGCAGAGATTGAAACTGATAAGGCCACTATGGAATTTGAAGCCGTGGATGAAGGCACCATTGGTAAATTACTGATCGCCGAAGGCACCGAAGGCGTTAAAGTGAACAGCCCGATTGCGATTTTGCTTGAGGATGGCGAAGATGCCAATGCCGCGGATGTCGTGACATCAACTGCACCAGCAGATGACGCGGGCGATAAGGCGGCCGCGCAAGCTGCCCCCGCAAAGCCCGCACCTGTTCCTAGCACCCCTGCCAATATTGTATCAAACGCCTCACCTGATTGGCCCGAGGGCACAACAATGAAGCAACAGACCGTCCGCGAAGCACTGCGGGACGCCATGGCCGAAGAAATGCGTCGTGACGATACGGTTTATTTAATGGGTGAAGAAGTCGCCGAATATCAAGGTGCCTACAAAGTATCCCAAGGATTATTGGATGAATTCGGCGCGCGACGCGTGATCGATACGCCCATCACTGAACATGGATTTGCGGGTATCGCGACGGGATCGGCCTTTGCAGGATTGCGCCCGATCGTTGAGTTTATGACTTTCAACTTTGCCATGCAAGCCATTGATCATATTATTAATTCTGCTGCAAAAACCCTGTATATGTCAGGTGGCCAAATGGGGGCGCCGATGGTGTTTCGTGGGCCCAATGGTGCAGCAGCCCGCGTAGGCGCTCAGCACTCTCAGGATTATGCAGCGTGGTATGTACAAATTCCTGGACTGAAGGTTGTGATGCCTTACTCCGCAGCGGATGCCAAGGGCCTGATGAAAACGGCTATTCGTGATAACAATCCTGTCATCTTTTTGGAAAATGAAATTCTTTATGGACGCAGCTTTGATGTGCCTGAATTGGATGACTTCACAATTCCATTTGGCAAGGCGCGCATTTGGCGAGAGGGTAGCGATGTTACGCTGGTCTCATTTGGGATTGGTATGCACTATGCACTCGAGGCTGCCGAAAAACTAACCGAAGATGGCATATCGGCCGAGGTCATTGACCTGCGCACATTGCGGCCCATCGATTATGATACAGTCATTGCATCCGTAATGAAAACGAACCGCTGTGTGACAATCGAAGAAGGCTGGCCCGTAGGCTCTATCGGCAACCATTTATCTGCGACCATAATGGAACGTGCATTTGATTACTTGGATGCTCCAGTTTTGAACTGCACTGGCAAGGATGTTCCAATGCCCTACGCTGCGAATTTGGAACGTCATGCGTTGATCACAACCGATGAAGTGGTCGCCGCTGTGAAACAAGTGACATATCGCTAAGGAATTTTGACATGCCTATTGAAATTTTAATGCCCGCGCTTTCCCCAACAATGGAAGAAGGCACGCTTGCAAAATGGCTGGTCAAAGAGGGGGATAAGGTCTCCTCGGGCGACATCATTGCAGAAATCGAAACCGACAAAGCGACGATGGAATTCGAAGCCGTTGATGAAGGCACCATTGGCAGAATTGTTGTGTCCGAAGGCAGCGAAGGCGTCAAAGTAAACGCCGTGATCGCAATACTGCTAGAAGACGGCGAAAACGCTTCAGAGATGGCTCTGTCATCTGCTTCAGCTGATGACGCAGGCGATAAGGCGGCCGTGATAGCGGTCTCCGCAGAGCCCGCCACACCTAACCCAACATCTTCAACCATCCCTGCCCCTGCAGCTGCTGCAACATCTGACGGAACGCGCATTTTTGCTTCACCTTTGGCACGGCGTATTGCTGCTGATAAGGGTCTTGATCTATCCGCTCTCAGCGGATCAGGTCCACACGGCCGGATTGTTAAGGCCGATGTCTTGGCAGCTGGTAGTGCCCCTTCAAAACCAGCGCCTGCCGCAGTCAGTGCCGTGACATCCGCACCTGCGCCCTCCGTTTCATCGGATGCAATTGCTAAAATCTACGCTGATCGTGAATTCACGGAAATTCCGCTCGATGGCATGCGTAAAACAATTGCCGCGCGTTTGACAGAAGCAAAACAAACAATCCCACATTTCTACCTGCGTCGTGACATCAAAATTGATAATTTGCTTAGTTTCCGCGGACAACTAAACAAACAACTCGAAGCCCGGGGCGTCAAACTTTCCGTGAATGACTTTATCATCAAGGCTTGTGCGCTCGCGCTACAGACTGTTCCGACGACAAATGCAGTTTGGGCGGGGGATCGTGTTTTGCAATTGACCCCATCCGATGTCGCAGTCGCCGTTGCAATTGAGGGCGGCTTATTCACGCCAGTCCTGAAAGATGCCGATCAAAAATCGCTGTCTATGCTCTCTGCCGAAATGAAAGATTTGGCAGCGCGCGCACGTTCTAAAAAATTGGCGCCCCACGAATATCAAGGTGGAAGCTTTGCGATTTCGAATTTGGGTATGTTTGGCATTGATAATTTTGATGCGGTTATCAATCCACCCCATGGCGCAATTTTGGCAGTTGGCGCGGGTGTCAAAAAACCAGTTATTGATTCAGAGGGACAAGTCTGTGTCGCAACTGTAATGTCGGTCACTCTGTCCGTTGATCACCGTGTGATAGACGGGGCCTTGGGCGCAGAATTGCTAAAGGCGATTGTTGATAACCTTGAAAATCCAATGGGGATGTTAGCGTAAAAAATCACGGGCTGTAGGGCCCGTTATTTTTACCGATCTATGTAATGATCCATCGATACTGACGGGGTCGCACAACCAGATTCCCCAACAATTTTGGCGGGAACACCTGCCACTGTTTTCTTGGCTGGAACATCATGTAAAACCACAGAACCCGCAGCAATGCGACTGCATTCGCCAACGGTAATATTGCCCAGTACCTTTGCGCCTGCTCCAATCAGCACACCGTCCGAAATTTTTGGATGACGATCACCCTCTTCCTTACCAGTGCCACCCAAGGTAACTGCATGCAGCATGGAAACATTATTTCCGACAACAGCCGTTTCACCAATGACAATAGAATGAGCATGATCGATCATAATCCCCTGCCCCATTTTGGCTCCGGGATGAATATCAACCCCAAACATTTCCGAGATACGCATTTGAAGCATCTGTGCCATATCTTTGCGACCGCGCTGCCAAAGCCAATGTGCAATGCGATAGGCCTGGACCGCTTGGTAACCTTTGAAATACAACACGGGCTGCAAAAATCGGTGACAAGATGGATCACGGTCGTAAACGGCAACAATGTCAGCGCGCGCAGCCATTGCAAGTGTAGCATCTGCATCATAGGCCTCATCACAAATCTCGCGTAATATCTGTTCAGACATCTCGCTTGACGCCAGTTTCGCGGCAATCCGATAGGCCAACGCCTCTTTTATGGACGAATGATGCAAAACACAGGCGTGAACGACACCACCCAATAGGGGTTCATTTTCAACGGCTTCATACGCTTCTCGCTTAAGACGATCCCAAACTGGATCCAAATCAACTACCGACGACTGCACGTTTTCCATTTTTGCTTCACTTTAAGATTAACAATACGGTAAAAGTAATCTCTAAAACTCAAACTACAAGTCATGTTAACTCCCTCTGCGATTGAATTTCCGATTTGAACAGTCGAATGACATCAATAGCGTGCATAAAAGCCGCGAGCGTATCTGGATTGCTGATCCAGGTGTGCCCATGAATCGGTGCACATTTGTGAAACAGCAGAGATGAAATAGACCCTGTCCCGTATTTTGGATGTGCGCGCCGAAACCGTTTGCGATACTTATCAGCGGCATGCGCATAGATCAAAATATCGTAACAGGCATTTCGATCATGTTGCGCAGCGAACCTGGCCAACATATGGACATCCTCAATGTGAATTGCGCGCATCAGATGATCAAAGTTGCAGGGGATCCAGCCCCATAGACGTTTGAAACCTGTGAGACCTCCACCGTGATATCATGGTTCAACACATCCAACTCGTGCTCAGCAATATCAGCATTCGAAATAAGCACACTTTGCGAGTTCGCAAATAATTCCATAACTGGTTCGCCATCAATCTGTGCACCAACCAATGCGGGTTCCTGCCACAGCGCACCATCCACCCCATCCATAAGGACTCCATCCAGCTCCTGACGCCCTAACCGCGTGCCGGCATAGCGCGCGCGCACCTCGGTTAGGAAACTATCGGCCAAATGGGCCGCATTGGCATAGGTGGTCGCATGGGTTGTCACCGTGCTGTCCAAATTCAAAAGGGATTTCAACACCCCTACATTGCGCGGCGTTGTGGTCACGCATTGGCGCGGATCATCCCCAAGGCGCAGGGAAAATTGCAACATGTCCCATGTGGCCTGTGCATTGCGCCATTTGGCCAATTCATCCACCCAGGCTGCATCAAACTGTGGCCCGCGCAGGGATTCAGGATCATGGGCGGAATAAATCGTCGCTGTGGCTCCGTTAGGCCATAAAAGACGCTTTTTGCTGGCCTCCCATTTCGGGCGGCGATCGGGGGGGGGGAACATTCCATAATGCCGCTGTCCCCAAAACTCATGACATCACGCGCCTGATCCAAGGTTTCCGCAACCAAGGCGACGCGCTTCGCGCGCCCCTTGGTTAGGGTGCGCGCGCCCTCGACTTGCGCGCGCACCCATTCAGCACCAGCGCGGGTTTTACCTGCCCCGCGCCCGCCAAGGATCACCCAAGAGCGCCAATTGCCATCCGGGGGCAATTGGTGTGGATGAGCCCAAAATTCAAAGAGATAGGGCAAAACAATCAGTTCGCCCTCGCTCAGGTCATTCAGGAACTGGTCCCGTGTCTGTGCATCGGCGGAGGCGAGCCAAGCGGCACCCGATCTGATCGCGTGCTGCGTCAAGGTCAAGTCCGTAGTCTCCGTCGATTTCAAGTCGTTGTCTGTTTTGTTGCGCAAGAGCTTTCTCCGTCTCCATTGCCATTCTCAGCCAAGAGCGCAGGTCACTAAAAACCTTACGCGTCTCGGCATCTGTGACGTCCCCGGATTGAACCCGTTGTTGCAGGTTTTCTATATCCCGCGCAAAACCGCGCAGGTTGGTTTGAAGTCTTTCAATATCTTCGTTTAAGGGCGAAGGTGTCTCCTCCGGTGTGATTAAGATCATGTCTTTCAAGGTCTCCTTTTTCTTCGAATCCCCCGTCTAAACGCATCACTGCGCCAGCCCGATCACCATTGATCAGGAAACGAAAAAAGTACAGAAATTCAATAAATTGCAACGCGGGGTGCATTTACACTTAATTACGACTAGCCGTCCCTCTATGGGGCGACACAAAATAAAGTGATTAAGATTTTGTTATGCACAAATGGAACAATCCTGCGCAGTGCGCCCGCGCAGTTCAATTATTTGATTGCGCCTCAATTTTGCGCCATGCGGCAACGTTCCGATTATGTTCTACCAGCGTTTCTGCAAAGGCATGACCGCCCGTTCCATCCGCAACAAAGAACACATATTTTGTATCCTCTGGATTTAGTGCTGCTTCAATCGCGGCGCGACCAGGGTTGGCAATCGGTGTCGGGGGTAACCCACGGATTTTATAGGTGTTCCATGGCGTTTCACGGTCTAGTTCACTGCGGCGCAAACCGCGGCCCAAAACACCCTCGCCTCGTGTGATACCATAAATCACTGTCGGGTCCGTTTGCAGGGGCATTCCACGGTTAAGGCGGTTTACAAATACACTTGAAACGATGCGGCGTTCATCAGGCACCGAGGTTTCTTTTTCGATAATCGAGGCCAAGATTAACGCCTCAGCCTTGTTGGCAAGCGGCAGATCCTTAGCGCGTGCATCCCAGGCTGCATTCAAAACATCGGCTTGACGTGCCACCATCCGATTAATCACGTTTTGACGCGTTTCACCTCGCTGCAGTTCATAGGAAAACGGGGCCATCATGCCCTCGGCAGGAACATCACTCACATCCCCACGCAGGACATCCATCGCCTTTAGCGTTTCAATGATCTGCCAATTTGTAACGCCCTCTGCCATTGCGATGCGATGACGGGCATCCCCGCGTTCTATAACGGGTGAGAATTCTGCGGGGCGCTTTTCGCCCAATTTATAGGATGCGATATCGATCAATCGCTCTGTTTGCGGGTCTAGTTCGCGCAATTGCACTGTGGTCGATGCTACACCGATACGATACACAATTTCAGAGCCACAGGTGTTTGCCCCACCGCGTGTGACGATATCGCTCACCTCTGCCATTGAAGCCCCAGAAGGGATCAAAAAACTGCCCGCTTTTAGGCGTGTGGTCTTTTCCTCATACCGCGCACCGATACGAAAAAACGAAGCGTTTTGTACCGCGCCCTGCTCTGCCAGACGATCGGCCGTATCACGGAAATTTGCGCCCGAAGGCACACGAAAACACATGGATGCCTCAAGCGGGCCTGGCGCTGCATATTGTCCCTTGGCCCAGATGCCCATACCACCCATGACCAAGAACATAACAATCAGCAGCGTGAAACCGTTTGAGGCAACCGCGCGCCACATTAAGAGACGCGCCCCAGCAATAGGCTTGCGTTTGTGCCGCCAAAACCGAATGAGTTGGACAGCGCATAATTAATTTCACGTTCACGTTTTTCATTCGGGGCCAAGTCGACTGGCGTATCAACTGCGATGTTGTCCAAATTGATTGTGGGTGGTGCCACCTGATCACGGATTGCCAGAACGGTAAAGATCGCCTCAATCGCGCCCGCAGCGCCAAGCAAATGACCTGTCGCTGATTTGGTTGAGGTCATGGTCACTTTTCCAGCGGCCTCGCCCATCATGCGCTCCACCGCGCCCAGTTCGATCACATCGGCCATGGTCGATGTGCCGTGCGCATTGATGTAATCCAGCGCTGCTGGTTCCAGGCCCGCCTTGGCCAAGGCAGCGCGCATTGCGCGTTCACCGCCCTCACCGTCTTCAGATGGGGCCGTGATGTGATAGGCATCCCCTGACAGGCCATACCCCAAAACCTCGGCATAAATTTTTGCACCGCGCGCCTTGGCATGTTCATATTCTTCCAACACAACAATTCCTGCGCCTTCGCCCATCACAAATCCATCGCGATCCGCATCATAGGGGCGCGAGGCCTTTTCTGGTTCGTCGGCGCGTTTTGTGGACAGTGCTTTGCATGCATTAAATCCAGCAATACCGATTTCGCAAATCGCGGCTTCAGCCCCGCCTGCAACCATCACATCCGCATCCGACGTCATAATCAGACGTGCCGCATCGCCAATCGCATGCGCCCCTGTTGAACAGGCGGTGACAACCGAATGGTTCGGTCCCTTGAACCCATGTTTGATGCTGACCTGACCTGAAATCAGGTTGATCAATGCCCCCGGAATAAAGAAAGGTGAGACACGACGCGGGCCTTTCTCATGGATCAACAGAGCTGTTTCCGCAATAGATTGCAAACCACCGATACCCGATCCAATCATGACGCCTGTACGCAGGCGACCCTCTTCATCCTCTGGCATCCAACCAGAATCACGCACGGCCATTTCAGCCGCAGCAATGCCGTATAGGATAAAGTCATCCACCTTGCGGCGTTCCTTTGGCGCCATCCAATCGTCGGGATTAAAGGTTCCATTAGTGCCATCACCAAATGGAATTTCACAGGCATATTTCGTGGCGACATTGGAGGCATCAAAATGCGTAATTGGCCCCGCACCTGATTGACCATCCAATAGACGTGTCCATGTTTCTTCTACACCTGATGCAAGTGGTGTTACCAAACCTAATCCTGTTACGACGACGCGACGCATTCGGCTGCCCCTTTATATTAAAATGCTCTGCAAGAGATATAAGCGGTTTTGGGTATTCAAGCAAGCATCAGCTGCCTGTAAATACACCCTTTAAAATGCAAAAAACCCCTGCAAAGCAGAGGTTTTAAATGATTTTTTGACGTCGATTAAGCGGCGTCAGAAATGAACTTAACTGCATCACCAAATGATTGGATGTTTTCTGCAGCGTCATCAGGAATTTCAATTCCGAATTCTTCTTCAAATGCCATAACAAGCTCGACTGTGTCCAAGCTATCAGCGCCAAGATCATCAATGAAAGACGCGTTATCAACGACTTTATCTTCTTCTACGCCTAGGTGCTCTACAACAATTTTCTTTACGCGGTCTGCAATATCGCTCATCGTGTTTTCCTCTTTTAATTCGGGCAGTGCCCAGTTCATGCAAATTGTGATGCTAGGCACGCGAATACAAACATCACGCACAGGCACCACACCAAGCACTGCTCAAGCTGCGCGTGGCAAATCTAGGGGCGCTATAGCATACTCGATCCATTTGGCAAACGCTTTCGCGCATAAAACTGCGAAAAGCGTCTTTTTGCACCCAAGACCCACCAGATATGGTTACTCAGACTGAAATTTCCACTCTATCTGTTACAAAAATTGCGAACCGTAGCACAAAATCAAATGATAGACATTTCAAATTCTGCTAAATACCATACGGAAAAACACCCAAAGTAACGAGATTTCATTGTCCTATAGCATCCACACCCCCTTGATCCAAAGCGCGCCCTTATCAGCAATCGCAAAAACAAACGTTTTTGCAAAGATGGACGCATTGCAGCCCTCTGGTTCGTTTAAAATGCGCGGCATCGGATATGCAGCAGAACAAATGATGGCGCGCGGTGCGGGTCGTTTTGTGTCCTCTTCCGGGGGGAACGCTGGCCTTGCGGTAGCCTACGCGGGTCGTAAGATGAACCTACCGGTTTTGGTAGTGGTGCCAGAAACAACGCCAGAAAGGGCAATCGCGTTGTTGCGTGCAGAAAACGCAAAGGTGATTGTTCATGGCGCCAGCTGGGTCGAGGCAAATGCACTTGCACAATCGCAGTTGGGTGATTCAGACGCCTTTTTCCACCCTTTTGACGATCCCCTTCTATGGCAGGGACACGCTACGTTGGTGGATGAGGCGATCGCCGACGGCCTACGCCCAGACGCGGTCATTTTGTCGGTTGGTGGCGGCGGATTGTTGGCGGGTGTGCATCACGGATTGCTGAGGCATGACCTGCATGATGTTCCGGTATATGCCGTTGAAACGCATGGAATGGCCTCGTACCAAGCCGCGATAGACGCAGGCGGCCCAGTAACACTTGATTCTGTAAGTGGCGTTGCAACGTCTTTGGGGGCCAAACAGGTATGTCAGCAGGCCTACGAAATTGCGCAAACACATAAGGTGCGCACGATACAAGTTTCAGACAGCGAAGCCGTTGACGCCTGTTTTTCATTTTTGGACGACCATAGGGTGTTGGTGGAACCCGCCTGTGGGGCAGCGCTGGCTGCAATCTATTCAAATAAAATTGATCTGCGCGCGTATAAATCGGTTTTGATGGTGGTCTGTGGCGGTTCGACAACGCCCCTCGCCACGCTTTCACAATACAAGCAGGCAATAAAAAACGGGCAGTGAAGGTTCACCATCCGCCTTTCGGATTCAGGTGATAAGGCACCTTAGATCATTGCCATTCCGCCATTAACGTGCAGCGTTGTACCCGTGACATAGCCCGCCTCAGGGCTAGCAAGGTATAGAACCGCAGCCGCAATTTCATCGGCTTCACCCATGCGTCCCGCGGGGACTTGTTGCAAGATCCCACTTTTTTGATCATCATTCAATTTGTCGGTCATCGCTGTTGTAATGAATCCTGGGGCAACGGCGTTTACGGTGATGCCGCGGCTTGCAACCTCATAGGCCAGTGATTTGGACATCCCAACCATGCCCGCCTTGGACGCAGCATAGTTGCCCTGCCCCGGATTTCCTGTTGCACCCACGATCGAGCTAATGTTCACGATGCGCCCCCAACGTGCCTTCATCATGCCACGCAACACACCGCGGCATAGGCGCATTGTTGCAGTCAGGTTCACATCCAAAACAGAATTCCATTCTTCATCGGACATTCGCATGAAAAGGTTATCTTTGGTGATCCCTGCGTTGTTGACCAAAATATCAACGCTGCCCATCGCCTCGACTGCTTGTTTCGGCAGGGCTTCTACAGCCTCAGGATCGGACAGGTTACATGTCAAAATGTGACAGCGATCGCCGAGTTCACTTGCCAATGCCTCAAGCGGATCACGGCGTGTTCCGCTGATCGCAACAGTGGCCCCTGATGCATGCAAGGATTTTGCAATCGCGCCACCAATGCCGCCTGATGCACCAGTGATGAGCGCGTTCTTTCCTGTTAAATCAAACATGTCTTTATCCTTATGCTTATACTTGTGCTACCGCAGCAGCATCTGCTGCTGTTCCAATCGCCTTACATTCGATCGCACGGTCAATGCGGCGCACCATCCCACTTAACGCTTTACCTGCGCCGATTTCCCAAATCTGATCGACACCTTGGCTGGCCATCCATATCACGGATTCACGCCAACGTACGGAGCCTGTTACCTGCTGTACCAACAGTTCACGAATTTCATCAGGATCGCTAACCCCTGCGGCACGCACATTGGATACCACAGGAACAGCCGGAGCCTGAATGTTCACCTCTGCCAAAGCCTGCTTCATTTTGTCTGCGGCAGGTGCCATCAATTCACAATGGAAAGGTGCAGATACTGGTATCAATACCGCACGTTTTGCGCCGCGTTCTTTGGCCAATTCCACCGCGCGTTCCACGGCGGCTTTGTGCCCTGACACCACAACTTGCCCCGGATCATTATCGTTTGCGGCCTGACATACTTCTCCCGCTGCGGCATCTGCGGCAACGGACTGGACCGCATCAAAATCCAGCCCCAGCAACGCCGCCATTGCGCCAACGCCAACGGGGACGGCGGCCTGCATCGCTTGGCCGCGCAGACGTAGCAAGCGCGCCGTGTCTGCGACAGAAATCGCACCAGCCAAGGCCAAAGCCGAATATTCGCCCAGGGAATGGCCCGCAACCATTGATGCATCTCTGATCGAAACACCCTCAGCCTCAAGCGCACGAAACGCGGCCATGGATGTTGCCATTAAGGCAGGCTGCGCATTTTGGGTCAATGTTAGGGTTTCAATATCCCCCTCCCAAATTAGTGCACCTAGTTTTTCGCCAAGTGCCTCATCAACTTCGTTGAAAATATCCATTGCGGCGGGATAGGCCTCTGCCAAATCCTTGCCCATGCCAATGCTTTGCGCCCCTTGTCCGGGACATACGAATGCGCGTGCCATATCATCCTCCGTTAAAATCGGTTTTCTTCAGATAGCGGCGTGCGTGCTTGGACGCAATGGTGCTGTTTAATTTTGCCCGCTTTGTGTGACCAAATGAATGGGTGAATGCGTTTTCCATTCGCTGCCCTCATACCAATCTTGGGCCAGTCCTAATAATTTTGCATCCTGTCCACGCGCACCAATTAATTGCAACCCTGCAGGCAAACCAGTGTGACCAAATCCAATGGGCAAATTCACAACGGGCAAACCGATCAAACCTGCGGGGATCACCACTTGCATCCAGCGATGATAGGTATCCATTGCAACACCTGCAATTTCAGAGGGATGCACCCAATCAATCGGGAACGGCCATACCTGCGCAGAAGGCATAACAAGCGCATCAAATGTGTCGAATAATTCCGCAGCTTTCTTGAACCAAAGGGACCTCATCACCGATTGCTCATGAACCTCCATCGCTGACATCTTCAGACCACGTTCGATTTCCCATACGGCTGCAGGCTTAAGCAGATCACGTTGCTGTGGATTATCATAATGCTCTCGTGAACTGGCAGCAACGGCCCATGAACGCAAAGTGATCCATGAGTGCCAGAGTGCGTCCATTGAAAATGGGGCATCAATGGCGATCACATCGGCGCCCAAGGCACGCAAATCATCAACAGCACGGTGTGAAATTTCTAGGATCCCGTCCTCAAAGGGCAAACCCCAATCACCCAGCCAAGCGATTTTCGCACCTTTGAGAGAGTATGCATCCATGTCCCGCGCAAAATTTGCGCTCACCAATCCGTGAGGTTGGCGCGGGTCTTGGCCTGCCTGCACCGATAATAGGGTTGCCAGATCCCTGGGACAGCGCGCCATGGGGCCGCTGGTTGCAAGTTGATGCAAAAAGCTATCACTGCGCGGTTCAGAGGGCACCAACCCCCATGTGGGGCGCATGCCGTATACGTTATTCCACCCAGCAGGATTGCGCAGGCTGCCCATCATGTCAGATCCATCCGCGTAACGCACCATCCCAAAGGCCAGCGCAACCGCCGCCCCACCTGATGATCCCCCAGCAGATTTCGTGGGATCATAGGCATTGCCAGTTGCGCCATGGACGGGATTAAATGTGTGGCTGCCCAGCCCGAATTCGGGCGTATTGGTTTTGCCAATTATGATTGCCCCTGCCGCACGCATCCGCGCCACCATGAGGTCATCGGTATGAACCATACAATTTTTGAAAATCGGCGATCCCAAAGACGTTTCAAACCCCGCCGCATTTGCCAGATCTTTGATCGCAATGGGTTCACCATGAAGCGGGCCTTGATCCTCATTCGCGACCTGATCTGCCGCATGCGCCTGATCTAATAGTGCATCCGTATTGGCCAAACTGATCACTGCGTTCACCTTGGGGTTGTGATCTGAAATCGCGCGCAAGGCGGCCTGCATTTTCTCAACGGCTGTCGTCATTCTTCACGTCCTAGTAATCGGATTAGTCTGTTGCTGTCGCTTCAGCGCGGGATTTCCCAGACACATCCAAGGCAAGTGTCGCGGCCATGAAAGCATCCAGATCACCATCCAAAACACCCTTTGAGTCGGATGTTTCGTGTCCCGTGCGCAGATCCTTAACCATCTGATAGGGATGCAAAACATAAGAGCGGATTTGGTTGCCCCAGCCCGCATCGCCTTTGTTTTCATGCGCTTCATTGATGGCCGAATTTCTGCGGTCTAATTCCAATTGGTACAAACGTGATTTCAACGCCTTCATCGCGATATCGCGGTTTTGGTGTTGGGATTTTTCCGAACTGGTGACGACGATCCCTGTCGGATGGTGGGTGATGCGCACGGCAGAGTCTGTGGTGTTCACGTGTTGACCACCCGCGCCAGATGAACGATAGGTATCAATGCGGATATCTGCGGGGTTCACCTCGATATCGATATTGTCATCAACAACGGGATAGACCCAAACAGAGCAGAACGATGTATGGCGTTTGGCGGCACTATCAAAGGGGGATATCCGCACCAGGCGATGGACACCGCTTTCTGACTTCAACCAACCATAGGCGTTATGGCCAGAAATTTTGTAGGTGACAGATTTAATGCCCGCCTCTTCGCCAGCAGTTTCGGATTGCATCTCAACACTATAGCCGCTTTTTTCCGCCCAGCGCACATACATGCGCGCCAACATGGATGCCCAATCACAGCTTTCGGTGCCGCCTGCGCCAGAATGCACCTCAAGGAAGGTGTCGTTTGCATCCGCCTCGCCATTTAAGAGTGCTTCAAGCTCTTTGGCAGCCGCTGTTTTAACTAGTGCTTCAATCGCCGCTTCGGCATCTTTAATCACGTCTTGGTCGTCCTCCATTTCGCCAAGTTCGATCAATTCGATGCTATCATTCAGTACTGTTTGCATGTTGTCATGCCCTTCGATCGCATCAATCACCGATTGACGTTCACGCATCAGTTTTTGGGCACTTTCGGGATCATTCCACAGGTCGGGATCTTCGACACGGGCGTTGAATTCCTCAAGCCGATGTTTGACGGTTTCCCATCCCATGCGCTGGCGCAACAGCTCAAGCGATTTGTTGATCTCATTGACCATATTTTGAATATCTGCGCGCATGTGGGTTCGTATCCGTATTAAATCTTTCTGGCCTCTTACAAAACTGCCCTCGCACCGACAAGCCAGAATGCCAGTGCAAAAGTTTGAGACTGATCCGTTAATAAAGTCCGCCTGAGGACAAAGTGCCAATCGTTGCCTTTGGTCCAACAACGGCAATTCCACCAGTCGATGTTGTGACTTGTTTAGCAACATCCTCACCTGGTTTTACCAAATCAAAATTGGATCCCATCGCAAAGCCACCATCAAAGGTCACACCAAAGAGCGGCTCTTCACCCTCGCGGAAAAATTCGGCAACTACGTGATCGCCTGTTGCATCTTCGGACAAGCGCGCGCCCGTAAAACGATCAATGTTTATAAATTGACCACCTTCGGGAACACGGAATTCACCGCCGCCATATTTTTGGATCGCACTTTGCATAAATTCATTAAAAACAGGTCCGCAGGTTGATCCACCCCCTGCCCCTTTACCTAGCGGAGAGGGACGATCATAGCCTATATAGCAGCCCGCAACAATATTGGATGTAAACCCGACAAACCACACATCGCGGGCCTCGTTTGTGGTACCCGTCTTGCCTGCGGCAGCAACATCTAAGTTTATGGTCGAGGCGGCTGTACCGCGATCAATTACACCTTCCATCATCGACGTTAACTGATAGGCGGTGATTTCGTCCATGACCCGTTCACGATTTGAAATGATCAGTGGCGCGCGTCCCTCGGCCAGTCGATCATCCCCGCATTCCAAACAAATGCGCTGATCGTGACGGTATACAGTTTTGCCATACCTATCTTGAATACGGTCAACGAGGGTTGGTTCAACCCGTTCGCCCCCATTTGCAAACATCGCATAAGCCGCAACCATTTTAAACAATGTCGTTTCTTCGGCGCCAAGTGAGTTTGCCAAAAACCGTCCCATGTCGTCATAAACCCCGAACCCCTCGGCATAATCGGCAATGACGTCCATGCTCACCTCTTGTGCCAAACGGATTGTCATTAGGTTTCTAGATTTTTCAATACCCGTGCGCAGGGGTGTTGGCCCATAGAATTTATCAGAGGCATTTTTTGGGCGCCACAACCCTTGGGGGGTATCAATTTCAATTGGCGCATCTACAACAATGGTTGCAGGGGAATACCCACTGTCCAATGCCGCAGCATATACAAATGGTTTAAAACTAGACCCAGGTTGGCGTTCGGCTTGGGTTGCACGATTGTAAACAGAATTAGAATAATCAAATCCCCCCTGCATCGCCAAAATACGCCCACTATTTACATCCATAGCCATAAACGCGCCTTGGACTTCGCTCACTTGGCGCAGACTCCAACGCTCGAAATTACCCTCTGCGTCTTTGACTTCCCGCACCAAGACAACATCGCCCAATTCCAATAAGTCGCCTGCCCCCTTCGCCTCGCGGCCAAGCGTTCCATCTGCATTTTTTTTTCGGGCCCATCTAACGTCTTCGCGTAAAATGAAATGTCCATCTTCGTCATCAGGCACGTCTTCGATTCCAATCCGCGCTGCAGATTTGCCAATCAAGGTCACAACAGCAGGATACCATTTGCCATCTAGATCAATGTTGCGCGGCACCTTTAAATCTCGTAGTGCAGCGCGCCATTCAGTTTCATCATTTAATAACGATGGATCGAGTTTTAATCCCGTCCCGCGCCAAATGCCTTGGGCACGGTCATATTGCTCGAGCGCGCGCTGAAGAGACATGGCCGCAGCGTTCTGCATCTCGGGATCAATTGTTGCACGCACGGTCATGCCACCACTGAAAAATTCATCCTCACCAAAATCACGGCTTAGCTGACGGCGAATTTCATCGGTAAAATAATCTCGCGGCGGCAACGACTCTTTAAAGCTTTCGTAATCACCGTTTTGGACGGACAACAATGGCATGTCACGTTCAGCCAGATAGTCACCTTCTGACAGATATCCGTTTTGCCACATTTCCCGAAGCACATAATTGCGACGCTGCATCAACCGATCCTTACGACGAACCGGATGGAAATCAGACGGGGCCTTTGGCAATGACGCCAAAAAGGCAGCCTCATGAGGTGCCAATTGACCAAGTGTTTTGTTGAAATACGTCTGCGCAGCCGCAGTCACACCATATGAGTTCTGACCTAAGAAAATTTCGTTGAGATAAAGTTCAAGGATCTGCTCTTTATCCAATGTATTTTCGATGCGTGTGGCTAGGATGATTTCCTTGATCTTACGTTCTGCGCGGCGCGACCCATCTAACAAAAAATTCTTCATCACCTGTTGTGTGATGGTCGAAGCCCCACGCACGTTGCGCCCGCGTGACACAGCTGCATCCCGAAACGCCGCCAAAATACCACGAACGTCATACCCAGGATGCGTGTAAAAATTCTTATCCTCGGCCGAGATAAACGCCTGTTTAATCATCACAGGGATTTCTTCAGCGGGGGTAAATAGCCGACGCTCTTTGGCGAATTCGTCAATGATGCGCCCCTCGGTCGAATAAATTCGGCTTATGGTTGGAGGTTTATACTGTGCAAGCGAAGCATGCGACGGCAGATCGCGCCCATACATCCAGAACACGGCCCCAATCGTTAGAGCAGCGCCGATTAGGCCCAACGTAATGGTCGTGAAGATCGCGCCAAAAAATGATAGTATGAATCGAACCAACTGCCCCTCACATTTTCGCGTGTTTATAGGGGGACGAAAGCCATTCGTCAAAACTCTTTAATGTACTGTGCATTTTACTGCCTCCTAAGGGGGGCAAGCGCTGCGTCTGAAAGATACCAATCCAATATGCCAGCCACCAATGCGCGCGAAAATCGTGTCCGCCATTCTGGAGAGGTTAGGTTTTCAAGATCGTGTTTCGATGACATAAATCCAGCCTCAACCAGGATCGAGGGAATGTCAGGTGCTTTTAATACTGAAAAATTCGCATAGCGAATGGGGCGTGAGTTTACTTTATCAAACTCCATCAAAACAGCATCTATCACGGAATGAGCCAAGTCATTTGACCGAGGAGTGGTTTCTAATCGGGCCAAATCAATCAAAATACCCGATACTTCGTCATCTGCCCCGCTAAGATCAACGCCAAACAAGATTTCACCCCTGTCATGGCGTAAGGCCAGTTTTTCTGTGGCCTCATCTGATGCCAGTTCGGACAGCGTGTACACCGTTGCTCCCAAAGCTTGACCATCGGTTACGATGTCGGCATGCAGTGAAATAAAAACATCGGCTGACACGGCGTGCGCGTGGCTGACGCGATCTTCGAGGCTGACAAAAACATCACTATCGCGTGTCAAATGAACGACTACGCCATCGCTCTTGCGCAAAATATCGCGGGTTTCGCGCGCGATCGACAGCATTAGATCGGCCTCATGCACATCCCCTACGACTGCACCCGGATCTATACCACCGTGACCAGGATCTAAGACGATTACAAATTTATCATCCCTGCCCTGATTTGGTTGCGTAGATGTAATTTTTGGCTGATGCGTCTGGGGTTTGACCAGATTGGCAAATGTTTGATCATCTGTTTTGATCAACTCGATCAACAATTCTGCCTGCGATGTATCAGGTGCGATACGCACCCCTGCACTCTTTACCTTCACCGCGTGCGCCAGATCAAACACCATCCGCGACCATCCTGATTTCAAATCCCCTGCACGCAGATCTGTGATGGAACGACTGCGTATAAACGCCTCGGGTTGCAAACCTGCAAATGACACTGAGTTGAATTCAACTATCAAACGTTTTGGGCTGTCCAATGTGTAAATGCGATAGGGAACGCCCTGCGTGTGCCGAATGCGCAGCTCTGTCCCAGAAAACACTACGTCACGAGCATATGACCCGTTGGGGATGAATCGCGACAGGGCTGAATATCCCTCTTGGGCGTACGACATCTGCGCCCACAATAAAACCAGTATCACCACCCGCGCGATCACGCGATAAATCCATGTTTTTTCATAAATTTCTCTAATCGCGCAAGGCCTTCTTGGATTTCATTAGTGCTGCGGGCATAGGACAGTCGCAAGGTTTCCGAACCGCGATTTTGATCAAAATCCAATCCAGGCGTTACGGCAACGCCTGCCTCTTCTAAAATCTGTTTGGAAAACGCTAGGCTATCCTGAGTATAAACACTGACATCCACATAAACATAAAACGCGCCGTCAGGAGGGGCAAATTTGTCAAACCCGATCTTTGGCAAGACCTCCATCATTAATGCGCGGTTTTTACGATACACACTTAGGTTCTGTTGCAATTCGTCTTGCGCATCCATAGCCGCCAACGCAGCAAGCTGACTGACATGGGGCGAACAGATAAACATATTTTGCGCGAGCCGTTCGACCTGACGAATATGATCATCCGGAACAACCATCCACCCTACGCGCCATCCTGTCATTGAGAAGTATTTTGAAAACGAATTGATGACATAACACTCCTGCGTAATCTCCAGCGCCGACACCGCTTTGGCGTCATATACAATGCCGTGGTAGATTTCGTCACTGATAAAGGCCGCACCTGCCGCCTGCGTCGCATCAATTAGGGATGATAGCGCCGCACGGTCCAACATCGTTCCCGTTGGGTTAGCAGGCGAGGCCACCAATACCCCTGACAAATCTTGCCCACTAAGTTCGCTTGCAACAGGTTGCAATCGATTTTCAGCTTGGGTTTCGATATCAACGGGGACCAAATCCAATGCACGCAGAATTTGACGATAACTGGGATAGCCGGGCGCACCAATCCCAACACGATCATTGGCATCAAATAGGGATGTAAACGACAAGATAAAGGCACCCGAAGATCCGGGAGTTATCACAACACGAGCCGGATCCAGATCAACATTATACCAGTCCCCATACAGCCCAGCGATTTTTTGCCGAAGCGCAGGTAGCCCCAATGCAACAGTATATCCCATCGCATCGCTGTCCATGCTATCCTTCAGATGTTGCAAGGCTTTTTGTGGCGCAGCAGTGCTGGGTTGGCCAACTTCCATATGAATAATGTGGCGTCCCTCTGCTTCTGCCTGACGCGCTGCTTCCATCACGTCCATCACAATAAAGGGAGCAACCGCTCCTCGGGTTGAGTTTTTCATCACATCATTCCAAAGTGTTCATCAGTTTGAATGTTTTCACAATCTCACCGACAAAGGTCAATGGCTATTCCAAATCTCATACATTCCCTGCGCATGTTCGCCTTCATCGTTTCGATCACTCTTGCGCCTAGCGCGCAGGCGGCCGGATTATTGCGGGATTCTGATATAGAAGAGGGCCTACTGCGTCTGGCGGCGCCCGTATTGATTGCGGCAGGGCTTTCGCCCGTATCGACCAAAGTTTTGGTGGTAGATGATGATCGACTGAATGCCTTTGTGATTGATCGGCGTCATATCTTTTTGCATTCGGGACTGATTTTGCGTTCAACAACACCTGAAATGCTGCAATCTGTGATCGCACATGAGGCCGCGCACATCGCAAACGGACATATTGCACGGCGCCGGCAGGCTCTTCAGCTCAGCAGAAGTGCCGCGGCCTTTGGAACTGCGCTTGCGGTGGCTGTTGGCGCAGCAAGCGGTTCGGGCGAAGCGGCCACTGGCATCGCGCTTGGAGTAACTGGCAGCGCCAAACGAAAATTCCTATCGCACAGTCGCGCCGAAGAAAGCTCGGCCGATCAATCCGCATTGGGATACATGGTACGTTCAGGTGTCAATCCTATGGGCATGGTGGATACATTAAATATTTTTGAGGGGCAGGAAAATTTGATCGTTGGACGTCAGGATCCCTATGTTCGCTCACACCCGATAACACGCGAACGCAAACGTAGTGTTGAAACCATGGCAATGGCGCATGATGATATTCCAGCGGATCCCGAGATGATCTATTGGCATGCCAGAGTGGTGGGTAAACTGTCTGCGTTTCAACGTGCGCCCTCATGGACGCTGGGTCGGGCGAAGGACAGCTATAGCGAGGACATCAAACACATGCGCAGTGCGATTGCACATGGGCGTGCTGGAAAACTACCCGCGGCCATCAGTGCGATTGATGCTGCGTTGGTGCTACGTCCCAATGACCCCTATTATCAGGACCTTAAGGCCGAGCTTTACATGCGAAATCGCGCCTTTTCACAAAGCGCAAAAGAATACAAAAAAGCACATGAATTATTACCAAAAGACGCAATTATCCTATCTGGTTATGGTCGCGCACTTTTGGCAAATGAACAATATACACGCGCCCTAGAGGTGCTAGAAAAGGCCCGTGTACGCGATTTTAGAAATAGTGCTTTGTTGCGTGATTTGGGTGTTGCCTATTCCAAACTGGGTCAGCATGCTATGGCCTCAGTTGTGACAAGTGAACGTTATGCATTGCAGGGCCGCATTAAGGATGCCAAAGTGCACGCGAACCGCGCGAGCGCTGGATTACCCGTGGGGTCGCCCAGCTGGCAGCGCGCCCAAGACGTCTTAGATATTCGGTAAACGAACACACAAAGGATTGAACACTATGCTTCGCAAAACATTTTTCGCAGCCCTTATTGGACTGGCGCTGCCCGCGCATGCATTTGACCTTAATAATATGAGCTCAGAAGAAAAAGAGGCATTTGGTCAGGCCGTTCGGGAATACCTTTTGACCAATCCAGAAACTATTTTTGAGGCCGTTGAAGTGTTTCGCCAACGCGAAGCCCAAGCAAAAGCTGCCGCAGACCAAAATTTGGTTACGGCAAATGCAGATGCGATTTTCAATGACGGCTTTTCCTATGTTGGCGGCAATCCAGACGGCGATATCACAATTGTGGAATTTATGGATTATCGCTGTGGCTACTGCAAACGCGCGCATGTCGCTGTGGAAGAGTTGATTAAGGCAGATGGCAGCATCCGCTTCATCGTCAAAGAATTCCCCGTTCTTGGCGAAGCGTCGGAAATGGCATCTGCCTTTGCGGTGGCTGTGAAACAATTACATGGTGATAGCGCCTATAAGGCGGCGCATGATACATTGCTAACCTTTAATGGCGAAATCAACGAAAAAACCCTTGGCCGACTCGCAGGTATTCTGGGACATGACGCAAACGGCGTGCTGGATCACATGACCAACGAAACCGTCATGAATGAGATATTAGAAACCCGCCTGCTTGCCGAACGTTTGCAAATCAATGGTACACCCACATTTGTGTTTGACGACGAATTGGTTCGTGGCGCAGTATCCTATGACACAATGACATCACTGGTTGCGGCAAAGCGTCAGGATTAAAAGGGATACAGGGATATTACATAACTGCACTACGTTACAGTCAAGCTGCGTTTATTCTCGCGCTTGGATACTTTATCTATCAATTTACCACACATGATTACAGCGCATGGGGCATTCATTTTCGCTTTCTAACGACATGGGGGCTGACGGCGGCAACGGTGGGACATTATTTGCTGTTTGCTGCGCGCCGTAAGGGGCGAACCAAATCCTGTGCTGCGTTTATTTCGGCAGCTGCGGTGTTGAATATCATGGTGATTTTTTTGTATTGGCGCTTGTATTTTATAGATCCTGCATTGATGAATGGCGACACTACTCCTGTCTAGTTTCAGGAATATTACCTGCACCTCGTTGGTCCTGCGATTATCCTGATCGAGGCATTGTTTATTTCGCGCGCGTTTGATCAAATGCTGCGCGGCATGGGCATGACCGTTGCGCTGTGTGTCGCCTTTGTCATCTGGACAGAGGGATTTGTTGGACCCTTAAACGACACCCCTATGGGCAGTGTGACATCGGGCCTGACCTATCCGTTCCTAAATGATCTGGATGTGAGTGGGCGCATGAATTTCTATGCAACCAAGATCGCAACAACATTGGTCTTTTATGCGCTCTGCTGGGCAACTGCTCGGGGATTGGGCAAATTTCGCCGCACGTGACGGTTTAAATCACCCCGACACACCCGCTAGGAAGGCCATTAACGACTGTGCGGTTTCTGTTGGATGCTCATCTGGGAAAAAATGACCACCGCGCATGCTATATGCGGTGATGTTTGAAAACCGATCCTCCCATGTGGCAGGCACGTCAAAGGCGCGCTCCATAATACCGTCGCGCCCCCACATGACACAGGTGGGCATGCTCAGGCGTCGGTGCAAATCCGAAGCGTCCAATTCAAAATCATAGGACAAAGCCGCCCGATAATCATTGCACATGCCGCGAATACAGTCAGGATCACGCCACGCCGCTTCGTAAGCCTGCATTTGCGTGCGATCAAACTGATCCTCATTTGCGGCCCCCCACCCAATCATACATGATTTATAATAAGCAACAGGGTCGGCCCCAATCATCACCTCGGGCAGTGGCGCAGGTTGGGCCAGAAAAAACCAATGGTAATAGGCCCGCGCTACATCTGCGCTCAGATCCTCCAACAACAGATGCGTTGGGACAATATCCATGACAGTGATGCTCTTGATACGATCCGGGATATCCAGCGCCATGCGATGCGCCGTACGCCCCCCCCGATCGTGGCCCACAACATGAAACCGATCAATCCCCAGATGATCCATCAAGGCGATCGGATCAGCGGCCATTTGACGAAATGAATATTGTGTAACATCTTCGGGTTTATGCGAGGCGCCATAGCCCCGCAAATCTGGGCAAACCACACGATACCCCTGTGCTAAAATCGGGGCGATATATCCCCACATCGCATGCGTTTGAGGAAATCCGTGCAATAACAACACGGCCTCACCCTGCCCGCCAGAACGATACTGAATGCGCCCAGTGGGCAAATTCACATGCTGCGCTTCAAATCCGTTGAACATTTATCACCTGCCTATTTTCCAAGTTTACGCACTATCACGTCAATTTTGGCTGCAAATCAACTTTTTTAAAAGGTAACCTTGATGTTACATTGTCAAATACTCTATATGTAACCCATAGGTTACTTTAATAAGGAATATCATTATGCTTACTTCAGAAACACTTTCTACATTTCGTCGTATTATGTTTGCGAACACGGGTTTGACGTGTCTTGTCTATGCTGGTTTGGCCATTGCGCAAATGCGACCCAACCCTTTCCCATTTTGGATCCCTGGTATCCTCGGCCTGATCAGTGCCGCGCTTATCTTTGCGCTTTCGCGTGCTGCAGGACGCACCAGCGCAGAACAGGCCTTTGACGATAGTTACGTGATGGACAAACGCCGCGCCGAGGCACATGCGTTTTGGATTGCACTTATGTTATATCCAATCTTTGGGATATTCATGGCAACGGGTGCGGTTGCCCTACCCACTGCATTTGCGGCGATGGGCACGCTGACGGGGGGGGCGGCATACCTATTGCTGTTCACATATTATGATGCCATGGGACGCGCATGAAACTGATTGTCCATGTTACCGAAATTAGAAAAGCCAAAGGTCTAACCCAAGCGGATTTGGCCCAACTGGCAAACGTATCGCGCAAAACCATCAACACGATTGAAAACCGCGTTTTTGTGCCATCGACCATTTTGGCACTGACATTGGCCAAAGTGTTGGAAGTTTCGGTTCACGACCTGTTTGAATTGCCCAAAGAATAAAAAATGCCCAAGGTGTCGCCTTGGGCATTTCTTTGTTTAAACCTGTCTTCGCGTTCTATTCAACCAATTTATCCAACACCCGCGCCCAGCTGCGGATGCCTTTGTGGAAACTTTCCATATCATATTTTTCGTTCGGGCTGTGGAGTTGGTCGTCATCTTTACCAAATCCGATTAACAGGGGATCACGTCCAGTGATTTCTTGGAAATAGCCCGCGATAGGAATTGACCCTCCGCATCCGACAAAGGCGGCAGGGATGCCCCATTCATCGCTTAACGCCTGACGCGCGGCCTCGAATTCGGGGGCGTCAATTGACATATGCGATGCAGGACCAGTGCCATGCCCCAAAAACTCGACCTGACAATCGGCAGGAACCATGGCACGGACCATCGCGCGAAAATCTTCGCGAATTTTAAAAGGATCTTGTTCACCGACTAAACGAAAGGACACTTTGGCAGATGCATAACTGGGTAGAACGGTTTTAAACCCCTCGCCCGTGTACCCACTGGTCATTCCATTGATTTCACACGTCGGGCGCGACCATATCATTTCAAGCGCGCTGCGCCCCGCCTCACCCGCAGGATCGGCCAAGCCCACATCACCCAAAAAAGCCGCATGATCAAAGTTTAGGCCATCCCACTGCGCGGCAACTTCATCTGGTAATTCGTCAACGCCGTCATAGAAATTTGGCACCATGATGCGCCCCTGATCATCATGCAGACTGGCCAGAATTTTCGATAAAACGCGGGCTGGATTCATCGCAGCCCCCCCATACATACCTGAATGCAGATCCTTATTTGGACCTGTGATTTTAATCTCTTCTCCCAGCAAACCGCGCAGCATAGTGACGATTGCAGGTGTTTTGCTTTCAAATAGGCCTGTGTCACAGATTAAAACGATGTCTGATGTAAGCTCCTCTGCGTTTTCTTTCATGAATGGAATCAGACTTGGTGATCCGCTTTCTTCTTCGCCTTCAAAGAAAAACGTGATTTTACATGACAGTGACCCGTGTACCTCTTTCCAGGCGCGGCAGGCTTCGACAAAGGTCATCAATTGCCCCTTATCATCCGAGGATCCCCGCCCGCGGATCACGCGGCCTTTTGGTGTTTCTTCAACTACGGGATCAAATGGATCGCGGTGCCACAAATCGATTGGATCAACAGGCTGGACATCATAGTGGCCGTAAAACAGGATATGCGGCCCGGCCCCATCCACATGTCCAACAACCATCGGATGGCCTGGCGTCTGGCGTTTGCTGGCACGTGCACCCAAAGTTTCCAGATCACGCACCAACCAATCCGCGGCCTCTTGACAGTCATCGGCATAGGAGGGATCGGTCGAAATGGAGCGGATGCGCAACAATTCCAGCAAACGATCGGTGGATTTTTCAATATCTGCGTCAATACGCGCCAGTACCAAATCTAGCGACATTCGAATCTCCTGTTATTTAGTTGTTACATGGACGCTAGCACCGGATCAGAAATCAACCAACTTAGATTTCTAATCCTCAAATAAAAATCAGATAAACCATTTGACCCATAAGAAAATATGAATATGTTATGGGGAACAGATGAACAAGGACGATTGCATGGATTACACTGCGCATCTTGACGGAGCCCTTTCACGCCTTCATGAAGAAGGTCGCTATCGCACGTTTATCGATATTGAACGTGCACAGGGTAAATTTCCGCATGCGCTCTGGAACTGTCCTGATGGAAGCAAAAAACCGATCGTTGTCTGGTGTGGAAACGACTATCTAGGAATGGGCCAGCACCCTGTCGTCTTAAATGCGATGCATGAAGCGTTGGATGCAACAGGTGCCGGCTCGGGTGGGACGCGCAACATTTCAGGCACAACCGTTTATCACAAACGACTAGAAGCCGAATTGGCCGATCTTCACGGTAAAGAAGCCGCGCTTTTGTTTACATCTGCGTATATCGCAAATGATGCAACGTTATCGACACTGCCAAAATTGTTCCCTGGGTTGATCATTTATTCAGACGAATTAAACCACGCCTCGATGATCGAAGGTGTGCGTCGCAATGGTGGTGCGAAACGGATTTTCCGTCATAACGACGTTGAACATTTGCGCGAACTGCTGCAGGCCGACGACCCATCTGCACCAAAACTAATTGCATTTGAGTCCGTTTATTCAATGGATGGTGACTTTGGCCCGATTGAGGCGATTTGTGATCTAGCCGATGAATTTAATGCATTGACCTACATTGACGAAGTGCACGCCGTCGGCATGTACGGCCCCCGTGGTGGTGGCGTTTGTGAACGAGATAACCTGGCCCATCGTATTGATATCATTAACGGCACCTTGGCCAAGGCCTATGGTGTGATGGGCGGCTATATCGCGGCCAGCGAAAAAATGTGTGATGCGGTGCGCTCTTATGCGCCGGGATTTATCTTTACAACGTCATTGCCTCCTGCGGTTGCGGCGGGTGCGGCGGCATCGGTTGCGCATCTAAAATCGGATCAGACGCTGCGCGATCAACACCAATTACAGGCGCGAATTTTGAAGATGCGTCTGAAGGGATTGGGACTTCCGATTATTGATCACGGCAGTCATATTGTGCCGGTGATTGTCGGCAACCCAGTGCATACGAAAAAGCTGTCTGACATGCTGCTGAGTGAGCACGGAATCTACGTCCAACCCATCAACTTCCCGACGGTACCTCGTGGCACAGAACGACTGCGTTTCACGCCGTCGCCTGTTCATGGACCCAAGGAAATTGACGCGCTTGTAAAGGCGATGGACGCTCTTTGGTCCCATTGTGCGCTAAATCGTGCCGAAATAAGCGCATAACCCTAACAAAAGTGCACAAATTGTAACTTTGTGTTATTACAACTCAAGGTGTTAGGTTTCGATTCGGCAGAATCGTGCATGGGGATGCAACGCTAGGGGCGTGGTAAAATGGCAGGGACGAATCTGACCCATGAAGGTCGGAACGACATGAGTAGACCAAAGGGCTTTGACGACTATGAAGTGCGTCTGGGCGACCTTCTGCGCGGTGAACGCGCCACCCTTGGTAAGTCATTGATGGACGTTCAGCGCGAACTTCGCATTAACGCAACCTACATCGCAGCCATCGAAAATTGTAATTATGAAGCCTTTGAAACACCCAGCTTTGTTTCTGGCTTTGTGCGGTCTTACGCGCGGTATCTAAAGCTGGATCAAGAAGAAATTTACCGGCAGTTCTGCCAAGAAAGTGGTTTCGTGCCCGCACATGGACTGTCGGATGGAGCTTCTACTCTTCGAAATGGCAAAGCCATACCAATAGCAGGGCCATTGACCAGCGATGTAGACGACGCGATATTTTCAAAATCACCATCCGCGATTGTCCCCACCAAAAAAATTTGGAGTGATCAGTTTGAAGCAGCCGCGATCGGATCCATCGCGGTTTTATGTTTGCTGGTTGCCGGATTGGGATATGGCGCCTGGTCGGTTTTTCAGGAAATTCAAAAAGTCCAAGTCGTCCCCTCGGAAAATACGCCAATCGTTCAATCACAATATGACAGTATGAACGCGGTTGATGGTGTTACTGAAACCATTGGGCTATCTATGGATCAGCACAGTGATAAGTTGGAACGGATGTATCGTCCCCCAGCCTTAGACGTGCCAATTTTGGTGGCGCGCGATGCGCCTATTTCAACCCTTGATCCAGACAGATTTGCGAACTTCCCCGAAAGTGTAAAAGAACAAAGCCTTCCTTCGTTCTCAGGAATGGACGCGATCATTGCGAATGTGGTTGAAAAAGTCAGCCTAGAAGACACAGCGAGCGTTGCACCGCAAGTCGTGGAAAAGCTGCCGCCAACAATTGCGATTGTGGTCACCCGTGAGGCATGGGTTCAAGTGAGGTCGGCCTCGGGCTCGACCCTGCTTGCTAAGATTATGCAACCCGGAGAGGAATTTATTTTACCACAAACCGAAGCTGCGCCAATGCTACGTGCAGGAATGGCAGGGTCTGTCTATTTCTCGGTCAATAGAACGTTGTTTGGCCCAGCAGGTTCAGGCGGAGATGTGGTGAAAAATGTTGAATTGTCTGAAGCAAGCATCAGTGAAAGCTATTCACCTGCCCAGATTGACAAGGACAGTCAGTTGCGCACGTTACTGGCTAAGGTGAACTTTGATAGTTTTGACATAACTCTGGAACAATAGAAGTTTTATTGCACAACCGTTTTCTGTCAACTATACGTTACACAACAGCAAAAACGAGGCTGCTATGTCGCTTAATCACGTGCGCCCTTGGCGCAATATATATCGTCGCAAATCCAGACAAATTCACGTCGGCAATGTTCCAATTGGTGGGGATGCACCGATTGCTGTGCAAACTATGACCAATACACTGACGACAGACGTGTCAGCAACCATCGCCCAAGTTCAAGCCGCCGCAGATGCAGGCGCCGATATCGTGCGTATTTCTGTTCCAGATCAGGACAGTGCAAAGGCACTAAAAAAAATCGTCAAAGAAAGCCCCGTTCCAATCGTGGCAGATATTCATTTTCACTATAAACGCGGCATCGAAGCCGCAGAAGCAGGCGCTGCATGTCTGCGCATCAATCCCGGCAACATCGGATCACAAGAACGCGTTCGCGAAGTGATTCAGGCTGCGAGGGATAACAATTGTTCCATGCGCATCGGTGTGAATGCTGGATCACTCGAAAAGCACCTGCTTGAAAAATACGGCGAACCCTGCCCTGACGCGATGGTTGAAAGCGGATTAGATCACATCAAGATCTTGCAAGACAACGATTTTCATGAATTCAAAATCAGCGTCAAAGCATCAGATGTCTTTATGTCGGTTGCCGCTTACCAAGCATTGGCCGAAGCAACAGATGCACCTCTGCATCTTGGAATCACCGAAGCCGGCGGTTTGATGAGTGGTACAATTAAATCGGCCATTGGTTTGGGAAATTTGCTTTGGATGGGCATTGGCGACACGATCCGCGTGTCTCTGTCGGCCGATCCAGTGGAAGAGGTCAAAGTTGGCTATGACATTCTAAAATCACTGGGCCTGCGCCACCGTGGGGTAAATATCATTTCATGCCCCTCGTGCGCACGCCAGGGGTTTAACGTGATTAAAACTGTGGAAACGCTGGAACAACGCCTAGAACACGTAAAAACTCCAATGAGCCTATCCATTATCGGCTGCGTCGTGAATGGCCCAGGCGAGGCATTGATGACAGACGTCGGTTTTACAGGCGGTGGCAGCGGTCACGGCATGGTATACTGGGCTGGAAAACAAGATCATAAAATCAGCAATGATGATATGGTCGATCACATTGTTGAGTTGGTTGAAAAGCGCGCTGCTGAAATTGATGCACAAACCGAAAATATCGTTTAATCCCAGCCATCACATCCCAGTAAAAACCGACCTATCACAAACTTGGATGACAGATTTTTTGCTCATTCCCCTTGCGTTGCACGTATTAAATAACGCAAATTGTCCGGAACGCTAAAATTTCTGCAAAGGGTATGGCAATGGGTTTCATCGCACGGGAATGGAGTCGCCTGCGTAATCGTTCTATCTGGTCATTTAACGGTTGGCGCAATGTTTGGCATAATGAACCCAGTCTAAAGCAGTGGATTCTTGCCAACCTCATATCAACTTCGTTGGCAATATACCTCCCCCTGTCAGCTGCTGAAACAGCACTCCTGATTATGGGCGGAATTTTAGTTTTGGCTGCAGAATGCATGAATACAGCAATCGAGCGCGCGGTTGACGATATTGGTCTGAACAGACGCGAACTTGCGAAACAAGCCAAAGACGCCGGAAGCGCCGCAGTCGCGGTGACCGCATTATCGGTTGGCGCGACATGGGCCACCATATTGATCATGAATTTTGGGTAAAAGTGGCGCGGTTGACGGGGCTCGAACCCGCGACCCCCGGCGTGACAGGCCGGTACTCTAACCAACTGAGCTACAACCGCGCGTGAGGTGTGGGATATGTGTTTTCACCAGTACCGTCAATAGCGAAAACAAAAATTTTATCCCAAAACGCTGGATGATCCAGCAAACATCAAGACCGTCAAGGTTGTTTAAAGCAAAGAGAGAAAAGTGGCGCGGTTGACGGGGCTCGAACCCGCGACCCCCGGCGTGACAGGCCGGTACTCTAACCAACTGAGCTACAACCGCGCGTGACGTGTTTACTATGGCCAACTCAGAAAATGGTCAAGCACACAATTCGATTTTTTTGCAATTGTGCCATACTTTTTTAGACCGCAAAAAACGGCAACTCAATCATACAACCAATCCGTGTCTGATTTGACGGGAACAAAACAGAAAAAGCGGATTTGCAAAAATTTTTGAAAATTTTCATCGCTGTGACCTTGCACCCTGCCCCACATAAAGGCATCGTTATTCAAACCGAGTCTGGTTGAAATGTGGCACAGACATACACATTTAACTGATCTGACACGGAGACAGCGCGCGTTGCCAAATTTGGGACAGTCGCTGTTTTGCTAAAAAAGGAACGAGCATGACGTCACCATTAAATGCCTCTTACCCTGTATTGCCGCTGCGCGACATTGTGGTTTTTCCACATATGATCGTGCCCCTTTTTGTGGGCCGCGACAAATCGGTGCGCGCCTTAGAAGAGGCAATGCAGGACGACAAACAAATTCTCTTGTCGAGCCAACAAGATCCATCAGAGGATGATCCAAGCGCAGATCAAATTTATCGAATGGGTGTTTTGGCCAATGTGTTGCAATTGTTGAAATTGCCAGATGGCACTGTCAAAGTTTTGGTTGAGGGACAAACGCGGGTAAAAATAAGCGAATTCCTTGAAAATCCCAACTTCTTTGAAGCAAGCGCAGAATATGTAGAAGAGGACATGGGCGAGGATGCGACCATTGATGCCCTTGTGCGAACTGTATCTGATGAATTTGAACGATATGCGAAAATCAAAAAGAACATTCCAGAAGAGGCGTTAACAGCGATTTCTAATTCCTCTGAGCCAGAAAAATTGGCTGATTTGGCGGCTGGGCATCTGGGAATCGAAGTTGCGGACAAACAGGATCTTTTGGAAACATTGATTGTCAGCGAACGCTTGGAAAAAATCTATGGACTGATGCAGGGCGAAATGAGTGTCTTGCAAGTCGAAAAGAAAATCAAAACGCGCGTGAAGTCTCAGATGGAGCGTACGCAACGCGAATACTATCTAAACGAACAAATGAAAGCGATCCAAAAGGAACTTGGGGACGGCGAAGAAAGCCAAAACGAAGTTGCCGAATTGGAAGACCGCATCAGTGGCATGAAGCTTAGCAAAGAGGCCTTGGACAAAGCCAATGCTGAAATCAAAAAGCTGAAAAACATGTCCCCTATGTCGGCCGAGGCAACCGTGGTGCGCAACTATCTGGATTGGATGTTGTCAATCCCATGGGGCACCAAATCCCGCGTGAAAAAGGATTTGGGACGCGCTGAGCGGATCTTGGATGAAGATCATTATTCACTAGAAAAGGTCAAAGAACGCATTGTTGAGTATCTGGCTGTCCAACAACGGTCATCAAAATTGCGCGGTCCGATTATGTGCTTGGTCGGCCCTCCTGGTGTTGGGAAAACGTCACTTGGCAAATCTGTGGCCAAGGCAACTGGGCGTGAATTTATCCGAATTTCATTGGGTGGGGTACGGGATGAATCCGAAATTCGCGGTCACCGTCGCACATATATCGGATCCATGCCCGGTAAAATCATCCAAGCGATGAAAAAGGCGAAAACCACCAACCCACTGATCCTTCTTGATGAAATTGATAAGATGGGACAGGATTTCCGCGGCGATCCCGCCTCTGCAATGCTTGAGGTATTGGATCCAGAGCAAAACAGTACCTTTGTCGATCACTACCTTGAGGTCGAATACGATTTGTCAAATGTGATGTTCCTGACAACTTCGAACAGCTATAACATGCCGGGCCCTCTTTTGGACCGAATGGAGATCATCCCACTGGCTGGTTATACAGAAGATGAAAAATGCGAAATCGCGCGGCGTCACTTGATTGATAAGGCTGTGAAAAACCACGGCCTGAAAAAGGGTGAATTTGAACTGACCGATAGTGCGCTGAGCTCGATGATTCAACATTATACCCGTGAAGCGGGTGTGCGGAATCTAGAACGCGAAGTCGCCAAAGTTGCCCGCAAAGCAGTCACAAAAATCGTCAAGGGTGAAGCCGAGACAGTTACCGTAACTGCCGATAACTTGGATGATTTTCTTGGCGTGCGCAAATTCCGCTATGGGTTGGCCGAAAAAGAGGATCAGGTGGGCGTTGTGACAGGGCTTGCCTATACCTCTGTGGGCGGTGACCTGCTGCATATCGAGGCGTTGAAGCTGCCCGGTAAGGGGCGCATGAAAACAACGGGTAAGTTGGGCGATGTAATGAAAGAATCCATCGACGCAGCAAGCTCATATGTCCGTTCAATTTCGCCCAAAATCGGTGTGAAACCTCCGCAATTTGATACGTTGGATATTCACGTCCACGTCCCAGAGGGTGCAACACCCAAAGATGGCCCAAGTGCAGGTCTGGCGATGGTGACATCCATTGTGTCGGTGCTAACAGGCATCCCAGTACGCAAAGATATTGCCATGACAGGCGAAGTCACCTTGCGTGGGAATGCATTGGCCATTGGCGGATTAAAAGAAAAACTTTTGGCCGCGTTGCGTGGTGGGATCACAACAGTATTCATTCCAGAAGAGAACGAAAAAGATATCGCCGATCTGCCTGATTCAGTGAAGGAGGGGTTGAAAATCATCCCCGTTAGCCATGTTTCAGAAGTTTTGGCACAGGCGCTTGTTGACACACCTGAACCCATCGAATGGGATCAAGCCGCAGAAGACGCAGCCGCTGCTGAACGGGCCAAACAATCCCAAAGCAGCGCACAAATCACACATTAAGTGAAAGGCCCCCACTATTGGGGGCCTTTTTGCATCTGTGGTGGAATAAAACACGCTCATAAGCGCATCAAATATCGCTGATTACCTGTCACACAAAGGACGCCGTTTTGATTATGGATTTCAATGGCCACACCCAAAATGCCCGTTGTGGTTTGACGGGTTAGTTCATTTATTTCAAACGAAGGATACAGAGTATCGCCATTATAAACGGGATGTAAAAATCGACTGGATTGATCCACAAATCCGATCAATGCCCGCCCCATTTCGTGGGCCAACGGCGATGCGCCAATCGCCGCTTGAATAAGGCTCATGTAGCCATGCGCCATTAAATCGGGATGGCCCAGGGTTTGCAAATAGGCGCGGTCATAATGGATTGGGTGATTATCTCCACTTGCTGCCTGAAACGCGGCGAACACTCCTTCGCTCATCGTGCGAGAGGGGGCAAAAAAGCGTTCGCCAATTTCAAAATCATCAAAATGGCAGGTTGGATGCATCTGGTGCTTGGTTGGATCAAATGACATTTCAATCTCCGGAAATAATAGCTTAGCTATAGTTTGCAAGAGCAAAGAAGAAAAAGGTAATTTTTCACCCGAACCCTCTTGCGCAGGATCAACGCTTTGGCTATTACGCCCTCTATCGGGTGATTAGCTCAGTTGGTAGAGCGCTTCGTTTACACCGAAGATGTCAGGAGTTCGAGTCTCTTATCACCCACCATTTTCCCTTATTCGTTTCGAAACGCTGGGTTTTTACAGATCCTTACTCTATATCCCATATTACGTTGTGAATAGAGGACCCACATGCCAGACCATCGCCCCGACCGAGATCGTAAGCCCCAAAAATCCGAAGCCCGAATGGGAGGTATGATTGCCACGGCCGTTTTGGTGTTTTTGGCACTTTTCACAGTTATTTTTGTGCTTGGCTAAGGCAACGCTCGCCTTTTGGCGGATCAGGCGTTAATCACATTTTATGACGCAAACACAGTCTCGACTCATCTGGCTTGATCTGCTGCGGGCCTTGGCCATTTTGGCCATGGTTGTGTTTCATTTTACATTTGATCTGATGTATTTCGGCTATATCAAGGCCGGAACCGTCTTTCAGCCGGAATGGCGCATGTTTGAACGTTCGATTGCCGTGTCCTTTCTGTTTTTGGCGGGACTATCATGGCAACAAACGCATCATCATGGCATCAAATGGCGAACCGTTTGGCGGCGCGCAGCGCTATTGGGGGCCGCAGCGGCGAGTATATCATTGGTCACATATTTCACCTTTGGACCCTATATGATCCGCTTTGGGATTTTGCATCTTATATTGGTGATGAGTGTTCTGTCTCTGCCGCTCATATCTCTGCATTGGGGGGCGCCCCTGACCATTGCGGTTGCACTGGGATCTTATTTCATCTGGGCAGATGGGCCTGTTGATGGCTCTAGCTGGATCATGTGGATCATCTGGACCACTGAAACTTCGGGCAGCGTCGATTATCGCCCCATCATGCCGTGGGGGTTCGCGTTTTTTGCGGGGATGGCGGCACACGCCCTATTCGTTCGCCTAAAGGCCTTTCGCTATGCGGGACCAGCATGGGGTTGGGTCCGCCCATTTGCCTTTGCTGGGCGGCACAGTTTGGCAATATATCTGATCCATCAGCCCCTTATGTTCGCAGGCTTCTATATCTATCAATTTTTGACAACGATGTAATACAACACGCGATCGACTGACGATGCCTATAGCGGATCAATGTCGCCTTTGGCGCGGGTTGCGTGAAACTCTGCCTCAAATTCCAGAAAACGACCCGCAGCAATCGCATTGCGCATGGTGTCCATCAGCTCTTGGAAATAATGCAGATTGTGCCAAGTCAGCAACATTGAGCTGATGATTTCCTGACTGCGGAAGGTATGATGTAAATAGGCGCGTGAATACTTGGAACAGGCCGGACATGTACACTCCGCGTCCAGCGGGCGTGGATCATCACGGTGTCGTGCGTTTTTGATGTTCACAACGCCATTGCGCGTGAACACCTGCCCCGTACGTCCAGATCGCGATGGCAAAACACAATCCATCATATCAACGCCGCGCTTCACCGCGCCGACGATGTCATCGGGTTTACCAACACCCATCAAATAGCGTGGTTTATCTATGGGCATCATGTCAGGCGCGTAATCCAGGACGGAAAACATTGCCTCTTGCCCCTCGCCCACAGCTAAACCGCCAATGGCATAGCCGTCAAATTCAATTGCGCGCAGCGCATTAGCGCTTTCGCCGCGCAAGTCTTGCTCTAAGCCACCCTGTTGAATACCGAACAAGGCATGCCCGGGCCGATCACCAAAAGCATCGCGCGAACGTGCGGCCCATCGCATGGATAGACGCATGCTTTCTTCAATACGGGCGCGATCTGCGGGCAACGCAGGACATTCATCAAAACACATGACAATATCGCTGCCCAATAGGCGCTGGATTTCCATGGAGCGTTCAGGAGTCAGTTCATGACGCGATCCATCCACGTGGGATTTAAACGTAACCCCCTCTTCGGTCAGTTTGCGCAGGGATGACAGCGACATCACCTGAAACCCACCACTGTCCGTTAAAATCGGACGTTCCCAATTCATGAAGTGGTGCAAACCACCGAGGCGAACAATGCGTTCCGCCGTTGGGCGCAGCATGAGATGATAGGTATTGCCCAACAGAATATCAGCACCCGTTGCCCGCACGCTTTCGGGCATCATCGCCTTAACTGTCGCGGCGGTCCCCACGGGCATGAATGCAGGTGTGCGGATATCTCCGCGCGGTGTTGAAATTACCCCTTGGCGTGCCTTGCCATCGGTTGATTGCAGCTGAAACGAAAATCTCTGTGTCATGCGCGGGATTTGGCAGAGTTGGCGGGAAATGCCAAGATGTAATCTCTTGTTGCGGCGCAGCTCTCATAAATTAATTCAATCGTCAAAGGACTGAGCCTGTAAAAAAACCCGCCAGCAGTGGGCGGGTTTTTTTGAATAGTATTGTTTTGAAAACCTTAGTCTTCCATCGCGTCCACAGCGGCCTGAAGCGCGTCTTTGTCGACTGATTTCTCGGTCACTTTTGCGCCATCAATGATGTGATCCACAACTTTGTCTTCAAACAATGGTGCGCGAAGTTGCTGTTGCATCTGCTGGTTCTGCTGGATGAATTCAAAGAACTGACGCTCCTGACCAGGATACTGACGCGCCTGCGCCATGATCGCTTGGGTCATTTCGGCATCTGTAATTTCGATTTCCGCCTTCTGACCAATTTCCGCAATCAAAAGGCCCAGACGGACACGGCGTTCTGCCAGTGTTGTGTGTTCCTCGGTTGCTTCGATCTCATCGTGGTTGTGATCTGTCACCTCTGGGTTCTCATCATGCCACAATTGGTGTGCGATTTGCTTGGCTTCTGCTTCGACCATGGATGGCGGCAGATCAAACTTCACCAAATCATCCAACTGATCCAGCAAGGCACGCTTCATAACGGCACGCGCTGCACCAGCATATTCCGCCTCTAGACGCTCTGAGATTTGCGCCTTGAGCGCGTCCAAGTCATCTGCACCAAAGCGGGTCGCCAACTCGTCGTTGATTTCTGCTGCGACTGGCTCTTTGACTTCTTTGACGGTGCATTCGAAGACTGCCGCTTTACCCGCAAGGTTATCTGCGCCGTAATCGTCAGGGAAGTTCACTTCAACGTTCTTTTCTTCACCTGCTTTTAAACCAACCAACTGATCCTCAAAACCTGGGATAAAGCTGTTTGAACCTAGGACAAGTGGGTAATCTTCGGCCGCGCCACCTTCAAATGCTTCGCCGTCAACTTTGCCCAAGAAGTCGATCACAACTTGATCGCCCTCTTTGGCCTTGGACCCTTTACGGCGTTCTTTGAAATCTTGTGCGGTCGAGGCAAGGTTTTCTAGTGCCTCATTCACAGACGCGTCGTCTGCAGAGACAACCATTTTTTCCAACGTAATACCGCTTGCGTCTAGCTCTGGGATTTCTGGAAGGGCTTCGTATGAAAATTCGATATGAACATCATCCCCCTGTTTCCAGTCTTCGTTTGTCATTTTGATCGCAGGCTGCATCGCGGGGCGCACACCTGTTTCTTCGAAATGCGCATTTACAGAACCATCGATGGTTTCCTGCATCACTTCGCCCATGACTTGCTGGCCAAATTGCTTTTTCAGCATCGCCATCGGCACTTTCCCTTTACGGAAGCCCTTCATCTCAACCTGAGGCTGCGCCTCTTTCAGTTTTTCATCGACTTTTGCTTCTAGATCAGCATTCGTGATGACCATTGTATAGGCGCGCTTTAGGCCTTCGTTCAGGGTCTCGGTGACTTGCATTGACATCCTCATGAAAGATAACAGGCCACCCGTAGGTAGCCCAAAAACAGTTTGAGCTTTCCTAATTGTGTATACCGGCAGGATCAACCCTCAAATTCGGTCTTATGGGATAAACACTCAGTTTATTTTGGTTTTTGCCTAATAAACGCACAAAAAAATGAAACTGATGCTATTCAATCGTTTACTTTTTTAGATTCTGACGGATAAAGTCGGGCAGATTTTTTGGAATGAACAAACCTCATGTCATCAGCTATATCATTGCGCTCCGCAGCCAATGCAACCCGTGTTGCATTTATTGCCAATGGACTGGTCTTTGCCTCTTGGGCCCCCATAATTCCGTTTGCCAAGTCCAACACGGGGGTGGATGAAGCGGCGTTGGGATTATTGTTGCTCTGCTTGGGGATTGGATCAGTCGTCGCAATGCCGGTCATTGGCTGGCTGTGCGCGCGATATGGGACGCGCCCTATGATCCTGATCAGCACAACCTTGGCAGCCTGCGTTTTGCCGCTGCTTGGATATTTAGATGAATATTTTGCGCTGGCAGTGGCGTTGTTGGTTTTTGGGGCCGCACTGGGAACACTAGATGTGGCTATGAATATACACGCCACCGAGGTGGAAAAACGCAGCGAACGCGCGCTAATGTCTGGTTTTCATGGCATGTTCAGTGTTGGTGCGATTTGTGGCGCAGGGTTTGTCACACTGATGATCAGCTCTGGAATCGAACCGTTAACGGCTACGCTCTGCGTCTCTATTTGTGTGATAATTGCATTATTAGCGGTACAGTCACATTACCTGTCGACCAAGACCGAGGCCCCACAGCCATTTCGTCCGCCCAGCGGTATTGTAAGATGGTTGGCTATTTTAGCAGGTATCGCTTTTTTGATCGAAGGGGCCATTATGGATTGGGGCGCCTTGCTGATGATCGAGCGTCGCGTATTTTCAATCGAACAAGCGGCCCTGGGTTACATTGCGTTTTCGATCACCATGGTGATTGGACGCCTAAGTGGTGATTTTGTTGTGCCCCGCATCGGTCGGCGTCTGGTTCTGATCGGCGGAGGCGCGCTGGTGGTTGTGGGCCTGATTGCGATCACAACAGTTCCCTCTCCTGCCCTAAACCTTGCTGGATTTGCAATTATTGGTTTGGGTGCTGCAAACTTAGTCCCTGTCGTGTTTTCCCTTGCCGGACAGCAACAGGATATGGATCCAAACATGGCCGTCGCATCGGTTACATTTGTCGGATACACGGGCATTTTGCTGGGGCCTGCAATTATAGGATTTGGGGCGCAATTTACATCGCTCTCTTGGGCGATGGCCTCGCTTGCAGTACTGGGGGCAATTTATTTGATTTCACCAGTACACAAGGGCAGTTCCTAAACAACACATGCGCGCATAACAGAAGTATCAATCGACATCCATGACATTGCGGTGTTGACTTAGCCCAACATGATTCCATTATGCGTGAACACAAACACCTGTAGCCAAACATGCCGCAGGTCTGCATACAAGACAGAGTATAATCAGCGTCAGGACATCCAATGCAAAAACGAAACTTGGGAACAATAGGGCCAGCCGTATCTGCAATTGGCCTGGGCTGCATGAGCTTTGCAGGTGCCTTTGGCGAAACAGATGAGGCAACCAGTCATCACTGTTTGGATGCCGCTGTTGATCATGGTATCAATTTTTTGGATACAGCAAATATTTACGGCATGGGTCGTTCGGAAAAGGTTTTGGGCAGCTGGCTTGCGCGCGCCAAACAAAACGTTGTCATCGCATCCAAGGTGGGCATTCAGCGCGACCCAAACCGTCCTGTGAACAATGATCCCATGTATATTCGTTCAGAACTTGAGGGAACTTTACAGCGATTGGGAGTGGATTATATCGACCTATACTATCTGCATCGGCGCGATGAAACAGTTCCCCTTGCGGATGCGATTGGCACCCTCGTTGATTTGAAGAACGAAGGAAAAATTGGCGGTTATGGGTTATCCGAAGTTGCGCCTTATACTCTGCGCCTTGCACATGAAATTCACCCCTGCCTTGCTGTGCAAAGTGAATATTCCCTATGGACGCGCCAACCAGAATTGGGAATGATTCAAGCCTGCAAAGAATTGGGCACTACCTTTGTTCCATTTTCCCCCCTAGCGCGTGGGGTCTTTGGTGAAACTTATCCAGATATTTCCCAAATGGCAGAAACGGATTTCCGCGCTGCGATCCCACGTTTTCAACCCGATCATTATGCCCGCAACATCGCCGCTATTGATCCTTTCAAAACCTATGCACGTGATCGCGGGTTTGGTGTTGCAGAACTGGCATTGGCCTGGGTTCTAAATCGTGGTGAACACCTGATCCCAATTCCAGGAACCCGCACAGCGCAACACCTTATAGACTGGGCCAATGCCGATCAAATCACACTAAGCCAAAACGATATGGCCGAGATTGACGCATTATTGCCAGTTGGGTTTGCCTTTGGTGATCGCTATTCCAATGCCCAATCCCGCACCGCTGAACGCTACTGCTAATTCCGACCTATCGATCATATCCAAAGGCTACAATCCATTTATCCAAGCGACGTTTCTCGTCAACCAAATGAAAATTTCACAGCGCAGATGATGACTTATCCTTTCCATTGCAAAGATGCTTAATCTGAGAACACGGCTTTCCAAGCTAGAAAAGCGGAACAAGCCAAAAAAGCAGCTGGTACGAATATACTGGGCTGATGGTACGTTCATCGCGAAATGCGCTACTAGAACCCAACTGTACATTTTGATCACGCTACCATTTGCGCGGGTATTGCAGCAATAAAGGTGGATACGAGGGTGGATAAAATATCCCTAAAAATGATAAGCCGCTGATTTACATGAATTTTTTTGCATTAAGTGGTGCGGGTGGAGGGACTTGAACCCCCACGCCTCGCGGCGCCAGAACCTAAATCTGGTGCGTCTACCAATTTCGCCACACCCGCACTGTCACGATCACATCGTGTTCGCGCTGATTAACAAAGTTTAACTTGGAATGTCGAGAGCAAAAACGCAGGTAAACACATTTTTTTTAATCCACCTAACTATCAGTTTGTTGACTGTACAGGCTCTGCTCTAAATCCGGTCGAAAAAGGACCAGCTCCGTCGATAGTGCGATTGACGCAATCAACAGGGTAAATAGAAAATGGATAATAAACATATACTTTAAAGGAGGATAGTGAATCCAACTCCTAACTTTTGAAATCATAACTGTACACCACATCGATTCTTAACTTCTGTTAACATTTCGCGTCAAAAGCGTTCTTTTTTATGGCTAGATTGCGACTTGTGTTCTGCGTTTTTTTGGCCAGCGCCACTAAACAAGTTTTCATTTCGCCCAAAATTTATGCGCCTTGCTTAATTTTTGTGATGACGGTGTGATTTTTGCTCTCATTTTAAGCAGGTCGATGGCTAACTCTAGGCGGACAGCAGTGCATATGATTTACCCCAACCATTAATTGATGAGGAGACCAGCAATGAAAAAAATCGAGGCGATTATTAAGCCATTTAAACTGGACGAGGTCAAAGAAGCCCTTCAGGACGTTGGTGTTCAAGGTCTATCTGTCATCGAAGTCAAAGGGTTCGGACGTCAAAAAGGCCATACCGAGTTATATCGCGGTGCCGAATATGTCGTTGATTTCCTGCCCAAAGTAAAAATCGAAGTCGTTTTGGATGACGATCAAGTTGACGCCGCCATCGAAGCCATCGTAGACGCGGCAAAGACCGAAAAAATTGGGGACGGTAAAATTTTTGTCAGCCCCGTAGAACAAGCCATTCGCATTCGCACCGGTGAAAACGGTTCGGACGCCCTTTAATTTAACAGTTTCACGAGAGAGAGGAACAAAACCATGAGCGCAAAAGACTTGCTCGCAATGATCGCCGACGAAGGTGCGGAATATGTTGATATCCGTTTCACTGACCCTCGCGGCAAACTTCAGCACGTAACAGTGATGTCAGATCAGGTTGACCAAGACTTCATCGAAGAAGGCTTTATGTTTGATGGTTCATCCATCGCAGGCTGGAAATCAATTGAAGCATCTGACATGAAATTGATCATCGACACAGCAAGCGCATACGTCGATCCATTCTATGCTGAAAAAACGATCTGCGTGCATTGTTCAGTTGTTGAACCAGACACCGGTGAAGCATATGAACGTGACCCACGCGGCACAGCACAGAAAGCAGAAGCGTACCTAATTTCAACAGGTATCGGCGATTCAGCATTCATGGGTCCGGAAGCAGAATTTTTCCTATTCGACGACGTGCGTTTCCAAAACTCAATGAACAAAGTGTCATTTGAAGTGGATGCAATGGATGCATCATGGAATTCTGACACAGAATACGAAATGGGCAACACCGGCCACCGTCCAGGTATCAAAGGCGGCTATTTCCCAGTAAACCCAATTGATGATGGCCAAGACATTCGTTCAGAAATGCTATCAACAATGAAGCGTTTGGGCATGAAAGTTGACAAGCATCATCACGAGGTTGCGTCTTGTCAGCACGAGTTGGGATTGATCTTTGACAGCCTAACAAAACAAGCGGACGAATTGCAGAAATACAAGTATGTCATTCACAATGTTGCCCAAGCCTACGGCAAATCAGCGACATTCATGCCAAAGCCGATCGCAGGCGACAACGGCACAGGTATGCACGTAAACATGTCAATCTGGAAAGATGGGAAACCATTGTTTGCAGGCGACAAATACGCGGACCTATCTGACGAGGCCCTGTATTTCATTGGTGGCATTCTAAAGCACGCGAAATCACTAAACGCATTCACAAACCCATCTACAAACTCTTACAAGCGTTTGATCCCAGGGTTCGAAGCACCAGTGATGTGTGCCTATTCTGCACGTAACCGCTCTGGCTGTGTTCGTATCCCATGGACAGAGTCACCAAAGGCAAAACGCGTAGAAGCACGTTTCCCAGATCCCTCTGCGAACCCATACCTATGTTTCGCGGCCCTATTGATGGCTGGCCTAGACGGCATCAAAAACAAAATCCATCCAGGCGAAGCAATGGACAAAAACCTATACGATCTTCCTGCGGAAGAGTTGGCAGAAATTCCAACAGTATGTGGTTCATTGCGCGAAGCGATGGAAGCCCTTCAGGCGGATCACGACTATTTGACAGCTGGTGGCGTTTTCACCAAAGATCAAATCGACGGATATATCGACCTGAAAATGGAAGAAATCGAAACATACGAACACACACCACACCCGGTGGAATACGGTATGTATTACAGCTGCTAATCAGCGCTGCGAGACCATTCGAAAACGCCCTGCAGTGCAGGGCGTTTTTTATTGCTAATTTATGTGGAGCGGGGAAAAACATTCACACCTGTCGTGCACGCATCGTTGCCGTGCTTGGATCACATCGTCGTTAGGCTTTATGTCACTGGGGCATCCACGACAAACGTGTGAATGCCAAAAACAACCGCGCGTGAATTTGGCAACCGCATCAAAGTTTGACGTTCGCTGCGCAAATAACGTGCATGATCACGTTCTTCATTTGGGCGACGGGCATGCATACTACGGGGTTGAAACAAGGATGGATCCGCATAGCGCAAAACATTATAACGCCACAGGGGACGGCCCACTTGAATACCATCGAACAGCCGTTGAACCCGCCGCGCGATTTGATCGTCATAGGGCTCAACAGGGTCGTGAATTCCGACTAAGCCTTGCATAAACTTCTCAGCCAAAAGCCAGCTGGCCGGAAAACATAGTACGGCAGCAGTCAAAACATGTTCATCTCCGCGCTGCTCCATAATTGCAAAGTCATTTTGCGCAAGTCGCCCAAGAGAGCGGATGGGATCATTCCATTCGATTGAAACACTGCGCCCGTCAGGGGTTTTGATAACATCTCCGATTTGTTGCATAATGTGCTGGCGTGTAAAAAAGTCGATAACATGTTCTAACAACTCGCGCGCAGCACGCATCGCAGATGGATCGATCGCAATGACCTGATCCCGTTTGTTGGCGATCAAGTCCTCTCTCAGTTTCATCTGCGCACCATAGGCATCATCAATCACCAACCAATGATCTGGATCAACGGGCGAAATACCCGGCAAGGGTTTTTCCCCTGACACATCAAAGGGAATGATTTTTTGTAAAATAACGCTCATTTGTCAATGCTACCAACCCAGTTAACTGGGTCAAAGAGAATATGTTCCAATACTATCAAAATCCAAACGAAGTGGCGTATTTTCGTCAGTCCGCATGTTTTCGCGGCGTTTAATCAACAACAACGACAGAAAACAGGTCGGATTCTGACGGTCTTACATTTGCGCGTTAACGCAGGCTAAAGTAAATTGACACCCGGAGTTTTGATATGAACGACCACTTTCGCGACTACCGTAAGATTGACCCAACCCGTGGCGCAACTTTGGGGGATGGCTCTCCAAATGATAACGATCGTGTTGAAATTGGGCCAACGCAATTGGCATTTCGCGAGTGGGAGGCTGCGGGACTAGTCCTTCCCAATCTGGTTCGTATGCGCGAATATCGTTGGAAACGACTAACACAGCATATTGTTGATCGTGGATATGGCGGGTTGTTGATGTTTGATCCCCTAAATATCCGCTATGCCACGGACAGCACCAATATGCAGTTGTGGAATACGCACAATCCGTTTCGTGCAGTGTTACTGTGTGCCGATGGATATATGGTGATTTGGGATTATAAAAACTCCCCCTTCCTGTCTGAGTTCAATCCTTTGGTGCGCGAGCAACGTTCGGGTGCGGATCTGTTTTATTTTGATCGGGGCGACAAAGTTGATGTGGCCGCAGATGTGTTTTCGAACGAAGTGCGCATTTTAATGGACGAACATGCAGCCGGCAATCATCGCCTAGCCGTTGACAAAATCATGTTGCATGGTTTGCGTGCCTTAGAAGCGCAAGGATTTGAAATCATGGAAGGCGAAGAAGTCACGGAAAAATCCCGCGCCATCAAAGGACCAGACGAAATTTTGGCGATGCGATGCGCATCCGTTGCATGCGAAAACGCCGTTGCCGAGATGGAGCGGATCACCCGACGCGATGTCCCCTCTGGCACGATGAGCGAAGACGCTATCTGGGCCGTGCTGCACGCAGAAAATATCAAACGTGGCGGCGAATGGATCGAAACACGCCTGCTGGCATCGGGGCCGCGCACAAATCCATGGTTCCAAGAATGCGGTCCGCGTCTTGTACAAAATAATGAAATCGTTGCTTTTGATACGGATCTGGTGGGGTCTTATGGCATTTGTGTCGATATTAGTCGCACGTGGTGGGTGGGTGATGAGCCCCCACGCCCTGACATGGTTTATGCAATGCAACAAGCGCACGAACATATAATGACCAATATGGACATGTTGAAACCTGGCGTGCATATGCGCGACTTGACATTTAACGGCCATAAATTGGACGCGCATTTCCAGAAACAGAAATATGGCTGTATGATGCACGGTGTTGGATTGTGCGATGAATGGCCCCTTATTGCCTATCCCAGCAACTTTGTTGATGGCGCATACGATTATACATTGGAAGCGGGTATGGTTTTATGTGTCGAAGCCTTGGTAAGTCCAGAAGGCGGTGATTTCTCAATTAAGCTTGAGGATCAAGTTTTAATCACCGAAAATGGATATGAAAACCTAACCAAATACCCATTCGATCCCGCTTTGATGGGACAGGGCTAAGTCGTTTCGCGGATCAACAGCGTGCGCTCGCGTGCCCATTCTTCGACCTCGACGCGCCGCGTACGCGCCACCGCAATCTGTGCGCCGTTTACCAGTACGATGTTCAAGCGATCTTCGTCACCCTCTAGGTGCAAAATGGAATGCGTCGCAATCCAGTAAGAGCGATGTGGTTGAATACCGTCAATATCGTTTAAAATCTGCATAAGATCGCGGAAACGCGATCTTTCAACATACTCACCACTTTTGGTCAAAATACAAACCCGATGCTCCATAGCCTGAATATACAAAATATCCAAAACCTTTAGTTCATGATCCCCGAGCATGATCGTGTCAGTCTCCTGCGTTCCGCCCCGTTTTTCAATAATTGTCACGAAAAAACAGTAAAACAACCATTCGAAAATGATCAATCGAACCAGCACGACTGGATACATTTCAGTCCAACTGCCAAAGTGTGGTACGCTATAGGGATCTAAGATTGGAGCCATCCAAACAACAAATTGAACGACAACGAAAACAATCAAAAATATCCAGATCAGAGGATAATAAATGGCGTTGCGTGTGTCTGGAAACAAGAATGCATGCAACAGAAGTAACATCACATGTGTAGAAACGTAGATTACCGCAGACAAACTCACGATGACCGCGACTCGAAGAAATCCGCCAAAGGTCTTCATATTATCTGGTGAAATAAACGTATTAATCAATACGACAGCAGCGACAAAGCCCCAAAACGTAGAATTTTTCAGAATATCCAACGCCCGTTGCATGTTGGTGTGATGCGTCGGACAGAAAGGAACGCGAATTTGTATTTCTCGGGCGCGATAATTCACAACTTTAGACCAGCTCGTACTGCAAATTATATCCTTCAGGTCACAGATATATACCCCTACATCAAGCCTGAAAATGAATAGTCCGCGGCCTACTGGGTGAATTGCCGCAGAATGTTTCACCGACTTGCCGAGCATTACAATCAGAGGTAAACGAAGCCAACTCTCAAATTACGAAAGGTAATCTTATGATCCCCCGATATTCGCGTCCTGACATGGTTCAAATCTGGTCACCAGAAACGAAATTTCGCATATGGTACGAGATTGAAGCCCACGCCTGCGATGCGATGGCGGATCTAGGTGTCATTCCGCGTGAAAATGCCGAAGCTGTTTGGAAGGCAAAGGATATAGAATTTGACGTCGCACGCATTGATGAAATTGAGGCCGTCACAAAACACGATGTGATTGCATTTTTGACTCACCTTGCAGAACATATCGGATCAGACGAAGCGCGCTTTGTACACCAAGGAATGACCAGTTCAGACGTGTTAGATACATGTTTCAACATCCAACTTGTGCGAGCGGCGGATATCCTTTTGGCGGATATGGACCTTCTGTTGGCAGCGCTTAAACGTCGTGCCTTGGAACACAAAATGACAGTGCGTATCGGGCGCAGTCATGGCATTCACGCAGAACCCACAACTATGGGTCTAACATTTGCCCGTTTTTATGCGGAAATGGATCGCAACAAACGTCGTTTGGAAACCGCGCGCACCGAGATTGCAACGGGTGCGATTTCTGGTGCGGTTGGGACATTTGCAAACATCGACCCACGCGTAGAAAAGCATGTTTGCGCACAATTGGGTCTTGCACCGGAACCTATCAGCACCCAAGTGATCCCGCGCGATCGTCACGCGGCATTTTTTGCAACACTTGGTGTTGTTGCAAGTTCTATTGAAAACATCGCAACCGAAGTCCGTCACATGCAGCGCACCGAAGTGTTAGAGGCCGAAGAGTTCTTTTCCAAAGGGCAAAAAGGATCCTCGGCAATGCCCCACAAACGCAATCCAGTATTGACAGAAAACCTAACCGGATTGGCGCGCTTGGTACGCATGGCAGTTGTTCCAGCGATGGAAAATGTCGCATTGTGGCATGAACGTGATATCTCTCACAGCTCGGTTGAACGCAACATCGGGCCCGATGCGACCGTAACACTGGATTTTGCGCTGTCTCGGCTAACCAATGTTGTTGATAAGCTCGTGATCTATCCTGACAATATGCTTGCCAATATGAATAAATTCCGCGGCCTTGTCATGTCACAGCGTGTTCTATTGGCCTTGACACAGGCTGGCGTTAGCCGTGAGGACGCCTATCGTTTGGTACAGCGCAACGCAATGAAGGTTTGGGAAGAAGGAAAAGATTTTAAAACCGAACTTTTGGCCGACGCTGATGTAACAACTGCACTTTCGATCGAAGAAATCGAAGAGAAATTTGATCTTGGCTATCACACCAAACATGTTGATACGATTTTTGCCCGTGTGTTTGGCGAATAGTCTACTGGCGGAAATCTTTCTTTAACTGCTACATCATAATCCTTGGGGCAAAACAGTGCCCCGAGGTTCCATGCCCCAAGACAAAGATATTCTTGACCCCGTTCCTGCTCCTCTTACAAAAGATATGAGCACGCGCACAAAGGCAGCCATCGTTGTGCGTTTCCTGATGCAAGAAGGGGCAGAAATTGATCTTGCCGCACTTCCCACTTCATTGCAGGCGGATCTGACGCGGGAAATTGCAGATCTGCGTTTGATTGATCGCGCAACCTTGGCCGAAGTGATCGAAGAATTTGCCCACGAATTGGACAGCATCGGGTTAACCGCTCAAGGGGGATTGGGCTCCGCACTGCGTCTTTTAGAAGGAAAAATTACACATGATACCGCACGCCGTTTGCGCCAAGACGCAGGTGTTCGCCTATTCGAAGATCCATGGGGGCGCATTAAACAATTAGAGAACGCAGAGTTGATAAGGCTCTTAGAGGCTGAAACAACTGAGATATCTGCGGTCGTACTGTCAAAACTTGAAGTGAGCAAAGCCGCTGCCCTATTAGGGGCCATGCCCGGCGCACGTGCGCGCAACATCAGTTTTGCCATATCCCAAACGGCCGGCGTGACCCCCCAAGCCGTTGATCGCATCGGACAAAGTCTGATGGCGCAATTGGACAACAAACCAGAACGTGCCTTTGTCACTCTTCCTGAAGATCGGATCGCAGCGATCCTGACTGCTGCATCCAATGATCTGCGCGATGAGGTCATGAACGGGTTGTGCGAAAGCGATCCAGATTTGGCAGAGCGCGTCTTGGCAGGTGTCTTTACATTTATCGACATTCCGACGCGGATTGCAAAAATGGATATTACGACCGCCGTTAAACTGTGAATCAAACCGATCTCGTGAACGCACTGTGCTATGCTGGCGCCAATGGTTTGGAAGAGGTCAAGGAATTTATACTCGAGGGCCTATCAAAGCGCTTGGCAGAAACCATCAGAGAAGAAATTGAAGAACGCGGCGCCGTCAAAACCAAAGTGGGCGAAGCCGCAAAAACAACCCTTGTTGCAGGTATTCAAGGACAGATTTCAGCAGGCGAAATAAGTTTTGTGGGCTTTGATGACCCTTAATCCTGAAGCGCCGCACCCACTATTGCGCCCTGCCCCTGTGCTTGGACAAATATCGCCAGCTTCCCGTTCTGAATGGCTGGAATCGTAAATGTCGCATTTCGGCCAGTTAGCTGACCGATGGGACGGAAATCTTGGACAACATTTACATATCTGAAATTGTTCCCACGGTTTTCACCCCTTTTTATGTGAACCTCGGCGGTAGGTTTGATCGCCACCGCCATCACATCATACGATCCCGTTTGCGTCAGACCTGTTTGTGTAAAAATACGTAATTTTGCGCCATCTTGCGTGATCTTGATTAATACAGGCATCTCTTGATTTTTTGCGTCCATCACCGCTTTGGCCACATCCATCGGGCGTGATCCAACCACATCAGTCGTGCCGTTGACAATCATTTGCGGTGTATAGACATTTTTCTTTTTCATCCGCTGCGCATAAACACGCTGGCGTTGTGAATTTTCAGGTCTGCCAAAGATATCTTTCCACCCCATGTAATCCCAGTAATCCACATGATAAGATAACGCGATGATATCTCTTTCTTTGGCCAATTCTCCTAAAACACGATCTGCGGGCGGGCAACTGGAACATCCTTGTGAGGTAAAAAGCTCTACAACTGTCACGGCACGCTCTGCCTGTGCCTGTCCGACAAAAAGTAGCAAGATGCCAATACATCCAACAATCACAGATTTAAAATTATGCATATCGCGTCCAAACGTGTTTCACCAATCATACATACGGGAAGTCCCTCACAATTTCCAATCAACCATTTGAGAGCAATCGTGACAAGCCCACCACAGCACCTCCGAGTTGTTCGCATTGCGACCGTTGGTGCCTAACGTCGCAGTTTGCACAAATTTACGATATGTGAATTGCCTGAATATACTGAACTGAGTAACACAAATAAGGCCTAGATAGTAAAGCACTTGCACCGCCAATCCGCTTTGCATACATAGGTATACAGTCAGAGATATGATTCGCTCCGATACTTGGTGCACTGGGTCGTATCAGAAGAGAAACCGTTAAAAAGGGTTAAGAAGGCGATGAGCTTGTACGCAGCATATTTGGAAGAAATTGAAAACCGCAAAGCACAGGGTTTACATCCAAAACCCATCGATAATGGTGCATTGACAAAAGAGATCATCGCCCAAATCAAAGATGTGGATCATGCACATCGGGAACAGTCATTAAAGTTTTTTATTTACAACACCCTTCCTGGAACAACCAGCGCGGCGGTAGAAAAAGCAGAGTTCCTGAAAGAAATCGTGCTAGGCCAGATCGAGGTTGCTGAGATTTCAACAGATTTTGCATTTGAATTACTCTCGCACATGAAGGGTGGCCCCTCTGTGCGCGTTTTGTTGGACGTGGCCCTTGGGGATGATATGGATCTTGCAGTGCAAGCAGGCGAAGTTCTAAAAACCCAAGTCTTCCTGTATGATGCGGATACAGATCGCCTAAAAGAAGCCTTTAAATCAGGCAACGCAGTGGCAAAAGATATCCTTGAAAGCTATTCAGACGCTGAGTTTTTTACAAAACTTCCTGAAGTTGAAGAAGAAATAAAAGTTGTCACATTCATTGCCGCCGAAGGTGATATCTCAACCGATTTGTTGTCACCTGGCAACCAGGCGCACTCGCGGTCGGATCGTGAATTACACGGCAAATGTATGATTTCTGAAAAAGCACAAAAAGAAATCGAGGCGCTCAAACTTCAACACCCAGATAAACGCGTTATGCTGATCGCTGAAAAAGGTACGATGGGAGTTGGTTCATCCCGCATGTCAGGTGTGAACAACGTTGCCCTTTGGACAGGAAAACAAGCAAGTCCCTATGTACCATTTGTAAACATCGCACCCGTTGTTGCCGGAACAAATGGTATCTCACCTATTTTCCTAACAACCGTGGGTGTGACTGGCGGTATTGGTGTTGACCTTAAAAATTGGGTCAAAAAATTGGGGGAAGATGGCAAGCCGATTTTGAACAATGACGGCAACCCGATTTTGGAACAGAAGTATTCTGTTGAAACTGGGACGGTTTTGACAATCAATTCGAAAAAGAAAAAGCTCTACTCGGCAGATGGCGAAGAATTGGTGGATATGTCCTCCTCTTTCACACCGCAAAAAACCGAGTTTATGAAGGCCGGTGGTTCATATGCGATTGTATTTGGTAAAAAACTTCAAAGCCTGGCTTGCGAAATTTTGGGCGTGCCATTGAAATCTGCATTTGCACCCGCCAAAGAAATTGAAAGCGATGGTCAGGGCCTTACAGCCGTTGAAAAAATCTTTAACGCAAATTCTGTTGGCGTCGCCACCGATAAACCTCTGCTGGCGGGATCTGATGTCCGCGTCAGGGTGAACATCGTTGGATCTCAGGACACAACTGGCCTGATGACATCTCAAGAGCTAGAAGCGATGGCAGCAACCGTCTTGTCGCCAATTGTGGATGGCGCTTATCAGTCGGGCTGCCACACTGCTTCCGTATGGGACATTAAAGCACAGGAAAACACGCCTCGCCTGATGAAGTTCATGCACGATTTTGGCCTTATTACGGGCCGTGATCCCAAAGACGTTTATCATCCAATGACAGACGTCATTCACAAAGTGCTAAACGATATCACAGTGGATGATTGGGCCATCATCATTGGCGGCGATAGCCACACACGGATGTCCAAGGGCGTTGCCTTTGGCGCAGACTCAGGCACCGTTGCATTGGCACTGGCTACGGGTGAGGCAACAATGCCGATCCCAGAGTCCGTAAAAGTGACATTCAAAGGACAAATGGCAGCACATATGGATTTCCGCGATGTTGTGCATGCAACACAGGCGCAAATGTTGGATCAGTTTGGCGATAACGTCTTCCAAGGCCGCATTATCGAAGTTCATTTGGGCACCTTGTTGGCCGATCAGGCGTTTACATTCACTGATTGGACCGCAGAGATGAAAGCCAAAGCATCCATCTGTATTTCTGAGGATGCAACATTGATTGAATCCTTGGAAATTGCGAAATCGCGCATCAAGATCATGATCGAAAAAGGCATGGATAACGACGCGCAAATGCTTCAAGGGTTGGTTGATCGTGCTGACGCGCGCATCGCCCAGATCCAATCTGGTGAAAAACCAGCATTGGCACCAGATGCAGACGCAAAATATGCAGCCAAGGTTGTGGTTGATTTGGATCTTATCAACGAGCCAATGATCGCGGACCCAGACGTTGCCAATGCGGACATTTCAAAACGGTATACCCACGATACAATTCGCCCCGTGTCCTATTACAAATCAGAGAAAAAGGTGGATTTAGGATTTGTCGGATCCTGTATGGTTCACAAAGGCGACATCAAAATCGTGGCGCAGATGCTGCGTAATATCGAAAAAGAAAAAGGGTCAGTTGAATTTAACGCACCCCTTGTTGTGACAGCGCCGACCTATAACATCATTGATGAATTAAAGGCCGAAGGCGATTGGGAAGTGTTGCAGAAATACTCTGGGTTTGAATTTGACGACAACGCGCCAAAAACGACGGCACGTACAGAATATGAAAACACGCTCTACCTTGAACGTCCCGGCTGCAACCTGTGCATGGGGAACCAGGAAAAGGCCGCCAAAGGCGACACCGTTCTGGCCACATCGACACGCCTGTTTAAGGGACGCGTTGTAGAGGACGCACCAGAAAAGGCGGGCGAATCCCTTTTGGCATCAACACCTGTTGTTGTACTCTCAGCGATCCTAGGACGTACACCGTCCATTGACGAATATAAATCGGCGGTGGATGGGATCGACCTTACCAAATTCGCTCCACCCAAAACAAAACCACTAGATAGCCTTTCAGTTCACTACTAAGTGAACCTCTCCTAAGACAAAGGCCCGCAATATGCGGGCCTTTGTTTTTTGTTTCTTTTTTCTAATCTTAGTGAATGGCAGGTTTTATTTTGCCTGCGCCTGTTCCAGCGCAGGAACAAAGCGTTGCATATAATCCGACCCCACCAACGGCCCCGCGTATCTGAACAAAATTGAACCATCGCCATCAACGATAAATGTTTCAGGCGGTGCAGTGACACCCCAATCAATGGCTGTACGCCCCTGTGGATCGAACGCGATCCCTGCGAATGGATTGCCATCATCGTTAATGTACTTGATCGCTTGGTCAGGATCATCTTTTATGTTGACGCCATAAATTTGAAGTCCCTGTTTTTGCAAGTTTAACAAAACTGGATGTTCAGCGCGGCATGGCGGACACCAACTGGCCCAAAAATTTACCAAGGTAACATCGCCTGTGATTAGATCATCCGCCCCAACGCCCGCAAAATCGCCGAGGGTCTCAGAGGTAATTGTAGGGGCTGGCTGCCCAATAAATGTCGAAGGCAGGTCATTGGGGTTATCGCGCTGCATCCCAACATAAAACAGACCAGCAAGCCCCGCAAAAATCACTGGTGGCAAGACCATGAGAGGTTTAATCTTTGCCATTTCGCGAACCCTCGATTTCATCCAAGCGTTTGCGCGCTGCGGTGTTGCGCATGACTATTCCAAGCACCAAAATCACCAACAACGACAGCCCCGCCCCATAAGAGCCCAGAACCGCGAACGCGTATTTTCCCAAGTCTGGAAACATGACTTAACCTCTTTCTCTGGCGATCAACGCATTGGCGCGGCGAATACGAATTTCAGTGCGCGTCCCAATCAAAACCAATGCGACAAACAGTAAGACAAACCCCGTAATCGACATCAGTAAGGGTTGGTAAAACACGTCCGCCACATTCTCTTCCTTATCCAAAGACAGCGATGCCCCTTGATGCAGCCCTTGGTTCCAAAACAATACGGCATACCGGCTGAGCACTGCAAAAACTGACCCAACCATACATAACACAGATGTCAGATCCGCCGCCGTATCCGGATTATCAATTGCAGCCCAAAGCGCAACATACCCTAAGTAAAACAAAAACAGGATCAAAAACGACGTCAATCGCGGATCCCACGCCCACCATGTGCCCCACATGGGTTGCCCCCATAACGCACCAGTGATCAATGTGATCAATGTCATGGCAATGCCGATGGGGGCCGCGGCCTTGGCCGCCAATGCACTGACATGATGGCGCCTGATCAACCAGATCAAAGACGCAACCAGCATCATAAACCATGCATTGATCGCAATCAGCGCTGCAGGGACGTGCAAATAGATGATTTTCACAGTCGATCCCTGTTTGTAATCATCTGGCGTTAAGAAGTACCCCCAAAATAGCCCAAGACCAATAAACACCGCGGCACCTGCCGCCAACCACGGAACGATTTTGCCCGAAAAGGACAAAAACTTAACTGGATTTGCGTATTCCCAAAGTGACATTCTGTCTCCCTAGCGTAAGTTAATTTTTAAAACCGCCGCTGATGCGAATGGCAACAGCGCGATACAAGCAAATGTAAGTCCCAATAGCAATGCCATGGGTGTTGCCACATCCATTCCGACACTGCCGCGGCGCGCAAGCTCTGCCCCAAAGATGAGTGTTGGCACATAAAGTGGCAACACCAACAGCGACAATAACAACCCACCCCGTTTCAGTCCAACAGTCAATGCAGCGCCAAATGTGCCAATCACACTCAGCGCAGGCGTTCCAAGCAATAGCGAGATGACGATCCAGTAAAATCCGTCTGTTTGCAAACCCAACAGAACGCCCAATACCGGTGCGGCAAAGACCAAAGGAAGACCCGTCGTGATCCAGTGCGCAAGTGATTTAACACTCACCACTGCCTCAAGTGGAAGTGGAGCCGTCGCCAGCAAATCCAAGGTGCCATCTTCGAAATCCAGGGCAAAAACGCGATCCAGCGACAATAAGCACGCCAACAAAGCACCAACCCACAAAATACCAGGGGCAATGCGCGCCAGCAGCCCCATTTCTGGCCCCACCCCAAAGGGAACCAACACCACAACAATCAGAAAAAACGCAAGGCTTAGCCCAAACCCCCCGCCTGCGCGAATTGCAAGGCGCATATCACGCACCAACAGCACAATCATAAAAAGGCCTCATCGGGATTAAACTGTGCCTCTGCTGCGGCCTTAAATTGTGTTAAATCAAGCGTCACGGCGCGATCTCCTAGACCCAAATCAATATGGGTGGCAATTACGGCCACTCCCCCACGCTCCAAATGGGCCTGAATCATTGCGCCAAATTGCGCAACGGCAGCGGTATCTAGCGACACAGTTGGTTCATCCAGCAACCAAATCGGACGTCCTGTCACGATCAGACGCGCCAATCCCAAGCGTCGCTTTTGGCCCGCCGATAACATGCCACCGGGACGATCAATCAAATAGCCCATATCAAAAGCAGAAATCGCGGCATCAATTGTTTTCGTTCCAAACACACTGGCCCAAAATTCCAAATTTTCACGTACAGTTAACGTGGATTTTATACCGTCAAGATGGCCAGCGTAAACGGCGGCATCCTCGGGCATATCAACTTGACCTTCATACACAGGTTGCAACCCTGCGATTGTGCGCAGCAAGGTGGTTTTTCCCAATCCATTGGGGCCCCGCAAAATCAAAGCTTGACCTGATAAAACCTCAAACCCAACGCCTGACAAAAGGTGGCGCGATGCGCGCAGAACGCTTAGATTTGAAACGGTTAATGTCATGTCACTGGCTTACACCATGAGGGTGCATTGCAAAAGATGAATTTGATCACGTGTCAAGAACAGGAAGAAGTGCCGCTGCAATGCGCCGCCCTTCTGAAAGCAAAACGTTATAGGTGCGTGCGGCAGATGGGCTATTCATTGACTCGACACCCAATCCTGCGTTTTCCAAGGCGTCACGAAATTCTGAGGGAACGTGCAATGTTTCTTTGCCAGTGCCGACAAATAAAACATCAACCTGACCTGTCAATGACATGAGGGTTTCAACATCTTCGTATCCAGCCCATTGGGAAACGCCAGTGCCCGAACACAGAATTGCGCCTTTATAAAGGTTTCCACCAACGCGAAAGAACCCCGGCCCATAGCCATCAATTGGCAAGGCGTCGGTATAACGGATTTCATTCAATCGCATCTTGATTACACCTGCGGAACCTGTGTTCCGGCCTCATTGTTTGGTTTGCTCCAATCACGTTTCACACCCAAGAACATTAGGATTGCCGAGGCCACAAAGATCGAACTGTATGTACCGACAATGACGCCCCATGTCATTGCAAAAACAAACCCGCGGATCACATCACCGCCCAAAACCAACAATGCAATCAAGGCAATCAACGTTGTCACAGATGTCATCATTGTCCGACTAAGTGTTTCATTGATTGACAGGTTTAAGACATCCTTCAGCGGTTTAGATTTATATTTCCGCAGGTTTTCACGCACGCGGTCAAACACCACGACCGTGTCATTAAGCGAGTAACCAACGATGGTCAGCAATGCCGCAATAATTGCCAAATCAAATTTGATCTGCAGCTCTGAAAAAATGCCAATCGTTAGTAAAACATCATGAACAAGCGCCAGCACCGCACCGACAGCAAATTGCCATTCAAACCGCAACCAAATATAGAACAAAACAGCCGAGATCGCCAAAATGACCGCGATAACCGCGGTTTGGATCAATTCGCCAGATACCTTAGGCCCGACACTTTCAACAGAAACAAATTTAATCGTCGCATCAACCGTGGACAATGCGTCAAAGGCGTCGCGCGTCATTTGCGATGTTACAGCCTCTTCGCCATCCTGCGCCTGAATACGGATCATGGCCACGTGCTGATCGACGTCAAAGGTCGGGTCAAACACCTCGGAAATAATAATGTCACCCAGATCAAGCGGCGCCAACGCATCACGATAGGTTGCCACGTTAATTTCATTTGTGCTTTCCGTTCGGATCGTTGTTCCACCTCGGAAATCAATGCCAAAGTTGAGGCCTTGCAAAAGATAAGACACTAACGCGACGACCATTAAAATCCCAGATATACCAAACCAGACCCGCGAGCGGCTAAAAAAGTCGTAGTTAGTTATTGTCGGAACAAGTTTCAAACGCATCTTAAACCTCAATCTTTTTCGGACGGGCGCGATCAAACCAGATCACAACCAGAAGGCGTGTTACAAATATGGCCGTGAAGACCGAGGTAAGTATCCCAAGGCCCAGCGTAATTGCAAAACCACGCACAGGCCCAGACCCCATCGCAAATAGGATTACGGCCGTAATAAATGTGGTGACATTTGCATCCGTAATCGCAGAAATGGCCTTTTCATAGCCCAGCTCAATAGAACGCGCGGGGCCTTTTCCAGCCCGAATTTCTTCGCGAATACGCTCAAACACCAGCACATTGGCATCCACTGCCATACCGATTGTCAAAACAATCCCCGCTATTCCCGGCAAGGTCAACGTTGCACCAACCAGCGAGAGCAGTCCAAAAATCAACCCTACATTGATAAGCAACGCCACATTTGCAAAAATACCAAAAAGACCGTAGGACAGGACCATAAAGATCAAAACCGCAACACCCGCTACAATGCAGGCAATTTGACCAGCCTTGATGCTATCGGCGCCCAGTTCTGGTCCGATTGTGCGTTCTTCCAAAAATTCAAGCCCTGCAGGCAATGCACCCGCGCGCAAAAGCACCGCCAAATTGGTGCTTTCTTCGACGGTAAAGCTGCCCGTAATAATGCCAGAACCACCCGGAATGTGCGATTGGATCACGGGCGCACTGATCACCTCACCATCTAGAACGATGGCGAAGGGGCTGCCGATATTGTCACGTGTGTAATCCCCAAATGCGCGCGCGCCCGTTGGATTAAAACGAAAATTCACCGCAGGCCTGTTATTTTGATCAAAGCTTGGTTGTGCATCGACCAATTCCTCGCCTGTTACAACAGGGGCCGCAATCAATGTGTAGTACAAATCTTCTTCGTTCAACGACGGCAGCACCTCGTTGCCAGCCCCTGCTGGGGTATCAGGGTTGCTGCCGCGTCCGATAACAGGTTGGAACGTCAACTGCGCGGTTGTGCCGATGATCTCTTTTAGTTCGGCCGCAGACCCGATACCAGGCACCTGGATCAGAATACGATCTGCACCCTGGCGCTGAATTGTGGGCTCACGCGTACCGACCTCATCGATACGGCGACGAATGATTTCAAGTGCTTGACGCAATGTCCGTTCGGTGGTTGCCGCCTGTTCCGCGGGGCTGAGGGTTACAACAATTTCATCTCCCTCGGCGCGCACATCCAAATTTGTGCTCATCGCGCCACCAAGGGATGTTACAGGCTGGGACAGCCCGCGCACCAATTGGATTGCACGATCCATTCCCGCAGGTTCAGAGATCTTTACACGCAACTCATCAGGGGCACCTTTTTGCAAACGAATGGTGCCCACTGTGGCGCGTTCTGGGCGTAACACGTCGCGCACGTCCGGCCACAGTGCAGTCATCCGCTGGGCGTAAACATCGGCCACTTGCACCTCAGCCAACAGGTGTGCACCGCCTCGTAAATCAAGGCCTAAGTTTACCAAACCCGAAGGGAGGAACGATGGCCAAAGTACTGATTTATCACGATTTTTCGGGGTATCAAACCCGACTTCAATCGCAGTATTGGCATCATTATATTGCTCCACTCGATCGTAAAATGCGTTGGGGAGTGCCAACACAAGACCCATGGCCACCACGACCCAGATCACGACCTTTTTCCACAGATCGATAAAGAGCATATTCGCCGTCCTCAGTTCGTCAATTAATCGCTGGCAGGTTCAGTTTTTGACATCACGTCTGCAATCGTTGACTGCACCACGCGCACTTTAACACCCTCGGCCAATTCCAGATCTAACTCGTTGTTTTCCTTGACCTTAGCAACCTTGCCAATCAGTCCGCCTTGCGTCACGACAACATCGCCTCGGCGCAAGTTTTGTACCATTTTTTGATGCTCTTTGATTTTCTTTTGTTGGGGACGGATCATCAGGAAATACATGATCGCGAAAATCAGGATCAAAGGAATAAATTGTTCAATACCACCCATTTGGTGCCACCCTTCGTTTATATTTTACGTTTGCGGAAACCTATGCGCTGCACCCCCAGTTTGCAAGGTGGATAAACCTGAAAAACCCACTGTTTTTCGCAATCTGTATCACGTCGGTATAACGTCGGTGTTTTGTCGGTGCGATGATGTGCTAAAATCCAGCAATGCGCACCCCTGAAACAGAAACACATGTTTGGCCAATTCCCCCTCTACCGCTGCAAAAAAAAATCATGCATAAGTCACCCAATCAGAGTCGTTTAATACCAAGGAGACACCCCAATGCATGATATTCGTGCCATTCGTGAAAACCCTGCTGCTTTTGATGTCGCGCTTGCGCGTCGTGGGGTGTCGGATGCGTCCTCGGATTTGCTGCGGATTGACGGAGAGCGTCGCGCGGCGATCCTTGCGGCGGAAACGGCGCAGGCCGAACAGAACAAGGCCAGCAAAGAAGTGGGTGCCGCCAAGGGCCGCGGGGATGAGGCCGAATTTGAACGTTTGCGCGCCTTGGTTGCACAGAAAAAGGCAGAAGTCGCCGACATGAATGCGCGCGCCAAGGAATTGGATGATGCATTGAATGATGCATTGGCGCGTCTGCCCAACCTGCCCCATGACGATATCCCAGATGGCGCGGACGAGGCAGACAATGTCGAAATCCACCGTTGGGGCACGCCAACGGAAATTGCGGATGCAAAGGAACACTATGACCTGCCTGCAGCGGCAGGCATGGATTTTGAAACGGCGGCAAAACTGTCTGGATCCCGCTTTGTCGTGCTGCGCGGCGCGATGGCGCGCCTGCATCGGGCCTTGGCCCAGTTCATGCTTGACACCCATGTAAACGAACATGGATTGACCGAAACGATGACTCCTGTTTTGGTCCGGGATGAGGCGATGTTTGGCACCGGTCAGCTGCCAAAATTCACCGAAGACAGCTATCAAACCACAAACGGGTGGTGGTTGATCCCCACATCCGAAGTGACCCTAACCAACACCGTCGCAGGCGATGTGTTGGAAGAGGCTGATTTACCAATCCGCATGACCGCACATACACAATGTTTCCGCTCTGAGGCGGGATCTGCTGGCCGCGACACCGCTGGCATGTTGCGTCAACACCAGTTTGAAAAGGTCGAGATGGTCAGCATCACACATCCTGATCATTCACGCGCGGAATTGGATCGCATGACAGGGTGCGCCCAATCTATTTTGGAAAAATTGGGGTTGGCCTATCGCACGGTTGTCCTGTGTACGGGTGATATGGGCGCCGGCGCACGGCGCACCCATGATATCGAGGTGTGGTTGCCCGGCCAAAATACATATCGTGAAATTTCCTCTGTCTCGGTCTGCGGGGATTTTCAGGCCCGCCGCATGAATGCCCGTTTCAAACCAGAGGCCGGCGGCAAACCCGAATTCGTCCACACCCTAAATGGATCAGGATTGGCCGTAGGCCGCTGTTTGATTGCGGTTTTGGAAAACGGACAGCAAGCGGATGGGTCCGTTCAGCTGCCCGCGGTTTTGCATGGGTATTTGGGTGGGAAAACCAAGATCACAGCCGAAGGCGTATTGGCCTAACTCAGGCCAAACAACCCCGACATCTAAAATCTGTGCACATACATCCCGGACATTGGCTTAAAATTGTGGTTCACCAGCCGACCTTTCTCGTTAGAGAGGTCGGTGCCTGATCTGATATGTTAACAATCAGGAACACCACCACGCGAAATTTGGCGTATCTTAAGTCGAACGTTTGCCTTCTAGGTGTTTGCGCAAGCGGGATGGCGCCGCCTTTTTCTTATCCTTATAGGGGTTTTTATCCCCCTGCCCGCGCATGGTTAGGCGGATGGGCGTTCCGGGTAAATCAAAGCTTTCGCGCAGCCCATTCACCAAATAGCGGCTGTAGCTTTCAGGTATTTTATCGGGGCGCGAACACATCACTATGAACCCAGGTGGGCGTGATTTGGCCTGTGTCATATAGCGTAATTTGATACGACGTCCTGCCGGTGCGGGGGGTGGGTGCATTTCAACCATACCCGCCAACCAACGGTTTAGTTGTGCCGTTGGAATGCGACGGTTCCACACTTCATGCGCGCGCATGATGGCCGCTTGTAATCGATCTAATCCACGACCAGTGCGCGCAGAAACCGTAATCAACGGTGCGCCGCGCAATTGCGGCAAAAGGCGTTCAAAGGCTTCTCTCAAATCACGCAGTTTATCTTGTTTTTCGTCCTCGATGTCCCACTTATTCACCGCAACAACAACGGCGCGCCCTTCTCTTTCCGCCAAATCAGCTATGCGCAAATCCTGCGTTTCAAACGGAATGGCCGCATCCAGAAGAACCACAACCACTTCGGCGAATTTGACGGCGCGCAACCCATCGGACACAGACAGTTTTTCAACCTTATCCTGCACTTTGGCTTTTTTGCGCATGCCTGCGGTGTCAAAAATGCGCATTGGCACCCCATCCCATTCCATGCGCAATGAAATCGCATCGCGTGTAATACCGGCTTCGGGTCCTGTTAATAAACGATCTTCGCCCAGGATTTTGTTGATAAGCGTAGATTTCCCCGCATTGGGGCGACCAACCACGGCAACCTGTAAAGGTTTGGCATTTGTTGGCATTTGATATTCATATTCGTCGTCTTCGGAAATTTCCCCGATGATGTCGATTTCTGCTTCGGCGGCCTCGGCATCGGCACGCATCTGGAATTCATCCGCAAGCGGCATAAGTGCCGCCAGCAAATCCCCCATCCCTTCGCCGTGTTCAGCAGAAACGCGCAACGGTTCCCCAAGACCAAGGTTCCACGCCTCGATCACACCTGCATCGGCGGCAGAGCCTTCGCCTTTATTCGCCGCCAAAAACACATGTTTGGCCCGTTTGCGTAAAATATCCGCGAAAATTTCATCAACGGGTGTCACGCCGACACGCGCATCGATCATGAATAAACACACATCTGCCATGTCAACAGCACGTTCGGTCAGCCGGCGCATGCGCCCCTGAAGGCTATCGTCGGTAGCATCTTCAAGCCCCGCGGTATCAATCACCGTAAAGCGTAGATCCCCAAGGCGGGCCTCGCCTTCGCGCAGATCACGCGTCACACCCGGTTGATCGTCAACCAGTGCCAACCGTTTTCCAACAAGACGGTTAAATAAAGTAGATTTGCCCACATTCGGACGGCCAACGATGGCCAAAGAAAAGCTCATGATGAGAACCTAAAGTCGATTAAGAGCTCCGCATACACCACTTTTTCATCAACGAAAAGCGTGCAATTGACCATCTCCCGAAACAAGGTACAGAACACCGCCTGCAACAACCGGATGTGTGCTTGCACCACCGGGAATCTCGCTCTCAGCAATCAGAGCTCCATTCGTCGGGTCGAACTGGCGCAATACCCCATCGTTTGAGGCGACAAGCACGCGACCACCTGCCAAGATTGGGCCATAATGGGCCACGATTTCCGCGCTCCGTCGTGGGCTAATCTTGCGGAAATTGGGCAAATCGATTGCCCAAAGCGTTTCGCCATTCGATGCATCGACACGGATCAACTGATTCAAATCATTCAATGCAAAAATCGCATTACCAGCAGGCCATAATTGCCCCCGCACACCCTGATTGTTCGTCCAGATTCGTTCGCCATCATCCAATGACACGGCCACCATGCGTCCAGTTGCTCCTGCCGCATAAACACGCGATCCAGAGATTACAGGACTGGCACCAAGATCAATAATCGCACCCTCTGATCGACCTAGGCGCGCACCTTTTATTGAAGAATTCCAATAAACCAGCCCGCCTTTGCGAAAGACGGCCTGAACCTCTCCTGATCCAAATCCAAATAGCGCAAATTTATCTGATACCGCGGGCGCGGTTGACCCCATCCGGTTATTCACGTCATCGACACCGTCGATTTGCCAACGCACGCGCCCCTTATCCGCTTCAATCGCCCAAGCCGTGCGGTCAGAGCTGATAACATAGACCAACCCATCATAATAGGTGGGACGTGTATTCCCTGCACCCAGCAATGATTGCGACCAACCTATGCTGCCATCAGCCGGGTTGATGGCATACAAAACGCCAAATGCAGTTGTTACAAACAACGTGTCATTGCCGTAGGCAAGCCCTGCGCCGATTGCTTCACCCTTGCCTTCGCCTTGTGGTGTTAAATCAATTGACCAGATCGGGGCACCCGATACCGAATGCGCGTTCAATCGCGCCTCGGCGTCAATCGTGAAAATGCGCCCAGCTGCGACAACTGGGTCGGCCGTGATGCGAGTGCGCTGGCCGTCTCCTGTTCCGATTGGGGCACTCCATACTCGTTGAAGTGATCCGTCCAGAGCCGCATGCGTTATTCGTGTGCGCGCGGTACCGTGTCCTTGTGTCCAATTCGCGTTATTCACCATTTTTGGCGCGCTAAAAGCCACAGTTTTATTCACAACCTTTTGGCTGACGGGAACATCTTTGATCAATGTTTCCACCGCCTCACGCTGACCTGGGATGATAGGTTGCGGCTGTTCACATCCCGCAAGCGCAATGGTGCAAACCGTTAGTGTGGCAAGAACACGAAACATTATTCAGTTATCCCCTCTGCTCGGGCATTATTGGCCGTTTGGATCCTGCCCAAGGGCGATCATCAACTGTCCAGCGCGCTGACGCAAGCCCTGAGTAAGCTCTGAATCCTCAAGGATCATGGACAAGCGGTTTACTGCCGCTTCGGTATCGCCAGACGCCAGATCCAATAGCGCCAATTGTTCTTCGGCCAACAAACGCAACGGATTACCTGGGGTAGCAAGTTGTTCAAATCCCATCCGCCGTTCATTGTTTTCAAGGCCACTCTCGGGTGTTGTCAGGCGTTTGAAATTCAGAATATCGCGGTACATGTTGTCCAAATCGGAATTTAGAGCTGCCGCCTCCAATTTCGCCGCAGCTGCGGCACCCTCGCGATCCGAGGATAACTCAGCAGCCTGCAGCATCGCGATCATCGCACCAGCTGCGGCATTCGGAGCTGTAATCGTGTCCAGTTGCGCAACACGTGCGGATGGATCGTTTTGTTGTAATGCCGCTAACACATCCGATCCAAACGCCTCAGATGCAGATTTTTCAGCAGCGCGGCTATATTCACGATATCCTGTACCGCCAACGACGATGACGACCAACGCGACCCCAATCCAGCCATATTTGCGAAACGTTTTGAATAGTTTTTCGCGGCGGATTTCTTCGCTGACTTCATCGATAAAGCTATCTGTATCGCTCACGGCATACCTCACTTCTTGTATTTCATGTTTTGTAGACCCAACTGAATAGGAATCCAAGACCAAGATTGTGTTGCTGCACCTGCAAAAAAATGGACGATTTACTAATCTAAACTGGTGGGTTTAGCGTATATCTGTTAAGGGACACCTAAATTGGGCTTAATTTTGCCCGTTTGCCAATTCGTTGGAAGGAAGAATATGCGTTTTATGTCTTTGATCACAGCTGCAGTTGTGGTTGCTATCTTGTATTTAATTGTCTTTGAGCGCGACGCGGTTCGCCAAGTCGCCGGCGGTGCATCACCTACCGTTTTATGGAATGCATCAAAAGAAACTCCATTGGTCGACGATGGGGCCATTCAAGAGGAACTGGCAGACGCAGAAGAGAGTGTCGAAAACGCTTCAAACGAACAGCAACTGATAAAGGTAGTTGCGATCACATCCAATGCGCGCGAAATCGACAGCGCCGTGATTTTGCGTGGTCAAACCGAGGCGGCACGTAGTGTCGTATTACGCTCGGAAACATCAGGGTTGGTGACAAACGAACCATTGCGCAAAGGCTACGTTGTCGAGGCGGGTGAAACGCTTTGTGTATTAGATCCCGGAACACGAGAAGCGAATTTGGCAGATGCGATTGCGCGACTAAAAGAGGCTGAAGCGCGTGTTCCAGAAACCAAAGCCCGTCAGGACGAGGCAAAAGCACGCCTAGACGAGGCAAAAATCAATTACAACGCAGCGGACAAATTGGCGCAAGGTGGGTTTGCATCCGAAACACGCGTTGCGTCAACGCAGGCATCTGTGCGTTCGGCCGAAGCCAGCGTCGAAAGCGCCAAGGCAGGGATTGATGCAACGCTTTCGCGCATTCAATCCGCCGAAGCCGCAGTCGCAGCCGCCCAAAAAGAAATCGATCGTCTAACAATCAAAGCGACTTTTAGTGGACTGCTAGAAAGCGACACTGCCGAAATTGGCAGTCTACTGCAGCCTGGATCAGCCTGCGCAACAGTGATCCAATTAGATCCGATCAAGCTGGTTGGATTTGTGCCAGAAACCGAACGTGATCGCATTAACGTTGGCGCGCGCGCAGGTGCGCGTCTGCTAGATGGAACAGAATTGACTGGAAACGTGACATTCCTGTCGCGATCGGCCGACAAATTAACCCGCACATTCCGTGTCGAATTGGAAATTCCAAACCCTGACATGGCGATTGCAGATGGGCAAACGGCGGATCTATTGATCTCGTCAGATGGCAAAATGGCGCATCTGTTGCCACAGTCGTCGCTTACCTTAAATGACACTGGTGCATTGGGCGTGCGCACAATTGTCGAAAACAACACCACGAAGTTTGTCGAAATTAGCCTCTTGCGCGACACTCCGAGCGGGGTTTGGGTCTATGGCCTAGACCCTGTGGTTGACGTAATTGTCGTGGGTCAGGAATATGTTGTCGACGGGATTGTTGTTGATCCGACCTATCGGGAGTTAGGCCAATGACAGGATTAATCGATTGGGCATCTGAGCGTGCGCGCATGGTCATTGCGCTGATTGTTGTTTCGTTAGCAGCAGGTATTTTTAGTTACACTGGACTGCCCAAAGAGGGTGAACCAGACATTGAAATCCCAGCGTTGTTCATTTCTGTCCCCTTCCCCGGCATTTCTGCTGGGGACAGTGAAACGCTGTTGGTGCGTCCGATGGAAACAGAATTGGGTGACATTGACGGCCTTAAGAAAATGACCGCAACTGCATCTGAAAATTATGCAGGCGTCGCTCTGGAATTTGAATTTGGGTGGGACAAAACCAAAACCATGGCGGATGTGCGCGATGCCATGAATGCGGCCGAGGCCAATTTCCCGAGCGGGGCGGAAAAATATTCTATCAATGAGATTAACTTTTCTGAATTTCCAATCATCATTGTCAATCTAACTGGCCAAGTGCCTGAACGCACGATGACGAAAATCGCCAAAGATCTACAAGAAAAGATCGAAGGAATGGACGCGGTACTAGAGGCGGCAATTTCAGGACAGCGCGATGAAATGGTCGAAGTCACAATCGATCCGCTGCGACTTGAAAGTTATAACGTCACTGCGGGCGAATTAATCAATGTTGTGCGTAACAATAACCAATTGATCGCCGCAGGCGAAGTGGACAGCGCACAGGGCACGTTTGCTGTGAAAATCCCCTCCAGTTTTGATGAGGTGCGGGATATATACGACCTTCCTGTCAAAACAAACGGGGATCGGGTGATAACCTTGGGCGATTTGGCTGAAATAAAGCTGACGTTCGAAGACCGTGACGGGACCGCGCGCTTTAACGGAGAGACAACCGTCGCACTGCAGGTGGTTAAGCGCAAAGGTTTCAATTTGATTGATACCGCAACAGCCGTGCGCGAAATGGTAGAAGACGAAGTGAACAATTGGCCCCAAGATCTGCGCGCCGCGGTGCATATGGGCACCTCCAATGACCAAAGCCGCGTTGTGGACTCAATGGTTAGCCAGCTAGAAGGGTCAGTTTTGACCGCGATTGCGCTGGTTATGATTGTTGTTTTGACATCGCTTGGAACGCGTGCGGCGCTTTTGGTGGGCTTTTCTATCCCGACCTCGTTCTTGTTATGTTTTGTTCTGCTGGGTGTTATGGGTATCACCATTTCCAACATCGTAATGTTTGGTTTGATCCTCGCCGTTGGAATGTTGGTGGATGGGGCAATTGTTGTTGTCGAATACGCCGACAAACGCATCCAAGAGGGCAGCGGCCCAATGTCGGCCTATGTTGAGGCGGCCAAACGCATGTTCTGGCCAATCGTTAGCTCAACGGCAACCACGCTTTGTGCGTTTTTACCCATGTTGTTCTGGCCCGGTGTGCCCGGACAATTCATGGGAATGTTACCTGTAACGCTAATCTTTGTTCTAAGTGCATCTTTGGTGGTTGCATTGGTCTTTTTGCCAATAATGGGCGGTGTGTCCGGCCGCGTTTCGCGGGTATTTGAAACGGGATCTAATTCGCTGCGTGCCTCATTGCCATGGGTCGTGCGCGCGGCATTGGTGCCAGTTGCGATATACGGGCTTTTTGTAGCCACAATGCAGGCGCTGAACCCTGGCTATTTATTTGATCTGGACAGATCAACGAGCATAATGGCAGCGGTACCTGGCATTGCCATGTTCCTTGTGGCCGCCGCATTTGCATCGATGGCACTTGGGGCTGCCAAAATTGAGCGTCCTGCCAAACGCGTCACCTATGGGTATCGCCGCACATTTTTTGGATGGTTTATCAAATTGATTGCGGGCAACCCGATCATGCCATTGGTGAGCATCGCAGGCGTAATTGGATTTGCCATGGCGGTCTTTGGTTATTTTGGCGAAAATAACCGGGGGGTTGAATTCTTTGTTGAATCTGAACCTGAACAGGCGATAGTTTACGTAAAAGCGCGTGGAAACCTGTCTCTTAATGAGAAGGACGAATTGGTCCGTCAGGCCGAGGAAATCGTACTGAAACATCCAGGAATATCCTCTGTCTTCGCTTTTGCAGGTGCGGGGGGATTGAACCAAAACACTGCAGGTGCCAGCGCCCCCAAAGATACAATCGGACAAATACAATTGGAAACGATCCCGTGGGAAGATCGCAAAGATCGCCCCGATTTGGATGGCGATATCGTAATCGAAGAATTGGCGACCGCCTTGCAGGACATTCCAGGTATCCAAATCGAAGTTTTGGAATTAGGCCGTGGTCCTGCCACCGCAAAACCTGTTCACCTGCGCCTAAAGGGTGACAATTGGGATGAACTGTTGGCCACTACCGCGGATATGCGGGCCCTGTTTGATGACACTGATGCGCTCACTCAGATCGAAGACACACGCCCCCTCCCCGGCATCGATTGGCAGATTGACGTTGATGTGCAAAAGGCGGGCCGCTACGGCGCCGATGTGGCGACTGTAGGGGCCATGGTCCAATTGGTGACACGCGGTATTTTACTGGATACAATGCGTGTGGACAGCAGCGATGAAGAAGTTGAAATACGCGTTCGCATGCCCGAGGAATATCGCCTGCTCAGCACGCTGGACACCCTAAAGGTGCGCACAAGCGACGGGTTGGTTCCACTTTCAAACTTTATCACACGCAAGCCCGTTGAAAAACTCGCCGAAATCAATCGCATCGACAAAAAGCGCTATTTTGATATCAAGGCCGGCGTTGCATCCGATATGACACGCACCGTGATTGATGAAAACGGCGAAGAAAACGAAGTCATCATCAATGCAAACGAACGTATCGAATATCTGACCAAACAGATCAACGCAATGACATTGCCTGCAGGAATATCGTGGGAATGGACGGGCGATCAGGACGAACAAAACGAAAGCCAAGCCTTCTTAATGAGCGCATTTTCCGCTGCACTTGCCTTGATGTTCATCATCCTGCTTGCGCAGTTTAACAGTTTCTATAACTCATTCGTGGTTTTGATTGCTGTGGTTTTGTCCACTGTCGGCGTTCTGATTGGGATGTTGGTCATGCAACAACCCTTTTCTGTTATCATGACAGGGACGGGGATTGTCGCACTAGCGGGGATCGTTGTGAACAACAACATCGTTTTGATCGATACCTACCAAGAGTTCAGCAAAACAATGCCACGGATCGAGGCGATCATTCGCACAGCAGAACAGCGCATTCGCCCCGTGTTACTGACCACCATTACAACAATGGCTGGCCTTGCGCCGATGATGTTCGGGCTTAGTCTTGACTTCATCGGGGGCGGCTACTCCATCGACAGCCCGACGGCGTTGTGGTGGAAACAATTGGCCACCGCTGTGGTATTTGGCTTAGGGATTGCCACCATTTTGACGTTGGTCTTTACGCCCTCTCTTTTAGCTGCGCGTGTATGGATTGAAATCTATGCGATGTGGATTGGTCGCCTGCTTATCCGGCTCGGGGCATCCCGCCATGGCAAAGCCGCCAAGGATTGGTCCCTACGTCGTCAAGCACGCCGCCGTAAAACTACAGAAATCATCTGGGATGAAGGTGAAACCGCATCTGTAAAACCCGTGATCATGCCCCTGCCAGACGCGGCAGAGTGATCACGGATTGGCACCAGCCATAAAATACATCCGATATAGAAAAAGCGGCGGCTCACAGACCGCCGCTTTTTCGTTTGAATATGGGTAACCTTGATGGGTTTGTACAAACAAGGCTGAGTGAGATCTACTCTTCTCCAGATTGCTGCATCGACCATAACGCGTAATATCGTCCGTTACGCGCCAGTAGATCGTCATGTTTGCCCTCTTCTACGACCTGTCCTTTTTCCAAAACGACAATCCGATCTGCGTCGGCAATGGTGGACAGACGGTGTGCAATCGTTATCACGGTGCGCCCCTCACCCGCGCGCGCCAGCGCATCTTGGATTTCATGTTCTGTTTCTGTATCCAGCGCCGAGGTCGCCTCATCCAGCAAAAGGATCGGTGGGTTTTTCAACAAGGTGCGCGCAATGCCGACGCGCTGTTTTTCGCCACCCGATAGCTTTAGACCACGTTCACCCACCTGTGTTTGATACCCTTCGGGCAACGACACGATGAAATCATGGATTTGCGCGTCCTTGGCAGCTTGTTCTACATCTTGGCGCGTGGCGTGATCACGCCCGTATGCAATGTTGTAGTAGATCGTGTCGTTGAACAGAACTGTATCCTGCGGGACAACACCAATGGCACGATGTAAGCTGGTTTGAGTGATATCGCGCACATCCTGTCCATCGATGCTTAGGGCCCCATCACCCACATCATAAAAACGGAATAATAAACGACCAATGGTTGATTTACCCGACCCTGAAGGGCCAACAATCGCAATTGTTTGGCCTGCGGGAATATCGATATCGACTCCTTGCAAAATTGGGCGCGCGAGATCATAGCCGAATTGAACATTCTTGAGGCGGACATGACCACCCGAAACCAACAAATCCTTGGCATCAGGGGCATCGTTGATCTCGGCTGGTTGATCAAGCAAATCAAACATGTCACCCATATCAACAAGGCTTTGACGAATTTCGCGGTAAACTGTGCCAAGAAAATTCAATGGCATTGTGATCTGGATCATGTAGGCATTCACAATCACGAAATCCCCGACACTCATATCGCCAGCCTGAACTGCGTTTGCGGCCATAACAAGAACTGCTATCAAACCCAATGTAATGATCAGCGATTGTCCAAAATTCAAAAAGGCCAAGGAATAGCTGGTTTTCAATGCCGCTTCTTCGTATCCGCGCATTGCGCCATCGTAACGCTCTGCCTCGCGCTGTTCTGCGCTGAAATATTTGACGGTTTCAAAATTCAGCAAACTATCAATTGCCTTTTGATTGGCGTCTGTATCCTGTTCATTCATCTTGCGGCGCAATTTCACCCGCCACTCTGTTACTGCAAACGTGAACCAGACATAGACCCCGATGGTGATAAAGATGGTGACCATATATTCAGGGCCAAAGACAAACAACATAACCGTCGCAATGCCCAACAATTCCAAAGCAAGCGGTCCCATAGAAAACAACAAAAACCGCAATAAAAATTCGACACCCTTTACCCCGCGTTCCACGATGCGGCTAAGTCCACCTGTTTTCCGGGTGATGTGGTAGCGCATGGATAGGCGGTGGATATGCACAAATGTTTCCAGTGCCAAACGCCGCAACGCGCGCTGTCCGACCACGGCAAAAACAACATCACGCAATTGTTCAAAGCCGCGCAACATTATACGCGCACCCCCATAGGCCACGATCAGACCGATCGCCCCCAACGCAAACAGCGGCATGCCCCCATCAGATAGGGCATCAACCGCCCCGCCATAAAGAAAAGGGGAATAAATCGATAATACCTTGGATAAGATCAAAAACATCAATGATGCCATCACGCGCACACGGATATCAAATCGATCCGCGGGCCAAAGATAGGGTGTTACGCGCATAATCGTGCGCATACCTGAACGGCGTTCATCTGCGGCGGATTTATCGTCGGGTGCGGGTTGGTTTGGTTGCTGCATCGCTGCAGACTCGGCTTTGGCGGACATGAGACCTCTTTCTAACGGTAAGCCTCAGTTAACCCTCGCGGCGCCGAACTTCCAGTGCCGCGAGGGATTTTTCGCATTATTCGTCTTCAGGTGCATCATCTGGCAAACTAAAGATCTGGCCTGGATAAATCAGATCAGGGTCACGGATTTTATCCCGATTGGCCTCGAATACTTGAACATATAGGATACCACGCCCATAGCGCTTGCGTGAAATTCCCCACAATGTATTCCCAGGCTGAACAGTTACTACGTTGATGCGTGCAGGGCTTTCTGCTGCTGAAAGTTGTTCCTGCAATTTTGAACGTGCCTCGCGTTTAAACGGAGTTTCCATACGCGCCAAAACCTTGGATCCATCAGCGTTCAACTGATCAATGCGCAATGTGTAAACACCCGGTTCGATTGCGGTTGCGTCATAACTCCACGCCCCCAGCGCATCTGTTACGGTTTCGCCAATAACTGCGTTGTTCAGATAAAGCCGGACAACGCCATTTGGCACCCCGCGCCCCGCCAGCGTTAAACCGCCCTCATCATCATAACTGATTGTATCGAGGAAGATTTCCGGATTTTCTGCGCTTACAGCTGCTTTGGATACAATCTTAACACCCGACACATCCGCAATCATCACAGTTGGTGTTTCTTCTTGCTGTGCAGACGCGTCTTGAACGGGTTGTTCAGGGGATGATGCGATTTCTATCGCGGCTGTTTCAGAAATTTCACCGACGGGGTCTTGGGTGACCACTTCTGTTTTCTGAACGATGTTTTCTACCTTGTCTGCAACAGCAGCTTCAGAGGAGTCGGCAACGGTCGCTGCGTTTTCAAGAACCTCTTGTACCTCTACCACCTGTTCGGCCAATGCTGTTGTCATTGACGATGAGGTTTCTTCTGGCAAAACGGCAGTTGCTGTCTGTTCTGTTGTGTCGGGGGCTTTGACCACCTCTGCTGGCACGTCTGCCTTCGCAGTTTCAACAAGCTCTTCGGCCGTTTCATCCACATTCTTCGTGCTGACGCGCGCGACAGTATCCGCTTCTGCTTCTTGTGCAGTGTTTACTGTTTCACTAGGTTGCGCAGATGCGATTTCCGCTTCTTCACTTTCCTCAGCAACCTCTTCACTGACATCTAAGCTTGGCTCTGACACAGGTTGTGGTTTGGGTGCTGGTTGTGGCTCTTGTTCGGGCGCCTCGTCTGCAACAGTAACGGCGATAGGGGCCTGAATCTGACCCGGTGCAACGATTACCTCTTGTTCTGAATAAATATAGTTGTTCCCATCTACACGGCGCAGCGAAATAATGCGTGGCTGATCACTGGGTTCAATATCAAAGAATAGAACAAAGTTTTCGTCCGCCCCGATTTCACCACTGGCCGCCACAACATCATCAACCAATGCCTCGATCGTCGCCTTTGCGGTTCCCTGTCCGGCCAGCAACACTTCGCCTGATGGATCAACACGTGCTACTTCGATGAACGGGCGACGCACGACGGGCTCATTGGTCACTTCTGGAGTTGGCTCAACTTCGGCTTCTGCCTCTTGAATATCCGCTTCTAAGGGTGCTTCAGGCTCAGCCCGTTCTTCTTGAACGGGCGCAACAGGCGCGGCTTCCTCGGCTTTCAAAATGGGGGTGGTTACGCGTTCAGGGTTCGCGGGTGCGGTTTGCACGACCTCTGTCACTTCTTGTGAGGTTGTCCCCTGCCCCGACATCCAAATATAGACGCCAATACCTGCCGCCAACACCACGGCAATCACTGCCCATAGGCCCTGTGATTGTTTCATGCCTTATCCCCCATATGACCCTGTGGCCAATCTTTATTTCCAGTTGAGCGTCTATAGCAACCAAAGTACATAAGGTCAAAAGGAAGCTATCATGCCAAGGGGTTAGATCATGGTATCACGATCAATTTGCGTTTATTGTGGATCGCGCGTCGGGGATCGCGCTTCATATGTGGATGAGGCCACCACTCTAGGTCAGGGCATTGCCAGCCGTGGCTGGCGATTGGTCTATGGTGCGGGGGACATTGGTTTGATGGGAACCGTTGCACGAGCAGCACAGAGTGCGAATGGTGAAACATTTGGGGTGATCCCAACACACCTTATCAAAGCCGAAGTGGGAAAAACCGATCTTACGCGTTATGTCGTCACGGAAAACATGCATGAGCGCAAAAAGGTGATGTTCATGAACGCTGATGCCATCGTCGTGATGCCAGGTGGTGCGGGATCAATGGACGAATTTTTTGAGGTCCTGACATGGGCGCAACTGGAATTGCATAACAAACCCATCGTTTTGATGAATGTCGAAGGGTACTGGGATCCGCTGATAGCGCTCATGGATCACATGATCGACAGCGGATTCGCCGATGCGTCGTTACGCGATTTATTCCATGTCACACCAAACGCACCCGACACACTGGCCCATTTAACATCCGCAAAATAACGCAGGCACCCCTGAATTCGGGGTATCATTTGCCACAAAAAACCCGCCCATGCGATCGAAATAGGCGGGTTTTCGTAAATCGATCTTAGCGCGTGCCTTACATACGGCTAGCGACGTTTTCCCAGTTGACCAAGTTATCAAGGAAGTTCGTCAAATAGGCAGGGCGTTTGTTGCGGAAATCAATGTAGTATGAGTGTTCCCACACATCACAACCCAAAAGCGCTGTTTGACCAAAACACAATGGGTTCACGCCATTTTCAGTTTTCGTCACCTTTAGGCTTCCATCTGTATCTTTGACCAACCAGCACCAGCCAGAACCAAACTGACCCGCGCCTGCCGCTGAAAAGTCTGCTTTGAACTGATCAACTGAGCCAAAGCTTTCGACGATTGCCTTTTCCAATTCACCTGGCATGTCGCGCCCTGCCGGGCCCATCATTTCCCAGAACTGTACGTGGTTCCAGTGTTGTGACGCGTTGTTAAAGATACCGTTCTGAGCAACTGCGCCCGCCTGATATGTGCCTGTGATGATGTCCTCAACTGATTTGCCTTCCCACTCGGTGCCAGCAATCAATTTGTTGCCATTGTCGACATACGCCTTGTGGTGAAGATCATGGTGATACTCAAGCGTTTCTTGAGACATACCATGACCTGCGAGTGCATCATGTGAATATGGGAGATCAGGAAGTTCAAAAGCCATGTTGGGCCCCCTTTTAATGAAAGTGGTTTCTGACCTTACATGTTGCGTAAATATCCGGATCGTCAAGTCCCCAAGCCCGATCAGCACAGAATTTTTTTAAAACCCGAAAGCCAAATACCAACAAAACAGTCAATTTTACGAACTATGTCAGAACCCAACGCAAGGGTTTTCCAGAAATACGCCGGATCTGTCCCTTTGCTTCTAGGTCCAATTGAACGGTTTTCATCCACCATCCTGATTTTGCACCACCCGGAAACAGTGTTTGATCAATCTCTCTTTTGATCGCTTCCATGATTTCAGATTGTGTTAAGCCGGGCTGTTGATTTGGCAAAATAGCAATCAGCGCTTTCTTAGCGGCGGCGTATTTGACAGCATCAACCCGGGCGATCTGCCCCGGAAGATTTACGTTTTCAACTTCGATTTTTTCCGACATTGTATCCCCGACCTATGATCATGCACCGTTTAAGATGATGCTGGGGGGAGGCAATTCAACCGCTTGCTACAATAAAAAGAGGCGCCAATGCGCCCCTTTCAAATTCAACCTAAGATCGTATTCACCATGGGCCGACTTCAAACCCAGGCTGAGCAGAGTTTTTGAGTTGATTGAACATATATTCCGCAACCGAACGAAAACATATGACACGCGCACTGTTTTCGGATGTCATCCAAAACGCCGCAGGAATTTGTGCAAAGCGTGTGCGCCGTACCGTTCCCGCCTGTAGGGTTTTTACATCAATCGGGGCAAGCTTGGCGATGATCTCGGGCGTTGCAGAACCGTGTAAATCAAATACCGCACGGGCATCAGATACATTCACGACCATGCTGTGCGTATCCCCAAGTGCCCCGATCAGATCCGCAACCATGCGGTCCGCCTGATCATAGGCACAGACAATCATCAGTTCATCGGGTGACATCCACAGGATTTGACCAGCATCCGCAGGCGTCACCGCCAATGTCGCAGGTACCACCGCACCCATGACGGATTTAATCGCCTTTTCAACGCCTGCATCCGCCAGATCAGCACGCAGGGTGATCATGCCTGTTGCTGGTGCCTCAGACACCTCAACATATCCTGTTGCGCGTGCGCCATTCATTGCAGTTTGGATATTAGACATTTTGTTTTGCCCCTTCTGCATCATAGAACACTTGATCAACGATTTTGGCCTTGACCAACGATCCGTCCACTTGGTTAAATTCTAACACCTCGCCCATGCGCGCGGGCCCATTATGGACAAGACCCATGGCAATGCCGCGACCCAGTGTTGGCGAATAATACGTCGATGTGACGCGTCCTTGGGTATTGCGTTGTCCATTTGCGTTTGCCCCCTCGGCCACCGCATAAGAACCATCTGGCAATATTGATCCATCAAGGGTTTCCAGACCCACCAATTTCCACCGATCCGGCGAAACCATATGGCTGCGCTGTTGCGCACGTTTGCCAAGGAAATCTTCTTTCTTTTTGGAAATGGCCCATTGCAGGTTCAAATCTTGGGGAATGACCGTGCCGTCGGTTTCATCCCCAATCATGATGAACCCTTTTTCAGCACGCATCACGTGCAGTGCCTCGGTTCCGTAGGGCATGACATCAAATTCTGCGCCCGCCTCTAATAGCGCATCCCAAAATGCACGACCTTCATTCGCAGGTACCGCGATTTCATAAGACAACTCACCTGAGAATGAGATGCGATAAACCCGCACTTTAAAACCGCCCAACGTGCCATCGGCCCATTGCATGAACCCCAGGCTTTCTTTGGACACATCCATACCGCCCAGTTTTTCCAACACTTTGCGAGCGTTCGGCCCCACAACGGCGACTTGGGCAAATTGTTCGGTCATGTTGGCAACATAAACTTTCCAATCCCACCATTCGGTTTGTAACCATTCTTCCATGTGCGCATGGATCCGGTCCGCACCGCCTGTTGTGGTATGACACAGCCATGTCTCCTCATTAATGCGGGCGACAACGCCATCATCAATCAAGAACCCGTTTTCCGAACACATCAAACCATAGCGGCATTTTCCGACGGTCAGATTACTCATCATATTGGTGTACATCATATCCAAAAATTTGCCTGCATCCGGCCCCTTGACCACCAATTTACCCAGGGTCGATGCATCCAACAGACCAAGTGATTTGCGCGTTTGCAAAATTTCGCGTTCCACTGCTTGGGCGCGCGTTTCAGAACCGCGGCGATAACAATAGGCGCGGCGCCAATGACCCACGGGTTCATAATCGGCCCCGTTTTCGTCATGCCAGCCCTGCATGGGTGTTTGACGCAAGGGTTGAAACACCTCGTCCCGCGCAGCACCCGCAATCGCACCCATTGAAATCGGTGTGTAGGGTGGACGGAAGGTGGTGGTCCCGACATTTGGAATATCTGCATTCAAAGCATCAGCAAGGGTCGCCAAGCCATTGATATTAGATAATTTACCCTGATCTGTTGCCATACCCAATGTTGTGTAACGCTTGGTATGCTCAACGCTTTCGTATCCTTCGCGCGCGGCCAACTGTACATCGCTGACCTTGACGTCGTTTTGGAAATCCAGCCATGTTTTCATGCGCAGTTTGTCACCCGCCCCTTGCGGCATCAGCCACACGGCCTCGATTGCATTTTCGGATTGTTCGGTTGCCTCAGGTACACGGGTGCTTGGCGCCTTGTGGCCCAATGCTTTGACGGCCTCTTTGGCGCGCGCGGTTGCATCCGCCAAAACCGCAGAGAGGGCCAATTCACCATTCGCAGATCCCGCGGGTGTCACGAACCCTTGGCCGTTTTGATCGGTTGGACGACGGTTTAGATCAGGACGGAACATCACCGCCTGATCATCCCAGTTCAGCTTGCCACCGCAATGCGAATAAAGGTGTACAACTGGCGACCAACCGCCTGACATCGCAACCGCATCACAGGTTATTTCCTCAAGCACACCGCCTGATCCTGCCTGCGCACAGATTGACACGCCTGTCACACGTTTGCCGCCTTTGACCTTGGCAATCGCTTTACCGTTTTCAACGCGAACACCCATTTCGCGCGCCTGATCGGCCAAGGCACCTGCCCCGTTTGCGCGCGCATCCAAAATAACGGGCACATCCAATCCCGCCTGTTTCAGCGCAATCGCAGTGCGATAGGCGTCATCGTTGTTTGTGACAACAACTGTGCGATCCCCAACCGCAACACCCCAGTTCACGACATAATCGCGCACTGCCGAGGCCAGCATGACACCCGGGATATCGTTGCCAGCGAAGCTTAGCGGACGTTCAATCGCGCCTGTGGCTGTGATGATTTGACCTGCACGAATGCGCCACAGACGGTGACGTGGACCTGTCGCTTTGGGTGCGTGATCGCTCACGCGCTCATAGCCCAGCAGATACCCGTGATCGTAAACCCCCGCGCCCATCATACGCAATTTCAGGGTAACATTTTCCATCGCGGCCAGTTTGTCTAAACTGTCGTTTACGAAATCCTCTGCGGATTGTCCGCCGATCTCACCGCCATCCACAACGGCGCGACCACCCCAATGGGCGGTTTGTTCCATGACCAATACAGATGCACCACTGGCGGCTGCGGTGCGTGCAGCCTGTAGGCCCGCGATACCACCGCCGATCACCACAGCGTCATAAAACGCATACAAGTGTTCATAGGTGTCCGCATCCTTTTCAGTCGGCGCCTGACCCAGTCCCGCAGATTGACGAATAAAGGGTTCGTAGATGTGTTTCCAAAACGGGCGGGGATGAATGAACATCTTGTAATAAAAACCCGCGCTTAGGAACCGCGAAAACAATCCATTCACAGCGCCAATGTCATATTCCAACGACGGCCAGTGGTTTTGTGTTCCAACGCGAAGACCATCAAACAACTCCGTTGTTGTGGCCCGCTGGTTGGGTTCAAATTTCGCGCCTTCGCCCATGTTCATAAGGGCATTGGGTTCCTCTGCGCCGGATGCAACAATACCGCGGGGACGGTGATATTTAAACGAACGGCCCACCAACATCTGATCATTCGCCAACAGAGCCGAGGCCAGCGTATCGCCCTCGTGCCCAAACAGGCGTTTGCCGTTGAAATTAAACTCGACTTGGCTTGCGCGGTTGACCAAACGGCCGCCTGTTTTCAAACGCATGCTCATGAGAAATCCCTCCATGACCAACCAAGGCGTTTTGCGCTGATCTTGTCTTTGATCTCTTGTGGGGGTTCAAAGGTTTGGGCCGCATAGGTGCCAAAAACAACAAGACTTTGGGTGCAGCGTGCCGCATGGAACCACTTGCCACAGCCATAGACATGACGCCAGCGTTCAAAATGCACGCCCTTTGGGTTTTCGCGCATGAACAAATAGACCTCAAAATCCTGATCGCTTGACCCTGGACCATAGCGTTTGATATGAGCCTCGCCCCCTGGGCTTAGCTCGGTTTCTTCACATTTCGCGCCGCAATAAGGGCATTCCAATAATAACATCTGTAACCCTCCTTAGTGCGCCACGCCTGCAGCGACGCTTTCGTCGATGAATTTGCCTTCACCGAAACGCCACATGCTGAATTCATCGGCCAGTGGTGATGCGCCTTTGGCCATCAATTCGGCCATGGCCCAGCCTGATCCCGGGATCGCCTTAAACCCGCCTGTACCCCAACCGCAGTTGATGAACATGTTTTCAACAGGTGTTTTTGAAATGATCGGCGAACGGTCACCTGTCATATCCACAATACCCCCCCATTGACGCAGCATTTTCAAACGACTGATCATTGGGAATGTTTCAACCAAGGCGCGTACGGTTTCCTCGATATGATGGAATGATCCGCGTTGGGTATAGTTATTATACCCATCCGCACCGCCTCCGATCACCATTTCACCCTTATCCGATTGGGACATATATCCATGTACGGTGTTGGCCATCACAACCACATCCATACAAGGTTTGATCGGTTCGGACACCAGCGCCTGAAGCGCAACAGATTCAATCGGCAAACGGAACCCTGCCATATCGGCCAAAACGCCCGAATGCCCCGCAACCACAACGCCCAGCTTATCGCAATCAATCGCACCCTTCGTTGTGTCAACGCCAATCACCTTATCCACGTCACGGCGAACACCCGTGACCTCGCACTGTTGGATGATGTCCATGCCCATATCAGAACAGGCACGCGCATATCCCCATGCAACCGCATCGTGACGCGCAGTGCCCCCGCGTGGCTGCCACAGCGCGCCCAACACCGGATAGCGCGGGCCATGAATGTTGATAATGGGCACCAGCTCTTTCACACGTTTGGGTGAAATGAATTCTGTCGCCACACCTTGCAATGCATTTGCGTGCGCTGTGCGTTCATACCCACGGATTTCATGTTCGGTCTGCGCCAACATCATCACCCCACGTGGCGAAAACATCACGTTATAATTCAGATCCTGTGACATGGTTTCATAAAGGCTGCGTGCCTTTTCATAAATCGCAGCAGATGGATCCTGCAGATAATTTGAACGAATGATCGTCGTATTACGGCCTGTGTTGCCGCCGCCCAGCCATCCCTTTTCCAGGATCGCGACATTTTTAATGCCGTGGTTTTTGCCCAAATGATAGGCCGTGGCCAATCCATGACCGCCTGCACCAATAATGATCGCGTCATAGCGTTTTTTGGGCGCAGGTGATTTCCATGCGCGTTCCCAGCCCGTCTGATAACGGACGCCTTCCCGCGCGATTGCAAATGCAGAATAACGTTTCATATGATTTCGAATCCGATTGTCCGAGTGTTTGTCACATATGCCTTTATCCTGCTGTGCGGCCACGATCCAGTGCGTCACAACACCGTCGACTTGCGACATCTCGGCAATGTTGTTGATTTCCTCTTTATAACCAACGGCATGATCGTTACATATACCGCAATCGATATGGAGGGACCATGACGTTCTGGATCATCGCAGTAGGTACTGCACTAATCCTTGCATTTTTCTTGTTTCGCAGTTTGATTTCGCCTGTGCCAACAGACGAAAGCCAAACACAACTGGCCATCTACAAAGACCAGCTGGCTGAAATTGAACGGGACGAGGCGCGCGGCACATTAAGCGAGGATGAGGCCAAACGCCTACGCACCGAAGTATCGCGTCGTATATTATCCGCTGATGCGCAATCGCAAATTACCCCCAAGGCGATGTCAATGACCGAGGTTGCCGCCGTTGTGACGGTTGTATTGGTGACTTTGTTGGGTGGCGGGTTATGGGCCTACACAAATTTGGGTGTGCCAGGTTATGATGATTTACCACGCGCAGAACGCTTTGCACGCGCCGATGAAATGCGAGAAAACCGCGCGACCCAAGACGAAGTCTGGGTGCGCCTACCCGTCGAGGTTTTAAATGATGCCGAGGGGCAAAATGGCGAACTGATCAAAAAATTGCGCGAAACTGTTGAAACACGTCCAAATGACCTAGAGGGTCACCGCATTTTGGTTGGTGTTGAAACGGGATTGGAAAATTACCGTGCCGCGGTGCGTGCGCAAGAACGCATCTTAAGTATTTTGGGAGGCCAAGCAGAGGCGGAGGATTTTTTTGAATACGGTCAGTTGTTGATTTTCGCTTCTGGTATGTATGTCTCTCCCGAGGCAGAAAACGCGTTGCGGGCGGCTCTTACACGTGACCCGTCGCACGAAGGCGCGCGCTATTATATGGGGCTGATGATGTTGCAAAACGATCGTGCTGACGTGGCATTCAATGCATGGCGACGCCTGTTAACCCAAGGCGATCCAGAAGCCCCATGGCAACAACTCATCCGCCAGGATATTGAAGAAGTCGCCGCAATGGCGGGAGCTGTGAACTTCGAACTTCCACCCCCGCGCCTGAAAGGACCAAGCGCGGCGGATATCGAAGCTGCCAGTGAAATGTCCGCAGCAGATCGCCAAGAATTCATACGCTCGATGGTTGCCCAACTCTCGGATCGTTTGGCAACCGAAGGTGGCAGCGCCGCAGAATGGGCCCGATTGATTTCGTCTTATGGCATTTTGGGGGAAGTCGAAAACGCAAAAGTGATCTGGACCGAGGCCCAATCGGTCTTTGGCACAGATCCATCGGCTATGGAACAGTTGCGCGCAGCTGCACAAAATGCAGGTGCGCTCGAGTGATCACTGATAACATCACTGCATTTGCCGCAGCTCTGCCCGCTTTGTCGCCACTGATTGGGCTAGATTTGGGAACCAAGACCATCGGCATCGCAGTCAGCGATACATTTATGTCCGTAGCAACACCGCTAGAAACCATCAAGCGTAAAAAATTCTCGATCGATGCAGAGGGTGTGATCAAAATCATTAAGGCGCGTAAGATTTCCGGAATGGTCCTTGGACTTCCGCGTAATATGGATGGCAGCGAAGGTCCAAGATGCCAAGCGACCCGGGCATTTGCCCGTAATTTTGAACGCATACACGATATGCCAATCACTTTTTGGGATGAACGTTTATCCACCGTTGCAGCAGAAAAAGCGCTGCTTGAGGCGGATACGACACGAAAACGTCGCGCAGAGGTTATTGATCACGTCGCCGCATCGTATATCTTACAAGGTACGTTGGATCGTCTGGCACACATAAACCGAGCAGAAACCTAAGATGAACACACCCCTTTGGAAACGCAATGAAATTGAATCACCCTGTGTGCAAATTTGTGTTGTGCATCCAGAAACGCGCACTTGCACAGGCTGTTTTCGCACAATCGATGAAATCACCGATTGGTCACGCATGACATCCGAGGCACGCCGCGACATCATGGAAGACCTGCCAAACCGTGCCAAACAATTAAAAGTGCGCCGTGGCGGGCGTGCTGCGCGATTAAAGCGCTAATCCCGCGTTCAGCGCCGCGTTCAAATCCCGTTCGTTTTATACACCCTTGGCATGTCCCCGCGCGCAAGCTGCTATGGTGTGTTCAACCAATCCGTGACACGGCGCACTTCTGGACGAAAGTATGCGATCATGCGCCCCTCAGAGGGGGCGGTTACGCCTGTTGTCCAAGGGGCCACACCGTGCAGGCACATGGGATCCAAAACATAGGCTTCGCCGGGGCGGGCATGCACTTTGACCCTTGGACAAGTTTCAAACACATGTTTGCGTGTCGCTGTATACAGCGCAGTGATGTCGTGATCGCAAATTTCTGCATCGCGCATACCGTGAAACACCTGTTGAAACGCGGCTCTGAATATCTGATGTGATCCTTCCCAAATTACCATCGGGCTTGCGTCAACATCAAAATTGTTCAATGGCATTCCCAGGACATAGGCGTGTGGTTCCCGCACAAAACGTCGTTTTGGTTGCCCAATTCCTAAAATACCATCCACATGCGCCGCATCCCGATTTTTGCGAAATTGAAATGCGGCGTCGCTTTCGCCCTCACGCGGTTTCGGATAGCCAGGATAGGTAATAGACACCTGTGCCTTATGATAGGGTCCAGGGCACAAACTGCGCAAGCGTGCGGGAAATTCAGCGCCGGGCAAATCTCCATTTGCTGCATTTGGCAATGCATCAACCCCGACAAACCATGTCCCCTCGCAGACCAACCATTTGCGCTGCATTTCGGGATTTTGGGACACCGCTATTGCGATTTGGCGTGCCTGACGTGCCCATCTTGCGAGTTGTGGATCATAGTCGATCTTTCTCCAGCCAGCAGAACCAAACATTGGATTAATACCCCATTGCCTTGCGCAGCATATTCGCTGCTACGAAAATTAGGAACACTGCGAAGGAGCGCTTAAGTTTATTTGCCTCTAAACGATGGGCCAGCGACACGCCGATTGGGGTCGTGACCAATGTCATCGCAATGATCAATCCAAAGGCCGCCAAATTCACCGCCCCCACCGTCATGGGAGGGCGCAACGTAGGATCCAGCGAGACAAAGAAAAAGCCCAAAACCGAAGGAACGGCAATCAACAATCCAAACCCCGAGGATGTCGCAACAGCCCGATGAATTGTCATGCCATGTAACGTCATGGTCGGCACCCCCAAAGATCCCCCACCAATCCCCATCAAAACCGAAAAAAACCCAACAAGTGGGGAATAAATCGCGCGCCGCCAACCTGTGGGCATGTCGTCTGCAACACGCCATTCAGTTTTCCCAAAGGCCATGTAAAGACCAATGCACATTCCCAACCCACCAAAAATCCACTGCAATGTCGATGAACGCAATTGTGCGGCAATGGCCACAGATATAAGAGCCCCCATCATAATCCCCGGTGCCCATGTACGCAGCACATCCCAATCCACCCCGCCCCGTTTATTGTGCGCACCAAGTGAGCGCAGAGATGTTACAACAATCGTTGCAAGCGACGTCGCAAGGCAAATTTGCATCAAATCGGAGTGCGCATAGCCCAAGGAAGTAAACGCATAATGGAACGCAGGCACGAGGATCATCCCCCCCCCGACACCGAAGAGTCCCGCAATAATACCTGCAAACGCGCCCACAACCGACAAGGCAATAACCATTTCGATCACTGCGCCTACTCCTTAATTCAAAGCGCCCCGTCTGAGGCGTTAAAGATGTACTTCAAAGATTGCTCAGGGCTATAGCCCTTTTCGCAGCGCATCGAAATCACGCAACTGCGCTATTAATGCAGGCATATCATCAATTTGGATCATGTTGGGTCCATCACAGGGCGCATTGTCAGGGTCCTGATGTGTTTCAATGAACAATCCAGCAACGCCAACCGCGCAGGCCGCGCGTGCAAGGGCAGCGACAAATTTACGCTCACCCCCCGAGGAATTGCCTCGTCCACCCGGTTGTTGCACCGAATGTGTTGCATCAAAAATCACCGGATATCCCGTTTCACCCATTGTTTCCAACCCACGGAAATCATTCACTAATGTGTTATAGCCAAAGGATGTGCCGCGTTCGCACAGCATAATCTGGGTATTCCCCGTGCTGGCAATTTTTTCCGCAACATTGTGCATTTCCCATGGGGCCAAAAACTGACCCTTTTTCACATTGATGGGTTTGCCCGTATGCCCCGCTGCCAACAACAAATCTGTTTGACGCGATAGGAAGGCTGGAATTTGGATCACATCCACCACCTCGGCTGCGGGGGCACAATGGCTGACCTCATGGACATCGGTGATCACAGGACAGCCAAAAGTGTCGCGCACCTCGCCCAGAATGCGCAGGCCTTCATCCATCCCGATGCCGCGCGCCGATGTGATTGAGGATCTGTTCGCCTTATCGTAGCTGGTTTTAAAGACAAATTTTGACCCGGTGGGGGCACAGGCATTGGCCACGCGTTCGGCCATCATAATCGCATGATCACGATTTTCCAGCTGACATGGCCCCATGATAAAGGCAATCGGATTGTCCCCACCAAAGGGAACATCCCCAACCATCACTGTTTTTTGCGTGCTCATTGCTCAATCACTCCTTCGATACGGGCCAAATCTTCGGGATTATTTAATTCCCAAAAGACACGGCCGCGCCCTTCAACCTCGACACATTTAACGGTTTCGCCGTTTTCCAAAAACCTCAACTGTTCCAATCCTTCTAGGCGTTCTAGCGTGCCCTCGGGCCACGACATATAGGCGCTCAGCGCCGCGGGGCGATAGGCGTAGACGCCAACATGGTGGAACACGGGCAGTTCCGCATTATCTGGCCATTTGTCGATATCCATAAACGGCACCACCTCTTTAGAAAAATAAAGCGCATGGTTGTTTTTATCAAAAATCGCTGTGGTGCCACCCACCCGACCTTCGCGCCGATCGGTGGTAAAATGACCGTATGTCAAACGATCAAGGCGCATAACAGGGGTGGCCATTTGCGCAGCAGCGTCCTGTCTCATTGCACCAATCAAATCCTCAACAAACCAATGGGGTGTCAGGGGGGCATCGCCTTGCAAATTCACAATCAAATTTGCGTCTAATTCAGCGTTTGCCAGCGCCTCGGCGCAGCGTTCGGTGCCGTTGCGACAGGTTTCTGATGTCATGATCACATCCGCGCCAAACCCTTGTGCCGCATCGCGAATGCGCGCGTCATCTGTTGCAACATAAACCGCATCCACACCCCTGACACGACAGGCGGCCTCCCAGCTAAGCTGGATCAGGGATTTGCGTGCGCCATCGGGCAGTTTCAGTTCCACCAGTGGTTTGCCCGGATACCGGGTTGAGGCATAGCGGGCGGGAATAATGATGACGGTTTTCATGCAACACCTGCGCGCAATAGATCGTGGATATGAAGGATACCAATTGGCATATTGTGTTCATCAACCGCCAATAAAACACTAATTTTTTTCGTGTTCATAATATTTAACGCCTCAGACGCGAACATATTGGGGGTGACCGTAACAGGATTTTGACCTGCGATATCACCCGCCGTTGACTGCATCAAGGTCCCCATATGACGACGCAAATCGCCATCGGTTACAACACCCAATAACGCGTCGTCTTGGATCACGACTGCAATCCCAAACCCTTTGGATGTCATGGTGATAAGTGCGTCTTGCATCGAGGTTGTGTGATCCACGATGGGCAGTGCACCGCCACGATGCATCAGTTGTGCAACAGTTGCCATTTGCGCGCCCAATTTGCCGCCAGGGTGGAACACCTTGAAATCTTCAGGCTGAAAATCGCGCCGCTCCATCAATGCGACGGCCAATGCATCGCCCAAGGCTAGCGTCAGCGTGGTGGATGTGGTCGGTGCCATGCCAATGGAACAGGCTTCGGGTGCTGCAGGAAGCGCCAGTTTAAAATCCGCGGCCTGCATCAGAGTACTGTGCGGTTTTGATGAAATCGCCGCCATAGGAATGCCAAAACGCCGCGTATGGGCGACAATATCGCGCAATTCGGATGTTTCGCCGGAATTAGAAATCAACAAACAAAAATCTGCTGCCGTCACCATGCCCAGATCGCCATGGCTCGCCTCGGTTGCGTGAACAAAACTGGCGGGTGTTCCTGTGCTGGCCAAGGTTGCGGCAATCTTATTACCGATATGTCCCGATTTACCAACACCTGACACAATCACGCGGCCCTTGGTTTGCAAAATCGCTTCTACCGCGCCTGCAAAATCGGCAGGCAAATCCCCCGCCATTTGATGCAGCGCGTCCGCCTCAATCGAAATCACACGTGCGGCGATTGCATTTATATCGTCTTGGGTCATGCTAAACCTGATCTGCTGTCTTTTGCATCACATATCGCCCAATGGGGCGAATGACCAGTTAAATCCCGTAATAGGCACGATACCACCGCACAAAGTGATCCACCCCCTCTTCGACGGTGGTGCTGGGTTTATATTGCGTCAGTGCGTGCAAAAGCGTTGTATCCGCCCATGTTGCTGGAACATCACCAGGTTGCATGGGCATCATGTTTTTGACCGCCTCTTTGCCGCATGAATGTTCAATCGCACGGATAAACGCACCCAGCTCAACGGGGGCATTGTTCCAGATGTTTCGAACCCGAAACGGTGCGACGGGTGACAGGCTGTCATTTTCAGATGCAGGCTGTCCTGTAACAGGTGCTGCATCGATTAACATGGACAGCGCCATATCGGGCCTGCCCCACGGTCCATAGACCGTAAAAAACCGAAACATCGTAATGGGCAGATCAAACAAATGTGCATATGAACGCGCCATCGCTTCGTTTGATTTTTTGGCAGCTGCATAGAACGACATCTGGTGATCGGCGCGTTGGGTTTCGTGATAGGGTATGTCCGTATTGGCCTCATAGGCAGATGACGTTGACGCAAGCAGCATATGTTTCGGCGGATGGGCGCGTGCTGCTTCTAACAACTCAAAAGTGCGGATCAAATTCGCCTCAACGTAGGCGCGCGGATTTTCAATGGAATAGCGTACACCCGCCTGCGCCGCCAAATGCACCACGGCGTCATAACCCGTTGCAAACAGCTCGATTAACACACCCGAGGTTTCGATTTTTCCATGAGTAAATGAAAAGCCATCACGCTCAATTAGGCGATCTAATCATGCGTTTTTTAGGGTGGGATCATAATAATCATTCAGGCTGTCAATGCATGCCACCTCATGGCCCTGATCCAGCAACAAATGCGCCAAGGTTGATCCAATGAAACCCGCCACGCCTGTAATAAAAATTCGCATAAAATCCCCAGCCCAAAAATCGTTTCCTGATCAATACCTTGGGAACATTAACTGTCACGACAAAGGGCGCACCTTAGGCACGCCCTTAGAAAAAAGTCTATAAAAACTCTACGCGAGAGAAGGTAACCACAAAACGATCTGCGGAAAGGCGATCAACCCAGCGATGGTGAGCGCATCCGCGATGAAAAACGGCGTGACACCACGGAACACATCCTGAACGGAAATGTCATCGCGCACACCCGCCACAACGAAACAATTCAGACCAATGGGCGGTGTGATCAAACAAAATTCGGCCATTTTCACAACCAATATCCCAAACCAAATGGCACACATCGGCCCCGACATGCCAAACGCGCTGTCGGCCGCCGAGACAAACTCACCCCCATTTAACGCCATAACCGCAGGATAGACGACAGGTAGCGTCAACAGCAGCATCCCAATCGCATCCATGAACATTCCCAACACTGCATAGGCCAAAAGGATCAGGACCAACGTCAACATGGGAGATTGATCAAGGCTTACAATGAATTCGGAAAAGGCGCTTGGCAGTTGGGCAAATCCTAGGAAGCGGACATAAATCAAAACGCCCCATATGATGGCAAAAATCATCGCGCTTAGCTTGGCCGTTTCGATGATCGCCTCGCGCAATTGGGACCATTTGGTACCATGTAGTAGCGCCATCACTAATACCACAAAGGCGCCCAAGGCTCCGCCTTCTGTTGGCGTGCCCCATGCATCACCACCAAATGGATTATAGATAAAAAAGATGATGATTAGCACGACAAAGAAAACGGGAAACGCGGGGATCAATGACGTAAAGCGTTCCCGCCACGTAAACCCACGCACAGGCGGTCCAAAATTTGGGATGATAAGAGCCATTGCCACAATCAAACCGCCGTAAACCAGCGCTGAAAACGCCCCGGGGACAAATCCGGCCAACAAAAGCATGCCGACATTTTGTTCAACAATCAGCGCATAAATTACCAAAATAGCCGAGGGTGGGATTAGTGAGGCAAGCGTGCCACCCGCGGCAACAACCCCCGCGGCAAACCGTTTGTCATAACCCACCTTTAGCATTTCGGGGATGGAAATACGTGCAAAAACCGCTGCGGTGGCAACAGATGCGCCCGAAACCGCGGCAAACCCAGCTGTTGCAAAGACCGTGGATACGGCCATGCCACCCGGCAACCAGCCAACCCATTTTTTCGCAGCCTCAAACAATGCCCGTGTCAGCCCCGCGTAATAGGCCAAATAACCAATCAAAATAAATGTTGGGATCAGGGACAGCGCTTGAGAGGATATTTTGGAATGGGGCACCTGCCCCGCTGTCTTCACCGCAACACCCAAGGCCCAGCCGAAATCTTCGGGATCATATCCCTTTTTCGCCCAAAAGATCCACAAGAGGCCCAAAAAGCCAGCAAAGGCCGCAGCAAATGCCACGCGCATGCCCAGCACAACCATGCCCACCATGATGATGGAAACAACGATACCAATATCAATTGGTTCCATTTTGTTCCCCTCCATCCACAAGTGCAGCTTCTGCGGCGGCCTGTTCAGCCACAGATCGCTTCAGCGGTACGGCAACTGGATTATCCAGACCAAGTATCAGTGCGCGTGCATAGCCAAAAGTTTGGACACAAATCCGTAACCCAAGAACCCCAAACATCAGGGGCACCAACACTTTGGTTGGCCAAATTGGAAGGTTGATGTCAATGGTGCTATCGCGGCTCCACATCGGAGCAGACCAGTCAAAGCTACGCCCGAAATGGGACCAAGCCCCCCAAATCAATAGGATCAAGATGACCAAGGTCGCAACAGATGTCAGCAATTCGGCAAACCACAGCGCACGCCCACGCAACTGACCAATAACAATATCCATCCGAATATGGCCCCCATCACGCTGCGTAAAGGCCAAGCCCATAAACGCAATGAACGGCAACGCCTGCGAAATCCAGTCCACATATCCGGGCAATGGGCGTTCAAACAATTCGCGCCCCCCAACGGACACAACCGCCAATGCCATTAAAATAAGAGTGAAAATACCCGCAATTAAAGCCAAAAAACGTTCAAACCTATACAGTGAACGATCCAGCCGGCTAAGTAGGCTGGCATCTTCTAAAACCGCAGCTCCGGCCATGGTGCGCCTCTTTCAAATGAGTCACCAGCGCATCAAATGACGCGCTGGCAGGATTGCGTTTAACGCATGGATGCCAACGTTGATTTCACCAAATCAAACAGTTCCTGACCTGGAATACCTTGGGCTTCCATGTCTTTGATCCATTGCTGTTGGATTGGTTCACCGCCAATTGCGCGGAATGCATCCAATTCAGATTGGGCCAATTCAACTTTGGCAACATTTTTTTCTGCCAAAATGCTTTCCCAGCGGTTCAACAATTCACCATAATTCGCAAGGTAGTAGTCAATCGCCTCATCAACTGAACTATCCAATGCCTCGCGGTGCGCATCTGATAATCCTTCATAGGCATCGATGTTCACCACAACGGGACAGTTCACAGTGCCCGGGTTCAGGTTTGCGGTCCACCATGTGGCCTGATCGATTGTACGGAACGATAGGTGAGCGTGCTGGGCAAAGGCGACTGTGTCCACAACGCCAGATTCCATTGCATTGTATGCTTCTGAACTTGTCACAGATGTTGGTGTCGCGCCAACCGCTTTGAATGCGTTGCCGATACCACCGGTGGCACGTACACGCATGCCTTCCATTTTGGCCAATGTATCGCGCGGCTCGCCTGTTCCCACAAGGTTATATTGCGGCATTGGCGATGTCATAAGCAGTTTTGCATTCCAACGCGCCAAATCTTTTTGTGTCGCTGGGTGTGCATAGACCGCGTTTGACACAGCTACTTCTTCTGTTAGGTTTGCGACATCCATGAACGGCAATTCAAGCACTGTGATTGTCGGGTTCTTATCGCGGTGATAACCTGCGCAGAACTGCGCCATTTCAAATGCGCCGATTGAAATACCATCCAAATTTTCGCGGTTGTTAGACAGCCCACCATAACTGACGTTCATGGTGAATTCGCCATTGGTTTTTGCCGATACCAATTCCGCCAATTTTTCAACATGTTCTGTAAACGCACGGCGTTTACCCCAAACGGATACGTTCCACTCTTCTGCCACGGTCTCCGTAGCCAGTGATGCAACAATTGCTGCAACAGCAAATTTTGCCATAGTTTTCATGATAGTTCCTCCCAATAATATAGACTAGAGTAATACGAACACAGTCTGTGGCAAGACCTATTTGAATTACTCCAACGGAATAGACAGACGCAGATGCATCATTTCGACGCCAGGGTTGCGGGAATAAATCTCAAGATTGGAACGATGATCCCATCCAAGCCCCAAGCGCATCCCATTTTCCATGCGATAGGCCACCTCGATTCCCGAACGAAACTCAATCGGGCCGCCCAAATCCACGCCAGTGCCGCGTGAATATAGCCCCGTCATTGCATGAAGCTGAATATCAACCTGATCAATCGGTGTTGCGATAGTATAGGCATGTCCCACCCCTGCCCACACATCACCCGTATCACTGATGGACAGGCCATACACGTTTTGAAACGGTCCATGCGCCACTTTGGTATCACGCCGGATGTAGAATTCATGGCCATAGGGATCGCCGTTGAACGAGGTTTCGCCCAATGTGTAGGTCATGTAACCCGGGACCTCACGCGCGGCAAAACATCCTGTTTGACAATAATTCACGGACATATCCCAAATGCCCAAAACCATCATAATTGCAGCAAAGGTTCCATTCATAACACGATTTCCAAATCAAAATGATACTCTGTGCCAAACCTAAACAGGTTCCGCACCAAAAAGAAAGGCCCGCAAAACTGCGAGCCTTTGGAATTTTCAAATTAGGTAAGATTAAAACGCGAATGCGACTTTCACGCCCATTGCTGTAACAGTGTTTCCTGTATATATCATAGTATGACCTGCCAATGGGGCTGGCAGTCCAGGATCAACAGTCATATCTCCAACATTACGCTGAGATACACCACCTGATATGGTCATGTTATCACGCTGGTACTGCAACCCAATGCTAATTGCTTCAGAACCATTTGACACGCTGAACAATGAAGTTGAAGTTGCGCTGCCACCTTCTTCTTTGGAATATGTGATAGAACCAGATAGACTTTCTGTGAATTTCCTACCAATACCGACACTGTACGCTTCAGAGTCAGAAAACGATGTTCCGATATTCGCAGAACTAAAAGGAGCAACGCTTGAAACATTTACATCTATTTGCGCCTTGTTCCAATTTGATTTTCTATATGATGCCGTTAGAAGAGTATCGGCGGCGATACCTGTTTGAAACGACACAGCATAAGTGTCTGGTAGAGCTAATTCAGCAGCTGCAGAGGGGTTATTGAACCCAAGGAAACTACCAGCACCTGTGTAGGCTGAGGTAGTTTGAATTGTTGTTTTCGGCTGATACGTTAATTCTGCTCGTAGTGCAATTTCAGGGATGCTGTACGCTGCACCAATCACATAGCCTTGCGTGCTTTTCCCCGTCACATTGTACGATCCAGCCATAGTGGTGACATTACCGTCTTTCAGAGTGTTTTGGGTAATACCACCAAGAAACGATACGTTATCGTTTAAATTATACTTCACCATCAAAGCAGTGGTGTCCAAATCAACATCACCTGTCGGAGCAAGATTAACACCAGCATCAGCTGCGTTACCACCGTCAAGCTGGATGGCACCAGCGCGATAAGTGCCTAACCCGAAAGATAAGCTATCGCCAACATCGAATTTGGCTGCAAAGTTTGTCACAGTCTGATCTTTTACAACCGCTTTCTTTGTTGCTGCTCCCAAAACCGAATTGTATCCCTCAATGGAAGCGTCTATACTTGCATATGAAATAGATGCTTGGTTTCCGTCTGCATACATCATAGACGTGTCTAGCGTCTGCAGCTCAAAACCACCCGCATGTGCCATTCCCGCGCTCAGCGCAACAAGGCTTACTCCTGTAAAAATGTTCTTACGCATCAATTCCTCCCGAGCGTATTTCCCAAGATGGTCGCCCATCCGAATGGCTACAAACTTACATCCGCCCCTAAATGCGGACAAGCAAAAATTCGCCTACCGTTGGGTAACCGCTAAAATTGCGACATAAATACAAAGGTTTGAATTGGGGCTTGGCCTGACAGACCAAGAAGAATATAACCCAATTGCAGTATAAATAAGAGTAAGCGAATGCGAAGCGCAATCATAACGCGAAACACAGCCGAGACACAGATTTCTGTGACCATCAATCTGGATGGCACTGGGACGTACAACAATCAAACGGGCGTAGGCTTTTTCGATCATATGTTGGATCAACTCTCGCGCCATTCGTTGATTGACATGACCATTCGCGCCAGCGGTGATTATCACATTGATGATCACCATACGGTT
>CBFHNF010000007.1:0-118713 GCA_965657135.1 uncultured Paracoccaceae bacterium
TTTCCTCGGGGCAAACCCCGCGGCCATCCAGCCACCCGCGCGACTTGCGCCTACTTTGCTATAAAGCTTAGGTCAACTGAAATTTATCGGCAAGCGCCATCGCCAACCCACAATCTGTTGCATCTAGCCTTCCCGCAACCGTCGGTCGAAAATGCAAGCGAAAGGCCGCAAGCAGCGTGTTTAAGCACTGATCTGGATCATATCCTATTCGTGTGAGAGCGGCATTAAACAATGTCTCATCAACCCCAGAAACAGGCGCAGCATCAGCCCAATGGCCAAATCCCATCTGTGCCAAGGCTCGCCAATCAAACCGCGCCCCTGGGTCCGCCTTGCGCCCTAATGCGATGTCAGAATGGCCAATCACATGCGTGCGTGGAATATCATGTCGCGTACAGATTGTTGATAACAGTGTGACAAGCGAGTTAATTTGAGGTGCAGGAAACGGATGATCCCCAAGGTTACAAAGCTCAATCCCAATCGAGGCTGAATTCATGTCACTGCAACCTTGCCAATAACTTTGGCCCGCGTGCCAGGCGCGCATCTCATCAGCCACCAGTTGCGACACTGAACCGCTCTCTGAAATCACGTAATGAGCAGATACTTCGTGAACGGGATCACACAACCGTTCGATCGCCTCGTCTGCTGTGTTCATTGCAGTGTAATGAATAACCACCCATTTCGGCATCAGCCCCCCTTTGCGTTCGCCAAAATTTGGCGAAGGGATCTGGTTTACGATCACTTTTTGATCGCCGCACGGAATGGGGTCGGGTCCCAACGACAGGCAAACCCATCCCCATCGGGATCAAGTCCAAATCGATCACGCTCTGGTCCGCCCGTTTTCAAAAATGCTTCTTGCGCTGCCGCATTCGAAACATATTTCGCACAGCTACGCAGACTGCGATTTTCCGACTTAAACGGACTACGCGAATACAGAGGTTCCCCAACAGGGTTTGATGTTTTGATCGCATAGGCCACGATATTGGGTATATCTGTGCCAGGACGTTTGGGAACCTCGGTGGGTTCAATCAGGGTATAAAGGGCGCGGTTGCGTTCAATACGTTCTGCATCACTCTCAATCGATTGGCGATCACTTACAGCCCCAAAATCCTGTTCATCAGAAAGTCCAGGATTATTCGGCGCGGGCAAAGGTTCTGACGTTTCTGACACCTCTTGTGTAACTTCAGGTGTATTTTCGCTGGGCAAGGTATCCAAAACTTCAATTGGGGCGGGCAGACCCGACAATTCTGCAACCCGCAACTGTTGTTCTTGAACAGGGACATAGGCGCTATTTGGCACATCCCCACCGCCACATGCCGATAGGCCAAGCCCCATAAAAATTCCAAAAACTGCGCGCATATCCCCTACCCCTATTCAGCAAATATTAGCGTTTTACCACCATTTTTGCGGTTTTGCGACAAATCCAACTGATTGCTCCAATGCATAGGCGGTGTTTAACAAATCACCCTCCTCCCACGGACGTCCAATAAGTTGTAGTCCCAGCGGCAACCCCTGAGCGTCCAAACCGGCAGGCACTGAAATCCCCGGCAATCCAGCCAAGTTCACAGTCACGGTGAAAACGTCATTCAGATACATTTGTACAGGATCTGCATCCGTCATTTCGCCCAGCCCAAACGCCGCTGACGGAGTCGCAGGTGTCAAAATTGCATCCACACCTGTGGCAAAGACCTCTTCAAAATCCTTTTTGATCAGAGTGCGCACACGTCTTGCACGATTATAATAGGCATCATAAAAACCTGCAGATAGAACATAGGTTCCAATCATGACGCGGCGCTGAACCTCTGGACCAAATCCTTCGGCACGGGTTTTTTCGTACATTTCCGTAATACCATCGCCCGCCCCAAGTGTCGCGCGATGACCAAATCGGACACCATCATAACGTGCCAAATTTGACGAGGCTTCAGCCGGCGCAATCACATAGTACGCGGGCAATGCATATTTCGTATGTGGCAAAGAAATGTCCACAATCTCGGCCCCTGCATCGCGCAGCATCTCGGTCCCGCTTTGCCATAGGGTCTCGATTTCTGTCGGCATTCCATCCATGCGGTATTCTTTTGGGATACCGATTTTTTTGCCGCGAATGTCTGCTGTCAACATTGCTTCAAAATTTGGGACGGCCAGATCGGCGCTGGTGCTGTCCTTGGGATCGTGACCGCACATAGTTTCCAACATAATCGCCGCATCGCGTACGGATTTGGTCATCGGTCCCGCCTGATCTAGCGAACTTGCAAAAGCAACGATGCCCCAACGTGAACAGCGTCCGTAGGTTGGCTTGATCCCGACAATGCCAGTAAACGCAGCAGGTTGGCGAATTGATCCGCCAGTATCTGTACCTGTTGCCGCCAAACACAAATCAGCAGCAACCGCTGCAGCCGATCCGCCAGAGGACCCGCCCGGAGTTAGTTTGCGATCATCGACTTTCCATGGGTTTACAGCATCACAATAAACAGAGGTTTCATTGGAACTGCCCATGGCAAATTCGTCCATGTTGAGTTTGCCCAACATGACAGTTCCCGCGTCTTTTAGGTTTTGACTGACCGTGCTTTCGTATTCGGGTTTAAACCCTTTTAGAATGCCGCTGGCGGCTTGGCTGTTGACGCCTTGGGTACAAAACAAATCTTTGATGCCAAGTGGAATACCACACATATCAGGCGCATCTCCTGCATTTAAGCGAATGTCTGCTGCTTTTGCGGCCTCGATCGCCAGTTCGGGTGTTTTGTGAACATAGGCCCCCAGCGCGTCGGCACCTTCGATTGCATCCAAACAACTTTGCGTAATTTCAACCGAAGTGATCTCTTTGGCGCGTAATTTATCGCGTGCTTCGGCAATGGTAAGTTTATGTAGATCGCTCATTATTCCACCACCTTTGGAACAACAAAGAACCCTTCACGCGCATCTGGCGCGTTTTTTTGAACCTTGGCTTGTTGATTTCCGTCCGTGACTTCGTCAGCACGACGCTTTAAGCGCTGAGGGGTCACCGAGGTCATCGGTTCGACACCTTCGACATCTACCTCGTTTAGCTGTTCGATAAATCCTAAGATTGTGTTGAACTCTTGCGCCAAAGCAGGAAGTGCATCTTCCTCAACCTTAATGCGCGCAAGTTTTGCAACCTTTGCAGCAGTCGCCGTATCAATCGACATATAGGCTCTCCATAATTCGTTTGCCCTCGTTTAACGCTTGGGGCCTTCCCCTGCAAGCATATGACGCCGATAAACCTCAATCATCCACGCCAACATAATCGCATTCAAAACATGCCATGCGAAATGTGTTCCATGCGGATGCGCATGACACAGGGGTTCGTCTGCCCAACGCGCACTCATCGAGACTACGAGAATGCCAACACCAATGACCAAACCGCGTGATACTGTGGGCAGTTTATGACGCAACATGTAAGCGTAAAACAGTATCATGATTGGCACTGGCACATATCCTCGCGTCGATCCGAATGCTTCAAAATCGGCCAACAACCACCCAACCAATGCGGCAAAAGGGAAAAACCCAATCACAGCAGCCCATGAAACGACACCTGTCGCGCCAAAATAATCTCGAGTCGCCACATAAATATAGACCAGAATGTAGATCAAGATTGGCACCACATCTGCAACACCCGCCCAAGGTTGCGCAAAGGTATGAAACAGGAACGAACCAATCCCAATCATTGCCAGAATAATTGCCAGAACGCGTCCCATAATGGGTAGCTCTGGGCGACGCCATGCCCAAATTGCCGCAATCAAAAACGCAGCGTTCGTGATTGCATTGATGGGCTCGGACCAAAACGATGCGTCAACGCGCTCGCAATATCCATCAACTGCTTGAAACCAATCCATATGCCCAACTCCCATCGCCACACACGCGCAAAGCGCCCTGCGCTTGAGCATGTTTGGCATATCCTGCGTGCGTCAGCACACATTTTTCCAACCGCTTGGCCATAGATATGCTAAGCTTTGAAAAAAGCTATGGAGGATTGTCATGAAAATTACGTTTTTAGGACACGCGTCGTTTCGTATCGAAATTGCGGATCAGATCTTATTGATTGATCCATGGTTGACCGGAAATCCCGTTTTGTCGGATGAACATCATCACGACGCCATTATCGGCGCCACTCACATTTTGTTAACGCATGCCCATTTTGACCACATGGCCGATGTCGTGCGCCTGTCAAAAGAACTGAAGATCCCGTTGGTTGGTCAGTATGATTTGATGGGCTGGCTTGAGGAAAGCGAAGGATTATCAATCGTTGGCTTCAATAAAGGGGGAACTGTCAGCTTGGGCAATGTTGCGGTAACAATGGTGAATGCCGTTCATTCATCGACCAAACGGTCGGAAAATGGATTGCGCGCTATGGGTAGCGAATGCGGCTTTATGATTGAGGCCGAAGGGCGCACAATCTATATTTCGGGCGACACCGATGTGATGGCGGACATGGCCATATTCAACGACCTTCATCAGCCTGAAATCGGCATCCTTGCCTGTGGTGGTCATTTCACCATGGATATGCGACGCGCAGCTTATGCTGCAAATAAGTTCTTTAACTTCACCACAATCATCCCCTGCCATTACCGCACCTTCCCCATTCTGGAGCAAAGCGCGCAGGTACTAATTGACGCAGTTCCCAGCGCACAGGTGATTGAACCGCAGGTTATGATCCCTTTCACCCTTTAGGATTAGAAACGAACAACACTTCATCCAGCGGTGCGCGTTCCGTTCTGAATTGGTTGGCCGGATGCTCTACATCCTCATACCCAAATGAAATTGCGCATAAAACATCGCGTTCCTGCGGGATATCCAAAATGCCCCGTACAAGATCACTCATCTCAGCAATTGAGGCTTGAGCGATCGTCGCCACTCCCTTGGCCTCGGCAGCCATCATGAATGCGGTGATAAACGCGCCGCAATCCAACACGCCATAGGCTCCCAATTCTTTCGGGGTCGTTACGATAACCGCTTGTGGCGCGCCAAAGAAACGATAGTTTTCCAACATTTGTTGACGTGAACCTGCGCGATCCCCGCGCGCGACCCCAACCGCCTGATAAAGTTGCAAGCCGCAGGTGCGCCTGCGCTCTTTGTGTTTACCTGTCGCACCTTCGGGAAAGGGCACATCGGGCTTCCCCTCGTTCGCGATGGCCGCAGCCATAAGCTGCTCAGATAGGGCATCTTTTGTCTCGCCTTCCAGTAAATGCACCTGCCAGGGTTGAAAATTGCACCAAGACGGCACTTTTTGCGCTGCAAGCACGATAGCTTGGATCTCGGCGCGGGATACTGATCTGTCCAAAAACCCGCGACACGAATACCGTCTGTCTAAAATTGCATTTAGTGTTTCAAAATCTGCGCTCATACCATGTGCCCAATCAATTTCAGAATTTCATCCCTGTTTGCGTCGCGTTCACAAGGCAGACCAGCACGCGGCGCCATTGTGCTAAAACGTGGCGCAGGGGCTGCCTGCAATGACCCATTCAAATTTTGCCAAATTCCCCTGTCTTGAATATGCGGATCGTTTTGCGCCTGCCAAGGGGAATATACCGGTGCCACGCACGCATCGGTGCCATCAAACATCGCATTCCAATGCGACTGTGGTTCACGCGCAAAGATTTCTGCCAGGGCCCTGCTTTGATCTGGCCATTGATGCTTGTCGTATTGCGCTGAAAACCTCGGATCTTGGGTCAGGCCAAGCACCCCTAGGAATTGTGCATAAAATTTCGGCTCAAGGCATTGCACGGATACATAAGCACCATCCGCACATTCATAACATCTTGACCAATGTGGCCCATCCAACAAACTCTGCCCTCTGACTTCATTGAGGTGCTGATTGGATTGCAATGACATCAACAGGTTCATCATATGCGCGGCCCCGTCCACGATTGCTGCATCCACGACACACCCTTTGCCGGTATCGCGCGCGGAAATGATGGCACTAAGCATTCCTATCACAAGGTAGAGAGCACCACCGCCAATATCCCCGACCACAGTTGGGGGTGTTTGCGGGCGATCACCGGCGCCTGAAGCATACCACATGGCACCCGTTAGAGCCGCATAATTAAAATCATGGCCTGCCAGATGTGCGCGTGGACCCGTTTGCCCCCATCCTGTCATACGACCATACACCAATGCATCATGATCAACTCTTAGATCCTCTGGCCCCAGCCCCAAACGCTCCATTACACCTGGACGCAAACCCTCAATAACGCCCTCGGCATGGCGACATAATCTGCGCGCGATGTTGCGATCCGCATCCACTTTCAAATCTAATACAATCGACTTTTTGCCACGATCCAGTGGGCTATCATTGTTGCGCGCGGGCGATTGTACGCCATCGGCACGGTGAATAACAATCACTTCGGCCCCCAATTCAGCCAACATTGCACCTGCAAACGGGGTTGGACCCAGAGCCTCGAATTCGATAATACGAACGCCTGATAGCATTATTGCCTCCTAACTTTTCAAGAACCCTAACCGCATTTGATCCACACGCAAGAGTACCTTCAACGGGTTTTTAATGACCAATGGCTGACCATATGCTGGCATCCCAACAAAGTAACTAGTTGAGCAGTAAAAATGACACAGCTGTCGCGCGCACAAACGCCCGAAGACAAAATCGCAAAGGGCGAATTCATCCTGCAAGTTGCAGAGCGCATCATCCGAGAGGACGGGTTAGATGCGCTGTCGATGAACCGGCTGGTTCAGGAAACAGGATTTGCCAAAGGAACTCTGTATTTATACTTTACTACGCAACATGAAATTTTAGCCTCAATTTTTGTTCAAATGACAACGGCGTGGCATCTACGTTTGGTGGAAAGCCTGCAAAACGCGCGCAGTTATGACGAATTTTGCACGCGCTACATGCGTGAATTGACGTATGATCCTCTACTTTTACCTATGCTATTGCTTGAACGACGTGATCTCGAAACGGGACTGCCAGACGAAACATACAGCCAAGTCAGCCTTGCACTACAGGAAATATTAGGCGAGCAAGCCGAAGTCTTTAAAGAGGTTTTGGATTTAACCGATCGCTTGGCATCAAACCTGGTGTGGGCATTTTATACGGCGGCCTTAGGCGCCGCACAGTTTCCACAATCCCCGAATATGCGCACCGCGGTTTCCCTTGAGGTGCGTGAATTCCAAGACGCCTTGCGCTTTGACACATTGTTTCTCAATCTGGTTGATCAATTTGGCCCCTAGTTGGCATTTCAGATGTTATACCCCCTTGCTTTGACTGCCATTCAATCGCAGACTTTCACAGAGAAACGAACACAGCCTGGGATTAATATGACGACGGTCGACTTAAATGCGGACATGGGAGAAAGCTTTGGCCCATGGAAAATGGGCAATGATGATTTGCTTTTGGACATTGTGACATCGGCGAACATTGCCTGTGGATTCCATGCAGGCGACCCAAATATCATGTTTCAAACTATGAAAATGGCGGCCGAGAAAAACGTCGGTATAGGTGCGCACCCAGGTTTTCATGACATTGAGGGGTTTGGGCGCAATCGCCTAACCGTTCCAATTGCGACATTGCAGAACCAAGTGCGCTATCAAATCGGTGCAGCCTTGGGCATGGCGCGGGCGGCGGGAACCACGGTGAGACACATAAAACTGCATGGGGCGATGTCGAACATGGCCTCAGAGGATCCCCAAATGGCATATGATTTGTATGATGCCGCCCTCTCGGTCGCACCCGATGCAACGATTATGGTTTTGGCTGCGACGGCACATCAAGAAGCGGCTGAAAGATTGGGCTGCAAGTGGGTTGGGGAAATATTTGCAGATCGCGCTTACAACGATGACGCAACATTGGTGGATCGGCGTTTGCCCGGCGCGGTAATTCATGACGCAGCAATTGCTGGCCCACGGATCGCAGACATGGTCGAATCCGGCGGGATCATCACGCAGTCAGGAAAGCATTTACCAACAAAAATCGATACGATTTGTTTGCATGGTGATACACCCGAGGCCATTGAGATCGCCAAGGCCACCCGACAAGCCCTGAGCGATCGTGGAATTCAACTTAAAGCCTTTCAAATATGGTAACGATTCTGGTAATCGCTGTATCGATTGGGTGCAATTAATGCTTAAAACCCAAATTGAATTCTTGACAAGACAATATTTCCCGCTGTTGGATGTCAAAATAAACTGGTTGTGCTTGTATAATGCACTATCATTTTCAACAGCTTAGAAAAAACCATCATTTTGGCTTGCAACGCCAAAATCGGTAAAATAAGTTGACCAATAAGCCAACATTGCGAGATGTTGGCACATAATGCAAAACAGTGAGGAGTTGAATTGCATGGAACGAAGAAGTTTTCTTACGGGTGCGGCAGTAGGTGTCGCGGCTGGCGCGGCTGGAGTTGCAGCATATCAAGCATCTATGAAAAAGGAGGTTGCCCCAAGCGTCGCTGCACCAGCGGTTACACAGAGCACACGCACAATGACAATCGTGTCAACGTGGCCTCGTGACTTCCCAGGCCTAGGTATTTCTGCGCAGCGCTTCGCAAGCCGCGTAGCAGAAATTTCCAACGGTGCGATCCAAACTGAGTATTTCGCCGCAGGCGAACGTGTAGGTGCATTTGACTCATTTGACGAAGTATCATCAGGTAACGCGCATGCCTATATTGGCGCAGACTACTACTGGACAGGTAAGCACGCAGGTTTCGCGTACTTCACATCTGTTCCATTCGGCATGACAACACAAGAATGGTCAGCGTGGATCAAGTTCGGTGGCGGTCAAGAGCTATGGGACGAACTATCAGGTGAATTCGGCCTGAAAAAACTTCCAGTTGGTTCAACAGGTACACAAGCCGGCGGTTGGTTCAACAAAGAAATCGAAAGCCCAGACGACTTTAAAGGCCTAAAAATGCGTATGCCGGGCCTAGGTGGTCAGGTTATCACAAAAATGGGCGCATCATCTGTATCGCTACCAGGTGGTCAGATTTATGAAAACCTTGTTTCTGGCGCGATCGAAGCGACAGAGTGGGTTGGCCCATACAATGACTACTTCATGAAGTTCTATGAAGCAGCGAAATACTACTACACAGGTGGTATGCACGAGCCAGGTGGTGGCTTGGCCCTAGGTCTAAACGCATCATGGTGGGGCAGCCTAACCGACTATGAGCGCGCGGTTATCACTGCGGCTGCTAATGAAGAACACGCGGCAGCACATGATGAAGCGATGGCGAAAAACGGTGAATACCTACAAAAATTGATCGACGAACAGGGCATCCAAGTTCGTTCGTTTAACGAAAGCGTATGGGACGGTTTTGCAGCAGGTGCAGAAGAAGTGTTTGAAGAAACACGTGGTCACTCTGCAATGGCGGCGAAAATCGATGACCAATTCCAAGCGAAACTTCGTGAAATCGGTGGTTCAATCGCTGCCTTCGAAGGTCAGTTTGTTACTCAGCGTAACCGTATCTTGGGTCTTGGATAAGATTACAATTGCGAAAAGAATTGGGGTCCCATTTGGGGCCCCTTTTTCATAACCCACAGGGTTTATTACCTTTTTCTGAACAAGGATATTTGAAATGGCGCAATCTATGCATACGCCAGACGTCGCAAAATCTGGTCAACCAGCGCCGATCGCGCGCCTGTTTGGATGGTACATGATTGCAGCGCTCGCGGCTTTTTTGATCAACAATGTTCTGATCGTCGGTTACGGAATGCCAACCGCTGGTGCGGTTTTGACCGATGGCTTTAGCATACAGGGTAGCGTCACACCGGCGGTATACATTATCGCGCTTGGCATCGCGACTTCCTACGTTTTGACAAACCCAGACAACGCACTGCGCTATGATGCCGCCAAACTTCATCGGTTCAACACATTTGTCGTGCGTGCGATCTTCTGGTCAGTATTCTTTGTTGGACTCATCGATGCAGCCGTTGCGTTTATGCGTGTAGAAAACTTGTTCTCGGCGTGGCTTGGCGAAGATCAGGCCCGCGCATTTGGCAGAAGTGGCTTTGTCGCCCCGTATGTTCACATGCCGATGATTGCACTTGGGATCGTCGTTGCAATGTTTACACGAACACTTGGGTTTACGTGGCTTGCCTTGTTGATCGTTGCAGCGGAACTATTGATTGTTCTTTCTCGATTTATTTTTTCCTACGAACAGGCGTTTATGGGCGACTTGGTACGTTATTGGTATGCAGCATTGTTCCTGTTTGCCTCTGCATATACCCTTTATGATGAGGGCCACGTGCGTGTCGATTTGATTTACGCTGGTTTAAGCAACCGCCGTAAAGGATCAGTCAACGCGATTGGCACTGTTTTGTGCGGGCTCACCACTGCGTGGGTTATTTTGATTGTTGGGATGGCTGGAAAATCATCCATGATCAACGCGCCCATTCGAACATTCGAAGTCAGCCAAGCTGGTTTTGCGGGTATGTATGTTAAGTACCAAATGGCTGTCTTCATCGGGTTGTTCGCGATTACCATGCTGATCCAATTCGTCAGCTATTTCTTTGATGCCGTGGCAGATCGTCGGGATGAACCTGGTCGTCGCGAAATATCACCTGTTTCTCACTGAGGTCTATGATGGAATTATTCTTTTTACTTGTCCTAGTTCTAATCATGGCAACCGCGCTCGGCTCTGGTTACCCAGTTGCATTCGCGCTGCCCGGTGCTGCGATCCTATCAATCACACTCGCAGCGATCGCTGGTTTTTTTGCGGCAGGTGATTCATCTGCCTATTTCCACTCTGGTGGACCATATGAATGGCTCTCAGCCGGGGTATTGAACCTCAGGGGGGTTTATTGGGAGGTTGAACGCGACACCTTGATCGCCATTCCACTGTTCATTTTTATGGGCATTATGCTTCAGCGTTCAAAAATTGCTGAAGATTTATTGGTTACAATGGCGCAACTCTTTGGCCCTGTTCCAGGTGGTTTGGGTATATCGGTGGTTTTCGTGGGCGCCTTGTTAGCCGCGACAACAGGGATCGTCGGTGCAACAGTTGTTGCGATGGGCATGATTTCCCTGCCTGCCATGTTGCGGAATAAATATTCGCCCTCTCTCGCTACGGGGACAATTGCAGCATCAGGAACACTTGGGCAAATCATTCCACCCTCAATCGTTTTGATCATTCTTGCTGACCAATTGGCATCAGCCACAGACCAAGCATCAACAGCGCGTAAAGCACTCTACAAGGAATCGACCGGTGAATTACAGATGCCCTCTGTGTTCGACGTTGGATCGACGTCTGCGGGCGAAATGTTCCTCGGTGCCTTCGTTCCGGGTTTGTTGTTGGTTGGGATTTACATGGTCTATATCCTTGGATTTGCGCTGCTAAAGCCATCCGCGGCCCCGGCTGTTCCCTATGAAGGCACGTATGATCGAAAGTTCTTTGGAACAGTGTTGCTGACACTTGTTCCACCGCTTGCATTGATTTTCTTGGTCTTGGGGTCCATCATTTCAGGGATCGCAACCGTGAACCAAGCGGGCGCAATTGGTGCCGCTGGCGCGTTGATCATGGCCGGATACCGGTTAGAGGGGAACCATCGTTTTGTGTTTGGCCCCGCCCTCAGTGCGATTATCGGCGTTATCGTGGTCGCCTTCGCGCTTTCAAACTATGAAATGAACGTCAAAGCCGCCACGACACCTGAAGATTTCCAAGGTATCTGGATCGGCGCCGTAGGCACGGCCCTGATCGTCTTAGGTGTTGTTTGGTCGGGCTATCGTGCCTTGAAGATCGAGAACACATTGAATGGCGTCATGATGGAAACTGCAAAAACAACAGCTTTGGTTTTCGTCATTCTATTGGGCGCTGCCATGCTGACTGCAGCATTCCGCGCCTTTGGCGGAGAGGAATTGGTACGTGAATTCCTAGTTTCGCTACCAGGCGGGTTCTGGATGCAGTTCGTCATCGTTATGTTGGTGATCTTTATCCTCGGTTTCTTCTTGGATTTCATCGAAATCGCAGTGGTGGTTGTACCAATCGTAGCCCCCATTTTGTTGGCAGACCCATCTGCAAATATCACAGCCGTGTGGTTGGGTGTTATGATTGGTTTGAACATTCAAACGTCATTTTTGACCCCACCGTTTGGCTTCGCTTTGTTCTATCTGCGCGGCGTTGCACCTGCGGTCGTAAAAACGATTCAGATGTATCGCGGCGTAATCGCCTTTATCACATTGCAGCTGATCGCTCTGGTAATTGTGGGATTATATCCCCCATTGGTGAACTATCTTCCCAACCGCTCTAGCCTTTTGTCTGATGCGGCCCCACCCCCACGCAACCCACGCCTTCAGTTCTGTCTTGATGAATTTGTATCCGATGCAATCGCTGCAGATCAGGGTGCCACGATGGCAGCAATCAATGCGGCAAAGTCCATTAACGTTGATGGCATGCCGAAATTTATTGGAAAATCTATCGCGGGTTCAACTGAAGAAGCGGAAAAAGCTCTTGCTGCTTTGGCAGAGATCCAAACTAGGGCGGAGGCTGTTCAATTAGCAGAAGTTGGGTATCGTCCGCAACTGACGCTGGTGCGTGGATTGGAAAAACAAATTCGCAACATCGCAGAACATCGCGATGAATTGGCCAAACACGCAAGTCGAATGAACGCCGATAACCCAGAGCGTGCTGAGATCGAAGCAGAAGTCGCACATATGTCCGAGGAAATCGCTGCATTGGAATCACAGATTCCAGACAGCTGGGAGGACGCGCACGAAACCTTCAAAAAGCTGACTGATGCAGAATCCAAAGCGCGAAATTCCTATCGTCGCTCTGGTGACGCCGCATGGGACGACGCGGCTATCGTTTTGGCCGCATTGAATGCAACCCCAGAATTCATCGCATTGGAAGGTGAATTGAACGCATTACGTCCCATATTGGAAACAGCCGATTTCGAAGTCGCCGAAGACGCGGCGAAAGCATTAGAACGCTTTTTCCGTGATCTAGACGGTGCAGATGATGTGAAAAAAGCGGTTGGTAATGCTAAAAAAGCCATGAGCAAACGCCAAAAAGACCGTGAGACTGCCTTGAAAGAATATGAAAAGGCGCTTGCAGATTATGCGGATCAACTGGTTTGGCGCGCCGCTGCGGAAACACAAGTTCGCCCCGGCGTCGAGGCCTATCTAGACGCAATAAAAGGCAACATTGGCGCCAGATCACAAGAAGATCTGACACGCGAGCAGGCCTTGTTCCTCGCCTCATGCACATCGCATCACAAGGATTTATCGCTGAATTTCTAAAGGGCGCGATACACCAATTCAAACGGGGCAGCCATTTGGTTGCCCCGTTTGTGTTTTATTGGCAACCTGTCGGCCATGATCTCTTGATTTCACCTGAAAAATCTATAAATCTTTGTAACCACTTTGTGATGAGCGTTGAATGATCCAATATTCTTTGAAATGCGAAAACGATCACGGTTTTGATAGCTGGTTTGCATCCGCTGACACCTATGATTCATTATCCAGCAATCACATGGTAACATGTGTCGTTTGTGGCAGCACTAAAGTGACCAAGGCGATAATGGCCCCGCGCGTGTGCACGAACAAGGGAAAAGACCCCACCCCCCAACTGAAAACTGAAAAATCACGCGCAGAACATGCAATGGCACAACTGCGCAAACACGTGGAAGAAAATTCAGAGTACGTGGGAACAAATTTTGCTTCAGAGGCACGCGACATGCACCTAGGAGAAGCTCCAAAACGCGCGATCTATGGTGAGGCCAAATTAGAAGAGGCGAAATCTTTGATCGAAGATGGGATTGCTGTCACCTCACTCCCCTTTATGCCATCACGTAAATCAAACTAGGCCTTGCTCTGCGTGAATCGGGCGCAACGCAGTAAATTCCTGTCCATGGCCCTTGTATTGACTTTACGATGCGCATAAACCCCCCACAGTTTTGAACAAAGGGAAAGTTATGCCCGTACTTGTTATGAAATTCGGTGGAACATCGGTTGCCACCCTAGATCGCATCAAACGCGCAGCAAAACGCGTCGCACTTGAGGTTTCAAAAGGCTATGACGTAATTGTCATCGTTTCTGCCATGTCGGGCAAAACGAACGAACTGGTGGGTTGGGTGAACGAAACCTCGCCACTTTATGATGCCCGTGAATATGATGCGGTGGTCTCTTCTGGTGAAAACGTGACCGCTGGATTGATGGCATTGACGCTGCAAGAAATGGAAGTGCCCGCACGCAGCTGGCAAGGATGGCAAGTTCCTGTCAAAACAACCTCTGCACATTCGGCAGCCCGCATCGAAGAAATCCCGAGCGATAACATCATGGCCAAATTTGGCGAAGGAATGAAAGTGGCAGTTGTCGCGGGTTTCCAAGGGGTTTCCCCTGAGGGACGCATTACAACATTGGGGCGTGGTGGATCTGACACAACGGCAGTGGCATTCGCTGCGGCCTTTGATGCAGAACGATGCGATATTTATACGGATGTGGATGGTGTTTATACAACTGATCCGCGGATCGCAGAAAAAGCGCGCAAACTTGATAAGATTAGTTTTGAAGAAATGTTAGAGCTGGCCTCGCTTGGGGCCAAGGTACTGCAGACGCGCTCGGTTGAATTGGCCATGCGTTACAAAGTAAAATTGCGGGTTCTTTCCAGTTTTGAAGAACCCTCAGACACAGCAGGCACTTTTGTCTGCGATGAGGAGGAAATCATGGAATCCAATGTGGTCTCTGGCATCGCCTATTCCCGCGATGAAGCAAAAATGACACTGCAATCTGTAGCAGATCGCCCCGGTATCGCCGCGGCAATTTTTGGCCCACTGTCAGATGCGGGTGTGAATGTGGATATGATCATCCAAAACGTTGCCGAAGAAGGCCGCACAGACATGACATTTTCATGCCCAACTGACCAAGTCATGCGCGCAGAAAAAGCGTTGAACGAGGCAAAAGAAGGCGGTCTATTGAATTTCGTAGATTTGATCGCGGATACCAATGTGGCAAAAATCTCTGCGGTGGGGATTGGCATGCGGTCACAATCAGGCGTGGCGGCTAAAATGTTTAAGACGTTATCCGACGAAGGTATCAATATTAAGGTCATCGCGACCTCTGAAATCAAAATTTCTGTATTGGTTGATCGAAAATACATGGAACTTGCCGTTCAATCCCTGCATGATGCCTTTGAATTAGAAAAGGCATAAGGCAACGACAAAATGTCAAAACGCTCAGGCAGCAACAGTCGCGCCCTATTGGGACGGCTGCGCGACACCATGGCTTCTGAGGCCAAGGGACAAGAGCGGCTTGACACGATCACGCATTTGATCGCAGATTCTATGGGGAGCGAGGTATGCTCAATCTATTTATTCCGTGACGCTGATACGCTTGAACTTTGCGCGACCGAAGGTTTAAATCGTGACGCCGTACACCAAACCCGTCTGAAATTGGGCGAAGGTTTGGTCGGTCGCGTGGCCAAATCAAACAAGATCGTCAATACCGCCGATGCCCCCTCGGCCAAGGGATTCCGATTCATGCCAGAAACTGGCGAAGAAATTTATTCTTCGTTTTTGGGTATTCCCATTCAGCGGCTTGGTGAAAAATTGGGTGTTTTGGTCGTTCAATCCAAACTGGCGCGTGAATTCACATCTGATGAAATCTATGCCCTAGAAGTTGTTGCGATGGTCATCGCAGAAATGACTGAATTGGGCGCGTTTGTGGGCGAAGAAACCGGGTTAAAGGCCCTTCACCAGCAGGCTGTGATGTTTCGCGGCGCAACCGCCCAAGAAGGTGCTGCCCAAGGGAATGTGTGGCTACACGAACCCAGAGTTGTTGTCACACACCTGGTGACCGAAGATCCAGAGGCAGAGAAACAGCGTCTGCGCACCTGCGTTGAAACCTTGCAAGCCCAAATTGAGGCCATGTTTAGAACGGTACAAACGGGGGACAAAGAACAATTAGAGGTTTTAGAAGCCTATAAGATGTTCGCCAATTCCCGTGGCTGGATGCGACGTATGGAAACCGATATCGACAGCGGACTTTCTGCAGAAGCTGCGGTTGAAAAGGAACAATCAACGGCGCGTGCGCGACTAGAGCAGGCAACCGATGCCTATATGCGCGACCGCCTGCACGACCTAGATGATCTATCAAATCGCCTCTTGCGGATTTTAACAGGGCAAGGAAAAGAAACAGGCGCTGATATGCCCGCTGATCCTATCCTTGTTGCGACCAACATTGGCCCAGCCGAATTGTTGGACTACGGCCGGCGTCTCAAGGGCATCGTATTAGAGGAAGGCTCTGTGGGTAGCCACGCAACAATCGTTGCACGCGCTTTGGCAATCCCATTGGTTATTCGGGCGAAAAACATCACCACCGAAGCACTAAACGGAGATCGGGTACTGGTTGACGGGGATCAGGGCTTTGTACACCTTAGACCAGATGAAATGGTTGCCAGTGCCTTTCGTGACAAAATCGCAATGGAGGCCAAAGCCCAAGAGCGGTACAGCGCCATTCGGGATCATAAAACAATCACCAAAGATGGCACTCAGATCTCGTTAGTCATGAATGCAGGGCTGATGGCAGACCTTCCTAGCCTCTCCAATTCTGGGGCAGAGGGCGTAGGATTATTTCGCACCGAATTACAGTTTTTAGTGCGCTCAAAAATGCCCAGACGCTCTGAACTCAGCGCGCTATATAAAAGGGTCATGGATGCTGCAGATGGAAAACGGGTTGTGTTTCGCACGCTTGATATCGGATCTGACAAGGTTCTATCATACCTACCCAATGTAAAAGAGCCGAACCCGGCATTGGGATGGCGCGCCATCCGCGTTGGCTTGGATCGACCCGGCGTGTTGCGCATGCAACTTCAAGCGCTTTTGCGTGCGGCTGAGGGCCGCGCCTTGTCTGTTATGTTCCCATTTGTGGCACAAATGAATGAATTCGATCAGGCACGCGCCGAGATGGACAAAGCGATCGAGCGCGAGATTCGCTTGGGCCACCCGATACCAGAATCACTTGAAATTGGGGCGATGCTGGAAACGCCGTCATTGGCATTTGCCCCCAAACGTTTTTTTGAAACCGTTGATTTTGTATCGATTGGCGGAAATGATTTAAAACAGTTCTTTTTTGCTGCAGATCGAGAAAACGAATTGGTACGCAGGCGCTATGATACCTTGAGCCTGAGCTTCCTCAGCTTTCTTGAACAGATATCTAACCGCTGCACAGAAAGCGCCACAAAGCTTTCATTTTGTGGCGAAGATGCAGGGCGTCCGGTCGAAGCCGCCGCCTTTGCTGCGATTGGTATTAAAAATTTATCCATGCGTCCGGCCTCTATTGGTCCCGTAAAACATATCTTATTACAAACCAATCTAGACTCGGTAAAAGCAGCAATCAAACAGGCTCATCTTGATGGAGCTCAATCAGCAAGAACCCATATATTACAGGCACTTAGAGAAGATTAACTCGAGCTTCCTGTAGCGCATTTTCGATAAAACCATATTGGTTTTATAATTCAAATACCAATCAAAATATTTGATACCACTTACCCTTTGGGGGGATGCTCATACTGTCAGCGACGCATTACATTGGTGTCAATAGAGATCGAAGGTAAGTAAAATGTCACTAATGGAAATCAAAAATCGGAATATATATGTATCCGTCCAAGACTGGCCGAAAGCGCCTGTCACAACATCTGAAAACGCGCCCATTTCTCAGTATGATGAACAAATCGAAAGCCATGATGGTTTCTTTGGCTTTTCGCTCGAAGCAATAGAAAATGACCCCATCTTAAGCGGACAAGTTGACGTGTTTCGCAAAGTCTATTTTCGCAGTGAACGGATTGAGGACAAGACATCCTTAGAATATCGTCATGCCAAGCAATTGGCGGCACTGCTTGCGAAACAAATCTTGCATGATCTGAACTTAGAAAAACAGCGTGTAACGCCCAATTAATCACGCTGGCGCGCGCCTCCCCCAAGGGCGCGCGCATGAATTTCCCATCGGTTCGTGAAACCGACTGGACCATCTAAACATCCTCGCCTATAACCACGCCATGTTGAAAATGGTGGCACATATCATACGAATTACATGCCCGGCACTCTGAGTAGGAGTGACCGGGACAAGGCGTTCGAGCCATCGCGCCGCGTTTAACCTTTTCTTAGACATCAAACCAGATTTGGGGACGAAGAACCACATGTGTGCCGAAACACCAGATTACAAAGAAACACTCAATCTACCGCAAACTGATTTTCCGATGCGTGCAGGACTGCCAAAACGTGAACCAGAATGGCTCGCGCGTTGGGAACGTTTAGGGGTTTATGACCGCTTGCGTGAAAAAGAGGGACGTGCGCCCTTTACGCTTCATGACGGCCCTCCCTACGCAAACGGCCATTTGCACATCGGGCATGCACTTAACAAAATCCTAAAGGATATGGTTGTGCGCAGTCAGCAAATGATGGGTAAAGATGCGCGTTACATCCCAGGTTGGGATTGCCACGGCCTACCAATCGAATGGAAGATCGAAGAGCAATATCGCAAAAAGGGCAAAAACAAAGACGAAGTCAACGTCATCGATTTCCGTCAGGAATGCCGCAAGTTTGCCGAAGGTTGGGTTGACATCCAACGCGAAGAATTCAAACGCCTGGGCGTTGCGGGAAAATGGGAAAAACCATACCTGACAATGCATTTTCATGCCGAACGCGTTATTGCCGAGGAATTCATGAAGTTCCTGATGAATGGGACGCTATACCAAGGTTCAAAACCTGTGATGTGGTCGCCCATCGAAAAAACCGCCCTTGCCGAAGCGGAAGTGGAATATCACGATAAAGAAAGCCATACAATTTGGGTAAAGTTCCGCGTTGTTGAAACAGGTGACGCTACATTGGACAGCGCGCATGTCGTGATCTGGACGACCACACCTTGGACCATTCCATCAAACAAGGCAGTGGTCTATGGCAGCGATATTTCTTATGGTTTGTATGAGGTTATTGGCCGTCCACAAGAATGCTGGGCCACAATTGGCGATCGTTACATTTTGGCGGATAATCTGGCCGCGGATGTTATGGACAAGGCACGATTGGATGACACAATGTATCGTCGCTTGTGCGATATCACCAATGATGATTTGGCCAAGATCAAACTGACCCATCCTTTAAACGGGACAGCTGGATCAGATGGCGAATGGGACGATATTCGCGATTTCCGCGCAGCCGATTTTGTTACAGATACCGAAGGTACGGGTTTCGTGCACTGTGCCCCCTCCCACGGGATGGAAGAATATGAACTTTATCGGGATCTAGGTATGTTAGAGCAGGTCATCACATATAATGTGATGGATGATGGATCCTTCCGGGCGGATCTACCATTTTTTGGCGGCAAATATATCCTTAACCGCAAAGGCGGCGAAGGAGATGCAAATAAAACGGTCATCGAAAAACTGATCGAAGTTGGCGGTTTGTTGGCACGTGGAAAAATCAAACACAGCTATCCACACAGCTGGCGTTCAAAGGCACCGATCATTTATCGCAACACACCCCAGTGGTTTGCCGCAATCGACCGCGTCGTTGGCGATGATCAGGACACATATGGCAAAACGATCCGTGAAAGGGCACTGGCGTCGATTGACCAACTGGTGGAATGGACACCTAAAACAGGCCGCAACCGTTTGTATTCCATGATCGAAGCACGCCCTGACTGGGTTTTGTCACGCCAGCGTGCCTGGGGTGTTCCGCTGACATGCTTTACCAAGAAAGACGCATTGCCAACTGATGCTGATTACCTTTTGCGCAATGATCAAGTCAATGCGCGCATTGCCGAGGCCTTTGAAGCAGATGGGGCAGACGTATGGTACCAAGAAGGTGCCAAAGAACGTTTCCTCGGCGGCATTGTTGACCCTGAAGACTATGATCAAGTCTTTGATATTTTGGACGTTTGGTTTGACAGTGGGTCAACGCACGCCTTCGTTCTACGCGATCGTGATGACGGATCCGAGGATGGTTTGGCCGATTTATATTTGGAAGGCACCGACCAACACCGTGGCTGGTTTCATTCCTCAATGTTGCAGGCTTGTGGCACCAAGGGACGGGCGCCCTATCGCGGAGTATTGACCCACGGCTTTACGCTGGATGAAAAGGGCATGAAAATGTCCAAATCGCTTGGCAACACAATTGTTCCAGAAGAGGTGGTCAAACAATATGGCGCAGACATCCTGCGCCTGTGGGTGGCACAATCCGATTATTCTGCGGATCAACGCATTGGCCCAGAAATTCTAAAAGGTGTGGCAGATAGCTATCGTCGATTGCGCAACACCATGCGTTTCATGTTGGGTTCGCTTCATGACTTTAACGAAACAGACCGCATTGATCCTGCGGATATGCCAGAATTGGAACAATGGGTTCTGCACCGTTTGGCGGAATTGGATACCCGCGTTCGGGCGGGGTATACCGCCTATGATTTCCAGGGGGTGTTTCAGGCGATCTTTACCTTTGCAACAGTCGATTTGTCCGCCTTCTACTTTGACGTACGCAAGGACGTATTATATTGCGACGGCGATACGGTTGAACGTCGCGCAGCGCGCACGGTTCTGGACATTCTATTCCATCGTCTGACCACATGGCTTGCGCCGATATTGGTGTTTACCATGGAAGAGGTGTGGCTAGAACGTTTCGGGGGAGAAGAAAGCTCGGTTCACCTAATCGACATCCCAGACACACCTAACGCGTGGCTTAATCCAGATTTGGCCGAAAAATGGGCGATGATCCGACGCGTGCGTCGTGTTGTCACCGCCGCATTAGAAGTTCAGCGTACAGAAAAAGTGATTGGTGCCAGCCTTGAGGCCGCGCCTGTGCTGTATCTGGCCAATAACGCAGTGAAAGAGGTGTTGGATCAGATGCCATTTGCAGACATTTGCATCACGTCCGATCTAACTCTGTCAACAGACGCAGCACCAAGTGACGCATTCACTTTGGCCGACATCGAAGGTGTTGCCGTGTCATTTGTAAAGGCAGAGGGCGAAAAATGTGGACGGTGCTGGAAAATCCTGCCTGACGTGGGTACACACAACCATGCGGGTGTCTGCGGACGTTGTAACGACGCACTTTCCTAAAATCTCTATTTGAGTAAAAAATCTGGGGGCTAAATTAGCCCCCAATTTTACGTCGCAACTGCCTCCATCATGAACGCGGATAAAGGCTCTCTACTCGCTCTTTAAGCTCTTGGTTGAATGTGACATAGGTCTTAGCAATCTGCGCCTCGACCATGCGGATAAGAAAATTACGTTTTTTGCCATTCAAACCGTCTTCTTGCCTAAATTTCGCACGCCCATTTGCCAGTTCTTCTATGCGGAAAATGTGGTGGTCTTGGCGTCCCAACATGACATCCCCTGACCAACCAAAGGCGCGACCTGCTTCGTAAACGATCACTTCATGCGTGAATTCTATCATCCCGCCCGTGATCGGGTTTTTGAAATAAGCGGTCGATACCTCACCCAGAGCCATGGGTTTATTCACCCCCTGAAACGTAGAACTCCACTCAGGTAGTTTTTCAAAATCCGTCAACACGGACCAAACCTGATCCGCTGTGGCATCAATTTCGATTTCGGTAAAAATGTGACTTTCTAATTCACGCATGATCTGGCATTCCGTCTTCCCTTGTTCGTTGGACACACATCGGGCCTGCGCATGCCCTGTGCAAATCAGCGTGGCGAATATTCGCCAAACTGCACGGATGGCGCTGCATGCCAGCCCTTGTGCCGTTTTTTTGACCTGTTAATTTGGGAGCAAAACAAAGGGAGCGATCATGCCGAAATTTATTATGTCCTATTATATGGGACCAAACCCACCCTCATCCCCGGAAGAAGGCGCGGAACATATGGCGCGTTACCAAGAATGGATGATGGCCAATCAAGATGCCCTGATTGAGCCCGAAAATCCATTAATGCACAAACGATTGATCACAGAAAATGGGGTCGCCGAAGGGGGCAAGCCAGGGTCCATGATGGGTTATGGCATTATCCAAGCCGATAGCATCGAAACGGCAGAAGCCATTGCCAAAACCAATCCATTTTTGGCAATGGGGGATATCGAACTGGCACAAATTATGGAAATGCCCTCACCTTAGTGCAGAAAAAAACTCTTTTAGAATGGCCTCGGCTTCAGCCGCACAAAGGCCATCGTAAACCTCCGGTTTATGATGGGTTTGGGCATGCGTGAAAACTCGCGCGCCCTGCTCTACCCCGCCTGATTTTGGATCGCTGGCGGCGTAATATAACCTTCGAATACGCGCAGATGATATTACCGCCGCGCACATAGCGCAGGGTTCTAACGTCACATAGAGGTCTGCATTTTCCAACCGCTCAGCACCCAATTTTGCGCAGGCTTCGCGGATTACCAACATTTCTGCATGGGCTGATGGATCGTTTAGTTCCCGTGTGCGATTGCCAGCTTGTGCCAAAAGTACACCATCCGCACCGACAATTACGGCCCCAACGGGAACCTCACCGCGCGCCGCTGCGGCGCGTGCCTCTGTCAGAGCAACATCCATAAATGTGCGAAATGTCATGACCATTCCTTTGCTACCCCTTTCGCAATCGCTGATTTTACCCTAAAGCGCAAGATATGAGTGAAGAACCCAAAAAGAGCGATCGTATCGCCAAGGTCATTGCACGCGCTGGCATCGCCAGCCGTCGGGACGCCGAAAAAATAATTGCGGCCGGCCGCGTCAGTGTGAATGGAACCCAAATTACATCACCTGCCCTAAACGTAAGCGCTCACGATCGCATCATCATAGATGGCAAAGAGCTGCGCCCGCCAGAACCGGCACGCCTGTGGCTGTACCATAAACCTCTTGGGCTTGTGACAAGCACACGTGATGAACAGGGACGCGCGACCATATTTGACAAATTACCTGAAGATCTGCCCCGCGTCGTGAGCGTGGGCCGTCTGGATTTGAATTCCGAAGGCCTGTTGCTGTTGACCAATGATGGCGAACTGAAACGGAAACTAGAATTGCCATCAACAGGTTGGTTGCGCAAATACCGTGTCCGTGTGAATGGGCGCCCCCAAGAAAAGACATTTGACGGTTTACGCAAAGGGATCATCCTTGAGGGGGAAAAGTTTCAACCCATGCAAGTCAGCCTAGATCGCCAACAAGGTGCAAATGCCTGGCTGACCGTGGGATTGCGTGAAGGTAAAAATCGTGAAATTCGCCGCGCAATGGAGGCTGTTGGCCTTAGTGTGAACCGATTGATACGAGTATCCTACGGTCCGTTTCAATTGGGGAACTTGAAAAGCGGAGAAGTCGAAGAAGTACGTCGCAAAGTTCTGCGCGATCAGCTCGGATTGGACACGGAAAATTTCGAAGACCCCCCCCAACCCAAACGTCCCATTCGCAAGGGCCCAAAACAACGTCCCGCAAAGCCGCAGATACGACGAACACGCCGATAAACTTCCCCCTTAAAACATTTTCACCTAACCCAAAAAATGAGGTATGCACCGGAGCAAGGTAAAAAGAGGGATAAGATGGCAGATTTATTCACGCTCGAAAATTTGGGCAATCTCATCATGCTGTGTTTTTTGCAGGCGGTGGTTGGCTACCTATACGCACAAAACCAAGGAGGATAACATGCGCGCTTTGTTGCAACGCGTCTCTCGGGCAAGCGTAGAAGTTGATGGCCAAATCATCGGATCGTGTACGACTGGATTACTAATCCTGATCTGCGCGATGGATGGTGACACCACAGCCGAAGCGGATCAATTGATCAACAAAATCACCAAACTGCGCATTTTCAAGGATGACGCCGGCAAGATGAACAAATCCATCATGGATATCGCCGGATCTGTATTGGTGGTCAGTCAATTCACATTGGCCGCTGACACCAAACGTGGTAATCGCCCTGGGTTTTCCAATGCAGCCTACCCCGACGATGGCCGCGCGCTTTACCACTATTTCGCGGATGGTCTGGCCAAGGCGGGAATACCCGTCGAAACAGGCGAATTTGGCGCGGATATGCAGGTTAGCCTTGTGAACGATGGACCCGTTACCATTTGGCTGGATACATCTGCAGAAAAGTAATCAGCCATCTCAATGGCTGGTATGGTCGTTTAACGCTTTTCGTTGCTATATTTCTTTAGCTCTGCCCGCGCGACTTGGCGACGGTGTACGGCGTCGGGGCCATCGGCGAAACGCAGGGTGCGCACGTGGGTCCACATATGGGCTAGGTCAGTGTCCTGTGAAATGCCCGCTGCACCGTGCAGCTGCATCGCCTCATCAATCACCTTGCCTGCCATCAAGGGCGCGACGACCTTAATTTTGGATATCCAAGGTTGGGCCGCACGTACGCCTGCGGTATCCATCATATAGGCCGCCTTTAGACACAGCAAACGCGCCATTTCGATTTCCATTCGCGCATTTGCGATGATGTCGTAATTGGCCCCCAATTCGATGATTTGTTTGCCGAATGCCTCACGTGCAAGGCCACGTTTACACATCATTTCCAATGCTTTTTCCGCTTGCCCAATAGCACGCATACAGTGGTGGATGCGTCCCGGCCCAAGACGCCCTTGGGCAACCTCAAAACCACGTCCTTCACCAAGAACAACAGCGCTGGCTGGCAGACGCACGTTGGTAAAGCGCAGGTGCATATGCCCGTGGGGTGCATCGTCATGGCCAAACACCTGCATTGGTCGCAGGATTTCGACGCCAGGTGTATCCGCATCCATTACAAACATTGTGTGACGACTGTGTTTTGGCGCGTCGGGGTCAGAACAAGCCATCACAATATAAAGGGCACATCGCGGATCACCTGATCCCGAAATCCACCATTTTTCACCGTTTAGAACCCATTCATCCCCATCCTTTTTCGCTCCAAAACTAAGTTGAGCGGCATCAGATGATGCCATATTTGGTTCGGTCATCACATAGGCCGAGCGGATTTTACCATTCAGCAAATCGGTCAACCAACGGTCTTTGTGTTCTTGGGTTCCATAGCGTTCTAATACTTCCATGTTGCCAGTATCAGGCGCGTTGCAGTTGAACACCTCTGCTGCAATCCCCACTTTGCCCATTTCTTCGGCCAGATAGGCATATTCTACGGTGCTAAGCCCATAGCCTCGCGCGCTATCCGTTAACCAGAAATTCCAAAGCCCGCGTTCGCGTGCCTTGGATTTCAGCTGTTCTAAGATCTCAAGCTGGCGGTCCGTATGTTTGAAACGATCACCTGTCGGATGTGTTCCAACCAAGGCATGAAATTCTGCATCCAGCGGTGCAATTTCATTTTCGACCATGTCTCGCACCGCATTTATCAGCGGTGCAACCCGTTCAGAAACCCCAAGATCCATTTTCAACCCTTTACTCTGGCAATTTATAATCAGCGAACTGACGACGCAGATTTAGTTTAGAAACCTTACCCGTCGCAGTCAGTGGCAGCGCATCAACAAATTCAATTGCATCAGGTAACTGCCACCTAGCCACATGTTGTAACAACAATTCGTCGATTTCAGCTTTACTCACACGAGCATCCCCATTGGGAACAACGACCAAGATCGGCCGTTCGTCCCACTTTGGGTGTGGAATCGCAATAACCGCGCAACTGGCGACATCTGGATGTCCCATAACCACATTTTCCAAATCGATCGAACTGATCCATTCGCCACCCGATTTAATCAAATCTTTGGCACGGTCTTGGATCATCAAATATCCATCGGCAGTGATCGATGCGATGTCACCGGTTCCAAACCAACCATCAGCATCCATGGCATCCGAAGTTGCCTCTTCATTATTATAGTAGCCGCTGATCACATTGTTACCACGCACATAAAGTTCCCCAACAGCCTCACCATCGTGAGGTTGAGATACGCCATGTTCGTCTACAATTTTCAACTCGACGCCAAGGACCCGACGTCCCTGAAGCTGCTGAAGATCCAAACGCTCTTCTAATGTCGCGCTTTGGGCAAGTGACACCGGCAAGTTGCCTTGTGTACCGATTGGGCTCATCTCGGTCATACCCCACGCGTGACAGACTGAGACACCAGATTTTTCAAATCCTTCGATCATCGAACGTGGTGCAGCAGACCCACCGACAACGACGCTTCTGAACCCATCTGGGTTGCGACCTTGATTCGCGATTTCGCCTGCAAGCCCCTGCCAAACCGTTGGCACACCCCAGGCTGATGATACCTTTTCTTCGTCCATTAATTTAAACAGAGATGCACCATCCAATGCCCCTCCTGGGAAAATCAACGATGCCCCAACCATTGGCGCGGTGTAGGGCAACCCCCATGCATTGACATGAAACAATGGTACAACTGGCAGGACGCGCGCGCCTTCAGACAACATCGCTCCGACACCAACCACAACGGAATAGGCATGCAGCACTGTTGAACGATGAGAATATAGCGCACCCTTGGGATTACCGGTTGTCCCTGAGGTGTAACACAGTGCGGCGGCGGTATTCTCTGGCAGCTCTGGCCAATCATAGTGCGTTGCATGCGGAGCAATCAAATCTTCATAACAGCCAAGCGATACAGCATTCGCAGGCATATGATCTGCGTCTGTCATGACAACGATTTTCAAATCATCCGGCAATTGTTCCCGAATAGCCATTAAAACAGGAACAAATGTTGTATCCACAAAAATAACGCGGTCCTGCGCGTGTTGAATGATGTATACCATCTGCTCAGCACTGAGGCGTGGGTTGATCGTGTGACACACGGCCCCCATGCCACTAACCGCATAATAGAGTTCAAAGTGACGATAGCCATTCCATGCAAGTGTTGCGACCCGATCACCGGGCTGGACTTCCATATCTGTCAGGGCATGTGCCAGTTGCCCCACCCGCGCATATGCATCAGGATAGGAATACCGGTGCACGTCACCTTCGGTGCGTACAGAAACCACTTCTGCGGTTTTATGAATTTCTGCCGCAAATCGCAAAATTTCAATGATTGATAATGGTCGATGCATCATTTGACCCAGCATCGTGATCTCCCTTAGTCGTCTTATTTTTTTACAATATCAAATATGTTTAGCGCAGAAAGGCAAGCTGACAATACATAAAACGCCGCGTTAAACACTGTCAGCATCTTGCATAGACAAAGACAATTCGCTCGGTTGTACGCTTCGCAAGTCATCGATTGAGAGTGGTTGCGATGGTTTTGATAACCGATTACGCACCACCCAAATCAACCGTTCCTGCGCGCGCGTTATTGCGACATAGGCCAGACGTTTCCAAAGTGGTGTTCCCGCTTCGCTGCGCCCCATACGCGCAGCGGTGTAAATATCTGGGGCAAACACCTGAACTGTATCCCATTGCGACCCTTGCGCCTTGTGAATGGTAACGGCCGCGCCATGTAAAAATGTGGCCCCCATACGGGCAGCAAATGGAATAAACGGTTCTTCCTCATCCGGCTTTTCAATTTTGACTATTGATGCGGCAGAAAGCTGCGGATCCTCTGCTCCGACAACATGCAGACGGGAAAATCCTGGTTTTCGCCCTGGCCCCAAGTAAATCACCTGCGCGCCCTTAATTAACCCACGCGCTTCAAGATCAATGCGTTTCTTTCGATGCTTCATCGGCAATTCGATCCCATCACAGATCAATGGTTCACCCGCCAATAGACTGTCATCCGGGGCGTCATAAACCGTCCTAAATGCTTGGATTAGTCGGATACGTGTTGCATTTCGCCACACCAACACGGGCGAGCGTGCCATTAAGTCAACCTCGACGCGTTGCCCCCATTGCACGCGGTCATCTTTGCGTGCTGCGTCTTGGATCATTTCTTCAAAACCATGAAATTCTAATTTTGGATCAGCCAAGGCATGGGCCAGATCCAATATCGGGTTGTCTTGAGTTTGGCGATGGACGCGTTGCAGGATCAATTTGCGCGTCTCAGGCAAGGTTTCGAACACCATATTTCCAGACTGATTCACGGGGGCCAATTGGGCAGGATCCCCAAAAACAACGAGTGTCGGAAAAATCTCTTTCAAATCATCGAATTGGCGATCATCCAGCATAGACGCCTCATCAACGAAGCCGATATCAAGTGGATTTTCACGTCGTTTCCAACCTGTGATAAAATCGGAACCACGCAATCCTGCGGCAGCGAGTGCACCGGGAATCGATTTGTTGTTCTGATAAAAATCATGCGCGCGCGTCAACGCTTCTTCGGTCAGTCCCTCGACCTCAGGTCTTTCAATTTCCCCCGCAAGCCATTCGGCAATCCGTTCATATTCGGGATCATAGACAGGTGTATATAAAATTCTGTGGATGGTTGTAGCTGGCACCCCGCGCATACGCAAAACGCTTGCCGCCTTATTGGTTGGTGCAAGAATAGCAAGTGTGCGTTTATCGCGTCGACGACGGCTTTCGTAATCGCCCGAGATCACTTCAACACCTGCCTCAGCTAGCGCATTATACAGATGCGCTAGTAATAGAGTTTTCCCTGACCCAGCCTTCCCCATTACGGACATAACGCTTGACATGCTATCGCGCGGAGGCATCAAGAGACTGTCATCTAAATCGATACCCGACTGACGCAACATGGCGGCAAGAGCGTCAAAGGCCTCGGCTTGATCGTCAGAAAAAGTTACTTTGAGCAAGGTCATGCCGCGACACTACTGCGCGGCATGAGAAAGCGCCAGAGCGGATAAACCCACTTGCGTCAAACGACATTCGGTACCAAACGCCGAATCGAACCAATGACGTCCTCCCAAATAACGTACATAGGATTTAAATCGTCATACTCATCACGCTCGTGCCCAGCATAATCAACTTTAACATTCCAGTTTAATCTAGTTTTGAGTTGATCGGCACGATCCTTAAACATACTGTCTTCTAATGCTGGAAATTAACACTGCTGATCTGCATACAAATATCTTAACATGGCAGCGTTCCCTCGTACTACAAGTATCTTTTAGATAGGGTGGGGTAAGAATTTGTAAGGCATGAAATCATTAAACCCAATTTTCCAAATGAACAGACCGCGACGCGCAAGGCGTTTCGCGGCATGACCAAATTGGTTGCGTGGAACTATCTCGCCAACGCATCCTCTAGAGTGCGTAAACCCGTGCGTGGGGATTGCACCAATACAGACATATTGCCTGGCTTGTGTTCGTTGCGCATCATTTTCATGTGCGCACCAGGAATATCCGCCCAAGGGAAAACTTCGGACATGCAGGGGTCCAAACGACGCTCGACCATCAAACGGTTCGCAGACGCGGCCTGTTTCAGATGGGCAAAGTGGCTACCTTGCAAACGTTTTTGGTGCATCCACATGTAACGCACATCAAACGTACAATTGAAACCAGTGGTTCCGGCACAAATCACAACCATGCCGCCTTTTTTACATACGAATGTTGATACGGGGAATGTGGACTCGCCGGGATGTTCAAACACCATGTCCACATTGTTGCCTTTGCCTGTTATATCCCAAATCGCCTTGCCAAATTTGCGAACCTCTTTGAACCACTCGGCATATTCTGGTGTGTTCACCGTTGGCAGTTGCCCCCAACAGTTGAAATCTTTGCGGTTTAGAACACCTTTTGCCCCAAGGTTCATGACAAATTCACGTTTGCTTTCGTCTGAAATCACACCAATTGCATTACCACCTGCGGCATTGATTAACTGAATAGCATACGATCCCAAACCACCAGATGCTCCCCAAACCAAAACATTTTGACCTGGTTTTAGTTCATGCGGGTGGTGTCCAAATAGCATGCGATATGCGGTCGCCAGCGTCAGCGTGTAACAGGCGCTTTCTTCCCAAGTTAGGTGCTTTGGACGTGGCAACAACTGTTGCGCCTGAACATTTGTGAACTGTGCGAATGATCCATCAGGGGTTTCATAGCCCCAGATACGCTGTGAGGTTGAATACATCGGATCGCCACCGTTACATTCCTCATCATCGCCATCATCCTGGTTGCAGTGGATCACAACTTCGTCACCCACTTTCCAATTACGCACTTTGTCGCCGACGGCCCAAACGATGCCAGATGCATCAGAACCCGCAATGTGGTAATCCGCACCGTGCCCGTCAAAAGGTGATATTGGAACACCAAGACCCGCCCAAACACCGTTGTAATTCACACCTGCAGCCATGACCAGAACCAATACTTCGTGGCTGTCTGGTTTTGGGGTATCCACAACTTCGACCTGAAACGCTTTGTCAGGCTCGCCGTGACGTTCGCGACGGATCGTCCATGCGTACATCTTTTCGGGTACATATCCCATCGGAGGGATTTCACCCACTTCATAAAGATCTTTTTCAGGTGCTTCATATTGCACAAGACCAGCATTCGTATCCAAGGCCATTTGCTCCTCCTATTCATATTTTGCGGCATCGCAGAATCGCGGTTTAAACTGATTGCTAAAGGTCAAAAAGTAATAATGCAACTAATTTATGACGTATTTTGTAATTATATAACCGAGCAACTGCAGCATTTAATCACCTTCTTGAATAATTTGTGCACAAATTCCATCTGTTCATTCGGTGAGGGTGATACACAAATGCAACGAATCAACACAGAAATAAACTCTTAACTGAGGGTTTGACGATACTGGTCCCGTGCATCATTTATTTGGTTTCCGAAAAAGCGCGACCCTAAACTATCGCTTAAAATAAATTGCCGCAGCGCGGCGAATTGACAAAGCCATATAATTTCGAATAAGAAGCGTAAAACGTAATTTTATTGCTTTATTGAGGATTCGATGTCGCAAGCGCAAAAAGACCGCCCCTGGCTGATCAGAACCTATGCTGGCCACTCGACGGCTAAGGCATCAAATGCTCTTTACCGCGCAAATTTGGCAAAGGGTCAGACAGGACTGTCCGTTGCGTTCGATCTGCCCACGCAAACAGGATATGACAGTGATCACACCCTAGCCCGCGGCGAAGTGGGCAAAGTGGGCGTGCCCGTCTGTCACTTGGGCGATATGCGCACATTGTTTGATGAAATCCCACTGGAACAAATGAACACATCCATGACGATCAATGCGACCGCGCCTTGGATGTTGGCCTTGTATATTGCCGTTGCCGAAGAACAGGGCGCGGATGTGAAAACGCTTCAAGGCACGGTGCAAAATGACCTGATCAAAGAATACCTCAGCCGCGGCACATACATTTGCCCCCCAAAACCGTCCCTAAAACTGATCGGCGACGTGGCGGAATATTGCTATAACAACGTGCCAAAATGGAATCCGATGAACGTCTGTTCCTATCACTTGCAAGAGGCAGGCGCGACACCCGAACAAGAATTGGCCTATGCTTTGGCTACGGCGATTGCAGTTTTGGACGAATTAAAACCGCGCGTTGCAGCCGAGGATTTTCCAGCGCTGTGTGGGCGTATTTCGTTCTTTGTGAACGCGGGCATCCGTTTCGTGACCGAAATGTGCAAAATGCGCGCATTTGTGGACCTGTGGGATGAAATTCTAACCGAACGTTATGGCGTGACCGATCCGCGACATCGTCGTTTCCGGTACGGGGTTCAGGTGAATTCACTGGGCCTTACGGAACAACAACCAGAAAACAATGTTTACCGTATCCTCATTGAAATGCTTGCCGTCACCCTATCAAAAAAGGCACGTGCACGCGCTGTACAGCTGCCTGCATGGAACGAGGCACTGGGCCTTCCCCGTCCATGGGATCAACAATGGTCAATGCGCATGCAACAGATTATGGCATTCGAAACCGATCTACTGGAATACGAAGATCTGTTTGACGGAAACCCAGCCGTTGATGCGAAAGTCGAGGCATTAAAAGAAGGCACGCGCCACGAACTAAGCAATTTGGAAGGCATGGGTGGTGCAATCCAGTCGATTGAATACATGAAATCTCGTCTAGTAGACAGCAATGCTGATCGCCTAAACAAGATCGAACGCAATGAAACCATCGTTGTGGGCGTGAACAAATTCACTAATGGCGAAGAAAGCCCGCTGACGACAGGGGATGGCGGCATCATGGTTGTCAATCCTGCAGTAGAGGCCGATCAAATCGAGCGCCTAACTGCATGGCGCGCCGATCGGGATGAAGACGCAGTGCGTGCCACATTGGCAGCACTGCGCGCGGCAGCGCAATCGGGTGAAAACGTGATGGAGCCCTCAATTGCGGCGGCAAAGGCAGGCGTTACGACAGGCGAATGGGCGGCAGAAATGCGTGCCGTATTCGGAGAATACCGTGGTCCAACAGGTGTATCGCGCAGTGTTTCCAATAAAACCGAAGGATTAGAAGACATTCGCGAGGCCGTTGATGCAGTTAGCGATAAGTTGGGCCGCCGTCTGTCCTTCCTTATGGGGAAACCTGGCCTTGATGGTCATTCGAACGGTGCAGAACAAATTGCGTTCCGTGCCCGTGATTGCGGAATGGACATCAGCTATGAAGGTATTCGCCTCACCCCTGATCAAATCATTGAAGCCGCACGTGAAAATGAACCACATGTGATAGGCCTATCGATCCTATCGGGCAGCCACCTGCCTCTGGTCGAAGATGTGTTGAAAAAACAACGGGACTCAGGAATGGGTCACATTCCATTGATCGTAGGCGGTATCATTCCAGACGAGGATGCCAAGCGTCTTTTGGCAATGGGCGTGGCCCGCGTCTATACGCCCAAGGATTTTGAATTAAACATGATTATGTCAGATATCGTCACACTGGCAGATCCAGAGGCGATCGCCGCAGAATAAAACTCCCCTCTGGTAATTTCTTGGAACGCCCCCTAACCTTTGCATAAGTAATATGGGGCGTTTTTCATGGTTCAGATTCGACCACTTCAACAATCGGATTTTGACGCCTGGGCCACGTTATGGCGTGGGTATTTGGAATTTTACGAAACAGTTTTAGAGGCACAGGTTTATAACACCACCTTTGCCCGCCTGATTGACCCTTCAAGAAGACACCAAAATGCATTCGTTGCCGAAGCGGATGGCCGCCTGGTTGGGTTGGTGCACTATATTTACCACGCGCATAATTGGCGTTCAGAAGATGTCACATATCTACAGGATCTTTATGCCGATCCAACCGTGCGCGGAACAGGTGTGGGCCGCAAATTAATCGAGGCGGTGTATCAGGCTGCCGACGAAAACGGGACACCAAATGTTTACTGGATGACCCAAGACTTTAACGACACTGCGCGCCAGCTTTACGATCGCATCGCGCAATTGACGCCATTTATCAAATATCAAAGATAGGATCCCGACATGACAATTCACATTGGAGCCGAAATAGGTGATATCGCCCCCACAGTTTTAATGCCAGGCGATCCCCTGCGCGCAAAATGGGCTGCAGAAAATTTTCTGACGGATGCGCGACTGGTTAATCAGGTACGTGGCATGCTGGGCTATACTGGAACCTATCGTGGCAACCCAGTCACCATTCATGGCTCTGGAATGGGAATGCCTTCGCTTTCGATCTATGCGAACGAATTAATCCGCGATTATGACGCGCAAACTCTGATCCGCATCGGATCATGCGGAGGAATGCAGCCACAGGTCGGAATTCGAGATGTGATTTTGGCCATGACAGCCACATCAATCAACACGCCATCAACTGGACTATTCAAAGAAATCAATTTCGCACCCTGTGCAGATTACGGTCTGCTCTCGGCCGCGGTTGAGGCTTCAAAATCTAAGGGGGCAAAAACCCATGTGGGTGGGATTTATTCGTCCGATGTCTTTTATGATGAACGCCCCGATTTGAATGAACAAATGACGCGTCACGGTATTTTGGGTGTCGAAATGGAAGCAGCCGAGCTGTATAACCTTGCTGCACGCTATGGGCGGCGCGCATTGGCTGTTTTGACAGTCTCAGATCATTTACAAACAGGTGAAGCCCTGCCCGCTGATCAACGCGAACAAAGCTTTGGTGATATGGTTGAAATCGCATTGGAGGCTGCTTTTGCCTAGTTTATCTCATCGCACTTGGGTACCTGAACAATGTGAACGCTATATCCAAGGTGTGGCGGAAAAAACTGCACAATCCTCCTCAGCGGATATCGCCAGCAGGATCGAGGCATTGGCAGAAAACAACCGCCAAATCCATGAACGCGAATGTTTCAACCTAAACCCTGCCACCAATGTCATGAACCCCCGAGCTGAGGCGCTGTTGTCCAGCGGAATCGGCACACGTCCCTCATTGGGGTATCCGGGTGATAAATATGAAATGGGCTTGGAGGCGATTGAGCAGATCGAAGTTATTTGCGCAGAACTCTGCGCCGCAGTTTTTCAAGCGAAATACGCAGAAATCCGCGTGCCATCGGGGGCCATCGCAAACCTATATGCGTTTATGGCGCTGTGCCAAGCAGGGGATGATATCATTGTTCCACCTGCCTCGATTGGGGGGCATGTGACGCATCATCAGGCGGGGTGCGCGGGGCTTTATGGGCTAAACATTCACCACGCGCCTGTTTTAGCGGATGGTTATACTGTGGATGTGGATGGTTTGGCAAAACTGGCACAGCACGTACGGCCGAAACTGATCACCATTGGTGGTAGTTTAAATTTGGTTCCACATCCCGTTTCTGAGATTGCAGCAATCGCAGAAAGCATCGGTGCAAGAACCTTGTTTGATGCCGCCCATCAATGTGGGATTATCGCAGGACGCGCATGGGACAACCCCCTAACGCTCGGGGCCGACATCATGACGATGAGTACCTATAAATCTTTGGGCGGGCCCCCCTCTGGTTTGATTTTGACAAACGACGACACTATCGCAGAAAAACTGGATCACATCGCCTTTCCAGGTATGACAGCTAATTTTGATGCTGCTAAATCGGCCGCGCTGGCGATCGCCATGTTGGATTGGCGCGATCATGGACAGACCTACGCACGCACAATGATCGAGACGGCGCAATCATTGGCAAAGGAATGCCAAAAGCTGGGATTGCCCGTCTTTGAAACCTCAGAGGTTCCCACGAAATCGCATCAATTCGCAATATGTGCAGGCGCCTATGGCGGGGGCCAATCCGCCTCAAAAAAATTGCGCCGTGCAGGATTTTTGGCTTGTGGTATAGGCTTACCAATAGCCGAGGTGCCAAACGACATGAATGGTTTGCGCATTGGCACACCGGAACTGGTGCGTTGGGGCATGCAAACCCACCATATGTCGCGTTTGGCCGCACTGATCAAAGACGCCCTATGCGCGAATGATCCCGATGCTATGGCCGCAGAGGTGGCCAATTGGAGGACAAGATTTGACAGTTTGCATTATATCCACAGGCCTTAATCGCGCCCATGTGTCCCATCATATCCATTTTCCGTAGGTGATGCCCATCCCTGTAGCGCATTATTGGTTATTGCGCGCTGGCACAAGGATTTCATCCACTTTGCGGGCGCCCTGCCGTGCTGCACGATATGTATCCAAATCTGGAACAGGCAGGGTTTCATTTGGATAACAAAGCACGGGCTTCACTTTGCGGCGGGCCTCTGCGTCCTGTGGTTTATCGCTCATGTCATTGTTCCGAGTGTTCAAAAATTCCGATGTCCTACCTAAGCCCAACCGGAACTGCCATTGCAATGATTTTTGCCTCCAAACCAATCCTACTTGACCTTGTGCAACGATTTGGTATCACGAAAAAATTCTCAGGGCGGGGTGAAATTCCCCACCGGCGGTAAGGGAAAGCCCAAGCCCGCGAGCGCTCAGCGATGAGGTCAGCAGATCAGGTGCAATTCCTGAGCCGACGGTCATAGTCCGGATGAAAGAGAATACAGAATGCGCCGATGGGAATCGGTGTAGTTTTTGTGTGATCGCCTTGGGTGAAGTACGCGTGAATAAGGAGATTTCATGATGCGCACCCAAATCGCCTATGTCCAAGCAAAATGGCATTCAAACATCGTATCAAAATCACTGGATGGATTTCGCACGTCCCTGCCTGAAGCAGAGATTGATGTTTTTGACGTACCGGGTGCATTTGAAATGCCCTTAATCGCAAAAGAACTGGCAAGCACGGGCAAATACGATGCCATTGTATGCGCAGCTTTCGTGGTTGATGGGGGGATTTACCGTCACGATTTTGTGGCGCAAACCGTTGTTGAGGCACTGATGAATGTCGGTTTAGACACCAACATACCTGTCTTGTCTGTATCGCTCACTCCGCATAATTTCCAAGAGAGTGAGTTTCACATCACACAGTTTGAGGACCATTTTGTGAAAAAAGGCGCCGAAGCCGCCGCCGCCGCAGAGCAAATCATTCGTCTGCGTAGACGCATTGCAGCGGAACATTAGAATGTGTCACACTCTATAACACTGACCTTCTACTTTGATGCGCCGAATAAGGAAGACGTGTTTTGCATATCCTGATTGGACTATTCATCGCATTCGTTTTGCTGGCACTGTTTGGCAATCGCAAAACAAGAAAGTGCCGTTGGCGGCGGGATCGCAGTGCAGACCGGAGTGATCAATTCATGTATAAATGTATGATGTGCGGCGCGGAAACATTCACGCAATCCGACGGACCTCCACAAGTATGCTTGAAGGATTATTCAATTTAAAAAACAATTGCGCGGCAGCCGACAGGCTGCCGCGCTGGTCGGATCACGCAAGTGATCCGAAATCGCTTAGATCGTGCGTTCCACCATCATCTTTTTGATTTCTGCAATCGCCTTAGCTGGGTTCAGCCCCTTAGGACAGGTTTTGGCGCAATTCATAATTGTGTGACAGCGATACAGCTTGAACGGATCCTCCAATTCATCAAGACGCTCTCCCGTTGCTTCGTCGCGGCTATCAATGATCCAACGATACGCATGAAGAAGGGCTGCTGGTCCTAGGTAACGGTCGCCGTTCCACCAATAAGATGGGCACGATGTTGAACAGGATGCGCACATAACGCATTCATATAGGCCATCAAGTTTTTTGCGATCCTCAATGGATTGTTTCCATTCCTTTGCAGGACGGTTTGTTTTTGTTTCCAACCACGGCATGATTGATGCGTGTTGTGCATAGAAATGCGTCAAGTCTGGAATCAAGTCTTTGATCACGGGCATGTGCGGCAGAGGATAGATTTTCACATCACCCTTGATTTCGTCCATCCCGTAAATACAAGCCAGCGTGTTAATCCCGTCGATATTCATCGCACAAGATCCGCAAATCCCCTCGCGGCAGGAACGGCGAAAGGTTAGGGTTGGATCAATTTCATTTTTGATTTTAATCAACGCATCCAAAACCATCGGACCACAGGTATCCATGTCCACGAAATAGGTATCAACACGCGGGTTTTCACTATCATCAGGTGACCAGCGATAGATATCAAATTTGCGCAAATTTGTTGCGCCTTCTGGCTTGGGCCATGTTTTCCCACGCTTTACACGTGAATTTTTGGGCAGTGCAAATTGAACCATGTTGTAGTTCCTTTCTATGCCTTAACTGGCGTTAAAATCGGTCTGGGCACATCATGTTGCCCCGATAGAGGATGGGTGCCCCACGAGGGCAAGAATTCGATGCCCCCCCTGAGCGGGACGGACAGCGTTTTCAACGGATGCAACGGACGTCACCTCTATTTTCAAGGGTGCATTTGTTGCGTTTTCGCCTTCTGGGGCTTGGATGGTGACTGAATTGCTTTTCGCAAATGCGCGAAACACTTGCTTCATCCAAACTGTGCCACCCTTATGATGGTTGGCAACGCAATATAGCGCAGGCGTCATCGTCATGTGATGCCCCTTTTGCCGCTATGCTGCGCCTGAACCTTCATTAGAAGGTACGAACCTTTGGCGCGATTTTCTCAAGTGAAATGCCACCTTCGCTCTCTGTCGTTAATGGATCAACAACGACAGGGCGATAGCTTAGGTTGACATCCTTACCTGCTACTTTGGCAATGGTATGCACACGCCAATTTTCATCGTCGCGCGTTGTGAAATCTTCGTGCGCGTGCGCGCCACGACTTTCTTTGCGCGCTTCTGCGCCTGCAATTGTGGCCAATGCATTTGGCATAAGGTTCGTCAATTCCAACGTTTCCATCAAGTCACTGTTCCACACAAGGGTACGATCAGTGACTTTGATATCATCCATCTTTGCCGCGATATTTGTCATTTTTTCTACGCCCTGCGCCAATGTTTCAGACGTCCGGAATACGGCTGCATCCTCTTGCATCGTGCGCTGCATTTCCAGACGCAGATCCGCTGTCGGTAGCGCACCGTTGGAATGCCGCAACCCGTCAAAACGATCAAAGGCATAATCAACTGACGCTTGGTTCAGGGCAGGGTTTGACGCATTTACATCCACGATTTGACCCGCACGGATCGCTGCTGCGCGTCCAAAGACAACCAAGTCTATCAAGGAATTTGATCCCAAACGGTTCGCACCATGAACCGATGCACAGCCTGCTTCGCCTACAGCCATTAAACCTGGAACAATTGCGTTTGGATCTTCTGAAGATGGGTTCAAAACCTCACCCCAATAGTTTGTTGGCACGCCACCCATGTTGTAGTGAACCGTCGGCAGCACTGGGATGGGCTCCTTCGTCACATCGACCCCTGCAAAGATTTTTGCGCTTTCTGAAATACCTGGCAGACGTTCAGCCAAGGCGTCCGCTGGCAAATGGCTTAGGTTTAGGTGAATGTGATCACCGCTTGCACCCACACCGCGGCCTTCACGAATTTCCATCGTCATACAGCGCGATACATAATCCCGCGGGGCTAGATCCTTGTAGTGGGGGGCATAGCGCTCCATGAAACGCTCACCCTCAGAGTTTGTCAGGTACCCACCTTCACCGCGCGCCCCTTCTGTTATCAAACAGCCTGAACCGTAGATACCCGTCGGGTGGAACTGAACGAATTCCATATCCTGCAGCGGCAGTCCCGCGCGTGCAACCATGCCACCACCATCGCCGGTACATGTATGTGCAGATGTCGCGCTAAAATAGGCGCGGCCGTATCCGCCCGTTGCCAATACAACCATTTTCGCGTTGAAGACGTGGAACGTCCCGTCGTCCAATTTCCAACACACAACACCCTGACATTGACCATCGTCTGACATAATCAGATCAATCGCAAAATATTCGATATAGAACTCAGCATTGTTTTTCAGAGACTGACCATAAAGCGTATGCAAAATCGCGTGGCCTGTCCGGTCAGCTGCCGCACAGGTACGTTGTACGGGCGGGCCTTCGCCGAATTCTGTGGTGTGGCCACCAAAGGGGCGTTGGTAAATCTTGCCCTCTTCTGTGCGACTGAAGGGAACGCCGTAATGCTCTAATTCGTAAACAGCCTTGGGCGCTTCACGTGCTAGATATTCCATAGCATCCGTATCGCCCAACCAATCAGATCCCTTAACGGTATCATACATGTGCCACTGCCAATGGTCAGGTCCCATGTTAGACAAGGATGCCGCGATACCACCCTGCGCCGCAACAGTGTGTGAACGGGTTGGAAAAACTTTAGTAACGCAGGCAGTGCGCAGCCCCTGCTCTGCCATCCCCAATGTCGCACGCAAACCGGCACCGCCAGCGCCAACTACAACGACGTCATATTCATGTGTTTCGTAAGTATATTCTGTCATCTGCTTCGCCTCTTAAAGTGCTAGTTTTGCAATTGCGAACAAACCCATGGCCATGAGGCCATATGAAATGCACTTAATTAGTATGATTGTGATTTTCTGAGCAAGCCCATGCACATAATCTTCGATCAGGACCTGCGCGCCCGATTGGAAATGTTCAAACCCGACGATCAACGTCAACGCTGCGATCAGGGCCGGGAAAGGTTGGGCAAAGTAAGCAACAACGACATCATACTCTTCGCCAACAATCGTGCCAAAAGTAAAAACAAACAAAGGGATCAAAATCAACAAAGCAACCGAGCTGACTTTCATCGCCCAAAAATGAGCCGTCCCTGATTTTGCACTACCCATTCCGATTGCACGTTTACGATCTGTTAAATAACGCATCAAAGCCCCCTTATAGAACTGCGACTGTGATGGCGGTTAGCACAAAGGATCCAATGATCACGGCCCAACCCAATTTTTCAGCTGTCGGGATATCCAACGCAATCGCATTATCCCAAATCAAGTGACGTACGCCACCCAATGTGTGATACCATAGCGCCCAAATTGACCCCAACATCACCACCTTTCCAAACCAGCTCGTCATCACGCCATCCACCAAAGCGAAGTATTCGGCAGATGTCGCAGCGGCAAATAGCCACCACACGATCATAACACTTGCGACAATCATCGCGTTCCCAGTGATCCGCACCAAAATTGAACTAATCGAAGTCAATTGAGGACGATATATCATCAAATGAGGGGACAGCGGCCTGTTGCCGCGGTTCACATCAGCCATTTTTTCAGCCTTTCGGTTTGGAGCGCGTCGTTCCTACGCAAAATATGCTTTATGTCTTAAAGCATAATTACGACAAAACCAGTCCCCAGAATAGGCTTAACTCAAGTTTTTTGAACTTTTTGATTTTTTTGTGATCACGCTTTATAATTGTGTGATCACAAATTTCGGAATTGTCGTCTTAGATGCTCTTCGAACTCACGACAAATCGTTATTGAACCTGCAGTTGGGTCATAAAATGCGTTTGCTTCTCCACACTGTTCAATAGATATCTGAACATTTCTGGGAAATCCGAACCTTGCATTAAACCCCTCAATTTCTTGACTTAAAACCAATTTGATTAGATCATTTGGACTATCCGAACCTTGCGGCAGTTTTAGCTTACCTTCCAAGGCTTCCATATCGTTCAGCACTGCACCCCAACTATCAATGGCAAGAACAATATTTTTCTTAGCAACTGAGAGCGCGATCCTCAGGTAGGCCCAAATCTGAGGCCAGATCGTCCCGAAAATCTGGATTGGCTCCATAAAAAATGCAAACCAAATTGTTATAGCGTTGTTCGTCTGGTCGGTGAACATCCCAAAACGTGGGTTGGTGATCACTTGCCTCGGCGTAAAATCCAAACGCCGCATCATAGGCAATGGAATTTGCGCTTTCGGGTTCAAACACTTGATCAATAAGCAATATTGAAAATACGTCTGCCGCATCCTCTTCCTGTCCGAAAATTGGAACCCCCATCATATCAATGACGGCATGGCCAAGCTCATGATAAAAACGGAAATTATGTTTGAGGCGACAAAATCATCCTCCTCACTTGCGTTGGCATAGCCCGCGCAATGAATAAGTGCAAAAAAAACACAGCGACATTAAATTTTTGACGATTGCACGCATCCTAGTCCCCTAGTCTCGAGGCTACTAACCAAAACGCACACCGTCAAATTATAATCCAGCCGCTAAACTGGGCAAACCACCCAATAATCCAAATCGAGCAATACGTCAGGCTTATACTTCCCATCCTGATCGCGCAGCTCTGTTGGATGCGTTCCTTTGGTCGCAACAAGTCGCATCCGCAGCAAACCTACACCCGGCGCATCGGTTTCGGCACGATCTAACACTTCTGACCATGCTTTGATCGTGTCACCAGAAAAACATGGATTTGCGTGCGCCCCACCATTCAGTCCAACAATCATTTGTGCGTTCGCCAAACCGTTGAAAGACAGCGCGCGCGCCATTGAAATTACATGCCCCCCATAAATCAGGCGTTGACCATCAGGACGGAAAGTCGCGTCAAAATGCACTTTAGCTGTGTTTTGCCACAAACGTGTTGCCATCATGTGTTCGGATTCTTCGATTGTGACGCCATCGACATGTTCAATGACTTCGCCAATCTGATAATCAGCCCAACGATGCGGCTCACCCGCAAGGGTGAAATCATAGTTTGAAAAATCCAATCCAGTCGGCAATGACAAGTCAGCAGGCGTCAAAACCTTGGTTAGGTTTGGAACAACGGTTTCGTGCGCTGGCGCGTCCACGTTGCGTTTCCGCACCATGACCCAACGTACATATTCCATGACCACTTGATCATGTTGGTTAACACCCTGCGTCCGTACATAGACAACGCCTGTTTTGCCATTTGAATTTTGTTTTAGCCCGATCACGGTTGAACGTGATCGCAGCGTATCGCCTTCGTAAACGGGTAAAATCCAACGTCCTTCGGCATAACCAAGGTTTGCAACCGCATTCAACGAAACATCAGGAACAGTTTTGCCAAACACCACATGAAACGCGATTAAATCGTCGATAGGTGCTTGGGCCAAGCCACACCCACGTGCGAATTCATCCGAAGAATATAGGGCATGACGCGCGGGGTAAAGCGCATGATACAATGCGCGTTCCCCGCCTGAAACAGTGCGTGGCACTGCGTGCTCAATCACTTGGCCAATGCTGTAATCTTCGAAAAACCGACCTGGGTTGGCCTTGGTCATTACTGATCTCCTAGTTTCATATCAGGCGTGTATTCTGCTGCAACCTGCTTAATCACCGCCTGTGCACAGCGCATTTTGCCACTGCTTTGGTCAAAGGCATATTGTGGATCGCCATAAAGCTCCCAGCCCTTGGACAAAGCTAGGGTCACTTTATGACAAAAATCAGAGGTATCCTCTTCGGTCAGCAATCGGTAAAGCGTGCTCATACATCACCCCGGGAATGGATTGACACCAAGTGCGATGTGAACGCCAACCATAACGGCAAAGGTCACAACGGTAATAACAATGAAAATGATGTCGCGCCCCTTTTCACCGGCTTCGGGACGATCCCATGGTTCTGCGCGATTGATCATGATCACAGATCCAACCGCCCAGACAAGCATCCCACCGAATAACACGATTGATGCCAAATCACCGTTCACCAAGAGGTGTGCAAGCGACCATATTTTAACCGAGGTCAACATTGGGTGGCGCATGCGACCACGCAAACGACCCTTGGTATGGGCCATTGCGAACACCGCGACGGCCACGACCATCATGAGATTGTTCACATGCACCAAGAATGCAGGCGGTGACCAAACCTGAATAATCGGAGCAGACCGATATCCGATAATCATCAAAACCAAACCCATAAACAAGACAACCGCAACGATCCCCTTGCCTGCATCCCCAAGTGAAGCGCGCACATTCGGCGCCAGCCGCTTCATCCAATGGGCCACAATAAACAGCGCTAAACCAACTATTAGTAGTGTCATATCTTACTCCGCATCTAATTCAGCTATGGCCGCAGCCTTCGCCAATGTTTTCTTTGCGGTTACAACATGCAGGTTTTCGACAATTTTACCATCAACAACTGCAACGCCTTGCCCAGTTTTTTCAACTTCTTCGAACGCATCGATCTGACGGCGGGCCAGATCCAATTCCGCCTCACTGGGGGCGAAGCATTCGTTTGTGACCGCAATTTGGGCTGGATGGATCAATGTTTTTCCATCAAATCCCAGATCGCGACCCTGCTCACACTCAGCATGCAAGCCCTCTTCATCTTTGAACTGATTGTAAACGCCATCGACGGCAACGACATCATGTCCACGTGCCGCAAGTAGCATCATTTGCAATGACATCTGCATCGGCAAACGATCGGGACGCGTCCGGCAATTCAATTCCTTGGCCAGATCGTTTGTACCCGCAACGAATCCTTCTAATGCGGGGTGCGCCGCAATTTCATTTGCATTCAAAACGCCAGCAGGTGTTTCAATCATTGCCCAGATGGGGGTGTCATTTCCCAATAATGACTGAACGGCATCGATATCAGCGGCGCTGTCCACTTTGGGCACCAAAATCGCATCAGCAGGTGCATCACGCAGTGCTGCGATATCTTGGGCCCCCCATTCTGTATCCAATCCGTTGATGCGAATGATTTTGTAACGGTTGCCATAGCCGCCTTGTTCCAATGCTGTCTTAAGCGTCCCGCGCGCCTCGACCTTGGCATCGGGGGAAATCGCATCTTCTAAATCAAAAATGATGGCATCCACGGGCAATCCACGGGCTTTGTCCAATGCGCGGTCTTTTGATCCTGGGATATAGAGGACTGATCGGAAGGGGCGCATTTGGGTGGTCATATATTTCTCTCCGCAATAATCTTGCGCAGTGATAGTCATTTTAGTTCAAAATGTTCAACCCTAAAATTGCCGCAACGCAGAAATTATGCCACCGCCATCCAAATTAAACGCAGCCCAGTCACCGTCAATAGCGCGTAAGTCAGCGCAAAAAACAACCGATCTGAAACCCAATTGTGCGCTTTAACGCCCATCCAAACCCCAAGCAAAGCAAACGGTGCAAGCGCGATATTAAGCGTCAGAGTTTCCAATGTGAATAAGCCAAGATAGGCATAAGGCACAGCCTTGGCCAAATTGATCGCCCAAAAAATGATAACAGTCGTTGCCTGAAATTCAGTTTTGTTAGGACGCTTTGACAACAGATATACCGCTGCAGGCGGACCTCCTGCGTGACTGACAAAACTGGTGAAGCCTGCCAATGCACCTGCGATAAGCCCTGCCCAATCTGGCATATGGTTTTTTGCCTGCCGTATCCAACCCGCACGCTGTGCCAGTTGCCAAATAACAAATCCCAATGCAATTGCGCCTATTAAAATGCGAAAAACATCTGCATTAGTGCGTGTATATAGCCAAGCTCCCAATGCAACCCCGGGCAGGCTCCCTACAATCAACAAAACGGCCTCTCGGTTTAGCCATTTTTTCCAGTATGGCTTTAACGATGTCACATCCATGAACATCAACAGGGGCAACATGATCCCAATCGCCTGCCCCGGTTCGATTATAGTCGCAAGAATCGCTGCCGCGGCGAATGCAGCGCCTGAACCAAACCCCCCCTTAGAGATACCCGCAAAAACAACTGCGAATGCTGCAATTGTAAAAAATTCAAAATCGAACATGGATAAAGTATTGGTTGATAAATTATGGATTTGCAATTGTAATCAAGAACCTGTGAATCCTGCAATCTTCAAGCAAGACTTGCGCTGCATTGCAGCACCCTTGCGAAAACTGCAAAAACCGATTACGCCAGCGCCGGTAACAACCTAGGACCGGAGAATTTCAAATGGCCAGACCTAAAATCGCGCTGATTGGCGCAGGGCAAATCGGTGGTACACTTGCACACCTTGCAGCAATCAAAGAATTGGGCGACGTAGTTTTATTCGACATCGCCGAAGGCACCCCAGAAGGTAAAGCATTAGACATTGCAGAGTCAGGGCCATCCGAAGGTTTCGACGCCGTCATGCAAGGCACACAATCCTATGCAGACATCGCAGATGCGGATGTGTGCATCGTGACTGCTGGCGTTCCGCGCAAACCGGGCATGAGCCGTGATGATCTACTGGGCATCAACTTGAAGGTTATGAAATCTGTAGGCGAAGGCATTCGTGACAACGCGCCAAACGCGTTCGTTATCTGCATCACGAACCCATTGGACGCTATGGTTTGGGCACTTCGCGAATTTTCTGGCCTTCCTCACAACAAAGTTGTCGGGATGGCAGGCGTTTTGGATAGCGCGCGCTTCCGTCATTTCCTATCATTGGAATTCAACGTTTCAATGCGCGACGTAACAGCGTTCGTTTTGGGTGGCCACGGTGATACGATGGTGCCATTGGCACGTTATTCGACCGTTGCGGGTATCCCATTGCCAGATCTGGTATCAATGGGTTGGACGACTCAAGACAAACTAGATGCCATCGTGCAACGTACGCGTGACGGTGGTGCCGAAATCGTTGGTCTGTTGAAAACAGGGTCAGCCTTCTACGCGCCGGCAACATCTGCAATCGAAATGGCAGAAGCCTATTTGAAAGATCAGCGTCGCCTATTGCCATGTGCCGCCTATTGTGATGGCGAATTTGGTCTAAAGGGCATGTATGTAGGCGTTCCAACAATCATTGGCGCCAACGGAATTGAAAAAATTGTCGACATCACATTGAACAAAGACGAACAGGTAATGTTCGATAAATCGGTCGATGCAGTTAAGGGCCTTGTCGAGGCATGCAAAGGCATCGATCCATCTTTGGCGTAACGCCTTCAACACACCTACAAAATGGGCGCAAACCAATGTGTTTGCGCCGTTTTCATTTAAAATTCCCTGTAATCGGCAATGAATTATGCAAAAATACGGGTGCTTTGATTTGATTTTTAACGTCTTTTAACTGTTGCGCGCAAAAAGGCGAAAACGATAGCGAAGCAGACTCAACGCCGATTTTTTCTTTCGAGCGTCGTCCCGATCGCTTTTTGTATGTCCGAAGCACGTAAATTGAACATCACTGTGGCATCATCCGTTTTGTGATCACACAAATTTAAAGTGTGATCACAAAACTAAAAATATCTATTATTTTTGATAAATCCACTAAAAAACGCTTCCCTTTTAGCGTTGCAATTGGCGTATACCCTAACCAAATGAAGTAACACGGGACTAAATTTCATGAACATCCATGAATATCAGGCGAAGCAACTTCTTCGCAGCTATGGCGCCCCTGTGTCGGATGGGCGTGTTGTCCTAAAGGCAGAGGATGCGAAAACCGCAGCCGGAGAATTGGACGGCCCCTTGTGGGTTGTAAAAGCACAAATTCATGCTGGAGGCCGCGGTAAAGGCAGCTTTAAAGAAGCCGACGCCGGCGAAAAAGGTGGCGTCCGCCTGACAAAGTCAGTTGAAGAAGCGGCGGAAGAAGCCAAGAAAATGCTAGGCCGCACCTTGGTGACACATCAAACCGGACCAGCGGGCAAGCAAGTCAACCGTGTATATATCGAGGCGGGCTCTGGGATTGAGCGCGAACTCTACCTTGCGCTTTTGGTAGACCGGCAGACATCGCGCATTTCATTCGTGTGTTCGACCGAAGGTGGAATGGACATCGAAGAAGTTGCAGCAGCAACACCGGAAAAGATTTTGTCATTCTCGGTTGATCCAGCAACAGGCTTCCAAGCCTACCACGGCCGCCGCATCGCGTTTTCTTTGGGGCTCGAGGGCGCACAAGTAAAACAATGTGTTGCGTTGATGGGTATTCTTTATCGTGCATTCGTCGAAAAAGACATGGAAATGCTTGAAATCAATCCGTTGATTGTCGGCGATGATGGCGCATTGAAAGTATTGGATGCAAAAGTCGGTTTTGACGGAAACGCCGTTTATCGCCATTCCGACATCGCAGAACTGCGCGATACCACGGAAGAAGATCCAAAAGAGCTTGAAGCCTCAAAATTTGATTTGAACTACATCGCACTGGATGGTGAAATTGGATGTATGGTGAATGGTGCTGGTCTGGCGATGGCAACAATGGACATCATTAAACTTTATGGCGCCTCGCCTGCCAACTTCCTGGATGTCGGCGGTGGTGCAACCAAGGAAAAAGTCACCGAAGCCTTTAAGATCATTACTTCAGATCCAAATGTAAAAGGCATACTTGTGAATATCTTTGGTGGGATCATGCGCTGTGATGTCATCGCAGAGGGCGTGATTGCAGCCGTTAAAGAAGTTGGGCTAAGCGTTCCGCTTGTCGTTCGCCTTGAGGGGACAAACGTGGAACTTGGAAAAGAGATCATCAACACATCGGGTCTAGATGTAATCGCTGCAGACAACCTAAAAGACGGTGCCGAAAAAATCGTCAAAGCGGTGAAAGGATAAGATCATGGCTGTACTTGTAAACTAAAATACAAAGGTGATCTGCCAAGGCTTCACTGGTTCACAGGGAACATTCCATTCAGAACAGGCAATTGCCTATGGAACAAAAATGGTTGGCGGCGTAACACCCGGAAAAGGTGGTCAAACACATCTTGATTTGCCTGTATTTAACTCTGTCCACGAAGCAAAACATGCAACAGACGCAAATGCGAGTGTGATTTACGTGCCTCCTCCCTTTGCGGCGGATTCAATCCTTGAGGCACTGGATGCGGAAATGGAATTGATCGTCTGCATCACAGAAGGCATCCCTGTATTGGACATGATGAAAGTGAAACGCGCACTGGTGAACAGCAATTCGGTCCTAATTGGACCAAACTGTCCAGGCGTCATCACACCAGATGCGTGCAAAATCGGTATCATGCCAGGACACATTCACCGTCGCGGATCCGTAGGCGTTGTGTCACGTTCTGGTACATTGACATATGAAGCGGTGAAACAAACCTCTGACGTTGGTTTGGGTCAATCGTCTTGTGTTGGTATTGGTGGCGACCCCATCAAAGGCACCGAACATATTGACGTTTTAGAATGGTTTTTGGCCGATGACGAAACTGAAAGCATCATTATGATCGGTGAAATCGGCGGATCAGCCGAAGAAGAGGCAGCACAGTTCCTAAAAGACGAAGCCAAGCGTGGCCGCAGCAAACCAGTTGCAGGGTTTATCGCAGGTCGCACGGCTCCTCCGGGTCGTCGTATGGGGCACGCGGGTGCGATTGTTGCCGGTGGAAAAGGTGGCGCAGAGGACAAGATCGAAGCGATGAAATCCGCAGGGATCGTTGTTGCCGATAGCCCAGCCACACTTGGCGAAGCGGTTCTACAGGCCATCGGCTAAATAAACCAAACTACCCTGCCCCAATCTAGTGGGGCAGGCAACAATATTCGGACGGGACAAACCGTCCATTCGGTTCAGCCAACTGAGGGTATACCATGACCGACCACTCAAATAATGCGCAATTCCATGCATCCTCTTTTATGCAGGGTAATAACGCAGAATATCTAGAACAACTCTATGCACAATATGCCAAGGACCCAAATGCCGTTGATGCAGCATGGGCCGAATTTTTTCGTGCCATGGGAGATGACGAAGTATCTGTCAAAGCTGAAGCCGCTGGCCCATCTTGGGCGCGCACGGATTGGCCCCAACAACCAAACGATGATTGGACCAACGCGTTAACAGGCGAATGGCCGATCGTTGCGGCCGAGGGCAAATCGGCTGGCAAAAAGATTGCCGACAAAGCCATAGAAAAAGGTGTTGAAATCACCGATGAGGCAATGAAGCGCGCCGTACTGGACAGTATTCGCGCCATCATGTTGATTCGCGCCTACCGCGTACGTGGTCACCTTGCTGCTGACTTAGATCCGTTGGGGATGCGTGACACCAAAGAAGCAGAAGCTTCGTTAGATCCTATAAACTATGGGTTTAGTGACGCTGACATGGATCGCCCCATTTTTTTAGACAATGTTTTGGGCCTTCAAATTGCATCATTGCGCCAAATTATTGATATCGTACGGCGCACCTATTGCGGCACATTCGCCCTTCAATACATGCACATTTCAGATCCAGAACAATCTTCATGGCTAAAGGAGCGTATCGAGGGTTTTGGAAAAGAAATCACATTCACCCGTGAGGGGCGTAAAGCAATCTTGAACAAATTGGTTGAAGCTGAAGGGTTCGAGAAATTTTTGCACGTGAAATATATGGGAACCAAACGCTTTGGTCTAGATGGAGGCGAGGCACTGATCCCAGCGCTCGAACAGATCATCAAACGCGGCGGCGCACTGGGTGTTAAAGATGTGGTGATCGGTATGCCCCACCGTGGCCGACTATCTGTTTTGGCCAATGTGATGAGCAAACCGTATCGCGCGATCTTTAACGAATTCCAAGGCGGATCATTCAAGCCTGAGGATGTGGATGGGTCTGGCGACGTGAAATATCACTTGGGTGCGTCATCTGATCGCGAATTTGACGGAAATTCCGTTCACTTATCGCTCACTGCAAACCCCTCTCACCTAGAGGCGGTGAACCCCGTCGTTTTGGGAAAGGTTCGCGCAAAGCAAGAGCAATTAAACGACAAAGACCGCACGCAGGTCATGCCCCTTTTGTTGCATGGTGATGCGGCATTCGCAGGACAGGGTGTGGTTGCGGAATGTTTTGGCCTATCAGGCTTGGTTGGCCATAAAACAGGCGGCACCATGCACGTTGTGGTCAACAACCAAATCGGCTTTACAACTGCTCCGCATTTTTCACGTTCTTCGCCCTATCCAACCGACATCGCATTGATGGTTGAGGCACCTATTTTCCATGTAAATGGCGATGATCCAGAAGCTGTGGTCCATGCCGCCAAGGTTGCAACAGAGTTCCGCCAAAAATTCCAAAAGGATGTTGTGATTGATATCTTCTGCTATCGTCGCTTTGGTCACAACGAGGGTGATGAACCTATGTTCACCAACCCTATGATGTACAAAAACATCAAACAGCACAAAACGACCCTTGCCCTTTACACCGAACGCCTTGTGCGGGATGGATTGATCCCTGAGGGCGAGATTGAAGATATGAAAGCCGCCTTCCAAGCCAAGATGAATGACGAGTTTGAGGCAGGGCGCGATTTCAAACCAAACAAAGCGGATTGGTTGGATGGACGTTGGTCGCACCTAGATCGCGAAAAAGATGATTATCAGCGTGGTCAAACCTCAATTTCACAAGAAACCCTTGCCGATGTTGGCAAGGCGTTAACAAATGCACCCGAAGGATTTGAACTGCATAAAACTGTCGTGCGTCTGCTGGATACCAAATCCAAAATGTTTGAAACTGGCCAAGGGTTTGATTGGGCCACCGCAGAAGCGATGGCCTTTGGCTCACTCTTGAGCGAGGGCTATCCGGTACGCCTCGCAGGCCAGGATGCAACACGAGGAACATTCAGCCAACGTCATTCCGGACTGATCAACCAAAACGATGAGAGCCGTTATTATCCGTTAAACAACGTCCGCGACGGCCAAGCGCGTTACGAAGTGATCGATTCAATGTTATCCGAGTATGCGGTATTGGGTTTTGAATACGGCTATTCATTATCAGAACCAAACGCATTGGTAATGTGGGAAGCCCAATTTGGCGATTTTGCCAACGGGGCGCAGATCATGTTTGACCAATTCATCAGTTCAGGTGAAAGCAAATGGTTACGGATGTCTGGTTTGGTCGTGTTGTTGCCCCATGGATTTGAAGGACAAGGCCCAGAACACTCTTCTGCTCGGCTTGAACGTTTCTTGCAAATGTGTGGTCAAGACAACTGGATCGTTGCAAACTGTTCGACCCCAGCGAACTATTTCCACATTTTGCGTCGCCAAATCCACCGATCCTTCCGCAAACCATTGATCTTGATGACACCAAAATCACTCTTGCGTCACCGTTTATGCGTCTCAGAGGCTGCGGACTTTACAGATGGTTCTAGTTTCCACCGCGTCCTTTGGGATGATGCGCAAAAAGGAAATTCTGAAACAATCTTGGCTGCGGATGACAAAATCAAGCGCGTCGTAATGTGTTCAGGCAAGGTTTATTATGACCTGCTAGAAGAACGCGATCGTCGGGGCATTGATGATGTATACTTATTGCGCTTCGAACAGTTCTATCCATTCCCTGCACTTGCAGCATTGAAAGAGCTGGAGCGCTTCAAGGATGCAGAGATGGTATGGTGCCAAGAAGAACCCAAAAACCAAGGCGCCTGGACCTTCATGGAGCCAAACCTAGAATGGGTTTTGACCCGCATGAATGCGAAACATTCACGCCCAATTTATGCGGGACGCGCGGCAAGCGCCTCGCCCGCGACGGGCTTGTCTTCGATCCATAAAGCACAACAAGAAACGCTGATTGATGAAGCGTTAACTATTAAAGGGAATTAACCCATGACAGAAGTACGTGTTCCAACACTGGGTGAATCTGTGACCGAAGCAACAGTGGCCACTTGGTTCAAAAAACCAGGTGATGCTGTTGTCCAGGACGAAATGCTATGTGAGCTTGAAACCGACAAAGTCACAGTTGAAGTTCCAAGTCCTGCCTCTGGTACATTGACTGATATCATTGCAGCAGAAGGCGAAACAGTGGGTGTTGATGCCCTGCTCGCAAACATTACCGAAGGTGCAAGTGCCGCTGCCCCAGAAACCGCTCCTGCCGCAGGGACTGCGAACGCGAGCACCTCTGTAGAAGTGATGGTTCCAACACTTGGAGAAAGCGTCAGCGAAGCAACTGTATCAACATGGTTTAAACAGGTCGGCGACAGCGTCCAGCAAGACGAAATGCTATGCGAACTTGAAACCGACAAAGTATCTGTTGAGGTGCCTGCACCTGCATCAGGTGTCTTGACTGAAATCGTAGCTGCCGAAGGTACTACGGTCGCCGCTGGTGGTAAATTAGCAGTAATGGGTGGAGCATCCTCTGCCGCAACCAGCGCCCAATCTGCACAATCTGCACCTGCACTAGCAGCCAGTGCCGCGAAAGATGTAGAAGACAGCCCGGCAGCGAAAAAAGCTATGGCAGAAGCCGGAATTTCCCGTGATGCTGTACAAGGATCGGGTCGCGATGGTCGTGCAATGAAAGAAGACGTCGCGCGTGCCGTCGCAGCCGCCGCAAGCATCCCTGCCCCGGCCCCAGCCGCTAGCGCAACGCCACGGGCACCCGTTTCTACAGATGATGAATCACGCGAAGAGCGTGTAAAAATGACACGCCTACGTCAAACAATCGCAAAGCGTCTAAAGGACAGTCAAAATACCGCAGCCATGCTAACCACCTATAACGAGGTCGACATGACCGAGGTGATGGCCCTGCGTAAAGAATACAAAGATGCCTTTGAAAAGAAACACGGCGCGCGCATGGGCTTTATGTCCTTCTTTACCAAGGCATGTTGTCATGCCCTAAAAGAAGTGCCCGAAGTAAATGCCGAGATCGACGGTACAGACATCGTTTACAAAAACTTTGTACATATGGGAATTGCAGCAGGTACGCCTACAGGGTTGGTCGTTCCCGTAATCCGCGATGCAGATTCAATGTCATTTGCAGAAATCGAAAAAGCGATCGCTGAAAAAGGTGCACGTGCGCGTGACGGCAAATTGACGATGGCGGAAATGCAGGGGGGTACCTTCACCATCTCAAATGGGGGCGTCTATGGATCGCTTATGTCCTCTCCAATTTTGAACCCACCACAATCGGGTATTTTGGGGATGCACAAAATTCAGGAACGTCCAATGGCAATCAATGGCCAAGTTGTCATTCGTCCGATGATGTACCTAGCTCTTTCATACGATCACCGCATCGTGGATGGCAAAGGAGCGGTTACATTCCTTGTGCGTGTAAAAGAGGCGCTAGAAGATCCACGCCGCTTGTTGCTGGATCTATAAGATTATCTTGCCTCAGCGAACCTAGTGTCTGGGGCAACAACGATTTGAAGATCGTTTAATGACTACACGATAAAGATGACAGGAGAATTTTGATGGCATCCTATGACGTGATTGTAATCGGTGGCGGACCAGGCGGATACGTGGCCGCGATCCGTGCCGCGCAACTGGGCTTGAAAGCTGCATGTGTTGAAGGCCGCGAAGCACTCGGTGGCACATGCCTGAACGTCGGATGCATTCCATCTAAGGCGCTTTTGCACGCAACTCATCAACTGCATGAAGCCGAACATAATTTTACGAAAATGGGACTTATGGGCAAATCTCCGTCAGTTGATTGGAAACAAATGCAAACCTATAAAACCGACGTTATTGACGGCAACACAAAAGGGATCGAGTTCTTGTTCAAAAAGAACAAAGTGGACTGGATCAAAGGCTGGGCATCAATTCCGGCCGCGGGCCAAGTCAAGGTCGGGGATGATGTGCACGAGGCAAAGAATATCATAATCGCCTCTGGGTCTGTTCCATCGAATTTGCCTGGTATCGATGTCGATGAAAAAATTGTGGTTTCGTCAACTGGGGCGCTTAGCTTATCAAAACCACCGAAAAAATTGGTAGTCATCGGTGCGGGTGTCATTGGTTTGGAATTGGGGTCTGTCTATGCACGTCTTGGTGCCGAGGTGACAGTCATAGAATTCTTGAACGCGATTACGCCTGGAATGGATGCAGAAATTCAAAAAACATTCCAACGCACCCTGAAAAAGCAGGGCTTAAATTTCATTATGGGTGCTGCCGTACAATCCGTAGAAGCGTTGAAAACAAAGGCGAAAGTATCCTATAAGTTGCGCAAAGACGACAGTGAACACACCCTAGACGCAGATGTGGTATTGGTTGCAACGGGTCGCAAACCATATACTGAAGGCTTGGGACTGGATGCACTTGGCATGGAAATGACCGAACGCGGACAGATCAAAACCGATGTGCATTGGCAAACCAGTGTGCCGGGTATTTACGCAATCGGAGATGTGATCGCAGGGCCCATGCTGGCACATAAGGCCGAGGATGAAGGCATGGCCGCAGCAGAAGTGATTGCAGGCAAACATGGCCACGTGAATTATGATGTGATCCCAGGTGTGATTTACACCCACCCAGAAGTCGCAAATGTCGGCAAGACAGAAGAAAATCTCAAAGAAGAGGGCCGCGCCTATAAAGTTGGTAAGTTTTCATTCATGGGGAATGGACGCGCCAAGGCGAATTTTGCAGCAGATGGATTTGTAAAAATTCTTGCCGATGCAGAAACCGATCGCATTTTGGGCGCACATATTATGGGCCCTGCAGCGGGCGATCTGATCCATGAAATTTGTGTTGCGATGGAGTTTGGCGCATCTGCCGAGGATTTGGCACTGACCTGTCACGCCCACCCAACCTATTCCGAAGCCGTTCGCGAAGCGGCCCTTGCCTGCGGCGACGGCGCAATTCACGCTTAACTTACAACACAGTTGATAAACAAAAAAGGCCCTACAAATCGTTGCAGGGCCTTTTGATTTATTTAGCCGGGTATTAAGCCTTTCGCGTATCAATGCTGAACGCGCCGCTGCCCGCGTTTGCCAACAATAGATACCCACCTGCAAGGCCCAGATTTTTGAAGAACGTCGTCATCTGCATCTGATCGGCGGGTACAAAGTGGTAGAGAACTGCTGTCGCGACACAGAATGCTGCGAGGGCGAATGATGCAAGGCGCGTTTGGAAGCCCACGATAATTGCCGCACCTGCCAAGATTTCAAATAATACCGCAGGCCATGCGAGGAATGCTGGAATACCGCCAGAGGCCATATAGCCGGCAAAACCCTCAACATTGCCCAGTTTTCCAAGCCCCGCCACCAAGAACAAAAGGCCTAGAAATACGCGTGCGATAACGTGTAAATTTGAATTTAGATTGGTCATAGTCATCTCCTTAACCGTGATGACACTTTATCTAGTAGGCTCTGAAAGCTCTCTCAATTCATGATTTGCGCGCGGATTATGTGCATGCATGCGCACAACACAAACAAAAAACCCCCACTGACAAAAGCGGGGGTTTGTAACCATGAAAGATGTGTATGGTTAGCTGGTTTCTGGTGCGATGCCAGCTTTCGGTTTTGGCTTCGTTTTCGGAATTGCTGTGACAGATTGCGTTGCGTTTCCATCATCTGCATCCGGAGTGTCGTCTGAATGGGGGGGTTCGCCCTTCATCACGCGCTTGATTTCATCGCCAGTTAGGGTTTCATATTCCAATAGACCCTGTGCCAGCCGCTCCCACTCCTCGTTCTGTTCGGTTAGGATTTCAAAAGCGCGCTCGTAACCCTCTTGAATGAAACGTTTTACTTCGTCCTCAATCATCTCTTTCGTATTTGCTGAAACAGAGAAACCAGCTGTGTTTCCAGAGTACCCTTCGTGTGCTTCTGAATAGTCGATATTCCCCACTTTGTCAGACATACCCCAACGCAAAACCATCGCACGCGCAAGGCCAGAGGCCTGCTGAATATCACCCGCGGGACCGTTTGAAACGTTTTCTGGCCCATACTTGATAATTTCCGCAGCCTTACCTGCCATAGTCATCGCCAGTTTTTCTTCGCATTCTGATTTGTGCCAATTCAGGCGATCGATTTCAGGCAAGGAAACAACCATACCCAACGCGCCACCACGGGGAATGATCGTCGCTTTATACACTGGATCACACTGAGGTAGTGCAAGACCCACAATCGCATGGCCCGCTTCGTGATAGGCGGTTTTTTCCTTTTGATCGGCGGTTAAAACCATGGAACGACGTTCTGCACCCATCATCACCTTGTCTTTGGCATTTTCAAAGTCGACCATAGTAACAACTGAACGCCCAACACGGGCTGCCATCAAGGCAGCCTCATTCACCAGGTTGGCCAAATCAGCACCCGAAAACCCAGGTGTACCACGAGCAATCAACCGCAAATCCACATCGGGGCCCAAAGGTGTTTTGCGCGCATGCACGGTTAGAATTTTTTCACGACCTTTGATGTCTGGGTTTGGAACTGTTACTTGACGGTCAAAACGACCTGGGCGCAACAATGCAGGATCCAACACATCACGGCGGTTTGTCGCCGCAAGGATAATCACGCCCTCGTTCGCCTCAAAACCATCCATTTCAACCAGCAACTGGTTCAATGTCTGTTCGCGTTCGTCATTTCCACCGCCATAGCCAGCACCACGATGGCGCCCGACAGCATCGATTTCGTCGATGAATACAATGCACGGTGCGTTCTTTTTGGCTTGCTCGAACATGTCGCGGACACGTGATGCACCAACGCCAACAAACATTTCTACAAAATCAGAGCCAGAGATCGTAAAGAATGGCACGCCCGCCTCACCTGCGATCGCACGTGCAAGCAAAGTTTTACCAGTACCCGGAGGTCCCACAAGAAGCGCGCCCTTGGGGATTTTACCACCCAAACGGCTGAATTTCTGTGGATTACGCAGAAATTCAACGATTTCTTCTAGCTCTTCTTTCGCCTCATCAATACCGGCAACGTCGTCAAAGGTGACGCGGCCCTGTTTTTCGGTCAAAAGCTTAGCTTTGGATTTTCCAAAACCCATCGCACCACCACGGCCGCCGCCTTGCATGCGGTTCATGAAATAAATCCAAACACCGATCAGCAAAAGGAAGGGCAAGAGGCTGACCAAAAAGGCCTGAAGGCCTGACGTTTCCTGTTGTTCCGCGCGAATTGCAACTTCATTTTGGATCAGCAGGTCGGTCACATCCGCATCCCCTGGACGGATCGTGTAATATTCGCGTTTATCGCCACCGATAAAGCTGACTTTCTCTCCATCCAGTGTAACGGCTTCGATTGATCCGTTTTCAACATTCGCGACAAACTCAGAATAGCTTATTTCGCGACTTTGCATGCCAGAAGAACCGGAACTAAATACGTTGAATAAAACAACGATCATCAGAAATAGGACGACCCAGAAAGCCAAATTACGGTTATTGCCCAAGGAAACACTCCATTATTAGAATAGCGCTGTGCATAACACAGTTATTTAGTATGTTAAATAGACATTGGAGCGCGGGCTTCAATGCGGCGAAAGGTATTCAATGAAATTAATTCTTAAATCTTGTACAAATTGACGCTGCGTTTCATCCAAGGTGGGTGTGTAAACCAGCTGATCGCCCTTAAAAATCGCTGGCTGAGCGAAGAGCGAGCGATGAGGTACCTGCGCACGCTGAGTTTGATCAACTTGCTCAGCACCCTGTTCACCAAGCGCGCGGAGAATGTAGCCCTCCGAAGGTTGCACAAGTTTCCAACGACCATCCCAGATATGGGGATCTGACTGATCCACGACAGCGGCATATTCCCGTGTGATACGTGTAGTGTTTTTGTTTGGATACATTAAACAGCCATGCAAATTGATGACTTTGCCATTCTCAACCGCGCGCAAGGCACGCTGAATAGCATCAAAGCGAGGCCGATAGGATTGACCGGAAATCCAACACAGAGCGGCTGATAATACCCGCAGCTGGGTTTCCGGATGTTGGTCACAGAACGCTCCATGATCCAAGACCAAATCAGTTTCATCCTGAATGCAAAATCGCACGGCTGCATCACTTGCGTAATGATTTAGTGCGCCTTGCGCGCGCTGCATATGAAAAGCAAGTGTCGAAAATCGAGCGAGTTCAATTCCTGCTGATTGAAGATGGGGCAACAGCTTCCTCATTGCAATTCGGTCAAATGCCGTATTTTCATTACTGGGGTCATCGATCCAAGACTGTCCAATGTTATCGAGATAGGCCTGCAAATCTTCGCGTTTGGCATCTAGTAGGGGACGCAATAGTGTCATTCCCGTTTCATGTGTTGACATCATTTGCATACCACACATCCCGTCAACGCCCGATCCACGCTTTAGGCGCTGCAACAGTGTTTCTGCCTGATCATCCAAGGTATGGCCAATTAGGACATAATCCAAATTGCCCCGCCACGCATTTATCAATTTATACCGTGCCTGCCGTGCCGCATCCTGTAAATTACCATCCCGATCCCAATCGTGCCAAACCCTGGTGTCATGCGCGACACCTAGTTCTTGACACCATTTTGCAACGAGTGCGGCCTCATCAGCGCTATTTTCACGTAAATTATGATCGACGGTTATCGCCCAGAGTTTCACCTCATTTGCTCGCGCCCAAATACACGCCAAATGCAAGAGAGCCAAACTATCCGACCCACCTGAAACTGCGACGCCTAAATTTGCTGGGATATTCCGCCCAAAGCATGCATCCAAATTTGACGCAAGCTGCCCGAGAAGTTGATCGGTTAGAGACACTGTAGTTCGGTCATCCGTGCGATGGCCTGCTGGGCATATTCTGAACCCGGAAACCGTATATCAACCTGTGACAAGGTTTGGCATCCTGCATCCGTTTGTCCCAACAAAACCAATGCATTGCCGAGCGACACCAATGCCTTGGGTGCAACTGGCGATTTTGGAAATGTCGAAAAGCTCTCTAAATATGCGCGTGCCGCAGATTTGTAATCGCCAGACGATTCATGCGATGCCCCACGCAGCACCATCGCCTCTGCCGCCAATGGGCTGTCTGGGTAGCTTTGTGAAAAACGGTTCAGGATTTGCACAGCATCCCCAAAGCGTCCTTCATCGAACGATTTTTGCGCCATGTCAAAATCAGCGCGCTCTCCAATGGCTAGTTCAGGCGCATCTTCCATTGGGTCCTGAGTTTCTTCGGGATAATTTAAATCGCCACCCAGCGTAGTAGTTTCACCCAAGTCAGAAATATCTCCCCCCTCAAGCTCGACCAAACGGAACTCTAAATCACCAACGCGATTGGTGCCATCCTGAACAACACGTTCAACCCGGAATTGCAATTCTTCGCTAAGTGCGGTCAAGCGTTTCAATTCGGTTTCAATGTTTTGCACCCGGTCCAAAATTGTACCTGCCGCGACAGAAACGCTTGGGCCTTGAGTGGTCGAAAGTTCACCCTTAAGGCGCTGGATCTCAACATACAGAATGTTCAAATCTTGCCGAATGTCTGCCAAGGATTGTGCACGATCCTGTGCGTGGCCTGACAAGGGAAGGAGACAAACAACAAAAATGGCAAAAACACGCAACATTCCTGATCCCCTACTGACTAGAATGAAAGGTTTGATAGAACAGTCACACCACGACGGTTCATCGCATAACAACTTTCTGCACTGCATACTTCTGCTGGACGCTCTTTGCCGTAGCTGACTGTTTGAATTCGATCTGCTGACACACCACGCACGGTCAAGTATTCACGCACCGATCCTGCGCGACGCGCACCGAGTGCCAGATTATAATCACGGGTGCCACGTTCGTCGGCGTGCCCCTCAATAATAACTTTATATTCTGGATTTTGGATTAACCAATCCGCTTGTGCATTCAACGCGGCCTGTGCTGACGCATCAACGGTGGCTTGATCAACTGCGAAAAATACGCGATCGCCAATCGATTGTTGAAAATATGCGGGCGAGGTTGGGTTGCTGGCATCACTTTGCGCATTACTTGCCCCTGCACCATCTTGGCCACCGGTCAAACCACCGATACCATTTTGTGAACATGCGCTAAGCGCGACCATGGCCAAAATCAAACTTGCTCTTTTAAGGTGTTTCATAACTGCCTCTCTTTTTCAAAAACCTAGCACATTTAAACATTCGATCAAAGCCCTAGCGGCGCAAAGGCGACCACGTTGGATCAGATCCGCCCGAGGGTGTTGGAACCCGCTGCAAGTTTCGACCAGACACATCGACGGAATACAGGTTTGAGACCCCCCCGACGCCCTGAGTTTCGCGCGTGAACATAATCACGCGTCCGTTTGGCGACCATGTCGGACCCTCGTCTAAAAATGAGGCCGTCAACAACCGTTCCTCTGATCCATCCGTACGCATCACACCGATATGGAAACGCCCCCTGCTCTGTTTGGTAAACGCGATCATGTCTCCGCGTGGCGACCAGACTGGCGTTCCATAACGACCATCGCCAAAACTGATCCGTTTGATCCCCTCACCATTCAGATTCATCACGTATAGTTGCTGAGAACCAGATCGGTCACTTTCAAACACGATCTGAGTGCCATCTGGCGAAAAACTGGGGGCTGTTTCAATTGATGGCGCAGATGTCAAACGACGTGCCTGTCCAGAACGCAGTGACATTACAAAAATATCAGAATTCCCGCCCTGTTCTTGCGAATAGACAATTTGCGTTCCATCTGGTGAATAGCGTGGCGCAAAACTGGTGGTTCCAACCGCACTTTGCAATAACTTCCGCCGTTTGTTCGCCAAATCCATTTGATAAATACGTGGGAAGCCAGTTTCATAGCTTGTAAACAAAACCGTCTTACCATCGGGTGATATACGCGGAGCGAGGACAAGATGCGCACCATCGTCAAGGTACTCTAGTTCCGCACCGTCATAATCCATGATCGCCAATCGTTTGCGCCGCTGCCCCTTTGATCCAGTTTCAGCCACAAATACAACGCGGCTATCAAAATATCCGCTTTCGCCTGTGATGCGCCCATATACTTCATCAGCAACCTTGTGTGCCATGCGTCGCCAGTCAGATGTTTTACCCTTAAATTGTAACCCCTTGCCATATTCTTGTCCTGCAAAAACATCATGGATGCGGAAACTGACTGTCAATTTATCACCTGCACCCGTTGCCACAGCACCTGTGACCAAAAGTTGTGCATTGATCGCCTTCCAATCTGAATATTCAACTGGTGCATTCAGGCTTGAAATTTTGCCGATATGGGCACGTTCATCTAAAGCTCGAAACAATCCTGTCCGCATTAGATCCATACTAAGGACCGATACGATTTCCCCCGATAATTCTAATGCGCCAGGATCTTGGGCGATAAAACGCGGCGCTGCGAATGGCATTGGTTCTATGACACCATCCGTAATTTCGATCCTCAGTGGTTGCGCATGTGCCATCGCCCCCATAATCAAAGCAAAAATTAGGATTAAAACACGGAACATCATCTTTTCCTCATGTCTTTGGGGTTAAATGTAATTTCGACGTCACGCCAATGATCATATTTATCTTTGGGTAGTTGATAACCGTCTTTTTGACATCTGAGAACTGCTCTTCGCGCAGATCGGAATGCGACGCGCGCATCAGATTCATTGCCACCCTTAAAACCGATCATTTCCAACGACGAGGCAATAACTTTTCCATCTGGTTGCATTTTCATCGCCAAGGTCACTGTTACATTGGCCGCGCGCGAACCAACGTCGACGACCCAGCAATTTTGCACCGCGATGCGAAATGCATCACGTTCACCACCGCTTAACGGTGGACCCGAGGGGGCCGTTGGTTTTGGCGCCTCAATTGGCGCACTTTGGGTAACCTCACGCAAGATGTTCTCAAGGTTAGATTCGGCTGGTTTTGGCGTAGTGGGCCTAAAATTCGACGGACGCAAAACAGGACGCGGGGAAATTTTGCGTTTGCTCTCTTCTTTTTTTGCCTCGGTGATGATTTCGGTGCTGGCGGCTTCGGGTGCAGTAGATTGATCAATCTCAGGGGCAACATCAATTAAGGCGTCCTGATCTTCTGCGGGCACTGTCGCCTCTTGGGTTATATCATCGATAACTGCGGGTTGTTCAGGCGGAGCCACGGGCGTAGGAGCCACGCGATTTGCCTGAATAGGGACGCTTTCTTCTGCGATATCTGGCAATAACATCGCCGTATCAAATTGTGGCTGGGGCGGCTGCACATTTGGAGCAGTAATATCAGGTGTTGGAACGACCAATGGCTCAACCGGTTCGGGCGGCGTCACTTCATCAGGGAGCATCTCTGGCGGTGCAGGTTCGGCAATCTCTACCTGTTGATCATCTGTCTCGTTTAGCGAGGGCGCAACATCTGTCTCATCTGAAGGTGTCAGTGCCGTCAAATCAAACTGCGGGACTTCAGGAACCTTGTCAGATGCGATCATCGCCTGAAATTCTGCCTCTGATAAAACTGAGACATTATTGAAAACAAGCTCGTTGTCTTGGGGCGCAAAAACACCACCTATCAGGGCCCAACCGATAAAACCAGCGTGGGCAAATCCTGATATGTAATGACCTTCATGCATAATCGCCCGTTATCCTTCGGGCCCGTTAAATTTGGGACCACCAACATCGGTAACAAGGCCAATATTTGAAAAACCGCCAGCGTTCAGCGCGCCCATCACTTGAACCACGCGTTCGTAAGGAATTTGACTATCCGCGCGCAAAAAGATTTTGTCATTCCGCCGCTCTGCCGCAACAGCGCGCAGTTTGGCAATCAACGCAGAGTCTTCAATTTCGGCGTTTTGGATCAATATCTGGCCCTCTACCGTAAGCGTGACAGTCAAAGGTTCTTCTTGGTCACCGGGCAGCGCATTGGCCGCAGTTTTGGGCAATTCGACGGGCACACCCACGGTCAACATGGGTGCAGACACCATAAAGATAATGAGCAAAACCAACATGACGTCCACAAATGGGGTCACATTTATTTCTGACATGGGGGTTGATCGACGGCGCCGTCGACCACTATTCCCCTGCTTTTTCATTACACCCGCGCCCATTCTAGCTATCCAATTGGCGGCTTAGGATTGTTGCGAACTCATCTGCAAAACTTTCGTATCCCGCGACAATGCGATCACAATCTCCACTAAGCTTGTTGTAAAATATGACAGCAGGGATCGCCGCCAATAGCCCAAGACCTGTGGCCAACAAAGCCTCGGCAATGCCGGGCGCCACAACTGCCAGATTAGTATTTTGTTGAGCAGCAATTTCAATAAATGCATTCATGATGCCCCAAACCGTCCCAAACAAACCAATAAAAGGAGCGATTGATCCAATAGTTGCTAAAATGGTCAATCCGGACTGTAATTTTTCAGCTTCGCGTAGAACGGCGACATCCATCGAACGTTCAATTCGGCTTTGCACACCCGCGATTAACTGGCCATCTGATTTATGGCTGCGCTCCCACTCGCTCATGCCAGCGACAAAAACACGCTCAGAGCTGCCCTTAGGGTCACTGCCCAATTGATGGTACAATGCATCCAATGGTTCACCCGACCAAAACAATCGATCAAATACCGCAGCCTCGCGGCGTGCATCACGATACAGCAAATGACGTTTAACAATAATAGACCACGACCAAAAGGAGGCCGCAATCAACATCAACATAACAATTTTGACAGTTAGGGTTGCGCGTATAAACAAAGACCAGAACGAAAAATCGACCTGGTGCGCCAACTCAAGGGCTTGTGTTTCCATAGTATCCTGCTCATCACATTCTGGCCTTTATGGCTCTTCAAGGGGAACCATAGCCGAACTAAAGCAAGAAACCAACAAATATGCGATCATGAATGTATTATTTCAGCATATCGGCAACGACATGCCGAAGCTGATCAGGAAGCCGCACAGGTTTCCCCGCTTGTCCGATAGCAACTAATGTGATTTTGGATTGAAATAAATTGGTATCGTCTCGTTTCACCATCTGGCTGAGAACCAAGCGCGCGGGCGTCATCGATAGCGGTGTCGTTTCAATGACCAAGTCATCCTCAAACGCTGCAGGGACAATATAATCCGCCTCAACCCGTTTGACGGCAAAAACCACCCCTTGTGCCTTCATCGCACGTTGATCCACACCAATTTCACGAACCCATTCACTGCGCGCGCGTTCAATGAATTTCAGATAGTTTGCGTAATAAACGATCCCCGCCAAATCCGTGTCTTCGTAATAAACGCGAACGGGAAAACGATGCAGGCTCATATCATGCATCCTTTGGTAAACGCGCGAAGAGACGCAAGGCGTGTGATACATCCTGCGCCATTGTCGGCAACACTGGATCATAGGCCGCACGGATTATATCTGCCACCTCTGATCGCAGAACAGTGTGACCATCAGGTGCAATTGCAAGGGGCGATTGATATTGAAACGCACGATCTGACCAGACCAAAAACGACTGAATGACTTGCAACAAAAACAAGGCGTCTGCCGACATTTTTTTTAATTCGGCGTCCATCCTCACAAAGACAAAACACGCTTTAACCGCACCCGCATTATCAAAGCGAAATGAACGATACTGTTGTGAACCAGCGCCCTTTAAACGCGATACCAAATTTACCAAATCCGGCATCAAACGATCCATATCTGGCACAGCCAACAGTTCATCCCATTCACGAATGAAGAAAAACATCAAGTTCGATCCCAATTCTGGGTCTGTTTCTGCGATGGGGTGGCCGACCATGGCGCAGGTCACTTCGATTGCCCCTTTGAGCGTTGCAATGGACTTATCCTCGAGACCAAAGGCAATCGGCGCGATGGGCCGCCCCCACCGTGCAAAGAAATAAGTCTCATCTGAACGCGTGAAATAAACTTCAACGTCTGCAGCCGTCATGGAAAAGAGCACTCCAAATAATGATAGGCACGCCCTATATCGGGTTTCGCTGGATTAGCAAAGGGGCGCAATCACGCACACTTACTGAAACAGATCATTCTGCCCTTTTGGCATAGGCAGCCCCAAATGATCCCATCCGCGTTGTGCCAACATACGTCCACGCGGGGTGCGTTGCAAAAGTCCTTGTTGCAACAAATACGGTTCAACAACTTCTTCCAATGCATCACGGCTTTCAGAAAGGGCCGCAGCCAGCGTTTCAATACCAACGGGCCCGCCTGCATAATGTTCCGCCATCAAGCGCAGATAGCGCCGATCCGCCCCGTCCAACCCCAAATCATCCACCCCTAAGCGTGTCAAAGCATGATCCGCCAATGATTTGGTAACCGTGCCATCCCCATCAACCAATGCGAAATCCACGACGCGGCGCAACAAACGCCCTGCAATGCGCGGTGTTCCCCGCGCGCGGCGGGCGATTTCACGCGCGCCTCCCTCATCCGCGGGAGCACCCAATTTTCGGGCGTTGCGTGTGACGATTTGGTAAAGCTCGTCTTCGGTATAAAATTGCAAACGCGTTGGAATTCCAAATCGGTCGCGAAGCGGCGTCGTGAGTAATCCCAGACGCGTTGTCGCGCCGATAAGAGTAAAGGGCTGTAATTCAATGCGCACAGTGCGCGCGGCGGGCCCCTCGCCGATAACCAAATCCAGCTCGAAATCTTCCATCGCGGGATATAGGACTTCTTCTACAACCGGGTTCAGGCGGTGTATTTCATCAATGAACAATACATCGCGCGCCTCAAGGTTGGTCAAAATTGCGGCCAAATCACCTGCTTTTGCCAATACAGGCCCAGAGGTCATTTTGAAATTAACACCAAGTTCGCGGCTTATAATCTGCGCAAGGGTGGTTTTACCCAAACCGGGCGGGCCGTAAAACAATGTATGATCCATCGCTTCAGCGCGCTGTCTTGCCGATTGTATGAAAACACGCAGGTTCGCGCGTGCTTCTGCCTGACCAGTGAATTCATCCAAGGCCTGCGGACGCAATGCGCGGTCAGTATCTTCGGGCAAGGGATCTGGGCGCATCATTGGATCGGAGTGTTCCATTTCTTATCCCTTTGGCGCCATAAGTTTCAGAGCCGCACGAATAACATTTGCCATATCCATTTCTGGCGCATCAGCCATGACCTGAGCCACAGCAGCCGCAGCATCAGAGGGCGAATATCCCAAATTTTGTAGCGCAGACAAAGCATCTGCTTGTGCGCTGGTTGATACGGGTGCTTGTTGTGGCGTCGGCATGGGCGCGGTACTGGATGCATCGGTCTCAATCACATCCTCAATCACGCTCGCAGGGGTTGAGGATTGTCCCGTCATTGCCATGACAGTGGGTGCCTTATCCTTTAGCTCGATCACAACGCGTTGTGCAGTTTTCGGCCCGATTCCCTTGGCCGTCTTGATTGCGTTCCAATCGCCTAGCGCGATTGCGCGACTAACCCCGTCAGCGCCAAGCGCCCCCAAAATTGACAAAGACGCCTTGGCCCCGATCCCCTGAACAGACATTAGTAAACGATGCCATTCCTTTTCCACCAAATTGGGAAAACCAAACAATTGTAATAAATCTTCACGAACAACTAAATCAGTGTAAAGTGCGACTGCTTCACCAATAGAAGGAAGCGAGGCAAGCGTTCGATCTGAACAGTAAACCACATATCCCACACCCCGCACATCCAGCAGGATATGATCATCTGATCGATAATCAATGCGTCCAGAAAGTTTACCAATCATTGCGCTTTTGCCAATGCGGCCTCCCATGCACCAGCCGACCTGGCGTAATGGGCGTGACACAGTGCAATAGCCAACGCATCCGCCGCATCCGCACCACCAATTTTCACACCCGGCAGCTGAAGGCGTACCATGTGATCAATCTGTCCCTTATCCGCGTGTCCCACACCGACAATCGTTTTTTTCACCTTGTTAGGCGCATATTCGGCTACAGAGATCCCAGCCTGCGCAGGAACCAACAATGCAATCGCGCGCGCCTGCCCCAGTTTCAGAGTGCCAACGCCATCCTTGTTCACGAATGTATTTTCAACAGCCGCAGCTTCGGGTTGATACGTTGCAACAACATCTGTCATCTGTTCATACAAGGATAAAAGACGTGTTGCCAAATCCTCACCTTCACTATGGCATACACCATTTGCAACATGCGTGATTCGGCTTCCAACCGCCTCAATTACGCCCCAGCCCATGTTCCTCAATCCCGGATCGACGCCCAAAACGCGCATGTCGTCCCCTTTTTTGTTGACTTTTCCTCAATTAGCACAAAACAAGAACACTTGCCAATCTCTAATTCCAGCGTCCATTTCCGACACATCAACCTACGATTTCGCAGCGCCACAGAAATTAGCGACATTTCAGAGGTCAATTTCGACTTAAAATTCCAAAAATTATGGCTAAATTTAGACATGCAAAAACTGCATAGGCGGCATGCAGTTTTTCTTGCTAGTCAAACATAACAGACAGGAATAGCTGCAGTGCAGAATTTACCATTTCAACTCAAAATAGAAGGATCTCAGCAATGGCTGCTATCAACACAAACACAAGTGCCGCTTTTGCTTCTGGCAAAGGTCTAATCGCATCAACATTCGAAGCATTTCAACGCTGGAATGACGTGCGTCGCACACGCGCAGTGCTTTCAAAATTATCTGATCGCGAACTATCAGATATTGGGTTGAGCCGCGGCGATATCGATACAGTGGCGCAATCTGCATCTCTTTAATCGGTTCTGGATTAAAGTCATTGTGATCGTAGGGCCGTATCATATTTCAAACGGCCCACGAAATTTTGATTTATTTTTGCAAGGTCAGCGTCGTCCATTCACCGATATCTTCGCGGTGCGACAGAATGAAACCTTGTCCGACATAGGCCGCCGTTACGTCAGCCGCCTGTTCAACCAAAAGACCTGATAAAATGACATATCCCGCTGGTGCAGTATTTGCCGCCACATCGGGGGCCAGCTCGATCAATGGTCCCTTCAGGATATTTGCAAAAACCAAATCATAAGGTGCTGACGCGCGAAGAGTTGGATGTTCAAATCCAGCGGCCTCAACACAAATCAGGCGATCAGATAAATCATTTGCCGCGGCATTGGCAAGCGCGACGTCCACCGCAACTTGGTCAATGTCACTGGCAATCACTGGATTTGGCCAAATACGCGCTGCCGCCATCGCAAGAACCGCGGTTCCACAGCCGATATCGGCCACGTTTTTGCCAACAAAGCCCAGACCCGACAACCGATCCAACGCGCGCAAACACCCCAATGTTGTTCCGTGATGGCCTGTACCGAAGGCCATGGCCGCCTCGATCAAGAGAGGAACACAATCTTCAGGAACCTTATCTGCATCATGCGACCCATAAACAAAGAATTGTCCAGCAACAACTGGTTGCAACTCTCTTTTGACCTTGGCGACCCAATCTGTTTCAGGCACTTCTGACACTGCAAATTCACCTGCACCGAAGGCCATTGATAAGATCAAGAGTGCTGCCAAATCAGGCTTTTCGGTAAAATACCCCCCGATTTCCCACAGCCCCGAACCATCCTCCAGTTCGAATACACCCACACCCAAGGGTTCTGGGTTCATACGTTCCATTGCTTCGGACAGGGCATAAGCGGCCTCTTTGCCATCAACTGTGGTCAGGGCGGTATAGGTTGTCATAGTGGAGCCTCTTTATTTTTCAGGCCGCCTTAGGCACTGAGTTGGCCCAGGTCAATATGGTTTCGTGGCCTTCCGTCGGATTGCGCGGGATTAGCGTAGATAAAAGAAAGGATGTAAACGCCATTCCCGTTGCAATCACAAAGACCGCCCCGGGGGACACGAGCCAGATATACCCAAGCCCTGCGGGCAGAAATACGGCTGCAATGTGATTGATTGTAAACGCCACAGCCGCCGTCGGTGCAATGTCTGCAGGATCTGCGATTTTCTGGAAATAGGTTTTAATCGCCAAGGCCATCGCAAAAAATATGTGATCCAATACATAGAGTACCGAGGCCAGTATAACCCCCCATCCAAAGAAATAAATCCCACCATAAGCACCAAAGACGATGGTCAACCCAATGTATTCAAAATTCAACACGCGCCGTTCGCCAAAATGCCCAACGGCCCGACCTATAAATGGTGCCAGAATAATATTGATCACCAGATTTATAAGATACAGCGAGGTGATTTCGTGTACGTCAAAACCAAAGCGTTCGACCATCATAAAGCCAGCAAATACCAAAAAAATCTGGCGTCGCGCGCCTGCCATGAATTGCAACGCATAATAAAGCCAGTAGCGTTTGCGCAATACCATTTGTTTTCGCTGGGGGGTTGGCGCCTCAAATTGCGGATAGGTGATCAGGCAAAAAATCGCAATTAGAACCGTCGCACCACCAGAGATCAAATAGACAAAATTATAGCTAAGATCGAACGTTTTCCATCCAATGACAATCAGGCCATACGCCACCAATGAGGCGGCTGATCCAACGGCCAATAGCCGCCCCAAAAAGCGCGGCGCTTCGTCTTTGTTTAACCACTGCAATTGAAGCGATTGGTTCACGGTTTCATAATAGTGAAATCCGATTGAACTGAGCATCGTGATTGTAAGTAGCCCCGCAAACGATGGAAACCATGCGGTGATCGCACTCGCTGCGCCTAACATTACCAGTGAAACCAGTCCAAGCACTTGTTCGCGGATAAAGATAATCAACGCAATCACACCAACGGCAAGAAACCCGGGAATTTCTCGCACGGTGTGAAGCCAACCGATATCTGATCCATCAAAATTCGCAACTTCAACCACAAAATTATTCAGTAGGGCTGACCACACCGCAAACGCCAGTGGCATCGCAATGGCCATCAGATACAGCAGTGTTTTTGGCTGACGCCATTTCGGTAGGCGATCAATCTGATCAATTGGAATGTGCTGAAACATCTACTAAGGCTTTCAAAAGATTTCTTCTGTTAACCGCAGTTTATCAGAAGGTCAAAGGAAACTCTGTGGATCAATATCGACAGATAGGCGCAAATCGTTCTTCAATGTTATTGGGGCAATCCATTGCGCCAATGCGCGTTGTAACGGCGCATTTTTTTCGGCCTTGATCAACATGCGTACCCGAAAACGTGATCTAACTCGTGCAATCGGGGCTGGCGCGGGTCCAAATATTTGTGCCCCTATTGCCTGCAATGGCGCTGCGTTACGCAGTAATTGATTGCCCAAATCAAACGCACGCTCAGCCTCGGGGGCGCTGATTATGATCGCAGCCAATCGACCAAAGGGCGGAACCCCCGCAGCCTGTCGTTCAGCGGCCTCTGCATTCCAAAACGCTTCTTCTTCCCCCGCAAGAATTGCACGAATGACGGGATGATCAGGTTGATAGGTTTGCAAATAGGCTTGTCCCGGCTTTTCAGAGCGTCCCGCACGCCCCGCGACCTGACGCATCAACTGAAACGTCCGTTCCGCAGCGCGCAGATCAGACCCCTGCAACCCAAGATCAGCATCAATTACACCAACCAAAGTTAGGTTTGGGAAATTATGCCCCTTGGCAACCAATTGCGTGCCAATGATAATATCCACATCCCCAGATGCGATTTCCGTGATTGCTGATTTCAAAGATCGCGCAGAGGAAAATAGATCCGAGGATAAAACAGCAAGGTTTGCGTCTGGAAAAACGGCCTTGGCTTCTTCGGCCAAACGTTCGACTCCTGGACCTACGGGGGCCAAACGGCCCTCAACCCCGCAATTTTCACAGATTTCTGGCATCGGTTCTGTTTCACCGCATTGATGGCACATCAAGCGATTTAAAAACCTGTGTTCTACCATACGTGCATCGCAAGTTTTGCACCCAATTTGATGACCGCAGGCACGACATAAGGTGATTGGTGCATACCCACGTCTATTGATGAACAGCATAGATTGTTCGCCACATTCAATGCGCGTGTGAATGTGTGCTGCCAAGGCAGTCGATATCCATCTATCTGAGGGCAATTTTCCCTGTCGCATATCTATTGCTGTCATTTCGGGCATGACCGCGGGACCAAACCGATCCGTCATCGTGATTTTGTGGTACTTGCCACTTTCTGCATTCACCCATGTTTCAAGCGAGGGCGTGGCAGAGGCCAAAACTACACAGGCCTGTGAAATTGATGCACGCAAAACCGACATATCACGCGCGTTGTATAGTGCCCCGTCATCCTGTTTGTACGATGTATCATGTTCTTCATCGACGACGATCAAACCTAAATCGCGAAACGGGAGATATAACGCCGAGCGCGCACCTATGACCAATTGCGCCCCACCTTGCCCGACCATCTTCCAAATGCGTCGGCGCTCTGTCATTGTCACACCTGAATGCCACTCTGCAGGTTTTGCTCCAAATCGTTCAATAACGCGTGACAAGAATTCTGCCGTCAGCGCAATTTCTGGCAGAAGAACAAGCGCCTGACGCCCCTGACGTAGAGTTTGCGCAACCGCCTCAAGATAAACTTCCGTTTTGCCAGACCCCGTCACACCACGCAGCAGAGTTGTTGAATAGGAGCGCTCTTGAAGACGTCCCACCAATTCGCCTGCCGCCTGTCGCTGCACATCGGTCAAATCTTTGCTCGCAAAATCTGGATTTAATGGATGAAACGGCGCATCTCTTGGGCGATCAATTTCAAGAATGGCGCCGATTTTAACCAAACCCTTAATCACCGATGTTGAAGCCTCCGCCAAATCAGCAAGTTCGGAAAGTGTGAATACAGCGTCGGAAAAATCTTCCATCACGCCTAATACACGTTCACGCGCGGGGGTCATTTTTCCACCCTCGAATGCATCATTTAGTTGATAAACGCGGCGCATACTGGGCGGGTCCATCAAACCCGGCGCACGTGTTGCCAAACGCAGCATAACCGATAAGGGTGTTAATGTGTATTCCCCTGCACGGATTAGAAATTCTCGCAAAGCCCGCGTCATCGGTGCGACATCCAAAACACGTGATACCGACCTGATTTTCGCGGGATCATATCCGCCTTGGCCTGCGCCCCAAACGACTCCCAAAACCTTGCGAGGCCCCAAAGGCACTTCGACAAAGGCTCCTAAAAAACAGCCCCCCTCTGGCGCTTTGTAATCCAGCACGCGATCAATGGGTTGGGTTGTCAGAACCGACACCAACTCAGATTCATGAAAAAACTCAGGACTTTCAGACATCAGAACCACTGGGGGCTTTTCTAAAAACACGACATAGGCTAAAGCACTCTCAACCTTAGGCCAATCCAAACAAGGACCACAACCATGAAATTTTTCGTAGACACTGCAGAAATCGATCAAATCCGCGAATTGAATGATTTGGGAATGGTGGACGGTGTTACAACCAATCCATCTTTGATCAAGAAATCTGGTCGTGACATTATCGAAGTGACCAAAGAAATCTGTTCTATGGTGTCTGGGCCGGTCAGCGCCGAAGTGACATCAACAGATGCGGAAACGATGATCGCCGAGGGTCGCAAGTTGGTGGAAATCGCGCCAAACATCGCCGTCAAAGTTCCTCTAACTTGGGACGGATTACAGGCATGTAAAACGCTGTCTGGCGAAGGCCACATGGTAAACGTAACACTGTGTTTTTCCGCAAACCAAGCCTTGCTGGCGGCGAAAGCGGGCGCCTCGTTCATTTCTCCTTTTATCGGTCGTTTGGACGACATCAACCTAGACGGTTTGGAATTGATCGAAAATATTCGCACAATTTATGATAACTATGGATTTGAAACAGAGATTTTGGCCGCCTCAATACGAACCACCAATCATGTCTCCGATTGTGCCTTAATTGGCGCAGATGTTGTCACCGCGCCACCAGCAGTGATCAAATCGCTCGCTAATCACCCATTAACGGATAAAGGTTTAGCAGCATTTTTGGCCGATATTGCAGACACAGGACAAAAAATTCTGTAATGTTTTCACAAATCGCAGTAGATTAATGTCAGTTGGGCAAGGTGAGCAGGTAGCATGGATCGCGTGTTAAAGGATAAAATTCTGGCACAACCAGACGTCATTCTTCAGGATGACGACCTGCTGCAGGCACTGATTACTGCAAATGATCAGGCGCGCGGGCCCAATGTGATTGACCTGCGCGGGTTGGCAATGCAGCGGTTAGAGGACCGTTTGGATCGGTTGGAAGACACCCACAAAAGTGTTATCGCCGCAGCCTATGATAATTTGGCTGGAACCAACCAAATCCACCGTGCGATCCTGCGCATAATGGATGCAGATAGTTTTGATACCTTTCTCAATGTGCTAAATGATGATGTGGTCCAAATCCTGCGTGTTGAATGTATTCGGATCATTTTTGAAACGCGTTCTGTCGATATGACACAGGCCCAAAGCCTCAGAAATTTGCATCCAATGATCGGTATCGAAGGTCCTGGTTTTGTGCAAAGTTATATGACGCAAGGACACGGGACGCTCAACTCGAACGTGGTCGTTCGCCCCGCACCAAAGGGCGCCCCCCAAGTATATGGTGACCACCACCCGACCATCTGCTCAGAGGCGATTATGCATCTGTCTCTTGGCGCAAATCGCCCCTCTGCCATGGCCGCGTTGGGCAGTCAGGATGCAAATCAATTCTCTCCACAACAGGCAACCGATCTACTATCGTTTTTTGCAGGCGTTTTGGAACGTGTATTGCGCCGCTGGCTGGTATGATTTCGAAAGAAGTTTCAACCTATATCGCCGCATGGCTTGACGTTTCCCGTGCAACACAGGGCATCAGTGAAAATACGATCAAGGCCTATCAACGGGACGTCCAAGACTACTGTGCCTTTATTGCGATCCACACTGGCGAAAGTGGAACCAAAGGTTTAGGATCGGTCTATAACACCGATGTACGCGCATGGATGGCAAACGAACGCAAACAGGGTGTATCGTCGCGAACGCTTGCACGCAAACTATCGGCTGTGAAAACCTTTTATCGCTGGCTCGCACGTCAACTCGACTTTGACCCCACGGTTGTTTTGGCCGCAAAGTCACCAAAATATCAGCCGAAATTGCCACGTCCACTGGCCGAAGATGCAGCTGTCCAAGTTTTGGAAAATATTGAACTGCATTCTGTCACTGACTGGGTTGGAACACGGGATATGGCGGTTGTAACGCTTCTTTATGGTTGCGGATTGCGCATATCAGAGGCCTTGTCCCTAAAGTGGCGCGATGCGCCATTATCTGAAACTCTACGGATCAAGGGCAAAGGCGGCAAAGAGCGCATTGTGCCAGTCGTTGATGCCGCGCGTGAGGCTGTTGAACACTATCGTGCAGTGTGCCCCTATTCCCTAACTGGGGATAACCCATTATTTGTTGGCGCGCGCGGTGGTGCTTTAAACCCTAGGCTTGTTCAAGGCGCGGTTCAAAAGGTACGTCACCAACTGGGTCTTCCAGCATCCGTTACACCGCATGCGATGCGCCATAGCTTTGCAACACACCTGCTAAATGCAGGCGGAGACTTGCGCGCAATACAAGAGCTGTTGGGTCATGCATCCTTGTCCACGACGCAGCATTATACAGGCGTTGACACCGCGCGATTGCTGGATGTTTACAAATCAACACATCCAAAAGCATGAAATTTTTGCCGATTGCGATTTTGTAAAAAATCCCCCATAGAGTGCGGATGAATTTAAAACTCCGCGCATTATCTGTGCATCTGCTGACTGCCAGCGGTGCAGTCTTTGCCATGTTGGCCCTACTTGCCGCTGCGAACCACGATTGGCCTGTCATGTTTTTGTGGTTGGTTGTCGCCTTTTTCGTGGATGGCATCGACGGTCCCTTGGCCCGAAAATACGATGTTAAATCATACGCATCACGGTTTGATGGCGCGTTATTGGATTTAATAATCGACTATCTGACATATGTCTTTATCCCAGCGTTTGCCCTGTTTCAGGCGCACCTTCTTGGGGGGTGGCACGCGTGGTATGTGCTTATTTTGATCACCTTTTCATCCGCGATGTATTTCTGCGATGACGGCATGAAAACAGACGACAATTCATTTCGCGGATTTCCAGGGTGCTGGAATATGGTTGTGATCGTCTTTTTCGGACTAACGCCGCCAGATTGGGTGATCATTTTAGTGACGACGGCGCTCGCAATCGCGATGTTTTTACCGATTAAGTTTGTTCACCCAACGCGTACCAAACGCTGGCGTTTGGTCACACTGCCCATGGGTATATTGTGGACAATTTGCGCAGGCTGGGCGGCCTGGGTGTCGTTTGATCCGCAAAGTTGGGCACATTTCGGATTAATGATGACATCAATTTACCTATTGTTAGCAGGCGGCGCACAACAACTGATCCCCCAAGCCCAGCCGCGCCAGGCATCCTCATGAAAGAATGCCAACAATTTGGCTTGATGGCTTGTACTTCGGTGTTCAATTGATATGATGGAACACTGAACAACGTTAGGTGGCGATCTTGAGTTGCCCGCTGAATAGGAAATCGTGATGTCTTGGACTGATGAACGTGTTGAAATTCTGAAAAAAATGTGGGGCGAAGGGCAATCTGCCAGTCAAATCGCCAAGGAATTGGGCGGCGTAACACGCAATGCGGTCATTGGTAAGGTCCACCGATTGGGTCTTTCAAACCGCGCGACGAAAAACGCAGCGCCGAAAGCTGAAGCAAAACCAAAGGCCACACCAAAAGCAGAACCAAAAGCTCCACCCAAAGAGCAACCTGCATCAAAGGCCGCCGAACCAGCTGCAGAAAAGCCATCAAATGTGACGGCGTTGCGTCGTCAAATTATTCCAGCCGGTCAACCCCTCCCCCCTCAGCCATCTGCGAATGAGATCAGCCCAGAGGCTTTGGCGCGCGTGAGCGAGATCGAAAAAAAGGCAAAAAAACTGACGCTGCTTGAATTGACAGAACGGACTTGTAAATGGCCAGTTGGTGATCCAGCGACACCAAATTTTTGGTTTTGTGGGCTCCCCACTCAGACTGGAAAACCCTATTGCGAGGCACATGTCGGCGTTGCGTTTCAACCCATGAACAACCGTCGCGATCGTCGTCGTTGAATCGAACTGAAATGACGAAAAAAGGCGCGTAGTATCTACGCGCCTTTTTTGGTGTTAAATACCCTTGGCGCGATAACCTGCTGCGATTTTATCGATCGCGAGCATGAAGGCCGCAGTTCGCAAATCTTTGACATCAGTGCGGCTATGCCAGCGTTCGGAAATTTGCTGATAGGCGGTGCGCATTGTGTCATCAAGACCTGAACGCACCAATTCCATTTCGCCCGCACCACGCAAATATTGCTCTTTGAATTCTGGTGTCATCGACCAACGATCACCCATATGATGATCCAAACGATCCAGTTCAGCGACCAATAAACTGTTGCGCGCTTCTTCTTCGCGACGCTGCATGCGCCCAAAACGAATGTGGCTTAGGTTTTTGACCCATTCGAAATAGGAAACCGTCACACCCCCTGCATTGGCATACATATCAGGAATGATGATAACACCCTTATCGCTGAGGATGGCATCTGCACCCGCAGTTACAGGACCGTTTGCTGCCTCAATAATCACTTTGGTATCGATGCGATCCGCGTTCTCTAGGTTAATCACACCTTCTAGCGCCGCTGGGATAAGAATATCACAGGATTTTTCCAACACGCTTGTTCCGTTTTCGACATATGTCGCACCATCAAACCCTTTGACACCACCGGTTGCCATGATGTGTGCGCGGACCGCGTCAACATTGATCCCATCATCATGTGTCAATGCGCCATCACGTTCGATAATCCCAGTGATCAGGCAATGGTCTTCTTCTTGTAAGAACTTTGCCGCGTGATAACCAACGTTGCCCAATCCCTGAACAACAACGCGTTTATTGTCCAAGCTCCCTTCTAGGCCAGCGATTTTCATATCTTCTGGATGACGGAAAAATTCACGAAGCGCATATTGAACACCGCGGCCTGTTGCCTCGGTCCGGCCCTGAATACCGCCTGCATTGATTGGCTTGCCCGTCACACAGGCGCGCGCATTGATATCGGTTGTATTCATACGCGCATACTGATCGGCGATCCACGCCATTTCACGTTCACCCGTTCCCATATCTGGAGCAGGCACGTTTTGTGAGGGATGGATCAAATCGCGCTTGATTAATTCATAAGCAAAGCGACGGGTGATCGCCTCAAGTTCGTGTTCATCATATTGACGCGGGTCCAGACACAAGCCCCCCTTGGATCCGCCGAACGGTGCCTCAACCAATGCACATTTATATGTCATCAGCGCGGCCAGCGCTTCAACTTCATCTTGGTTCACGTCCAGTGAATAACGAATACCGCCCTTGACCGGTTCCATATGTTCAGAATGAACCGAACGATAGCCCGTGAACGTATGGATATCGCCACGCAGGCGCACACCAAAACGCACAGTGTAGGTCGCGTTACACACACGGATTTTTTCTTTTAATCCGTCGGGCAAATCCATCAACTGGACAGCGCGATTATACATTACTTCTACACTTTCGCGAAAACTTGGTTCACTAACAGACGACGACATTGCCTACCTCCACAAAATTCGACCTAGTCACTGTTTTAAACGACCAAACCATATTCAACTGATAACACACCTGTGAAATCCTAGCCCAATGTACCAAATATATATCCCTTTGACACAGATAGTGCATCACAATAAATTCATTTTGATCATCGAAACCGCGCATTCACAGATTGCACAGCATCCGAATATGGACTGAGCATGAGATGCAAAGATATAAATGAGGTTAACGGCGAACGATGATTTCGCGCCCCTCTTCCTCGGGTTCATCATCAGTCATTTCGGACGGAAAACCTGGCGCACGAATATCCAGACCAGTTGCATCTTCAAGACGTTTTATAATGTTTGGCGACAGCTCTCGAGAACCATAGCGTTCAATCCCGTCATTAAAGATAGAAATCAACAGCGGGTTCAACTCTAAAGGGACATTCGCACTGTCTGCCACCTTCTGGAATAATCCAATATCTTTGGCCACCAAATCCATGGTGAACGAAATATCACGTGATCCGTTTAGAATGACCTGACTTTCTGTTTCATGCACAAAAGATGTACCTGATGACATTGCGATCGCTTCATACGCGACTCCCAGATCCATACCCGCACCTTTGGCAACGGTCAGCGCCTCAGCGCAGGACACAAGGTTTGCAGTCGCAAGGTAATTTGTAATGACCTTTAAAACACTTGCAGACCCAAGATCGCCCGTATGCAAAATACGACGCCCCATAATCGTCAAAAAGGGTAAAACGGTTTCAAAAGTCGCGCGATCACATCCTGCAAAAATCGAAATATTGCCGGTATCGGCTCGATGACATCCACCTGATACTGGACAATCAACCGCTGCACCGCCATGTTCGATGACCAGCGCGCCAAGCCGCTTGACTTCGGCTTCGTCTGTTGTGGACATTTCCAACCAAATCTTGCCCTCGCGGACATGTGGCAACATCTGTTCGACGACCGCAGCAGAAATTGAAGGGCTAGGCAAGCAGGTAATAACAATGTCACATTTTTCCATCAGATCAGCTGGGCTTTCGCCCCGTGATGCGCCACGTGCGACAAAATCGGCAACACGCGTTTGATCCAGATCATGAATGGTTAAATCAACACCATTTCGCAACAAACTGCCAGACAACTTGGCGCCAACATTTCCAAGACCAATAAAGCCTACTTTCATCACAATTCTCCCTGATTGACGCGCTGAAATTGGCATGCGAAATTTTTGAAAAACCGCACATTTGCGACATTTGTTTTCCTTTGTGCAATTTTGCGCAATTTGCGTGTTTTAGAACACATTAGGTTGCCTTGCACGGGGATGAGGCGCGCTCTACTTATATATTGAAAGGAGACACACAATGTCACTACGTCCGATTAATGAAACACGACGCGCCCAAGCCACAATGGAGGGCGCAGGCGTACACCTACACCGCGCATTCGGGTTCCAAGAACCCAGTGAATTGGATCCATTTCTACTGTTTGATGACTTCAGAAATGAACGCCCCGAAGATTTCCTAAAGGGATTTCCATGGCACCCACATCGCGGCATCGAAACAATTACCTATGTTCTATCAGGCACAGTTGAACATGGTGATAGTCTGGGAAACGAAGGTACATTGGGCGCAGGGGACGTGCAATGGATGACCGCAGGTTCGGGCATTTTGCACCAAGAAATGCCGAAAGGAAATGCAAACGGACAAATGCACGGTTTTCAACTTTGGGCTAATCTCCCCTCTTCATTGAAAATGACGGCACCACGCTACCAAGATGTGGAAGGAAAAGACATTCCAGAAATCATCGATGATGATGGCACACGAGTAAAAGTAATCGTTGGTAATTTCTGGGGTCAATCGGGGCCAGTGGATGGCATCGCCGCTGATCCTCAATATTTAGATATCTACGTTCCAGCTGGTATCAAAAAGACCTTCAAAATTGATACATATCGCAAGGCGTTCGCCTATGTGTTTGAAGGCGAAGGGGCCTTTGCAGACGCAAGCGCACCAGAAGGTGTATTATTAGAAAAAGAAGTCATGGGAGAAGAAGTCAACATCCGCGACATGTCAGGCAATCGCACCTTGATCAAGTTCGGAACAGGCGAAGAAGTCACTGTTCAGGCGGGCGAACGCGGTATTCGTTTCCTATTGATTTCGGGGGCACCAATTCAGGAACCCGTGGCATGGCACGGACCAATCGTTATGAATACGCGAGAAGAATTGATGCAGGCTTTTGCTGAATTGCGCAATGGCACGTTTATCAAACCAGCGCACTAATACGTGATCATCCTGCGCGTGGCATGACCATGCGCAGGACCATTTCCAAATAATGCGATTTTATCTCGTCCAATTTCAGCCGACCATCTGGACGATACCACGTTACAACTTCGGTAAGCAGGCCGATGATCGCAAGCGTTGTAATCCGTGTGTCCGCGATATCAAATACGTCCGCCTGTTTTCCAGAAATCAAAATAGCCTCTAGCGCATCTTCATAGCTACGGCGCATTGCCTCGATTTGGGTGAAATTGTCATCCGTTAAGTTGCGTAGCTCCATGTATGCGATGAAAACCGCATCCCGCCGCGCTAGGTGATAATCCAAATGAAAGTTTAGAAATTGGCTTAGTTCGTCAATTGGGCTTGGCTTTGCTTCGTGCGACTTCAAAGCTGTCAAAAGTTCGCTCATGTGATCGCTCATAATTGCAAACAAGAGCGTTTGCTTATCTTTGGTGTAATTATAAATCGTGCCCACTTGAACGCCGATTTCCGACGCCAATTGACGCATGGAAACAGCCGCATAGCCATGTCGAGCAAAGAGCCTTTCAGCACTTTTGCGCACCAACATGCGGGTATTTTGTGAATAAGATCCAATAGTTCTGGGCATGGGCGCACCCTAAACATGAAGCAAACAAATGCAAAACAGAAAATTCACAGATTTTAGTGATGTGACTAGCTCCGCAAATTTACACGTTCCGCGTTGCACAGCATCACGAATAAAGGTACATCGCGATAAGGTGAATATTGGAAGTTAAGGAGCCTTTGGATGAACCAACCTTTACGCTTGGGGATTGCTGGTCTGGGGACGGTCGGCACTGGCGTCGTCAAAATCATTCAATCAAAATCTGATTTGCTCCGCATACGTACGGGACGCAGTATTGAAGTAGTTGCCGTTTCTGCAAGAAGTGCTGGCAAGGACCGCGGCGTTGATCTGTCTGCCTACCGCTGGCACGATGATCCCGTAAGCTTGGCGCAATCGGATGACATCGACGTTTTTGTTGAATTGATTGGGGGTGACGAAGGCCCAGCCAAAGAGGCGACCGAAGCCGCACTAAAATCAGGCAAAGATGTTGTGACCGCGAACAAAGCAATGTTGGCCCATCACGGTCAAGCCCTTGCACATTTGGCCGAAAGCAATGGTTTATCCGTGCGCTATGAGGCTGCTGTCGCAGGTGGCATCCCGATCATAAAATCGCTGAGTGAGGGATTGGCGGGAAATCAGATCAAACGCGTCATGGGCGTGATGAATGGCACATGTAACTACATCTTGACACGGATGCAGTCGGCTGGGTTGAGCTATGATGAGGTTTTCGCCGAAGCCGACGCGTTGGGATATTTAGAGGCAGATCCAAACTTGGACGTCGGAGGCATTGACGCTGGTCACAAATTGGCAATCCTATCGGCAATTGCATTTGGTGTTCAGATTGATTTCGATGCCGTGAAATTAGAAGGCATTGGACAGATCTCCATCGAAGACATCAACCACGCTGCCGACATGGGATATCGCATCAAATTATTAGGCGTATCGCAAATGACTGAAAACGGCTTAGAACAACGGATGACGCCTTGTCTTGTGCCTGAAACTTCTCCTCTTGGTCAACTAGAGGGTGGGACAAACATGGTTGTTGTCGACGGTGATGAAGTGGGGCAAATCGTTTTGCGCGGTGCAGGCGCAGGCGAAGGGCCAACCGCAAGTGCGGTGATGTCAGACGTACTGGATCTGGCGCGCGGCATTCGCATCCCGACCTTTGGACAGGCTGCAGACACCCTAAAATCATCGTCCCCTGCACAGTGTGATACGCCTGCACCTTATTATTTGCGCATGGAATTGTTGGACCGCCCTGGATCACTGGCGACGGTGGCCGATGCACTGGGACAGCACAACGTTTCAATTCATCGTATGCGTCAATACGATCACGACGGCGATAATGCACCCGTGTTAATTGTGACACACGCCACTGGACAATCTGAGCTGACCCATGCCTTGGCAGATCTACGATCATTAGATGCGGTTGTCGGCACGCCTGTCGCACTGCGCATCGAACAGATTTAAAGAAAGAAGACTTATTATGAGTAACACAAAAATTGATTTTAATGACCGTATGCTTTCTCTCGGCCTGGCACGCGTTTCCGAAGCGGCTGCCCTCGCATCAGCGGATCTAGTCGGGCGCGGCGATGAAAAAGCGGCAGACCAAGCGGCCGTAAATGCAATGCGTGAACAGTTGAACAAATTGGACATCGCAGGCGTTGTGGTCATTGGCGAGGGCGAGCGCGATGAGGCCCCGATGCTTTATATCGGCGAAGAAGTCGGAACAGGCAACGGACCGGGTGTGGACATCGCACTTGATCCGCTAGAAGGAACAACATTAACCGCCAAGGACATGCCAAATGCATTGACAGTCATTGCCATGGGTCCGCGTGGGTCCATGTTGCATGCTCCAGATACCTATATGGAAAAGCTGGCGATTGGCCCTGGTTTCGCACCTGACATCGTCACATTAGACATGTCTGCCGCAGAACGGGTAAATGCACTCGCCGCGGCAAAAGGATGCGCGCCCCGCGACATCACGGTGTGTATTCTGGAACGCCCCCGCCACCAAGAAATGATTGCAGAAGTACGTGCAACAGGCGCCGCAATCCGGTTGATTACGGACGGAGATGTGGCCGGTGTGATGCACTGCGCTGATCCAGAAACAACTGGCATAGACATGTATATGGGCACAGGCGGCGCCCCCGAAGGTGTTTTGGCTGCAGCTGCGTTAAAATGCATGGGGGGTCAAATTTATGGTCGTCTGTTGTTCCGCACTGATGATGAACGCGCCCGTGCAGCAAAAGCAGGTATCACGGATCTGGATCGCATCTACACACGCGATGCAATGGTGACGCAAGACGTGATATTTGCTGCGACTGGCGTAACCGGCGGCTCTCTCTTGCCTGGTATCAAGCGTGAAATTGCATATATCACAACTGAAACACTGTTGATGCGGTCAAAAACAGGGTCCATTCGCCGTATGATTTACCGCAACCCACGCGGATAACGCGGTTTGGGGTATCTTGGAGTTGACACATCTTTGACGGGCCGGCGTTGGGTCGGCCCTGATGAAATGACTGAACGCCATTCCGCAGCATTAGCACAAACAACTGAATATCCACATGCATTATGCAATGTTTTGGCTCGCTTGGGGGTCTTACCTGAAGATGTAGACAGCTACCTAGCGCCACAATTACGTGATTTGTTACCTGACCCCAGATCCCTCAAGGATATGGAAACAGCGGCCGCGCGCATCGTCCATGCGGCCCTACGCAAACAACGCGTTGCCGTCTTTGCGGACTATGACGTTGATGGCGGAACATCCGCCGCCCAATTGATCCATTGGTATCGTCATTTCGGTGTGACCTGCACACTTTATGTTCCTGACCGTATCGACGAAGGCTATGGCCCAAACCCTACAGCCATGAGCGATCTTGCGGCACATCACGATCTCATCATTTGCGTAGACTGCGGCACCCTAAGCCATGATGCAATTGCCGCGGGTGGTGACGCAGATATCATCATCCTCGATCATCACCTAGGAGGAGAAACCCTACCCAACTGTTTGGCAGTGGTTAATCCAAATCGACAGGATGAAACGGGTGATCTCGCCCATTTGTGTGCAGCTGCCGTTGTGTTTTTGACCTTGGTCGAGGCACGCCGTGTCCTACGCATAGAGCAGGCAGGAGATGGGCCCGATTTAATGTCTTTTCTAGACCTCGTTGGACTGGCAACTGTTGCGGATGTTGCCCCACTTGTCGGCGTAAACAGGGCCTTCGTGAGACAGGGTTTGCGCGTGATGGCGCGCCGCGAACGCGCGGGCATTGTCGCCTTGTCGGATTTGGCGCGCGTCGACAGTGCGCCCACTTCCTATCACTTGGGTTTTGTCTTGGGTCCTCGTATCAATGCAGGTGGACGCATTGGTCAGGCGGATTTGGGTGCGCGCCTGCTGTCGGCCACAACACAGGCCGAGGCACAATCAATTGCACAACGCCTCGATGCGCTAAACAGCGAACGCCGCGAGGTTGAAAACCATGTCCGCGATGCCGCATTGGCCCAGGCCGAAGCACGCGGACTCGATGCGCCACTGGTTTGGGCCGCTGGCGAAGGATGGCATCCCGGCGTTGTTGGAATCGTTGCAGCCCGCCTAAAAGAGGCCACAAATCGACCCGCAATTGTGATCGGATTTGATGGCGATGATGGCAAAGGATCAGGGCGATCTGTGTCCGGAATCGATCTTGGGGCGCACATCCAAAAATTAGCCAGCGAGGGACATCTTATCAAAGGGGGCGGCCACAAAATGGCAGCAGGGCTGAGCCTAACACGCGCCCAACTCGAACCAGCGATGACCCGATTGTCCGAACTGATGGCGCGCCAAGGCGCCGCTGATTTGGGGCCCAAGGATTTGCGGCTTGATGGTTTGCTCATGCCGAGCGCGGCACAGGTGGATTTGGTCGAAAAACTGGAACAGGCTGGCCCATTTGGCGCAGGCGCGTCAAGCCCCCGCTTTGTGATGCCAGAGGTCAAAGTGCAATTTGCAAAACGCGTTGGAAGCAGCCACCTGAAACTGCGCATCGGGGATGGTGTTGGCGGATCAGTTGATGCCATCTGTTTTGGTGCGTTTGATACAGAACTCGGTACGGCGCTGGAAAACCACGGGGGTCGATTGGTCCATGTTGCTGGTCGATTGGACATAAATACATGGCAAGGACGCCAAAACGTCCAGCTGCGCATCGAAGACGCCGCCTTTGCCAGTACATAGATTTATTTCGATAAATTTTATTCCAAAACGCTCATTTTCCTCTTGCACAGATGCCACGCCTCGCCTAAACACCGCTTCACAGCGCTGGCCCGTTCGTCTATCGGTTAGGACGCCAGGTTTTCAACCTGGAAAGAGGGGTTCGATTCCCCTACGGGCTGCCATCTCCACCTAGACGTTGCCTGAAAGAACTGCACACCTATTTGGTTGGCGGTGCTCCTTCGCGCGCATCTTAAGCACTGAGTCACTGAGCACTAATAAGAAGTAAGTAACAAGCCTTGGCTAAACAGCGAACTGGCGTGCAAATCCAGCGTTCAAACAACCTTTCAATCATGCTATCCCTTAGTCACGAACAAACCAAAAGGACATGGGAACTTGGAAACCTGTTGGGCCTGTGAAGGGCAGATTGATTTTTCTAATCGCAATCCCTTTTACCGTTGTTTTTGCGAGGAATGCGCAAAAACTCTGGACAGTGATTACAAAATGGCCGCGTTTGAGGCGTTTCGTGTGGGTGAAGCGCGAGAGGCCTTTTTTCAGCGCTGGTCAAAGGCCGCGCATTAGGGATACGACATAAATCTGTCGCATTGCTCTAGACAGCTGCGAGAAAGTGCAGAACCATCGCCCCATGCCAATAGGAGCCTTGCCATGACCGAACGTCCCAATATTTTATTCATTCAGGTGGATCAATTAACTGCACAGACGTTGAAATCCTATGGGGATGGGATTTGCCATGCGCCGACACTGGATGCATTGGCCGCAGGGGGTGTGGTATTTGAAACCGCTTATTGCAACTTTCCGCTTTGTGCGCCGTCACGGTTTTCGATGGCGACTGGGCAGTTGTGTTCAACGGTTGGTGCCTATGACAATGCCGCCGAATTTTCCGCGGAAATCCCAACCTATGCCCATTATCTGCGCGCAGGTGGGTATCAAACCGCGCTTTCAGGCAAGATGCATTTTATCGGGCCTGATCAGTTTCACGGGTTTGAACGACGCCTAACCGCAGACCTGTACCCCGCAGATTTTGCATGGGTTCCAAATTGGGAAAACGAAGGCAAACGTGATACCAACGATCCCCGCGCCGTGCGCATTGCAGGGGTATGTCACAGATCCGTGCAGATCGATTATGATGAAGAGGTGACGCATCAGGCTATCCAACACATTTATGACATGGCACGTTCGGATGACCCGCGACCTTTTTTCCTGCAGGTGTCTTATACCCATCCGCATGAACCCTATTTGTGCCAAAAGGAATACTGGGATTTATACGAGGATGTAGAGGTTCCCCTGCCCTCGGTTGGGCCATTGTCGGAAGAGGCGCATGATCCTCATTCATTGCGCCTGCTGAAGGATTTTGGAATGCTGGGCGTTGACTTTAGCGATGATGAAATTCGTACCGCAATTCGTGCCTATTATGGATCAATTAGCTACATTGACCACTTGGTATCGCGCGTTTTAGAGGCGCTAAAAAATACAGGTGCGGATCAAAATACAGTGATCATTTTCACATCTGATCATGGAGAAATGCTGGGCGAGCGCGGCATGTGGTTCAAGAAACATTTCTTTGAAAAATCGATGCATATTCCATTAATCGTAAATGCGCCGTGGATTCCGCCCGCGCGGGTGCGCGAATTGGCGTCATTGGTTGATTTATTGCCAACATTCAACGCAATTGCGGGGATTGACGAAGCCATTGAGCCGTTAGAAGGCATTAATCTGCTGTCGCTGACGGGGCAAGGGCACGGCGAACGCAGGCGCAAGATTTATGCTGAATATCTGGCTGAAACGACAACCGTACCCATCTTTATGATCCGCGAGGGGGATTACAAATACATCGCCTCATCCGTGGATGGTGAATTGCTGTTCAACCTATCCGATGACCCGAATGAACGGACAAATCTTGTAGACGATCCGACACAAACAACGCGGATGCAATCTTTCCGTGATGAATGTGCGCAAAAATGGGACGAAGCCGCACTAACACGCGATATCAAACAAAGTCAAAAACGCCGCATTCTGGTCCGTGCCGCAATGGGCGAGGGTGAAAAGCAACGTTGGAACCACAATGAAACGGGTAAGGATCAGGTGATTTGGTACCGCGGCGAACAGGGGTATAATGAATGGGCGTTCAAACATATTTGAACACCATGGCCTAGGCCACAAAACTGGCCCGTCCTCGACCCCCATGTTTTGAGGCATAGACCGCCTCATCCACGCGGTGCAGCAAATCTGCGCTCTTCCAATGGGCCCGTCCAGATTGGATCAAAACCCCAAGGCTTGCCGAAATCTGGCAGGACTGGCCTTCGAAATCTTGTGGTTCTTCGATACCGTGAATAACGGCCTGTGACAGCGACATCAAACGCGACTTGTCAATTAAGTGCTTTATAACCAACAAGAATTCATCGCCACCCATTCTGATCAAATAATCATCACGACGCGTTTCACGCCGCAAGACCGTTGCTACATGTTGCAAAATCATATCGCCCGCTGCATGACCCAAGGTATCATTCACCGATTTGAAATAATCCAAATCAATTTGGATTAGGGAAAAGTCCTCTTTGGTTTGCGACAGGTGATCCAATATCCGTTCCAACGAACGGCGGTTGCGCAGCCCAGTCAAGGTGTCTGAATGCGCCTGTTCTTCTGCCAACATTTTTGTCCCTTGCAAACGCTCGGTTAACGAACGGGATGCACTCATCGCCGCTTGGTTCGCTTCGATAAGGTACAACATTTCTGGCGCAAGGTCTGTGGTGCAAAATCCTGCAAGGTCAATCGGTACTGTTTAATCGCATTTTGCAATGCAATCCCAAATGATAAGCTAAAAACACCGCCTGGTTGTTGAGGTGCCATAACCCCACGCAAACGCAGTCCGTCGTGGCCGCGAATTTCGATCGCCAATGTCCGTCCCGCTTGGGCCAAAAGCGATGCCACATCACCTACCCCAACTGGACGCGAAATTGAAATCACATCAAATAATTGCGCCCCAATGACGTTTGGAAAGACTGAACGCAACCCCGGTCCAATGTGTGAAATTGCACCACATTCATCATAGCAGATATGCTGCGGGCATAGGATATCCAGTACAGTGTCCGTCATGATGTTGCCGCTAAATCAAAGCTGGTGCCAGCACTATGATGATGGTCAATCAAAATAACCTCGATGCATTCCGTGGGCTTGGCATCTTCGACGCGATCCATAAAAACCAAGGCGCCATAATCATCTGCAAGTGCGCGCAATAGACCCATCAAAACTTCGCTAAACCCCTGTCATTTTGGCACAACGTGAATATGCACCTTTTTTGCAGAAATCGGCTCAACCGCGACTGTTGGCATATCCAAAATATCAAGCGCCAATGCAACACGATCGTTCAAATCATCAAGTGATAACAAAAAATCTTCGAACGTTGCGCCACCAAAGCGCAACAAACGACGCACCGATGCCTAACTATCTTCGGCTACAAGATAGCCGCCGATGTCCTCAAGAATATCTTGATACATTTTGGATTGTCGTTTTGCCAAACCATCGATCAAATCATAGGTGATACCATCCTCATAGGTCAGCATCGCCTCAAACTCGTACCCAGGCAGCGAAAGATCAACCAGCACGTCCGCCCAAAGTTTGTCACCGTAGCGTTGACGCACAAATGACTCTATCACTTTATTCACAACACCTAACATCAGCGCCTCCAGGCTTGCAGGATTGCCAAGATTCTTTCGGAAATAATGAACAGCCTAGAAATCTGTTGGTGCGCCACCTTCTGCCTTGCGCCGTTGAACAAACTCAGCCAGCTCTTCTCTGATCGCTTCATCCATATGAGGCGCCTCAAACTCGGCCAAAATTTGTTTATAGATTTTGTTGGCACGTTCTGGCGTCCAAACACCACCGTCCGCTTCCCATGCCTCAAAGTTACGCCAATCTGAAACAAAAGGCTGGTAGAAGGCCGTGGTATAGCGATCTTGAGTGTGTTGTATGCCAAAAAAATGACCATTTGGACCGACCTCAGCGATGGCGTCTAACGCAATTTCGTCCGCTGTTGTTCCAAAGGTTGCAGGCTCCATATATCGTTGGATGTGCTGCAATACCTCACAATCCATGATGAATTTTTCGGGTGAAGCAATCAAACCACCTTCGAGCCAACCCGCTGCGTGATAGACCATATTTGTCCCTGACTGGACAGCCGCCCAAAGACTATTTGATGTTTCCCACATCGCTTGGCCATCTGGAACATTGGCGGCACAGACCCCAGATGAGCGCAGCGGCAATCCATAGAACCGCGCCAACTGTCCCGTCATTTGTGTGGCCCGCATATATTCAGGTGTTCCAAATGCCGGCGCTCCCGATTTCATGTCCACGTTAGACGTAAACGTGCCAATCACACAGGCCGCTCCGGGACGGATCCACTGTGCCAGCGCCACGGCAACCAGTCCTTCTGCCAGGGATTGCGCAACAGCCCCTGCCATTGTCACAGGCGCCATTGCCCCCGCCAGTGTAAAGGGTGTGACCACCAATCCCTGATTCCGCCGCGCAAGACGCATCCATCCATCCAACATTGGGATATCATGTTTTAGGGGGGACGTTGAATTGATGTTGGTATACATTCGCGGCTGTGCTTCGAACTCTTCATGGGTCAGACCGCCTGCAATTCGAACCATTTCCATGACATCTTCGACACGTTCTTTGCCCAACGAATAGGCATGCGCAACTTTGTCCGTCAGGGTCAATTTATCGTAAAGCACATCAAGGTGTCGCACACTGGCATGCACATCAACAGGTTCAACGGGATAGCCACCAACCATATGAATACAGTTAAAATATTGGCTCAGCTTGATCAGGTTTTGACATTGTTCACGTGTGCCAGATACCTTTTTGCCCAACTCTACGTCATAATAATTGGGTGGTGATGACACGTTTACAAAAGTTAGCTTGTTTCCCCCAATGGTCACTGTCCGCTCTGGGTTTCGAGGAATAATGTCAAACTGACTGGGCGCCTTGGCAACCATTTCCATAATGAAATCACGTCCAAAACGAACGTTTTCGCCGTTTACGATGCATCCCGCATCTGCAAATATTTGACGGGCTTCGTCATTTAATATTTCGATCCCGATCTCTTCAAGGATCCGCATCGCACCGATGTGGACGGCCTGAACGCCCTCTTCATCCAGTGGTTCCGTCGGACGATCAACATTTTCAATCATACGCCATGGCATTTGATCGATCGCAGTTGTTCCACGGCGTTGGGCATTTCCTGAACGGCCACCGCCACGACGGCGACGAGTTTGCGGCTCTGACATCAATCTCTCCAAACTTTTTGTAAAGATCGCTGTCTGGCCAGCATTCTTCCTGTCGATTTACGACGCAATCCGTCGGTTTTGCCTAGTCATTTTGAAGATTTTGAAAATGGGTCAGGATATGCCCAATGTGTGGTAATACAACGTCAGCATATGGCGCCAGATCATCGTAAGTCGCCATTCCGGTTAAAACGCCAATGCGATACATGCCAGCCCGCTTGGCCGCCACCAAATCATGCGTGCTATCCCCCACCATCGCAATTTCCGCAGGCTGTAATCCAACATATTTTGCAAAGGCCAGCAAAGGATCGGGAGCAGGTTTCGCGCCATAGCCACTGTCAAATCCAGCAATAAAATCCAAATGCGCTGTTGCGCTCGCTTGACGTAAATGTGCATACGCACCCGTTTCGGTGTCATTGGTCACAACGCCCGTTTTGAAATTGCGCGCGTGTAGATCCGCAAAATAATCCGCCAACGGAACGACCTCGGATTGGGGGGCATCAAGTGTCGCGTTCATTAGAATCTCTTCTAATTCCTCAACTGAATGCTCTGTCACGATGCGCGCAAAAATTTCGGCAGCCTCGCGATTTGTGCCTGCAATGATTGGGCTGCTGGGTAGAAAACATTGGCGCGTTAAATCAAAATGTGCAGCCTCGGCCAGCGCGGCCTCTCGTTCGGGGTTCCCTTGTGCAAAACGTCGGATTAGCCCCGCAGTCCAGGCATTCCAAGTTGTTTTGAAATCAAAAAGCGTTCCATCTTTGTCAAAAACAAGTCCGCGTATCATTTGCGCCCCAATCTGCTGTTTTGCGACTAACAAACAAAAATCTGTGACTAAGTCCAGTGCATTTGCGCGCCACCCGGTAACGCAGCGCGCGCTGTCATCATAAGGTTTGGATCAAGTCCAGTTTCTTCGCAACACCGTAAAACCCACGCATCGTCCATCAATAAGAAATCCAAAACCGCACCCAAAAATTCAGGTGAACCGGCAATCTCACGCAAATCTGTTCCATCTGTCCCGCTCGAACTTAGGAAAATGGGCAACAAGTCTTCATCCCCGACCAACCAAGTCAGAACATTTAGTGCAAAGGTTTCAGCAACATGTGGTGTCATTGTGCGAATTACGGCCCCGTAGAAAGGATTTGTTAACTCAATTCATTAAAATTTGTCACAAGTTAGCAAAGATAGCGATAGGATTTTCTATGTCGGGCAAAATTTTGATCATTGATCCAAATGCCCACCGACGCGATGTGTTATCCCAAGCGATTTAGCAAAGTTTGTATTCTTGTGTGTGTTACAGTTGCATTGACGACGCATACTTTACGGGGGTGGAGGGGATTTTATTATCAGCCGACTCACCCGACGTTCTTGGGCAGCTTGTTGCACGAACAACGGACCACATTTGTCCAATTTTGGTTCTGAAAACGCACCCACACTTCTACGATGGTTCCGACTATTTCAAGGCAGGTGCTGCAGATGTTGTTGAAGCTACATGCGATCTGCGCGAAATCCTATCTCGTCTGCGATCCGCAATGCGGCGTGCGACAGCCGCACGCGAAATTTCTCTGCGCGCTGGAACAACACGTGCCTTAGGTTTCGCTGAAGCAAATGGCGCATTCACCGCACGACAAAAAGTACATCTTCTGCAGATGAATGATGCAAAATGCCCTGCCCCTACCCTAAACAATTATGCGATCGAGCGGATGAATTTTGAGGATCTTGGAACGCTTCAAGAACATCAAACACTAAAGTGTCTTATGATCGACATTGATCCGAACGCTCCAAGGCGCGTTATTTCGCTATTACTCGACCTGCGCGCGCATCCGGCGACACGATTTGCCAGCCTTATCGTGCGCGTCAAACCCGAAGTTTTGGCGTACATCCGCGACGCGCTGGAATGTGGTGCAGATGATATTGTTTCGACAAATACATCGAACGATGAACTTGCGCGACGTATAGACATCCATCAAAACCATCTGCACATCAACGCCATCCTGCGTGAGAGTACCATCGTTGGATTAAACGCCCCGGTCACTGATCCGTTGACGGGATTATTTAATCGCCGTTATGCACAAACGCACATTAGACTACTTTTAGAAGACGCACGCACCAACGGCGGCAGCGTTTCCGCTTTAATGGTGGACATTGATCATTTCAAAACCATCAATGACACACATGGCCATTTTGTTGGGGATCAGGTGATTTGTTCGGTTGCCCATACATTAAAATCGGCGATCCGAGCTTCAGATTTGGTCGCACGATTTGGTGGCGAAGAATTCGTGGTTATTCTACCAAACATATCTCCCAAAGATACAAACACACTTGCCCAACGTCTACGGCAAAAGGTGAGCGAAATTACAACGGATAAAGCGCAAATTTCTATCACGATGAGTATCGGCATTAGTCGTTTTGACACCAGCGAACTGTTCGAATGCGCACTACAGGACAGTGATCAATTGTTGGAAGAAGCAGATCAGGCGCTATATTGCGCGAAACGCGCAGGGCGAAATCGTGTTGCCTATTATAGCCATTAATCCACCTCTCGTCTGATTTTAGCGCAAACAGTGGCACAATCGCGCATATTCTGTTCTTGTGTCGCATCAAATTAATCGATTAAACCCTTTGCAAAATTGACGAAGAAAAAGGAACGTTTTATGGGCTATCACGCGCTGTATCAAAGTTGGAAAGACGATCCAGAAGCATTTTGGCTAGAGGCGGCACGCGCGATTGACTGGCAACAGTTTCCGACTGCTGCCTTAAACAGCGACAATGCACCTCTTTATGAATGGTACACGGATGGTGTCGTTAATACCTGTTATAACGCATTAGATCGTCACGTTGAAAATGGTCGGGGCGATCAAGTTGCTGTTATCTACGACAGTCCAATCACAGGACGTCAAAGCAAAACAACATACAGCGAAATGTTGGACCAAGTGGCACGCCTTGCAGGTGCGATGCAGTCAAAAGGCATCACTTTGGGTGATCGTGTGATTATTTATATGCCAATGATCACCGAAGCATTGGTCGCAATGCTGGCTTGTGCGCGGATTGGTGCGATCCATTCAGTTGTTTTTGGCGGTTTCGCAGCCAATGAATTGGCAGTGCGAATTAATGATGCAACGCCAAAGGCAATTCTTGCAGCCTCGTGTGGTTTGGAACCCGGACGCGCAGTTGCATATAAACCTTTGATTGATGGCGCGATAGAACTTGCCGATCACAAACCCGAAACCGTTATCCTGTTTCAACGCGAAGAATGCATTGCGGATATGATCGAGGGACGTGATTTCGATTGGCATGATGTACAGCAAGGTGTTGAGCCTGCCCCATGCGTACCCGTACGTGCTAATCATCCCGCGTATATATTGTATACATCGGGAACAACAGGTGCCCCCAAGGGTGTCGTGCGTCCAACGGGTGGCCATTTGGTTGCATTGAATTGGACCATGAAAAATATCTATAACGTCGACCCAGGTGACGTCTTTTGGGCGGCGTCCGATGTGGGTTGGGTCGTTGGCCATTCCTATATTTGTTATGGCCCCTTAATTCACGGGAACACCACAATTGTATTTGAGGGGAAACCCGTCGGCACACCGGATCCTGGTACATTCTGGCGTGTGATTAGTGAACATAATGTGCGATCATTCTTTACCGCACCTACGGCCTTCCGCGCAATCAAGCGGGACGACCCCAAAGGCGAATTTAAGAAAAAATATGACCTAAGCTGTTTACGCGCACTTTACCTCGCAGGCGAACGCGCCGACCCAGACACAATTAACTGGGCGCACGATCTATTGGGCGTTCCCGTGGTGGATCACTGGTGGCAAACGGAAACTGGCTTTTCCATTGCCGCAAACCCTTTGGGCCTAGAAAAACTTCCAATCAAGGTTGGGTCTCCCTCGGTTGCGATGCCAGGGTATGATGTTCAGGTTTTAGATGAAGGTGGCAATCAAATGCCAGCTGGCGAATTGGGGGCGATCGCAATCAAACTGCCCTTGCCGCCTGGAACATTGCCAACCCTGTGGAATGCAAAAGAGCGTTTCAAAAAATCCTATCTTACAACGTTTGATGGATATTATGAAACTGGCGACGCAGGCATGTTGGATGAGGATGGATACCTGTACATCATGTCGCGTACCGATGATGTGATTAACGTTGCAGGGCACCGTTTATCGACGGGTGCGATGGAAGAGGTGATCGCAAATCATCCAGACGTTGCTGAATGCGCCGTCATCGGTGTCAGCGACGCGCTGAAAGGTCAGCTACCTGTTGGTTTCCTATGTCTGACAACGGGTGTTAATCGCCCACACGACGAAGTCATTGCTGAATGCGTAAAAATGATGCGCGAGCAAATTGGCCCAGTAGCAGCCTTTAAATTGGCTATAGTGGTACAGCGATTACCAAAAACACGTTCTGGCAAAATCCTTCGTGCAACCATGGTGAAAATTGCAGACAATCAAGACTTTAAGATGCCTGCAACCATTGATGATCCCGCAATCCTTGATGAAATCAAAGTTGCGCTGCAAACTATTGGTTACGCCAAATAAATCGTCGTTGATGCTAACAAATCAGAAAACCGCCCCATCAAAGGGCGGTTTTTTTACACAAACTGTTCGCGGATCAAACGTTCGTCTAGGCCGTGGCCCGGATCAAACAACAAACGATGCACGACCCCTGTTTCGGATTGCACGCAAACACGTTCAACATTTGTAAACGAGCGACTGTCCGCATCCGCCATAACAGGGCGTTTTTTGGCATCAAGCACCTCAAATTCGACTTTAGATGCCTTAGGAATCAGGGCACCACGCCAACGACGCGGGCGATAGGCATTCAGGGCCGTCATCGCAAAAACCGCCGAACCAATCGGCAAAATTGGGCCATGGGCGGAATAGTTGTAGGCCGTGGAGCCAGCCGGCGTTGCCAATAAAACGCCATCAGAAACCAATTCTGACATACGTTCACGCCCATCAACCCAAATTTTTAGTTTGGCCGCCTGTGGACCTGCCCGCAGTAGGGAAACTTCGTTAATGGCAAGCGCCTCATATTCATGCCCATCCACATCCTGCGCTGTCATCGACAGCGGGTTAATCGCGGCCTCTTCTGCGGTGGCCAGACGTTCAATCAATGCATCCTCTTGATATGCATTCATCAAAAAACCGACGGTGCCTCGGTTCATTCCGTAAACTGGCGCGCTTAGATGTTGGGTTGCATGCAGTGTTTGCAACATGAAACCATCCCCGCCCAACGCCACGATCACATCCGCTTGATCTAAGTCAACCGAACCATATTGCTGAACCAGCCGCTGATATGCATCGCGTGCTAGGTCTGAGTCACTGGCAAGAAAGGCAAGTTTCTGCGACATTTTTTCGTTTCCACACGAGGTTGTTCGTTTCCAAAACAAGCATAAGTTTCAAGAAAGTACCAGTGGTGCCGCGCTATTTCTTCACAGTGTCGCATTATGGCCTTTTGAAATTGATCCGTTTCCGATAGGAAATTCGTAAATTATTTATTTGGAGTACCCGATATGAAAGACATGACTGCCTTTTTCACATCTGCTCTCGCAGAAAGCGACCCAGAAATCTTTGGTGCGATAACCAAAGAATTGGGACGCCAGCGTGATGAAATCGAATTGATCGCCTCAGAAAACATTGTGTCCGCAGCTGTGATGGAAGCACAGGGCAGTGTCATGACGAATAAATACGCCGAGGGCTATGCAGGTCGTCGTTATTATGGTGGATGCCAGTATGTGGACATCGCCGAAAACCTAGCAATTGAACGTGCATGCAAGCTGTTCAACTGTGGATTTGCAAACGTTCAGCCAAACTCAGGTTCACAAGCGAACCAAGGTGTGTTTCAGGCGTTGTTACAACCTGGTGATACAATTCTGGGCATGTCATTGGATGCTGGTGGCCACCTAACACACGGTGCCGCACCGAACCAATCAGGTAAGTGGTTCAATGCCATTCAATACGGCGTACGTCGTGAGGATAACTTGATCGATTATGATCAAGTTGAAGCCTTGGCAAAGGAGCACAATCCCAAACTGATCATTGCAGGCGGATCTGCAATTCCACGCCAGATTGATTTGGCCAAAATGCGCGAAATTGCGGATATGGTTGGTGCGTATTTGCACGTCGATATGGCGCACTTTGCTGGGCTTGTCGCGGCGGGCGAACATCCATCCGTATTTCCGCATGCACATGTTGCAACAACAACAACGCACAAAACACTGCGCGGCCCGCGTGGTGGAATGATCCTGACCAATGACGAAGCATTGGCCAAAAAATTCAATTCAGCAATCTTCCCTGGCATTCAGGGCGGCCCTTTGATGCATGTCATTGCAGCCAAAGCGGTTGCATTTGGTGAAGCCCTACAGCCTGATTTCAAAACCTACATTCAAAACGTGATTTCGAACGCACAGGCGCTTTCTGATCAATTGATCAAAGGCGGTTTGGACACCATCACACATGGCACTGATACGCATGTTGTCTTGGTAGACCTACGCCCCAAACGGGTGAAGGGCAACGCGACAGAAAAGGCACTGGGTCGTGCGCACATTACGTGCAACAAAAACGGCGTACCGTTTGATCCTGAAAAACCAATGATAACATCGGGTATCCGCCTTGGTTCCCCTGCGGGCACAACCCGTGGCTTTGGCGAGGCAGAGTTCCGCCAGATCGCAGATTGGATTATAGAGGTTGTCGATGGTTTGGCCGTAAATGGCGAAGACAACAACGGTGCCGTCGAAGCGAAAGTCAAAGCGGAAGTGGCCGAAATGTGTGCCCGCTACCCTATGTATCCAAACCTATAAAAAAGACAGATAAACAAACAAAAAAGGGCCGCAATTTCGCGGCCCTTTGTCTTTAGATATGCTTTAAGATCACTTAACGACGATACGCCCATCAGTGTAGGCAGTGTAGGAACCCATCTTGGCCATATATTCCGCTGTGACATCTGCCAAATCGGGACCATAGTCATACGCGTTTTGCGCATCACGGAACATTTTGTAACCATCCCCGCCGTTGCGAACATAGTTGTTGGACACAACACCGTAGGTTTTATTCAAATCAATTGCTGAATTGCCAACCATGACGTTTGAAATACGGCTGCCTGCCTCGGCTGTCGGTGTGACTGTGAATGACATGCCCGCAACCTGTGGGAAACGACCAGCGCCCTCTTCCATTTTGGACACGCCATTTTCCAATGCTGCAACAATCGTTTCACCTGTTACAAAGAACGTTGAAAGTGTGTTTTGGAATGGTAGCACAGTCAAAACTTCGCCCATGGTCACATCACCCGCATCGATTGACGCGCGCAAACCGCCACCGTTTTGGATTGCAATTTCAATGCCCTGATCTGCCACACGATCTAACATCGCATCAGCGACCAAATTGCCCATTTGACATTCCATCGTACGACAGCTGCCACGATCGCCGTCAATGTTTGCACCAGACTGCGCCACAATGCGCATCTTCATTTCTTCAATAGGAGCACCCATTTCAGCGATGCGTGCAGCGATTGCCGCGTCAGGTGTTACAGATGCATCCAGCAAAATTGGGTCACCCGATGCCGCAGTCACATTGCCCATATCGTCGAAGGTGACTGTCAATTTGCCCAAGTACTTTGAATATGCATAGGCCTGCGCGACCGGCGTGCCATTCACCATTTGTGGATAGGCCACGGCGTCGCCATCATTGACCATTTTTGTGTGGCTGTGACCGCCAATCACAACATCGATGCCTGGAACGGCTGCCGCAATTTCCATATCCTTTTTCAAACCAACGTGTGTCAATGCGATGATTTTATCAACACCCATTTCTTGCATGGCTGCGACATCTGCTTTCAACGCTTCGATCTCGTCAATAAAGACAACGTTATCGCCTGGGCTTGATGTATCAACGGTATCCACTGCTAGTGCAGAAACGATGCCGATTTTCTGTCCGCCCACATTCAACACAACGTGATCTTTCACGCGATCTTTCAACAAATCCTCGGCAGACAGATCCAAGTTGCCCGAAACGACTGGGAAAGAAACGGCATCAACAAAATCTGCCAATCCTTTTGGGCCATCATCGAATTCGTGATTGCCAACTGCCATCGCATCATATCCGATAGCCTCCATAAATTCGGCCTCTGCAGCACCTTTATAAGTTGTATAAAACAAAGAGCCTTGGAACGGGTCACCCGCATCCAGCACAACCACATTCTGATCGGCCATGGCAGCGCGTGCGGAGTCGATGATTGTTTTCAACCGTGCCATACCACCGAAACATTTACCTTCGGCTTCACCTTCTGCATTACAGGTTGAGTCGTATTTATTGATTGATTCAACGCGGCTATGTATGTCGTTGGTATGCAAAATTGTAAGTGTGAAATCCGCAGCCGCGCTGCCTGCAACCAATGCAGATGTAGCCGCGGTCAACATGAAACGTGTGAACATGTGTGCTTCCTCTTTAAATGTTAAGATTGCTCTTCGCCTAGTCAGGCTCAATGTCACTCAATAGTCAAGGAATTGTAACGATGGTATGACGCTTGACCTTGTGTCAAAGAATTGTAAAGAGCAATATATGCTTATTTACAAAATCTTCCGACCGACCGAATGGCAAGAGCTAAATGATCTGGGGAAAACATCAGGTGCCCCAATTGATCTAAGTGATGGTTATATCCACTTCTCAACGCTGGAGCAGGTGCGCGAAACAGCGGCAAAACATTTCGCAAATGCGGGTGATTTGATCCTCGTTGCATGTGAAGATGAGACGATGAAACGTGATCTAAAGTGGGAAGAATCTCGCGGTGGCGCCCTATTTCCTCATCTTTATCGTGAATTGCACATGTCCGATGTATTGTGGCATGCACCCCTTGTCCAAGGACCAAACGGTCACATTTTTCCGGATGATATGAAATGAATTTCGTAGAACGCGTTGGACTGGGCGCCCTTCATAAATTCGACCCCGAAACATCACATGGATTGTCTATTGCGGCCCTTCGAATGGGGCTTGTGCCCTTATCCGGCATCATCACCTCAGAGCGGTTGAAAACCAAGGTTGCAGGATTGACTTTGCCCAATCCTGTTGGGCTGGCTGCAGGCTATGACAAAAACGCCGAGGTCATTGCCCCCCTAAGTAATGCGGGCTTTGGGTTCATTGAGGTTGGCGCAGCAACCCCACGCCCGCAGCCCGGCAATCCGAAACCACGTTTGTTCCGACTGACACAAGATCAAGCCGCCATAAATCGGTTTGGGTTTAACAACCAAGGTATGGAAAAAATTGGTTCACGCCTGTCGCAACGTCCACAATCAGGTATCGTTGGCCTAAATCTGGGGGCAAATAAGGACAGTCATGACCGCGCCTCCGATTTTGCCTATGTCTTGGCACACTGTGGTCCATACTTGGATTTCGCAACCGTGAATGTGTCCAGCCCCAACACCGAAAAACTGCGCGATTTACAGGGAAAAGGGGCGCTTGGGGCGCTGTTAAACGGTGTGCTGGAAACAAACGCAGCGCTTAATAAACCGCTCCCCATCTTCTTGAAAATTGCGCCCGATTTAAATTTAGACGAATTAGAAGACATCGCAGACGTTGCACGTGGCACTGGGATAAGCGGGATCATTGCCACCAATACAACCCTTTCGCGCGAGGGATTGTCATCCAAAGATCGAAATCAAAAAGGCGGCCTATCAGGAGCGCCCCTGTTTGAAAAATCAACGCGGATTTTGGCACAGCTTTCACATCTTTGCGGCCCTGACATTCCCTTGATTGGTGTGGGTGGCATCGCAACAGCTCAGCAAGCCTATGAAAAAATCCGCGCTGGTGCCTCTGCTGTGCAGCTTTACACAGCCTTGGTTTATGGCGGGCTATCGATGGTCGGTGACATTGTTACAGGCCTAGACGCTCTGCTTGAACGCGACGGGTTTAGGAACGTTGCTGACGCCGTTGGCAGTGGTCAGTCTGATTGGCTTTAACCCAATGATCTTTCGATTTCAGGGTATTTATATCCCAATGTCGCACCGCGTGCGACATAGGAAATAAGCAAGGCAATCCACAATCCGTGATTTCCAAAGCTTGGTGTCAACGCAAGTACGCACACCCCGTAAACGACAAATGAAATTAACATCATGTTACGCATGTCCGCTCCGCGTGTTGCGCCGATGAAGATACCATCCAACATAAAACACGCACACCCTAAAATCGGCGCGGCCACCATATAGGGTAAATAGATCCGTGCAGCTTGTTGCACCTCGACCGATTTGGCCATTTGATCAATTACCCAAGGGCCAAAATAGGCAAACCCTATGGCGGCTAGCACGCATACCCCAGCGGCCCAAATCGAACTGATTATTACACTTTTGCGCAGATCCTGCCGCGCCTGTCGGCCGATGGCCTGCCCTACCAAGGTTTCCGCAGCAAACGCAAATCCGTCTAAACCGTAGGCCGTGACATGCAAAAATTGCAATAAGACTTGATTGGCAGCCAAAGCAACATCTCCAAAATGTCCACCCCACAAAAGAAACGAGACAAAGATCCCTTGCAATGCCAATGAACGCAGCAAAATGTCGGAATTCAGTGACCCCATTTTTATCAATTGCGCGCGATCAAAGACATGTAACCACGCGCGTGCGAATGGGTGGAACAATGCGGCACGACACATCCATAACCCTAAAACCAAACCCGTCCATTCAGCGATGAATGTAGCCCAAGCAACACCATCAACGCCCCAACCAAGCGAGAGAACGAAATACAAATCCAACAGGATATTCAGGCCATTCATCCACACTTGCAGGATCAAAACATCGCGTGTGCGTTCACCCGCTATCAGCCATCCTGTAATGGCATAAAGCGCGATCGGTGCAGGCGCACTAAGGATGCGAATTTGCATATAGCTTTCTGCAAGAGGAGAGACCGCATCTGATACGGGCGAGATCCACATCCCTCCTGCAATCAATACAGGAGAAAGCGCGATAAAAACCAGACCAGCCCCCAACCCCATGATGAGGCCACGCACTAAAATTGCGATCATTTCACGCTGGTCGCCTGCCCCAGATGCCTGAGCCGCAAGCCCAGTCGTACCCATCCGCAAAAAACCAAAAATCCAATATATTGCACCGATAATGATCGCGCCAACACCAACTGCTGCAATCGATGCGGGATCGCCAATTTGCCCCACAGCGAATGTGTCGACAACGCCCAAAAGCGGAACCGTTATATTCGACAAAACGATTGGCAGTGCGACCGCAAGAACGCGGCGGTGTGTGATTGTGCTTCTCATAAATTATCCCGACACGTCGCCTTTGGGTTGGGGCATCAAAAAATGGCCCGTGCCTTGCGCAAATAATCGATTGCGATTGTCTTGCCATGCATCGACATGCACCGATGCATATCGGCGACCCGAACGATTTATGGTTGCGCGTGCATACGCATCCCTTGGCAAACCTGAGCGCAGATAATCAACCGTGAAATCAATCGTCTTTGGCAGGGCAAACTGAGGCCCAGAGGCGATGGTTTCTGCGGTCACGGTGCCATCTTCAATTGCAGCCCATGTGGTTGCCCAAGTCAGTTCAATCACGGCAGCGACTTCAAGAAATGCTGCAATCGCCCCTCCATGCAACGCAGGAAGCGTCGGATTACCGATCAATGTGTCACGATAGGCCATCACAGCCGTCAGTTCATCACCACGGCGTTCGAAAGAGACATTCAAAAACTGTATATAAGGAATAGCAGCGACAATTGCAGAAAGCGCATCATCCCGCCGTTGTTTTACAACCTGGACAGGTTCAGGAGTTTGGTGTCCCATGCTTTACTCCCCCGTCACGAACGCACCTGCGGCAGTCGCCACTGGTTTGTCTTCGCGATCGTCCATCGCAACCGCGCGAACAAAGGCCACCGACCTTGTTCGATTATAACATGTCGCAATCGCACGGATTCGCTGCCCTGGCGCTGCGGGACGCATGTAATCCACGCGCAAATCAATCGTCGCAGTTGCACCAGTATGATCGGGATGCGATATCACAGCCGCCCCGCCGCAGGTATCCAAAAGCGCAAATACCGCACCCCCATGTATGACACCCGTGGCCGGATCGCCGACAAAACGTTCATCATAATCCATTGACATGTGCGCCTCGCCGTCTCCGACAAAGTCGACTTTCATTCCCAAAGCGTGTGAATGTGGAATAGCATCAATAAAGGTTTGCGCGATGTCGCGATTATTTTTTGTCATTTTAACTTCCAAATCAGTCGCACCACTATGATCGGGATTTTTCAAAAACCGCAAGGGCGATGGTTGCCCTTTCTAATATTTGCCCCTACTTTACGCACAACAAAATTGGGGCGAAGATGAGCGAAACTCGTTTAAATTTCAAAGAAATGTGTGCGAAGTTCGACGTTACACCGCGCACATTGCGATATTACGAATATATCGAGCTTTTGGCACCTGAGCGCGAGGGCCGTTCGCGATTTTACGGCGCCCGAGAATTAGCGCGAATGACTCTGATTTTACGCGGTCGTAAGTTTGGCTTTCAACTAGAAGAACTACGTCAATGGCTTCAAATTTACGAAAAAGAAGGCACGCAAGCGCAGATGAATGTCTTTTTGGACATGGCAGATCGGAAGTTAGCAGAATTACGCGATCAACAGGTTCAATTGGCCGAAACCATAGAAGAATTAGAAGCGCTGCGTAATACCACGACAGAAATCGTCAAAACCTAAGTTGACGCAACGTTCAGCTAACGTCAACGTTAACTAGCCGTCATTTTTTTTGTATAATCTGAATATACCCATTCGGGAATCGGAGGAAGTTATGCAAAATGACGTGATTACGATCCGCGAAATGTGCGATCTTTTTGACGTGACACCACGCACCTTACGCTTTTACGAAGCTAAAGAATTGATAGCGCCAATCCGCGAAGGCCAAAAGCGTTTATACACCAAGCGAGATCGCGCACGGTTGAAATTGATCCTAAGAGGCAAAAAATTTGGGTTTTCGTTAGAGGAAATTCGCCAGTTATTGGAAATGTATTACATGCAGGACCAACAGCAAACGCAAATGACCAAGACTTATGAATTAGCCAAGGTCAGGCTGCAAGAATTAAAACACCAACGTGAAGACTTAGACCGGACGATCGAAGAATTAGAAGAACAACTTCGCTGGGGCGCCGAAGTACTAAAAGACCTGAGCACCCCAGACAACGCATCAGAATAGAGGGAAATTTATGCCACACTACATCGCACCAACCAAGGATATGCAGTTCGTTTTAAACGATGTGCTGGACGTCAAAAATTCATCCATTCCAGGATACTCCGATCTAGACAGTGATTTTCTTTCGGCAATTTTGGAAGAGGCTGGAAAAATTACATCACAGGTTTTAGCACCCATAAACGCATCAGGCGATCAGCAGGGATGTCAATTTGAAAATGGTGTTGTTCGGACTCCCGATGGGTTCAAGGATGCGTTTGAACAAGTGAAAGATGGCGGCTGGACTGGAATTGACTGCGACCCGGAGTTTGGCGGTCAGGGCCTGCCCTATTTGGTCGGCACAGCGGTGGGTGAAATGTTTGCAAGTGCGAACATGGCCTTTGGGATGTATCAGGGTCTGACGCATGGTGCCTATTCTGCAATACACGCCCACGGCACCGAGGCGCAAAAACAAATGTACCTGCCCAACATGGTTAGCTGTGACTGGACAGGCACGATGAACCTGACTGAACCACATTGTGGGACAGATCTAGGTTTAATGCGTACCAAGGCAGAGCCACAAGCAGATGGAACATACAAAATCACAGGCCAAAAAATCTTTATCTCGGCTGGTGACCACGACCTATCGGACAATATTATCCACCTTGTTTTAGCAAAGATCCCAGGTGGCCCTGACGGGGTCAAAGGTATCTCATTGTTTATCGTCCCAAAATTCATGGTGAATGAGGATGGGTCACTTGGGGCACGCAATGCCGTTGCCGTCGGTAAGATTGAAGAAAAAATGGGCATCCATGGAAATGCCACCTGTGTTATGAACTATGACGGTGCAACCGGGTTTTTGTTGGGCCAAGAAAACAAGGGCATGCGTGCGATGTTCACCATGATGAACGAAGCCCGCCTTGGTGTCGGATTGCAAGGTTATTCACAAGCTGAAGTCGCCTATCAAAATGCCGTGGCCTATGCCAAAGATCGCGTACAAGGGCGCGATGTGACGGGCGTAAAAAACCCAAATGGCCCAGCTGATCCGCTGATCGTGCATCCCGATATTCGTCGTAATTTGATGGACCAGAAAAGCTTTGTTGAAGGCGCACGTGCCTTTACATTCTGGGGGGCATCCCTGATCGACCAAGCCCACCGCGAAGGCGATGAGGCAGCAAATGGGTTGATCAGTTTGCTAACACCTGTGATCAAAGGGTTCCTGACGGACAAAGGCTACGAATACGCAAGCGCCGCACAGCAGGTATACGGTGGGCATGGCTATATCGAAGAATGGGGAATGTCCCAGTTCGCACGCGACGCTCGCATCACCATGATTTACGAAGGCGCAAATGGGGTTCAGGCCTTGGATTTGGTTGGACGTAAACTGGCCCAAGATGGCGGCAAACACGTTATGGCCTTTTTCGATATGGTCAAAACCTTTGCCTCAGAAAATAAAGGGTGGAATGATGATTTTGATCGGGATTTCCTAGCCCCACTGAAAGCAGCATCCAAGGATTTACAGGCCGCAGGCATGTATTTCATGCAAAATGGAATGAAGAACCCAAACAATGCATTGGCGGGGTCGTATGACTTTATGCACATGTTCGGGCACGTTTGTTTGGGCTTGATGTGGGCGCGCATGGGCAAAGCCTCGCTTGAGGCGCTAAAGAACGGTTCCGATGACGCCGCGTTCCATGAGACAAAAGTGAAAACTGGTCGCTATTATATGGCAAGACAACTGCCCGCCACTGCCTTGCATTTGGCCCGCATCCAAAGCGGCGCAGATACAGTGATGGGACTGAGCGAAGATCAGTTTTAGGGAGAAACACTATGGGAATGCACCACTCGGACTGGATGACGGACGAGCATATCATGCTTGCCGACATGACACGTAAATTCATCACAGATGAATGGGAACAGCATTTTGATCGCTGGCGCAATCAAGGTGAAATGGACATTGGAACATGGCAGCAGGCTGGTGAACTTGGCCTGTTGTGCCCGTCAGTCCCAGAGGAATATGGCGGTGTAGGCGGCGATTTCGGACACGAAGCTGTCATTCTGATAGAGGGAAGTCGCGCAAACCTTGCCAGTTGGGGGCACGGTATTCATTCAGGGATCGTTGCACATTACGTGTTAGCCTATGGAACCGAAGAACAGAAAAAACGCTGGTTGCCCAAAATGGTTAGCGGAGAATTGGTCGGTGCCTTGGCGATGACGGAACCCTCTGGCGGATCGGACGTACAATCCATCAAAACCCGCGCTGTGAAAGAGGGAAACTCTTACCGATTATCTGGTCAAAAAACCTTTATCACCAATGGTCAGCATGCGAACCTAATTATTGTGGCAGCAAAAACAGACCCCAGCCAAGGTGCAAAAGGCACTTCATTGGTGGTGGTTGAAACTGATGGTGCAGAAGGGTTCACGCGTGGTCGCAACCTTGACAAAATTGGCCTAAAAGCAGGTGATACGTCAGAGCTGTTTTTTGATAATGTCGAAATCGTCCCTGAAAATATTTTAGGCGGCGAAGAGGGACGCGGATTTTATCAAATGATGCAACAGCTACCTCAGGAACGATTGATTATCGGATGCGGCGCTGTGGGCGCAATGGAGGGTGCGATCGAACGCACATTAGCCTACTGCAATGAACGCGAGGCCTTTGGAAATTCATTGATGCAATTCCAAAATACACGCTTTCAATTGGCAGAAGCCCAAACGAAAACTGTAGTATCACGGGCCTTTCTGGATGAATGCATTCGAGAACACTTAAAGGGCGAACTATCCGTCGAAAAGGCGGCGATGGCAAAATATTGGCTATCTGACACACAAGGTGAAGTTCTGGATATCTGTCTACAAATGCATGGCGGATATGGCTTTATGCAGGAATATGCAGTCGCCGAAATGTGGACCGATGCGCGTGTTCAACGCATTTATGGCGGCACGAACGAGATCATGAAAGAACTGATTGCGCGTGGTTTTGTTGAGAAAAAGAAGTAACGCGTACCTTTGGGTTGCGCAGATTGGACCAAGACAATGACAATTAAGCTCTACTGCTTTGGCGAAAGCGGACATTCATACAAGGCTGCCCTCACGCTTAACATGATGGGTTTAGACTGGGACGCTATCAAGGTTGATTTCTTTGCTGGCGAAACACGCAGTGATGCCTATCGCAACGAAGTAAATGCGTTGGGTGAAGCACCCGTGCTGGTGGACGGTGATATAAAGCTGACCCAGTCAGGTGTCATCCAACAGTATTTGGTCGAAAAAACCGGAAAGTTTGGAGGCCAAACCAAAGAAGAAGAGCGTGAAGTGTTGCGTTGGATTTTGTGGGACAATCATAAACTTTCGTCGATGGCCGGTGTGACGCGGTTTTTGATGAATTTCTTGCCTCCTGAAAAACAACCCAAGGAAACCATCGCATTCATGCAAGGTCGACTAAAGGGCGCCTATCAGATTCTAGATAAACACCTAGAAGGGCGCGATTGGATTGCAGGTCAGGGTGTCACCATCGCGGATATGACATGCTGCGGATATCTATATTATCCTGAACCCTTTGGATTTGAGCGTGCTGAATGGCCAAACGTTGATGCTTGGTTAACCAGACTATCCCAACAACCCGGATGGAAGGCGCCGTATGATTTGATGCCCGGCAATCCATCTGAACGCGCATAATTGGAGAAAATTGATGAAAGATGTTTACATTTTTGACGCCATTCGCACCCCGCGTGGCAAGGGACGCAAAGATGGCGCATTGCACGAAGTATCCGCACTTAACCTTGCGACCAGCGTGTTAAATGAAATCAAGTCGCGTAACGCACTTGAAGGTCACGCCGTCGAAGATGTGATTTTGGGAAATGTCACCCAAGTGGGCGAGCAAGGCGCATGTCTGGCACGCACAGCCGTTTTGAATTCAGACTTGGACGAGGCGATCCCAGGTCTGGCAATCAATCGATTTTGCGCCAGCGGCCTAGAGGCGGTAAACCTTGCCTCTAACCAGATCGCAGGTGGTGCAGGATCTGGCTACATCGCGGGTGGCGTTGAAAGCATGAGCCGCGTTCCCATGTTGTCAGATGGCGGCGCAGTGGGTGTTGACCCCAGCTTTACCTTTGACAACTATTTCGTTCCCCAAGGGATCGGCGCAGATATTATTGCGACCGAATATGGTTTCACGCGTGATATGGCAGACGAAATGGCCGTCGAAAGCCAGCGTCGTGCCAAAGCCGCATGGGATGATAATCGATTTGCAAATTCTGTTGTTCCCGTGCGTGATGTGAACGGATTGACCATTCTGGATCATGATGAATACATGCGCCCTGAAACAAATATGCAAAGCCTCGGTGCGCTCAAGCCCGCATTCAAAGAACAAGGTGAAGTGATGCCTGGTTTTGATGCAATTGCATTGATGAAATATCCACACCTAGAGCGCATCAACCATATCCACCATGCAGGCAACAGTTCTGGCATCGTGGATGGTGCAGCAGTTGTTTTGCTGGGTGATAAGGAATTTGGCGAACGCTGGGGCCTAACACCACGCGCGCGCATCAAAGCAACCGCCAAAATCGGCACCGATCCAACTATCATGCTCACTGGTCCTGTCCCAGTGACACAAAAAATTCTGCGCGATACAGGCATGGCAATTTCAGACATCGATTTGTTCGAAGTGAATGAGGCCTTTGCATCCGTTGTTATGCGCTTTGAGCAAGCTTTTGATGTTGATCATGATCGGGTGAATGTGAATGGCGGTTCAATCGCAATGGGCCACCCCTTGGGTGCTACAGGCGCAATGATCCTTGGAACATTGCTGGATGAAATGGAACGCTCTGATCGCGAAACCGGTTTGGCCACTTTGTGTATTGGGTCAGGCATGGGCGCCGCAACAATCATTGAACGCGTGTAAGGATTGAAAACAATGACAGATTTCACAATGAGCACAGATGCAGATGGCATCGCTGTTATTTCATGGGATTGTCCTGACAAATCGATGAACGTTCTAAATTGGGATTCACTGCGCATGCTAGATGGACTGATCGAACAGGTGATCGCAGACGAAACAATCAAAGGCGCGATTATCACATCGGGCAAAAAAGATTTCGCCGCTGGTATGGATTTAAATGTCTTGGCAGATTTACGAAACGCATCTGGCGACAATCCTGCGCAGGGTATTTTTGATGGTGTTATGCAGATGCACCACATTCTTCGCAAAATTGAACGCGCAGGCATGGATGTCAAAACCAATAAGGGTGGCAAACCAATTGTATCGGTGCTGCCGGGAACTGCATTGGGCATCGGGCTTGAAATCCCATTGGCAACGCACCGCATTTTTGCGGCCAACAATCCCAAGGCTAAAATTGGCCTACCCGAAATTCTTGTTGGGATTTTCCCGGGCGCTGGCGGCACAACGCGTTTGATCCGCAAATTGGGGGCGATGGCCGCTTCTCCCTATTTGCTTGAAGGTAAAACACTTGCCCCCGCCAAAGCAAAGGGCGCGGGCATCATTGATGTTGTCAGCGATGATCCAATGTCAGAGGCGCGTGAGTTTATCTTGAATGCGACTGACGCCGACATCGTCAAACCATGGGACCAAAAGGGATATAAAATGCCCGGTGGCACACCCTACACACCCTCTGGGTTCATGACATTTGTGGGTGCATCTGCAATGGTGAATGGCAAAACTAAGGGTGCATTTCCTGCGGCCAAAGCATTGCTGAGCGCCGTTTATGAAGGTGCTTTGGTTCCCTTTGATACCGCACTGAAAATCGAGGCGCGTTGGTTTACTAATATTATGATGAACCCAACCTCTTCCGCAATGATCCGCAGCTTGTTTATCAACAAAGGTGCGTTGGAAAAAGGCGCAGTTCGTCCAGCAGGTATTGAGGATCAAAGCGTTAAGAAAGTTGGCGTTTTGGGCGCGGGTATGATGGGAGCTGGCATCGCACTTGTTTCGGCGCAGGCAGGGATGGAGGTTGTGTTGATCGACCAATCTCAGGAAAGTGCTGATCGCGGCAAAGCCTATAGCGCCACCTATATGGACAAGGGTATCAAACGTGGCAAAGCCACCGAGGAAAAGAAACAGGCCCTGTTGGATCGCATCACAGCAACAACAGATTATGCTGCGCTTTCAGATGCTGATCTGATCATCGAGGCGGTTTTTGAGGATCCAAAAATCAAGGCCGAAGTCACCGCCGCCGTAGAAGCGGTGATACCCGAAGACTGCATTTTCGCATCAAACACTTCAACCTTGCCAATCACAGAGCTGGCAAAGGCGTCCAAACGCTCTGATCAATTCATCGGGATCCACTTCTTTAGTCCTGTTGAAAAAATGCTGCTGGTTGAAATCATCCGCGGTAAAGAAACCGGCGATCGCGCGGTTGCCAAGGCCTTGGATTACGTGCGACAAATCCGCAAAACCCCAATCGTTGTGAATGATGCGCGCTTCTTTTATGCCAACCGCTGCATCATTCCATACATCAACGAAGGCATCCGCATGGTGGCAGAGGGCGTCTCTCCCGCATTGATCGACAATGCGGCACGTATGATGGGATTCCCCGTTGGACCGTTGCAGTTGGTTGACGAAACATCCATTGATCTGGGCGCAAAAATTGCACGTGCGACCAAGGCTGCGATGGGCGATGCCTATCCCGATGGCGCTGTGGATGATGTCATTTTCTGGATGGAAGGCCAAGGACGCATGGGTCGTAAAGCCAATGCAGGCTTTTTTGCCTATGATGAAGCAGGCAAGCGCCAAGGATACTGGGACGGGTTGGCCACGCAGTACCCGCGCATGTCAGAGCAACCCTCGCTGACAGACGTGCAACACCGTCTGATGTTTGTACAGGCACTTGAAGCTGTACGCGCACTTGAGGAAGGCGTGCTGATGGACATTCGCGAAGGCGATGTTGGCGCAATCCTAGGCTGGGGCTTCGCACCCGCAACGGGTGGCCCATTAAGTTGGCTTGACATGTTAGGATCGGCCTATGCGGCGGAACGGTGTGATCAATTGGTTGCAGCGTACGGTGATCGCTTTGCCTGCCCAGACCTACTGCGCGACATGGCAAGCAATGGTCAAAGTTTCTATGGCCGATTTGATCCAGACGAAAAAGCCGCCTAACGCGGATGAAACCTACAACGCCGCTCCACACTTGGGGCGGCGTTTTTTTTGACCGAGTGGTCAACTTTTAAATTAAAACGCGTAGTCAAACATTTCGATATCAAGCTGGCATATGCGCGCAACATGGTCCCGCAACGTATCCGTGTAATAGACTCGATAATCGGCATCGCGGTTTGATGCATTCGAATGACCCAATGTCAGTCGAAGTCCAAGGTGCTTTTCCAACTGCGAAAGATCTGCATTGATGTGTTCCAATCGCAGATATAAATCACAGTAATTTTGCCCACTCGGTCCTTGCACATAGCTTTGATAGGGGGCAGCATGAATGGGTTGCCAGACCGTTGGATGCATCAAAAAATCGGCAAACTCATAGGCGCAGGCGGCCGCAATAACAGGGTGATCAAAGGTTTGAGTTTGGGCCCAGTGATAATAGCTTACCATTCGATCCCATGGGTTACGCACAATGGTAAACACAAAATAGTCATCCATCTGTGACGCGTCCACAATCCCATCAATATCGCGCAATGTGCTGTGTTTCCACAATCGACCTGCAGCAGTCAAATCAGATAACCGATTGCGTCGGTTCTTTGCCTTTGGTGTATCGCCAACAAGAATATCGTCGGCCTTGGCACGCGCCTCAAGCGCAAGTGTCAAAGATGTGCCCCCCGTTTTGGGGGCGTGCACAAAAATATATCGCCGTCCATGTGATATAATCATAACGCAGTCTTAGGCGATTTCACGCCCCGAGCGAAGAACAATAATCACCCCACCGAATATAATCATTGCAAAACCGATGCCCTGCCAAAAATCCACCGTCTGGCCAAATAAAACCAACGCAAAGACACTGCCAAATAAAAATACAGAATATTCAAATATTGCGACAAAGGATGCCTCGCCTACTTGGTAAGCGCGCGTCAACAAGCCAACTCCAATAAGCGATCCCCATGCCTGCAGCAGTAATATCCACCATGTTGGCCACCACTCAGTTGTCCATGGTCGCACGATAAACCCTGCGTTCCCTTCTGGAACCACGGGATCAATGATTGCAAGCGACATCAGCGCAAAGGCTGCTAGCACGAATTGCATGCAAAAAAGGCCAGCAAGCATGGTGCTAGGGCTTTCTTGGCTACAGTAATCACGCGTTACGATCGCCCCCATGGCCCAAAACAATCCCGCAACAATGGGCATTGCAGAAGCATAAGAAAACTGATCCCCCAAGATGTCCAAAACCATCAATGCACCACAGAAAGACACACAGACTGCAAACCATTGCATACGCGACACCGGAATGCCCCGGAACAGCGCCGTGAACAAAAGCACCCAGATCGGTGATGTGAAAAGCCCCGCCAAAGCCTGCGACAAGGGGATGAACCCAAGTGCGCCGAAATACCACATCATGCCAAATGCGATCAGCGTGCTGCGCAGCAAAACAGGTTTCCAGTGCTTTGGACGGATCGAAATCACACCCAACATGGATAACAAAATCAGCGTTGGGACTGCGATTAACGTACGCTGGATCTGAAATTGCCACAGCCCAATCACCTCAGCCATTGGACCGATAAAATTGTCAATAAAGCCAATGACAGCCATACCGCCAATCATTAACCATGCACCGCGAGTGTTTTGCGCAGAATTTAAATTGCTCATGGGGCTTTTCTTTTCATGCAAACACAGCGTAAATCTATCGCCAAACCGACACTTTTTGTAATGAATGCACGATGGAGGACCTATGGGCTGGTTAGCGGATGAAAATGGATTGGAAAAAAACGCGGCGAATTTTGTCGCACTTACGCCATTGTCGTTTTTAAATCGAGCACGCGAAGTGTTTCCTGATAAACTAGCGGTGGTGTACGCAGATCACCGTGTCACCTACCGCCAGTATCATGAACGCTGTACGCGATTGGCCTCTGGTTTGGTGAAATTGGGGGTTCAATCCGGTGATGTGGTTGCCACAATCCTTCCCAACATCCCGGCCCATACCGAGGCCCATTTTGGCGTGCCCGCCTGTGGTGCGATCCTAAACGCGATTAATACGCGATTGGATGTGAATACGGTATCCTATATTTTTGATCATGCTGGTGCTAAGGTGGCGCTGGTCGATACGCAATTCATCGAATTGGCCGAAGCTGCGATTGCTGCAAATGGCGGCGCGGGACCGACGTTGATCGAAGTTCCCGACGCCCCAGCGAGATTTCCTGCCACGGGGCGGCACACAACCTATGACACTCTGTTGGCAGATGCCGATCCTGATTTTGATTGGATCATGCCAAAGGATGAATGGGAAAGCATTGCGCTAAACTACACCTCTGGTACAACAGGTCGACCAAAGGGGGTCGTATATCACCACCGTGGCGCATATCTGAACGCAATGGGTCAAGTCATCAGTTGGCGTATCACATTGCATCCACGATATCTAACGATTGTACCCCTGTTCCATTGTAATGGTTGGTGCCACACATGGATGATGCCCGCGGTTGGCGGCACAATCGTGTGCTGTCGTGACATCACTGCGCCTGCTATTTTTGATGCGATTGCAGATGAAAAGGTGACACACTTTGGTGGCGCGCCAATTGTGCTGAACATGTTGGTAAACGCACCTGCGGATCAAAAACGCGACTTTGATCACATTGTCGAAGTCTTCACAGCAGGTGCGCCCCCTGCCCCTGCGACTTTGGCAAAAATCGAACCCATGGGCTTTAATGTGACGCAGGTTTATGGACTTACTGAAACCTACGGTCCCGCAACAGAATGTACATGGAACAGTGCATGGGATGATCTGGATACAGAGCAGCGTGCCGCCATGAAAGCACGCCAAGGTGTTGCTATGCCGTTTATGGAGGATGTGGCCGTTTGGGATTCAGCGGGCCAACAAATTGTACGCGATGGCACCGCACAGGGTGAAATTGTCATGCGCGGCAATGGCACGATGAAGGGATATTACAAAAACCCACAAGCAACCGCCGAAGCCTTTGAGGGCGGATATTTCCATTCGGGCGACATCGCTATTCATCACCCCAACACCTATGTCCAAATCGCCGATCGGGCGAAGGACATCATCATTTCAGGCGGCGAAAACATCAGTTCAGTCGAGGTAGAAGGCACATTAATGGGTCACCCTGCCGTATCGCTGTGTGCGGTTGTGGCAAAGCCCGACGAAAAATGGGGCGAAGTGCCGTGTGCATTCGTTGAACTTAAGGACGATGTCAAGGCGAGCGAGGCAGAGTTAATCGCATTCGCGCGCGAACGCCTTGCAGGTTTTAAAACACCTAAGGCCGTGATATTCTGCGAACTTCCCAAAACATCGACAGGGAAAATTCAGAAATTTGAATTGCGTAAGCAATTTCAATAATCACAATGATTGTTTGCATGAAGGCAAAGGTGTAGCATTGGTCAAAAATCCCAAGCAGGCACCTTTGTTTTCATGACAGCCCTAAACAAATACCAAAGATTGGAAGCAAGCGCGCTATGGCGTGACAGCATCAGTGGGCAGCGTCGTGATGTGATCGTGTCCCTTGGGGATGCCAGTTTGGTTATCACGGACAAAAACGAACGCCCCCTAACGCATTGGTCACTTGCTGCGGTTCAACGTACGAATTCTGGTGCGTTTCCAGCCGTATTTCATCCCGACGGCGATCCAGATGAAACACTCGAGCTAGGCGAGAGTGAGGCCGAAATGATTGAGGCCATCGAAAAATTACGCAATGTCATCGAACGCCGTCGTCCCAAACCTGGACGATTGCGGATTGTTAGTTTTGTGTTCATTCTTGGATTACTCAGTGCGCTTATGGTGTTCTGGATGCCGGGTGCTGTGCGTGATTACACGTTGCGTGTCTTACCCAAAGTAACCGAGCGTGAAATTGGTGAGGGGCTTTTGCAGGAACTTGAACAGTTCACAGGACGCGCCTGTACATCAAACCTGTCTGAGCGGGCACTGAACCAACTGTCCATACGGATTTTCGAAAAGCCTATTTCGATTGCCATTTTGCGCGAAGGCGTGGAAACCACGCACCCACTACCAGGGGATATCGTTATTGTCAGCCACACCTTGGTCGAAGATCACGACACTCCCGATGTATTGGCAGGATATTTACTGGAACTTGATTTGAATTCCGCCCCCCGAGAGATGCTAGAAACCATGTTAGAGGGCGCGGGCCTTGTCCCTACATTTATATTGCTAACAACAGGTCGACTACCCCAAGAAACGCTGGCAAATTTTGCAAAATCGCTGCTAAATGCACCGGCAATTCCACCAGACCAAAACAGGCTAATTTCCGCATTTTACAAACGGGAAATTGCAATATCGCCTTATGCGTTGGCACGCGATATCACTGGACAAAACACATCTGAATTGTTGCAAGCAGACACCAATCGCCCCAGTCCCGCGCGCCCAGTACTTAACGATACGCTCTGGGTGGGATTACAAGGTATTTGCGGCGGCTAGTCTATTAAAATCAGTTTCAGTCTGAAGTAAACAGAACAATTTAGGATCTCATGCTTGAGTTCTGAGGGAAACGCAATAACCACAAACGCCAGCGCTACCCGCAGGAAAATCACTTGGGGGTGTTTCTGCGGGAACTGAATCCACACCTGCGCCGAACGCCATCATTGGTGCACACACAAATAGCGCGACGACACAGGATGCACCTATGCCACGAATATCCACTCTGACTACCTCGACTTTTTGTCGTTATTATTGAGTTAAGTATGTAGGAAGTTGCGAATCGAATCAATTGGCGATGATCGAATCAACCCGATTCGCTATTTCGTGCCGAACATCCGATCACCTGCATCACCAAGGCCAGGAACAATATAACCCTTTTCATTTAGATGACTGTCAAGCGAAGCAGTCACAATAGGGACATCTGGGTGGGCCTCTTTCATACGCTGAACCCCCTCTGGCGCAGCAAGCAAGCATAAAAATCGGATATCCTTGGCCCCTGCCTGTTTCAGCAAATCAATCGCCGCAACCGAGGAATTGCCTGTGGCCAGCATTGGATCAACGGCAATGGTTAGGCGATCTTCTAAGCCTTGGGGTACCTTAAAATAATATTGTACGGGTTGCAGGGTTTCTTCGTCACGATAAAGACCAACAAATCCAACACGGGCGGCTGGCACCAATTCCAAAATACCATCGAGCAGTCCGTTACCCGCGCGCAAGATTGAGACAAGCGCCAGCTTTTTGCCATCAATAATTGGCGCATCCATCGACATCAGTGGAGTCTTGATTTGACGTGTTGATATTGGCAGGTTTCGCGTGACCTCATAGGCGAGCAATTGGCTAATTTCACGCAAAAGTTGGCGAAAAACTGCGGTCGAAGTTTCGACATCCCGCATCAACGTCAGTTTGTGTTGAACCAAAGGATGATCGACAATTGTTAGATGTTGATCCATGATTTGCGCACCTTTTCACGTAGGTTAGTTTTCGTTTCATGATCACAAAACGCGGCATCAATCGCATTTTCATTTATCACACAAAATTCTGCAGCGCCCCATCCAAATGTACCTGCTAACATGTCATATTCACGCGTCAAATCGGTATGAAAAAATGGAGGATCATCGGTTGATACGGTCACAGAAACGGATGCATCAAAGAGTTCTTTTATCGGATGATCGGACCATGTTGGTGACACATCAACACCCAGCGCGACATTTGATCCTGGACACACCTCTAGCGTGATTTGACGCGCCTTGATCTCATCAATCAATGCTGGATCTTTGATACATTGCACTCCATGCCCAATCCGTTCAACCTTTAAATCATCAATCGCCTCGCGTATACTTTTGGGGCCACCCCACTCTCCTGCATGGGTGGTGAGGCGCAAGCCTGCCTCGCGCGCCATGTCAAATGCATATGCATAATCCCCTTGATGGCCGACGCTTTCATCACCACCCATTCCGAAACCAGTCAAAAAATCCCCAGCGGTTTCAGCCGCACATCGACCCGATTTTTTCGCCTGTTCAGGCCCCAAATGTCGCACGCATGTGGCGACGCCACGCATCGTTATCCCAAATTTTTCTTCTGCATGTATTGCGGCCTCTTGAATTGCAGCCAAATAATCGCGCCATGCGGCTACATCAGAATTGCCACAAAAATCAGGCGCTAAAAATGTTTCGGTGTAAATCACACCATGCGATGCGCTTTCTTCCAAAATCGCAAGCGTCAAATGATAAAAATCCTGCGGTGTTTGCAGAACAGTGCACGCCGCTTCGTAAGTGCGCAAAAACTCGGAGAAGGATAAAAATTTATACCCGCCATGCGCATCGAACACCTTAGACAGATCCACCTTTTTCTCTGCTGCCAAGCGGCGGATAAAATCGGGCGGAGCTGCACCCTCGTGATGCAGGTGTATTTCTATCTTTGCGCCATCTGCTCTTGGTTCACTCATACTATACTCGTCCCTTCTGCATCATAAGGTGCGTCAAAAAATTTGGCGATGGTAGCCGCAACATCTGCAAACCCGATTAATCCTGCATCTTTGGGTTTTGTGCCAGCAATCAACACTGGCACCCGTTCTCGCGTGTGATCGGTCCCCACCCATGTGGGATCATTTCCATGATCTGCTGTCAGGATCAATATATCATCTGAACGTAATTGCGCTATAACGTGAGAGATACTTTGATCGAACCACTCAAGCGCGCGCGCATATCCCGGCACATCGCGGCGATGTCCAAAATGGCTATCAAATTCGACAAAATTCGCAAATGTAAAGCTTTGATCGGGTGCATTTCGCACAGCCTGTGTCATGGCATCCATGAGGGATTGATCATCCCCTTTTACACAATCTGCGATCCCTTGCATTGAAAAAATGTCACCAATCTTACCAATGGCATGCGTTTGAACACCCACGCGTTGTAAGTAATCCATCAAAACGGGTTTGGGCGGTTTGATCGCATAATCGCGCCTGTTTGATGTACGCACCCACCCCTTATCCTGATCACCAACAAAGGGGCGGGCGATCACGCGTCCAACCTTCATGTCATGGAGCGTTGGGGCAATATTTGCACATAAATCATATAAACGCTGCAAACCAAAATGTTCCTCATGGGCTGCAATCTGAAACACGCTATCGATTGAGGTATAACAAATGGGCATACCTGTTTCGACGTGCTGTTGAGCTAATGCATCAATGATTTGGGTGCCCGACGCATGACAATTTCCCAAGATACCAGACACATTTGAAGCACGGCATACAGCGTCCACAATCTCGGCTGGAAAACTTGGCTGCAATTTCGGAAAATAGTGCCAATCCCAAGGCACCGTCAGCCCCGCCAATTCCCAATGCCCAGATGGCGTATCCTTACCCATAGATTTTTCTGTCGCTGCGGCCCACGTAGCCCCTGTCACCAAAGGCAAATTGGGCGCGACCTTCCCCGTGGCCGCATGAATTGCATTACCCAACCCCAGCCGGGTCAGTGTTGGTAAGTTCAGTGGACCTGCACGTCCGTCATTTACCAACCCATCAGCGCAGGCTGACGCGATATTCAAAACCGTATTTGATCCTGTATCAGGAACATCCCCATTAAAAAATTGGTCCGCATCAGGGGCACCCCCGATACCCACAGAATCCATGACAATTAAAAAAGCGCGCATCAAAGTCCAATCTGTTCAAGTATCAGCGATTGTGGCTGTACATCTGATTCATCAATTAAAATAACTTGATCAATGGCTTTCACTGCCATTTGTGCCGAATCTAAGCGATTGGCGTGAACACGGGCAATGACATCACCCTTATCAACTTTTGCACCAATTTGAACAACATGATCAATCCCTACCGCAGGGTCAATCGCATCACTTTCCACACGCCGTCCACCGCCTAAATCCACCACAATATGGCCCATTTGAACGCCCTGAAATCCAGACACGTAGCCTGCATGTTTTGCGACGACTTCGTGGATAACAGTTGCCTCGGGCAGGAAGCGATCCCAGTTGTCGCAAAATCCAACCGGTCCTCCCATAGCCGTGATCATTTTGGAGAATTTTTCCATCGCATGCCCCTGATCCAACAGCCTTTCAAATTTCGTGATGGCCTGTTCAATCTGGATCGCATGGTGTGTTGCATAGACTTGCGCAGCGAGACGCACGGATAATGTACGCAGATCACCACGTGCAGTTCCAGCCAACACTTCTAATGCCGTACGCACCTCAAGCGCATTGCCTAACGCAGGGGCCAATGGAGCGTTCATATTGGAAATCACTGCGGACGTTTTACACCCGGCTGCATTTGCCGTTTCAACCAACGACTGCGCCAATGCCTCTGCCTCTGGCAGCGTTTGCATAAAGGCACCGCTGCCACATTTTACGTCCAACACCAACCCCTGTAGACCGGCAGCAAGTTTTTTGGATAAAATTGACGCTGTGATTAAATCAAGGCTATCAACAGTTCCCGTCACATCACGCACGGCATACAGACGACGATCCGCCGGCGCAATGTCGTCCGTTGCCCCGGCAATCACACAGCCAGCGGTGCGCAAAATGGCATCCAAGCGCACCTTGTCGAACTGCGTGCGCACACCTGGTATTGCCTCAAGCTTATCTAGCGTACCCCCGGTGTGCCCTAGTCCGCGCCCTGATATCATGGGCACGATCACATCGGCAGCCGCAAGCAAAGGTGCAAGGATCAATGAAACACAGTCGCCGATACCACCAGTAGAATGTTTATCCAATATCGGCGCATCGAAATCCCAAGATAGGGTCGCACCGCTGTCGCGCATCGCCAAGGTTAAATCACGTCGCCCAGCGTCGCCCAAACCGCTCATGCAGACCGACATCGCAAATGCACCGGCTTGTGCATCACTGACCGATTGATCAGCAAGCCCCTCTGCAAACCACCTCAGCTCATCCTGATTTGGAACTTGGGCGTTGCGCAATCGCCAGATGATGCCTGCTGCGTCCATATCAAACGCTCATATGATGTGTTCCAAAGGCGCCTGGCAATAGCTCCCCGATGGTCGTTACGAATTCGTTCCCATCAAGCGTCGCCAAGGTTACCTTGACATCCGCGCGGCCAAACTCGGCCAATTTTTGACGACAGCCACCACAGGGTGCAACGGGTTCTGGACTATCGGCGACAACGTAAACTTCCCTTAGTTGTGTGACCCCGTTTGCAACCATATGTGCGATAGCGCCTGCCTCGGCACAGGTCCCCTCGGGATAGGCGACATTTTCAACATTCACACCAGCATAGATTTCACCATTTGAGCCAACAATTGCGGCTCCGACCTTGAAACCCGAATAAGGTGCATATGCGTTATTGCGCACGTGATGTGCTGCGTCTCGTAATGACATTTTAAATCCTTGGCCATTTATGTCGTTCAACAGTAATGTGCTGGGCGAATTGGTGCAAATCATTTCCATTTTTGTCACTAGGCCAACTTATGACTTTCGTCAGTTAAAAAAATAGTTTAACACTAAACTATAATTCAAAGTGGGGTTCGGAT
>CBFHNF010000008.1:0-113582 GCA_965657135.1 uncultured Paracoccaceae bacterium
TATTCACCAAGCCGGACCTACTATGGTCACGGCGTCGACAAGAAAGCCAAGCGGAAGTAATAGCCATGTCAAAAGCGAAAAATCCCCGCCGCGTGGCCGATAACGAAGCAATGGCAAAATTGCGCATGCTTCGCACAAGCCCGCAAAAGCTTAACCTTGTTGCTGCGATGATCCGCGGTAAAAAGGTTGATAAAGCCCTGAGCGATCTAACATTTAGCAAAAAGCGTATCGCAATCGACGTTAAAAAATGTCTGCAATCCGCAGTTGCGAACGCTGAAAACAACCACAACTTGGATGTTGATGAATTGGTTGTCGCAGAAGCGTATGTTGGTAAAAACATGACATTGAAACGTGGTCGTCCACGCGCACGTGGTCGTTTCGGTCGTATCCTAAAACCATTCTCAGAACTAACGATCAAGGTTCGTCAAGTAGAGGAGCAAGCCTAATGGGTCAGAAGGTAAATCCAATCGGCATGCGCCTACAGGTTAACCGCACCTGGGACAGCCGCTGGTATGCAGACACCAAAGATTATGGTGATTTGCTACTAGAAGATCTTCGCATGCGCGAGTTCATCAAAAAAGATTGCGCACAGGCAGGTGTTGCACGCGTCATTATTGAGCGTCCGCACAAAAAATGCCGTGTCACAATCCACACTGCACGCCCTGGCGTCATCATTGGTAAGAAAGGCGCAGACATTGAAGTTTTGCGCAAAAAACTTGCTGCGATGACAACATCAGAATTGCACCTAAACATTGTTGAGGTTCGCAAGCCTGAATTGGACGCACAGTTGGTTGGTGAAAGCATTGCACAACAACTAGAACGCCGTGTTTCTTTCCGTCGCGCTATGAAGCGTGCGGTTCAAAACGCGATGCGCATGGGCGCCCTGGGCATTCGTGTGAACGTTGCTGGTCGTTTGGGTGGTGCAGAAATCGCGCGGACTGAATGGTATCGTGAAGGCCGCGTGCCTTTGCATACGCTACGTGCAGACATCGATTATTCAAACGTCGAGGCAATGACACCATATGGTATCATCGGGATCAAAGTATGGATCTTCAAAGGTGAAATCATGGAGCATGACCCTCAGGCGCGTGATCGTAAAGCACAAGAGCTCCAAGATGGGCCAGCACCACGTGGTGCGGCGCCACGTCGCTAAGGAGGAGAACAAGAGATGCTTCAACCAAAGCGTACCAAATTCCGCAAAATGCACAAAGGCCGTATTCACGGTCTTGCAAAAGGTGGTTCTGATCTAAACTTCGGCACCTACGGTCTTAAGGCAACAACACCAGAGCGTGTAACTGCCCGTCAGATCGAAGCAGCCCGTCGTGCCATGACGCGTCACATGAAACGTCAAGGTCGTGTCTGGATCCGTATCTTCCCAGATACTCCTGTTACTTCGAAACCTGTCGAAGTTCGGATGGGTAAAGGTAAAGGTTCAGTTGATTATTGGGCATGTAAGGTCAAACCAGGCCGCATCATGTTCGAAATCGACGGCGTAAACGACGAAATCGCACGCGAGGCGCTGCGCCTAGCGGCGATGAAACTACCAGTAAAAACACGCGTAGTCGTACGCGAAGACTGGTAAGATCAACCGTCAGTATTGATTAAAACGCCCTGCTGGTATCAGCGGGGCGTTTTTCTTTGGATTCGGTTGTGTGATCATATTGATCACTTATCACCAGAACTGGAATGCGCACTCTATGCATCCGATCTTAAACTGGATAGCACGCTGTTCCCTGCCAATCGATAGATTGGCAAGCGCCGACCTCCCCCATGGGAGGCGCTATCGCGCCACCCGAGGTCGGCTTGGGATGATGAAATTCTGTTGGTGCTGACCCAAGTGCAAGGTTGGATCGGTTAGTCGCCTTGAATAAGCGTTAAAAATCGACGCCGCCAACCGCCACCTTCGTCTTTTCAGGTGCTTATCAAGAGCGTCTGCGTGTCAACATATGCCTTATCCATCGCAATATCTTTTTCAGATACGGTTGGCGTTGCAGACCGAGTTTATAATATTCCTCTTCCGAGAATTTGCGCGTTGTCGTAGGATAAATAAATATTGGATACATTGTGCGTCGCTTTTGTTTAGACGCAGAGGATAGCGAGCATGAATAGCGCTGTCCTCGCCACATATTTGAAAGGCGTTTTTCAAAAATGAAACAGATGTCTTGGGATGATCTTCGTCTATTGTTGCTGATCGCTGAATACGAAAGCTTAAACAAAGCGTCGATTGCATCGGAAATCAGTGCCGCGACTTTAGGTCGTAGATTGCTGGGGCTTGAACAAGTTTTGGGACAAGAGTTGTTTCATCGTTCGAACACAGGATACGAGATGACGCCCTTTGGACACAAGATTGTACATCACGCAAAACAGATGCAATTCGCAGCGGATCAGATCATAAAAATGTGTGGTGAAAGTAAAGTGCGCCCCAATATTCGTATCTCGGCCGGATCGGGGACATCACGCTTTTACCCCGAACTAGTTCAGATTTCCGAGCCTCTATCTCATCTAGAAGAAGATGTATATTTAGTGATGCTCAACGACGACCGCCATCGCCCCACGATGCGCAAAGCAATAAACCGAATAGTTGAATTATTCGCCAGTAGCGCGCTTGGCTAAGAAGCTTGCGTCATCCCCAACTGTAATTAAAGCTGACGGATATACGGTCTTCTTCGGACATATTCATCGGGACTTCATGGCGCAGCCAGCTTTCCCATAGCAACACATCCCCGACCGCGGGGGCGACATAGATGAAGTTACGCATTTCCTCGCGGGCGTCTTTGATGCGGGCGGGGGCGGCCATCATCATGGCGTGACGTGGATCTTCGAATTTAATCGCGCTTGCGCCCTCAGGCATGGCAACATAGGTGGTTCCTGAAATCACCGAATGGGGATGGATATGTGCGGAATGTGCACCGCCTTCTGGTAGGATATTAATCCACAGATCTTCTAATTTTAGATCGCGCCCATCCAAGTCAAATTCCAAATCTGCTGCGAATGCGGCGACGTGTTTATCTAAAACCTCGGTAAGGGCTTTAAATATGGGGAAACGCCATCCCAAGTCGGTCAAAGAAGCGTAGCTTGTATAGCCTGGAAAACCGTTTTCCTCACACCACTCTTGACCAGCTTCGTCGTCTTGCGCGATTGACCAGCAAGATGCCACCAGCTCTTGTGCATCGATTGCGTTTTCCAACGACGATAGATTTGAATGATAAAGGCGGGTCGCAAAAAGGGATTTGATGTGTGTCATGTGGGTCTGATATCGAATGGATTGAGGTTTTTCCAGCGCGAAGTGATTTTGTGATAGTCAGTTTTTTATCATAAACGCGCTTGCACCATAGCCTTTCATGGGTTAATGACCCCCATCACTAGGGCCGGTTCGAGAGAATCGGCCGTCGTGTTTTGTGTAATAATATCACTCCACTGGATAAATGGTCACCCAACATAAGGGGCCTACCGGTGTTTGAATAAAAGGAAAATGGCTATGAAAGCCCAAGATTTGCGTGATAAAACGCCTGATCAGCTTCGTGAAGAGCTGGCATCCTTGAAAAAAGAAGCGTTCAACCTGCGTTTTCAACAGGCGACAGGTCAATTGGAAAGTACGGCACGTATGCGCACAGTTAAGCGCGATGTTGCCCGTGTGAATACAATTTTGAACGAAAAAGCTGCTGCGGCAGCGGAATAAGGAGCCTGAGATATGCCTAAACGAATTCTTCAAGGTGTTGTCACATCTGATGCAAATGCTCAGACCGTAACCGTATCAGTAGAGCGTCGCTTCAAGCACCCTGTTCTACAAAAAACAATTCGTAAGTCCAAAAAATACCGGGCTCATGATGAAAAGAACGCTTTCAAGGTTGGTGACACAGTTCGTATTATCGAATGCGCGCCAAAGTCGAAAACGAAACGTTGGGAGGTCCTAGAGGCGTAAGCCGCTAGGCCTTTTGGCATTAACGAAACCCTGGGGATTTCCCCCTGAGAGATCAGGACACCCCATAGGTCGGGAGACACAACATGATCCAGATGCAGACAAATCTGGATGTTGCTGACAACTCTGGCGCACGCCGAGTTCAGTGCATCAAAGTGTTGGGTGGTTCCAAGCGTAAGTACGCATCCGTTGGCGACATCATCGTCGTTTCGGTTAAGGAAGCCATTCCACGCGGTCGTGTGAAAAAAGGCGACGTCCGTAAGGCCGTTGTTGTTCGCACAGCCAAAGAAGTCCGTCGTGAAGACGGCACAGCGATCCGCTTTGACACAAACGCTGCTGTTATTTTGAATAACGCAGGCGAGCCAGTGGGTACACGTATTTTTGGCCCAGTGGTTCGTGAACTACGCGGCAAAAATTTCATGAAAATCATTTCATTGGCACCGGAGGTTCTGTAATGGCTGCAAAACTTCGTAAAGGTGATGAAGTGGTCGTTTTGGCGGGCAAGGATAAAGGCAAGAAGGGAACAATTTCTTCTGTCGATCCAAAGTCGCACAAAGCGGTTGTTGACGGTCTAAACATGGCGGTTCGTCATACACGTCAATCTCAAACATCGCAGGGTGGTCGTGTACCAAAAGCTATGCCGATGGATTTGTCAAACTTGGCGCTCGTTGATGCGAACGGTAAAGCGACCCGTGTCGGCTTTAAGGTTGAAGACGGCAAGAAGGTCCGCGTTGCAAAAACAACAGGAGACGTGATCGATGCTTGATAATGCAAACTACACTCCTCGTCTAAAACAAGCGTATGCCGACACGATCCGTGCGGCATTGAAGGAAGAGTTTTCTTACAAAAACGATATGATGATCCCTCGTTTGGATAAAATCGTTTTGAACATCGGTTGTGGTCGTGAGGCCGTAAAAGATAGTAAGAAAGCGAAATCAGCGCAAGCAGATCTAACGCAAATCGCAGGTCAATTGGCGGTAATTACCAAGGCAAAAAAATCAATCGCGGGCTTTCGTGTTCGTGAAGAAATGCCATTGGGTACCAAAGTGACCCTGCGCGGTGATCGGATGTATGACTTTCTAGATCGTTTGATCACGATTGCTATGCCCCGTATTCGTGACTTCCGTGGTGTTTCTGGTAAATCCTTTGACGGCCGTGGAAACTATGCAATGGGTATCAAAGAGCACATCGTTTTCCCAGAAATCGACTTTGACAAAATCGACGAAGCCTGGGGTTTAGATATCGTAATCGCCACAACCGCGAAAACCGACGCGGAAGCAAAAGCGCTGTTGAAGTTATTCAACATGCCTTTCAACAGCTGATCCGCGGGAAGGAAACAGACATGGCTAAAAAAGCAATGATCGAACGCGAAAAGAAGCGCGCACGTTTGGTGGAAAAATACGCCGCAAAACGCGCAGAGCTGAAAGAGATCGCCAAAGATGAGAGCCGTCCAATGGAAGAGCGTTTTAAAGCGCGTTTGAAATTGGCGAAACTGCCGCGCAATTCTGCGGCGAACCGTATGCACAACCGTTGTCAGCTGACAGGTCGTCCGCACGCTTACTATCGTAAGCTTAAGATTTCTCGTATCGCACTTCGCGAACTTGGATCTGCGGGCCAGTTGCCTGGCGTTGTCAAGTCAAGCTGGTAAGGGAGAGCAATTATGAACGATCCTATCGGCGATATGTTGACACGTATCCGCAACGCTCAAATGCGTGGCAAATCAACTGTGGCAACACCTGCCTCAAAGTTACGCGCGTGGGTTTTGGATGTTCTTCAAAATGAAGGATATATCCGCGGCTATGAAGAGCAGACTGGTGGCAATGGCCACCCAGAAATCGTAATCAGCCTGAAGTACTTTGATGGTGAGCCTGTGATCCGCGAACTAAAGCGCGTTTCAAAACCTGGCCGTCGTGTATACCTAGGTGTGAAAGAAATTCCATCCGTCCGTCAGGGCCTTGGCGTTTCAATCGTATCTACACCAAAAGGCGTCATGTCGGATGCAAACGCTCGTGCCAACAATGTTGGTGGCGAAGTGCTTTGCACCGTATTCTAAGGAGGACTGGAGATGTCTCGTATTGGTAAGAAACCGGTCGAGCTGCCCTCAGGTGTAAGCGCATCTGTGTCCGGTCAGACCATTGAAATTAAAGGCCCGAAGGGGACACGTAGCTTTACAGCGACTGATGATGTGACAATCACTTTAGAAGACAACGTTGTGAAAATTACGCCCCGTGGTAAGTCAAAGCGCGCACGTCAACAGTGGGGCATGAGCCGCACTATGGTTGCAAATTGCGTCAAAGGCGTCACCGATGGCTTTAAAAGAGATCTTGAAATCAACGGTGTTGGTTATCGTGCTCAGCTCCAAGGCAATGTTTTGAAGTTGAACTTGGGTCTATCGCATGATGTGAACTTTGATGTCCCATCTGATGTGACTGTTCAGTCTCCTAAACAGACTGAAATCACAGTCGAGGGTATCGACGCACAACGTGTAGGCCAGATTGCGGCGAATATTCGTGAATGGCGTAAGCCCGAGCCCTATAAAGGCAAAGGTATTATGTACAAAGGCGAATATATATTCCGCAAAGAAGGTAAGAAGAAGTAAGGACGTAAAAGATGGCAAACAGCAAAAGACAACTGTTCTTGAAGCGTCGCTTGCGCGTTCGGAACAAACTCCGCAGTGTAAATGCAGGCCGTGTGCGCCTGTCTGTGCACCGCAGTAACAAAAACATCAGCGCCCAGTTGATCGACGATGTTCAAGGCGTAACACTGGCCTCAGCTTCCTCATTGGAATCAAGCTTGGGCGTTGTTGGCAAGAACAACATCGACGCATCAACAAAGGTTGGAGCAGCACTTGCAGAGCGCGCCAAAGCGGCGGGTATCGAAGAGTGTTATTTTGATCGCGGCGGGTTCCTCTTTCACGGTGGTGTAAAGGCTTTGGCCGATGCAGCGCGTGAAGGTGGACTGAAGTTCTAAGGAGACGAAGAAATGGCTAAAGAACCAAATCAAAGAGGGCGCCGTGATCGCGAAGAGGCGGCACCTGAGTTCGCCGATCGTCTCGTTGCGATCAACCGTGTTTCAAAGACGGTAAAAGGTGGTAAACGTTTCGGCTTTGCAGCCTTGGTTGTTGTAGGTGACCAAAAAGGTCGCGTCGGTTTCGGCAAAGGTAAAGCGAAAGAAGTACCTGAGGCGATCCGCAAAGCAACTGAGCAAGCGAAGCGTCAGATGATCCGCGTACCACTGCGCGAGGGTCGTACGTTGCACCACGATATCGAGGGCCGCCATGGCGCCGGAAAGGTGGTAATGCGCACTGCACCAACGGGTACTGGTATCATTGCCGGTGGTCCAATGCGTGCTGTTTTCGAAATGCTTGGTATTCAAGACGTTGTTGCGAAATCTATTGGGTCACAAAACCCATATAACATGATCCGCGCCACGCTGAATGGTTTGCAAAAGGAAATGAGCCCACGCATGGTTGCACAGCGTCGCGGTAAAAAGGTTGCTGACATCCTCCGCAAAGATGAAGCAACCGTTGCCGAGGCCCCTGTCGCAGACGCAGCAGAACCTGCAGAAGCATAAGGAATACGCAAAATGGCTAAGACAATTGTTGTTAAACAAATCGGTTCTCCCATTCGCCGCCCGGCGGTCCAGCGTCAAACACTTGTTGGGCTTGGGTTGAACAAAATGAACAAAACACGTGAGCTTGAAGATACTCCGTCGATTCGCGGAATGGTCGCAAAGATCCCACATCTGGTTGAGATCATCGAAGAGCGCGGCTAAGGTTCAGCTACAATATTTTGATAAGTAAGCGCCCCTTTGGGGCGCCTACTGTGTTCTAGGTAACGATTACATGACACTTTGGTGTTTGCATTGGACTTGAGCGTTAATCGCAGATAACATCTTTTTGATATTTGAATTTATTAATAACGAGTGGGAAATGGAATATTTATTAGTGGGTTTGCTATCCGCCCTTATGGCGGTTTTAATGGTAGCAACCAAAAAGTAGCACCTGAACTTCACCGCAAACGGCCACTCAAGCAATGCGCGGCAGTCAACGCATCCTGTACCAACTCCACGTATTGGGGGTTTGGCCATATTCTCTGGTTTCACACTTGGTGCCTTGTACCTGTCGCCCGCTGCTTATGGGTACGCTATGCCACTTTTGCTGAGCTGCACCGCAGTATTCATCGGTGGCTTGGGAGAGGATATTGGAAGAGATGTCAGTCCGAAAGCACGTCTTGCTTTGTCATTCCTTTCGGCCGCTTGCGCGATCATGATCCTTCAAACATGGATTGGGCCTTTGGGGAAACCATATCTTAATTGGATAACTGCATCCGTGTCGGGCGGTACTTTGTTCACAATCCTAATTTCAGGTGGAATTGCGCATGCCATTAATTTGATTGATGGCCTAAATGGATTGGCGATGGGCGTCTGTATGTTGATAGCAGGCGGGCTTGCTTTACTGGCAAATTCTGTCGGTGACACAACAATTCTTCAGATCTGTGTTCTACTGATTTGCTCAATCTTGGGGCTTTTTGTTTTTAATTTTCCATTTGGCAAAGTTTTCTTGGGGGATGCAGGTGCGTATACCTTGGGGCATATTTTGTTTTGGCTTTCAATCCTGTTGGTGTCTCGCAACCCTGAGATTTCACCCTATGCGATATTACTGATCTTTTTCTGGCCCATTATGGATATGCTATTTGCAATCTACCGGCGGATCGTCAAACGCGAACCGATCGGTGCGCCAGATCGTCTACATTTTCACCAATTGATTATGCGCGGACTGGGCTTGATTGTGTTTGGGCGCAATAGACGCGGCACGACAAATCCATTGGCCACGCTGATTGTGTTGCCGATGGCAGCAGTACCAATCATTGCGGCTCAATTTTTGTGGCACGACATAGGTCAAAGCGCAGTCGCCCTTGTATTTTTGGGTGCTGTGTTTGTTGCGACCTATCAGCTTTTGTTCGTGCTGATTCTGCAGCAATTTAAAAATAGACATCTGCGCAGTTTGCTTAGGTCTGCGGCAGTTGGTTTTCGCCGGAGTGTCACACCAGCAGAATAATTGCTTTCTGTAGGAAACATCTTGCAATTTTGTTGATGCGGATATATCCCCCGCGCCTGTAGGTTAAAGCTACGTTCATGTAAAAGCCGTGTTTGCTTAATCGGTCGCTTGATTGGGTAGTTCCGGCAAAAGGAGAAGCGACATGAAATTGAATGAATTGCGCGACAATGAAGGCGCGTTAAAAACTAAAAAACGCATTGGCCGTGGCCCAGGTTCGGGCAAAGGTAAAATGGGTGGCCGTGGTATCAAAGGCCAAAAATCTCGTTCGGGTGTGGCGATTGCCGGTTATGAAGGCGGACAAATGCCATTGTACCAACGCTTGCCAAAACGTGGCTTTAACAAGCCAAATCGCAAATCATATGCTGTCATCAACCTAGGCCTGATTGAAAAATTCATTTCCGAAGGCAAGATTGACGCTAACGCAGAGATCACTGAAGACGCACTTATTGCATCAGGATTGGTTCGTCGTAAGTTGGATGGCGTGCGTGTTCTCGCAAAGGGCGAAATCACGACGAAAGTAACCATTTCTGTCACAGGTGCATCAAAATCGGCGATCGAAGCTGTCGAAAAGGCAGGTGGTACTTTGACAACGGTGGCCGTAGCTGCTGAATAATTGCTTGTATGCGGCCATATGCCTACTTACATAAGCAATAGTTTTCCAATTTAACGCCGCCAGAGCCGGGAAAACGCTCTTGGCGGTGTTTCTAATAAGAGAGATCCAAATGGTTTCTGCAGTAGAACAAATGGCCGCTAATACAAGCTGGTCGGCCCTAGGCAAAGCGACAGAGTTGCGCAATCGCATTCTGTTCACATTGGGTTTGCTACTTGTATATCGCCTCGGTACTTTTATTCCCGTACCTGGCATTGATGCAACGGCACTTCGTGAGTTTATGGAAAGTGCACAAAGCGGTATCGGTGGTATGCTGTCGATGTTCACAGGTGGCGCATTGGGTCGTATGGGGATCTTTGCCCTTGGGATTATGCCCTATATTTCTGCATCAATTATTGTTCAATTGCTGACATCTATGGTGCCTTCGTTAGAACAATTGAAAAAAGAGGGCGAACAAGGGCGTCGTAAAATCAATCAATACACACGTTATGGCACCGTGTTATTGGCGACATTCCAAGCATATGGTCTAGCATCAAGTTTGGAAGCCGGTGATCTGGTGACGGACCCAGGTTTATTTTTCCGCCTATCATGCATGATCACGTTGGTTGGCGGGACCATGTTTCTGATGTGGTTGGGCGAACAGATTACGGCACGTGGCATTGGTAACGGTATCTCGCTCATTATCTTTGTTGGTATCATTGCAGAATTGCCTGCAGCCTTGGCACAATTCTTTGCATCAGGACGTTCTGGGGCAATTAGCCCGGCGGTAATTGTCGGTGTGATTGTGATGGTTGTAGTTGTCATTGCGTTTGTCGTCTTCATGGAACGCGCACTGCGCAAGGTTTTGATCCAGTACCCTCGCCGTCAAGTCGGTATGAAGGTCATGGAAGGGCAGAATTCTCACCTACCGATCAAAGTAAATCCAGCTGGCGTTATCCCTGCGATCTTTGCATCATCCCTTTTGTTGTTACCGACCACAATCAGCACCTTTTCAGGCGATGGTGGTAGTGCAGCGATGTCAACTATTTTGGCGTACTTCGGTCCCGGGCAACCGGCGTATCTGGCATTTTTCACATTGATGATCGTGTTCTTCGCATTCTTCTACACGCATAACGTTTCGTTCAAAGTGGATGATGTGGCGGACAATTTGAAAAACCAAAATGGCTTTATCCCAGGGATCCGTCCTGGCAAAAAAACAGCAGAGCATTTGGAATACGTCGTGAACCGCGTTCTTGTTTTGGGCTCTGCTTACTTGGCTGCTGTATGTTTGTTGCCTGAAATCCTAAGAGGACAGCTCGCAATACCGTTTTACTTTGGTGGAACTTCCTTGTTGATCGTGGTTTCGGTAACAATGGACACCATTCAGCAGGTGCAATCGCATCTATTGGCGCATCAGTACGAAAGTCTGATTCAGAAATCGCAGCTGCGTGGTAAAGGAAAGACTAGAAAGAAAAAAGGACCCGCTCGTCGATGAATATTATTCTGTTAGGACCGCCCGGCGCCGGTAAAGGAACACAGGCACAGCATTTGGTTGACACCCGCAACATGGTGCAACTTTCAACAGGTGACATGCTTCGTGCCGCGCGTACTTCGGGTACAGAAATGGGTAAGATTGTTGCTGACGTGATGGATCGGGGCGAGTTGGTAACAGATGAAATCGTAATTGGTTTGATCCGTGAAAAGCTGCAAGAGGGATCAGAAGGTGGCTTCATCTTTGATGGTTTCCCACGCACATTGGCACAGGCCGATGCATTGGCGGCACTGCTTGAGGAAAATGGCGCATTGCTTGACGCTGTGATCGCATTGGAAGTTGATGACGAAGTGTTGGTCCAACGTGTTGTTAACCGCGCCAAAGAAGCGATTGCCGCAGGCAAAGAAGCGCGTGCAGATGACAACGAAGACAGCATGCGCACGCGTTTAATGGAATATTACAAAAAGACCTCTCCGTTGATCGGTTATTATCATGCCAAAGGCGCTTTAAAGGCCATCAATGGTTTGGCCTCAATCGATGAAGTGCAAGCCAGCCTAGCGAATGCGTTAGACGGCTAATTCAGAGATCAAATGTTATTGAGAAAGGGCGCTTTCATGCGCCCTTTTTTGCTTCATCGTTATTCGTACGAACATCAATATTCATGTGTATGATGTCGATAATTTGGTCAGGGATGATGATTTATTGGCCAGAGATTATTTCGACATGTGTGGTGATGACACAATCCTTGGCGGTTTTGGAGAGGACCTGATCGTAGATGGATCAAGGGCTGATTCAATTTCTGGTGGGTTTGGTGGTGATGCTATATTTACTGTCGAAGTTGATGATGATCGGTTTGTTGGCTCTGACATTGTAGATGGCGGAATTGGTGACGAGTATGTGATGTTTGACGACGGTGACACAGTCACGGGGGGGCATGGAAGCGATGCCTTTTTGAAGGATGCCAACCCCTATGATCCCGATTGCGAACCCCCTGTCATCACGGATTTCAACCGGTTAGATGATATGATTGTGATTGGGGTTTTTACCTTTAATCCGTCGGCTGGTATTGATCAGGCTAGATTGGCTACAAAGCTTGATTTTAATGCAGATCAAAGGCTGATTTATGTTGATGATAATGTCGTCGCGAAGTTGAGTGGTGTCCACACCGGAATAGGCGATCGCATTACGCTCAATCCCTTGTAAAAAGCTTGGGCAACATAGCCTTAAGCAAAGCACTGGGGGTTAATTAATGCCTGCCAAATTTTTGAAATAAACAAAATGATAGAATGATCTGATTTCTTCGTGTGGGTTCGTCGTTGTTATTATAGGGAACTAAGATATTACGTATAAGATTCGTGTGTCACAATGATTTTATTTGTGGGAATTATGTCGTTTGCAGGGGTTTTGGCAATTGCTTTCGTTCGGGTAACAAATAAGCGCATTTGTTGAATTATCTCACTTACACCTTGACGAATTGTGAAATTCTTCTTAACAGCAAGTTCTCTGTGGAGAATCATTGGCGCATCATGCGCGATCACCTGATCAGCTTTAGCCCTTGGGCCAACTAGGGGCTTTGTTGTGAGAAAAGGTTCTGGAACGACGGAACCGCAACGAAAGGAACAGAACGTGGCTCGTATTGCCGGCGTAAATATCCCAACATCAAAGCGTGTACCCATTGCTTTGACATATATCACGGGTATTGGACATACCTCAGCGAAACAAATCTGCGAAGCAGTAAGCATTGATATGACACGTCGTATTAATGAATTGTCAGACGCAGAAGTATTGTCGATTCGTGAATACATCGACGCGAACTTCACCGTAGAGGGTGATTTGCGCCGTGAAGTACAAATGAACATCAAACGTTTGATGGATCTTGGCTGCTACCGTGGCTTACGCCATCGTCGTAACCTTCCTGTTCGTGGTCAGCGTACGCACACAAATGCGCGCACACGTAAAGGTCCAGCAAAAGCAATTGCTGGTAAGAAGAAGTAAGGAGGGCTAGAACAATGGCACGTGATACACGTCGTGGTGGCAAGAAAAAGGTCTCCAAAAATATCGCAGCTGGTGTTGCACACGTAAACTCATCGTTTAACAACACCAAAATCTTGATCTCAGATGTTCAAGGTAACGCAATTGCATGGTCATCTGCTGGTACAATGGGGTTCAAAGGCTCTCGTAAGTCTACGCCATATGCCGCACAGATGGCCGCAGAAGATGCGGGCAAAAAAGCACAAGACCATGGCGTTAAAACGCTTGAGGTTGAAGTGCAGGGGCCAGGTTCAGGTCGTGAGAGTGCATTGCGCGCGCTTGCAGCTATTGGTTTCAACATCACATCAATTCGTGATGTTACACCAATCGCACACAACGGCTGCCGCCCACCTAAGCGCCGCCGCGTATAATAAAGTTTGTTGATGGGGCTGCAGATCCTGCCGCCCCATTTCCGTCATTTTTAATCCTCGGGTGCGTGTGTCTTTTGGACATAGGACACCGCTAGAATGGAGGGACGTATGATCCACAGAAACTGGGCAGAATTAATTAAACCTGCACAACTTGACGTAAAGCCAGGCAATGACCCATTGCGCCAAGGCACAGTGGTTGCAGAACCGCTAGAGCGTGGTTTTGGTCTGACACTTGGAAACGCGCTGCGTCGCGTTTTGATGAGCAGCCTACAAGGCGCTGCGATTACTTCAGTGCAAATTGACAACGTTTTGCATGAGTTTTCGTCAGTCGCAGGTGTTCGTGAAGACGTCACTGACATCGTGTTGAACCTTAAAGGTATTTCACTTCGTATGGAAGTCGAAGGACCAAAGCGTCTATCGATTAACGCCAAAGGCCCTGGCGTTGTCACAGCAGGTGATATTTCTGATAGTGCTGGAATTGAAATCCTGAACAAGGAACATGTGATCTGCCACCTAGATGATGGTGCTGATGTTTACATGGAACTGACTGTGAATACAGGCAAAGGCTATGTTCCAGCGGACAAAAACAAACCAGAGGATGCACCAATTGGCTTGATCCCGATCGATGCAATCTATTCACCTGTTAAAAAGGTCTCTTACGACGTCCAAAAAACACGTGAAGGTCAGGTTTTGGACTACGACAAACTGACAATGAAGGTTGAAACAGATGGTTCAATCACGCCAGATGATGCAATTGCATTCGCGGCGCGTATCCTTCAGGATCAATTGTCGATCTTTGTGAACTTTGATGAACCAGAATCCGCAAACCGTCAGGATGATGACGATGGTCTAGAATTCAACCCACTGCTTCTCAAGAAAGTGGATGAATTGGAACTGTCTGTACGTTCAGCAAATTGTCTAAAGAACGACAATATTGTTTACATCGGCGATTTGATTCAGAAAACAGAGGCGGAAATGCTTCGCACACCAAACTTTGGTCGCAAATCGTTGAACGAGATCAAAGAAGTGCTGTCGGGCATGGGGCTACACCTTGGTATGGACGTAGAGGATTGGCCGCCAGATAACATCGAAGATTTGGCCAAGAAGTTCGAAGACAACTTCTAAGCTATTTGCGCCGCGGAAACGCGGCGCGACATATGCCCGAAATGTCGGGGAAAACTGGGCATCTGCCCCAAGGAGAGCGGCTGACACGCATCGACCGCCAGACAAAGTAAATAGAGAACTTAGGAGACTAAATTATGCGTCACGCACGTGGTTATCGCCGCCTGAATCGTACACATGAGCACCGTAAAGCTCTGTGGGCGAACATGGCTGGCTCACTTATCGAACACGAACAAATCAAAACAACTCTGCCAAAAGCGAAAGAGCTGCGCCCGATCGTTGAAAAACTGATCACACTGGGTAAACGCGGTGACTTGCATGCACGTCGTCAGGCGCGCGCGCAGTTGAAAGAGGACCAGTATGTTGCAAAGCTTTTTGACATTCTTGGACCACGCTACGCAGAACGTCAGGGTGGGTACATCCGCATCATGAAAGCTGGATTCCGCTATGGTGACATGGCTCCAATGGCGATCATCGAATTTGTTGACCGTGATGTAGATGCCAAAGGCGCATCAGACAAAGCACGCGTCGCAGCAGAAGACGCCGCAGACGAATAAGCGCGTCTACATTAGCATTACCAAAACTCCGGCAAACTGTCGGGGTTTTGTCGTTTTTGGGCATGATGATGCGGGAATTTTGGTTTGGAACTCGTGGTTCGGGAGGTCAACATGATACGATTAGATCAATTGCCAGAAAAGTTCACAGGTCAATCAGCGTGGCTTGGACGCGAGATGCAAGCACGTGAACAAGAATGGCTTTATACTCTAAGCGATAAAGACATTGCCGAGCTGGAACGGGCAGCGCGCTATTATTTATCGCTTGGGCGGGATATCGGTGAAATCACAGCGGACGATTTTCCACTGTCAAACTTTGCCACTCATTTTGCGCAGTTATCCGATAAGCTGCTGAACGGCATTGGTGTCGAGGTCATCCGCGGCTTACCTGTTAATACCTATTCACAGGAAATGGCGGCCACGATATTTTGTGGAATCGGTGCACATTTGGGCGCAGCGCGTTCGCAAAATGCGGCTGGACATATCTTGGGCCACGTACGTGATGTGGGCGTAGATCCGAATGATCCAAATGTACGTATTTATCAAACAAACGCGCGCCAAAGCTTTCATACGGATAGTGCCGATGTTGTTGCCTTGCTTTGCTTAAAGGACGCCAAAGAGGGTGGCGATAGCCTATTGGTCAGTGCCGAGACGATTTATAATGAAATGCGTTCCTCTCGCCCAGATCTCTTGCTATTGCTGTTTGATCCAATCGCAACGGATAGACGTGGTGAAGTGCCGGAGGGTATGAAACCGTATGTGACCATACCGCCCTTTAGTTGGCATGATGGTCGCCTGACAGTATTCTATCAGCGACAATACATTGACAGTGCCCAGCGGTTCCCAGAAGCCATGCGTTTAACCCCAGAACATGTTGAGGCATTGGATTATTTTGACGAATTGGCGAATGATCCTGATTTACACATCAAAATGCGATTGGTTCCAGGGGATATGCAATTTGTTTACAACCATTCGCAATTGCATGATCGTACGGGATACTTGGATTGGCCAGAACCCGAAAAACGGCGCCATTTATTTCGGTTGTGGCTTTCGATCGCTGGGGATCGTGAGCTCCCGGAATGTTTTACGCAGCGCTACGGATCAATCACGGTGGGCGATCGTGGCGGCATTATAACCTCGGCAACACATCTGCACGCATCACTCGATGTGTGAAAGTGAATTTGACTATGTTCGGCACAATAAATCTGGGATAAAATCCAAGTATGAACGATTTATTTGCACCGGATATTGATGCCCCCAAAGGGCCACAGCCATTGGCAGAACGCTTGCGCCCGCGCACATTAGAGCAGGTGATTGGTCAGGCGCAAATACTTGCTCGGGATGCACCGCTGGGTGCAATGCTGGGGAATAAACAGCTTAGCTCGATTATATTCTGGGGACCACCGGGTGTTGGAAAAACAACCCTTGCGCGTTTGCTGGCAGATCACACGGATATGCATTTCGTGCAAATAAGCGCAATTTTTACGGGCGTGCCCGAACTTAGAAAAGTGTTCGAAGCTGCAAAGCTGCGACATGCCAATGGGCGCGGCACTTTGCTATTTGTCGATGAGATTCATCGTTTTAACAAAGCGCAACAAGATGGATTTTTGCCTCATATGGAAGATGGAACAATCGTCTTAGTTGGGGCAACAACCGAAAACCCATCTTTTGAATTAAATGCAGCCCTGCTCTCGCGTGCGCAGGTACTTGTCCTTGAACGATTAGGACGTGCAGAATTGGCGCAATTGTTGGCCCGCGCTGAGAGCGAGCTGGGACAAGATTTGCCCTTGGAACAGGATGCGCGCGGAACATTGATTGCGATGGCAGACGGGGATGGACGCGCACTCATAAATTTGATCGAACAGGTGTCTGCATGGCCATCCAATCCATTAATTACGGATTCAGAATTACGCAAACGCCTGACACGTCGGGCCGCAAAATACGACAAAAGCGGTGATTCACATTATAATTTGATTTCTGCACTGCATAAATCAGTGCGCGGTTCGGATCCTGACGCGGCACTCTATTGGTTTGCGCGTATGCTTGAAGGTGGGGAGGACCCTCGTTACCTTGCGCGACGGATTTTGCGAATGGCGGTCGAAGAGATTGGGCTCGCTGATCCTCAAGCGCAAACAATTTGTGTGGGCGCGTGGGAAACCTATGAACGGCTTGGTAGTCCAGAAGGTGAATTGGCGCTTTCGCAGGCGGTGGTCTATCTTGCGCTCGCGCCTAAATCAAATGCAGGATACGTGGCCTACAAGGCCGGACGCGCCCTTGCACGCGCCCACGGTTCGGAAATGCCACCCAAACATATTCTGAATGCGCCTACTCAAATGATGGCGGATCAAGGGTATGGTGCAGAGTACGCATACGATCACAATGCAGAAGATGGGTTTTCAGGACAAAACTATTTTCCCGAAACCATGGAGCGCACGAAGATCTATGATCCAGTTGAGCGTGGATTTGAGCGAGACTTGCGCAAACGGGTAGAGTATTTTGACAAGCTGCGCACAAAGCGTAACGAGAACGGTTAGGAACCCGAATGCTTGACAATGCGTGACAAAGCGCACAAGGACAGCGCCATGATGTATCTAATGATTGCCCTTGGCGGTGCGCTTGGCGCGCTGGCACGCTTTATCGTTTCCGGATGGTTTGCGTTTCCCATTGGTACCTTGGCTGTCAATATAGTGGGATCGTTTGTTATGGGCGTCGTCTTTGTTTATTTTAGCGCGCGCGGCATGGACCGTGCGGCATTATTTTTAATGACGGGATGTCTGGGCGCGTTCACAACGTTTTCGACGTTTTCATTGGATGTTTTTAAATTGATTGAGGCAGAGCGTTTGGCTCAGGCGGCGGGCTATGTTGCGATCTCGGTGATTGGCGCGGTGGCGGCACTGTTCATTGGCGTCTTTATTGCCAAAGGGGTATGGTCATGAGTGCAGTGCAGCGCATTATAATATCTACAGAAGATTCAGACCAACGGTTGGATAGGTGGCTGAAGCGATTATTCCCACACATTAGCCAGATCAGAATCGAGAAGATGTGTCGCAAAGGCGAACTGCGGGTGGACGGGGCGCGATGCAAACCGGCAACCCGGATTGAAACGGGTCAAGAAATTCGCATTCCTCCCATTCCCGCTCCGGAGTATCGTGAGGAACGCCCAAAGGTGTCACGTATTTCAGATCAGGATCGACGCATGATCCAGGACGCCGTCGTGTATATGGATGATCACCTGATCGTTTTGAACAAACCCGCTGGATTGCCATCACAAGGCGGCAGCAAGCAAGTGCGCCATGTCGATGGATTGGCCGAAGCGTTGAAATATGATCGTGATGAAAAACCGCGCTTGGTGCATCGTTTGGACAAAGACACGTCAGGACTTTTGCTGCTTGCGCGGTCTCGATCTGTTGCGGCCTCATTAAGTGATGCGATGCGCCACCGCGAAACGCGCAAAATTTATTGGGCGGCGGTAGGTGGTGTCCCTGTTCCTCAAGTTGGGACAATTAAATATGGATTGATCAAGGCACCAGGCCACGGTCGCTCCGGAGAAGGCGAAAAGATGATTTGTATACATCCTCGGGATGTTCAGAAAACCGAGGGTGCGAAACGCGCGCAAAGTGATTATTTCGTCTTATCTCGTTTGGCATCACGCGGCGCATGGGTTGCATTGGTTCCGATTACAGGACGCACTCATCAACTGCGCGCACATATGGCCGAGATTGGGCACCCAATTATAGGCGATGGAAAATATGGCGGTTCTGGGCAGGAAAACCTGGGCGATGGTTGGGGCGCGCAATTTGGCGGCGATATCAGCAAAAAATTACATTTGCATGCGCGTTATTTGCGATTCGAACATCCTGTTACAAAAAAGACGTTTGAAATAACGGCCGATCTTTCTGACCATATGCAGAGAACCTGGCAAACATTTCAATGGCATGTAAATGATGTGCCGGATGATCCGTTTGAGGATTTGTAACTTTTGGACGATCTGGGGCTAATCCTATTTGACGTGGATGGGACATTGGTTGATAGCCAGTCTGAAATTTTGTCTGCAATGTCGGATGCATTTGCTGCAATTTCCAGGCCCATACCCAGTCGTGAGATGATTTTGTCAACTGTCGGACTGTCATTGGATCAGGCCATGATGCGTTTGTTGCCAGATGGGACGGACTTGGCAGTGATCACACGTGCAATCCTCGCCTATAAAAACAGTTATCGAACATCCCGCGAAGCGGGCGCAATGTCTGTTACATACCCCGGAATTGCGACAATGTTGGCAGAATGCGCACAACATTCTAATTGGCTGCTTGGACTTGCCACTGGAAAGTCTCGGCGCGGTGTCTCAGCCCTCATTGATAATTATGGTTGGAAGACGTTATTTCAGACGATTCAAACCGCGGATGATCATCCCTCAAAACCAAATCCTTCTATGGTGCATGCCGCATTGGCGCAAACAGGTGTTTTGCCAAATAGATGTATCTTCGTGGGGGATACGACGCACGATATGGATATGGCGACCAATGCAGGTGTCAGATTTATTGGGGTGTCTTGGGGATATCATTCACCCAGTAGCTTTGATAACGCCTATAGGGTGGCAGAGTCCCCGCAATCCGTGTATCTGGCCGCAAAGCAGTGGTTGGAGTGTTAAAATGACCGAGTGGAAACTGAAACGGTTTTGGACTGAAGCCTCGGTAAGAGAGGCAGAGGGGGGATTTGCCGTATTGTTGGATGGACGTGGTGTAAAAACCCCGGCGAAAACCAGTTTGGTGGTTCCAACAGCCGAATTGGCACAAGCAATTTCGTCGGAATGGAATGCCCAAGAGGGCGATATTGACCCCACAACAATGCCCTTTACACGCTCGGCAAACGCTGCAATCGACAAGGTTAGTCATCAATTTGATGAAGTCGTTGGATTATTAGCAGAATATGGCGAAACTGACCTACTGTGCTATCGCGCAGAGACGCCGATGGAGTTGCGAAGACGTCAGGCCGAGGCATGGGATCCATTGTTGGACTGGGCACGCGATAGTTTTGATGCGCATTTATCTCCTGCAATTGGCGTCATGTTTGCAGCGCAACCCGCCAAAGCGCTTGAAAATTTGAAAATACAATTATCCCATCAGAGCGCGTTTCAGTTAACCGCAACCTATGACCTGATCAGTATATCGGGGTCGCTGATTCTTGGGCTGGCCGTATGTCGTGGCCGAATTTCTGCAAGTCAGGCCTGGGAATTATCTCAAATTGATGAAAATTGGCAAATTGAACACTGGGGTCAAGACGAAGAGGCAACTAAAGTTGCACAAATTAAAGCAGAATCAATGCGACATGCGCAGCGGTTTTTTGCTATGTCTGGTTGAAAAATCAAACGCTTAAGGATTACCTTGGGTAAACTTTGTGACTTCTATTCCGACTTCTGTAATGAAAATCTTGACGTTTGCTTCAGAATTTGACCAAAATAACGCACTTAGCGGGGATGACCAATCAATTTTCACGGATTTGAGTGGTATCCTTAAATGACTTTGTTCTATCAGAACAAACCCAGGAAGAGGTAAAAATGAAAAAATCCATAATCTTAGGAGCATTGACTGTAGCTGGTCTAGCAGCATCCGCTGCTGTTGCTGGCACAATGGAAGATGTAAAAGCGCGCGGCAAATTGAACTGCGGCGTTTCAACTGGACTAGCTGGCTTTGCAGCACCTGACGCAAATGGTGTTTGGCAGGGTATCGACGTAGCAGTCTGCCGTGCAGTTGCTGCGGCTGTACTGGGCGATGCAATGGCAGTAGAGTTTGTACCAACAACACCTAAAACACGCTTTACGTCACTCGCGTCTGGCGAAATTGATATGCTTTCACGTACAACTACGTGGACATTCTCTCGTGACACTGACCTAAAATTCGAATTTACTGGGATCAATTACTACGATGGTCAGGGCTTTATGGTTCCAAAAGATTTGGGTGTCGGGTCAGCAAAAGACCTAGACGGTGCAACAGTCTGTATCCAAACTGGAACAACTACTGAATTGAACTTAGCGGACTTCTTTCGTGTAAATAATATGTCATATGAGCCGGTTCCTGTTGAAACAAGCGGCGAAGCGCAGCAACAGTACATTGCTGGAAATTGTGATGTTTACACGACTGACGCGTCTGCGCTTGCAGCGTCTCGCTCTACATTTACTGACCCTTCAGCGCACGTAATTTTACCTGAAATCATTTCCAAAGAGCCGCTCGGTCCTTTGGTTCGTCATGGTGATCACGATTGGGGCGATATTGTCCGCTGGTCATTGAATGCCTTGATCGCTGCTGAAGAGTATGGCGTAACTTCAGCAAATATCGCGCAACTTTCGTCTGCACCAACCGATAACCCAGAAGTCAACAGACTACTAGGCACCGAGTCTAACCTCGGTGAAATGGTAGGACTTGACAATGAGGCTTGGAAACGGGCCATCATGGTGGGTGGTAACTATGGTGAGATTTTTGAGAGACACATTGGTGAAAATACACCAATTGGCTTAGCAAGAGGCCTAAACGCTCAATGGAAGAACGGTGGTTTGCTTTACTCTCCCCCATTCCGTTAATTTGATCGTCGAAAGGGTGCAGAACTTCTGCACCCTTTTCTTATTCAAAAACGGTGGTCGGACCGTTTTTGCTTTTAATCTCTGCAATGCATAGGGTTACTCCCAAATGACATCCATAAACGACCCAAAACCAGTGTCGTTCCAGTTGTCACAGCTTTTTAACGACACGCGATATCGGTCCTATACGTTCCAATTTATTGCATTGGTCGTGCTGTTTTTTCTGGTCGGTTACTTGTATCTGAATTTAGTTGAAAATCTGCGCACAGCGGGGCTGGATATATCTTACCAGTTTTTAGGTGAGTCTTCTGGTTACGATATCAACCAAAGGCTGATCGAATATACTAGCCAATCTTCGCATTGGCGCGCGTCAGTCGTTGGTGTATTAAATACGCTTCTAGTCGCCTTTTTAGGCTGCATTTTGGCTACTATTTTTGGTGTTACTGCTGGCATACTTCGCTTATCAAATAACTGGATTGTAGCTAAATTAATGGCCGTATACGTGGAAATTTTCCGTAATGTGCCTGTCCTTATCTGGATCCTGATAATCAATGCGATATTTATGGTTTCTTTGCCACAGCCAAAGGCCTTTAAAGTCCGTGGCGACAACCCTCCTGAGGCGGAAATGCTATGGGACTCTTTTGCGTTTACAGGTCGCGGTATTTATGCGCCAAAGCCTATTTTCCAAACAGGATCATGGGTAGTTGTGGCGGTCATTGTCCTGTCGATCATTGGGGTACTCGCCTATCGTCGCTACGCCAAATTTGCGCTTTACTCGCGGGGTCTTGATTTGCCACGCGGTTGGCCTTCGCTTGCTATTTTGCTTGTACCCGCTATTTTGGCTTACTTTATTATGGGAAGCCCAATCGTTTTGGAGTATCCAGAACTTAAAGGTTTCAACTTTAAAGGTGGTCTTTGGGCCAGAGGATCGTTCGTGGCGCTAACATTTGCCTTGGCAATTTACACAGGCGCCTTTATTGCTGAAAACGTACGCGCAGGTATTTTGGCGATTTCCAAAGGTCAAACAGAAGCTGCGGCTGCCTTGGGCATTCGTCCTGGTCGTATCATGAGCCTTGTCATTCTACCACAAGCGTTGCGTGTTATCATACCACCTATGATTTCAAACTTCTTGAATTTGACCAAGAACTCTTCGTTGGCGATCGCGGTGGGGTACATGGATATTACTGGAACTTTGGGTGGCATTACACTGAACCAAACGGGCCGTGCTATCGAAGCCGTGCTGTTGTTGATGGCCTTCTACTTGATAATCAGTCTTAGCATTTCAGCGATCATGAACCTCTACAATAACTCAATAAAACTGAAGGAGCGCTAAAATGAGTGATCAAACTATTGCTTTTGTGCGCCATGAAACCTTGGCTCCTTCTCCACCCCCAGCCTCAGAAACTGGAATTATCAAGTGGCTGCGCGAAAATCTGTTTTCGTCATTCTTGAATTCGACTCTCACACTTGCAGCGATATATTCTGTTTACCTAATTCTAAGTGGTACGATGCCGTGGATTTTAGGTGGTGTTTGGCAGGCGCCGTCGCTTCAGGCCTGTCGCGAAATATTGGATGGAAAATCTGCAGGATGTTTTGCGGTTCTTTCTGAACGTTGGCATCAACTGATTTTTGGCTTCAAATATCCTCAGGATGCCTATTGGCGCCCAACATTGGCATTTGTGCTGTTGATCGTAGCTGTCGCGCCTGTGTTGTTTTCAAACCTACCACGCCGCATGTTGATTTTGACGACCCTATATCCTTTTATCGGTTTTTGGTTGATCTGGGGTGGCACGATCATGGCACCATTGATGGGCCTGATCGGTTTCATTGTTGCGTATCTGGTGTTTCAACGTCTTGAAAAATCAAGCTTCGCGATCGGGGCATTGGGTGGTTTGATTGCTGCGATCATTGTTTGGACAATCGGCGGTTATGTAAGCGACGCAATGAGCGATTTTATCGCCCTAGAACAGATACCATCCCGTGACATGGGTGGGTTTATGTTGAACATTATCCTCGGGACCGTTTGTGTGTCACTGTCATTGCCAATCGGTATTTTGCTTGCACTTGGACGTCAGTCGAACATGCCGATTATCAAGATTATCTGCGTTGTATTCATTGAATTCATTCGCGGTGTTCCGCTGATCACACTGTTATTTGTCGCAAACGTTGTTTTGGCGTATTTCCTACCACCAGGAACGACATTCGACTTAATTTTGCGTGTCATCATTATGATCACGATGTTTTCATCAGCATATATTGCCGAGGTTATCCGCGGTGGGCTTGCTGCTCTGCCACGCGGTCAGTATGAGGCAGGTGATAGTTTGGGTCTTGATTACGCACAATCAATGCGTCTGATCATTTTGCCGCAAGCGTTAAAGATATCAATTCCTGGGATTGTTAACGTTGCTGTTGGATTGTTCAAAGATACGACACTGGTTTCTGTGATCTCGATGTTTGATTTGGTTGGGATGATCCGCGGACCAATTTTGGCGTCGACAGAGTGGAACGGTGTTTACTGGGAGTTGTTTGGCTTTGCCTCGCTTCTGTTCTTCATCATCTGCTACGGCATTTCACAATATTCACAATGGCTCGAGCGTCAGCTCGCGACCGATCACCGATAATTAGGAGGTCTGTATACTATGGCCCAAGCACAAATGACCATCTCTGACGAGATTGCAATTCAAATCAAAGACATGAACAAGTGGTACGGTTCTTTCCATGTTTTGAGAGACATTAACTTAAACGTACACCGCGGGGAGCGTATCGTTATCGCAGGTCCATCCGGATCGGGTAAATCGACATTAATCCGCTGTATCAACCGTTTGGAAGAACACCAGCGCGGCCAAATTGTTGTGGATGGTACTGAACTTTCGTCGGATTTGAAAAATATCGACAAAATTCGATCAGAGGTTGGGATGGTGTTTCAACACTTTAACCTATTCCCGCATCTAACAATTTTGGAAAACTGTACTTTGGCACCGATTTGGGTACGTAAAACACCTAAAAAAGAAGCCGAAGAGACAGCGATGCATTTCTTGGAAAAGGTAAAAATTCCAGAGCAAGCGTTGAAATACCCAGGCCAGCTATCGGGTGGCCAGCAGCAACGTGTCGCAATTGCACGCTCTTTGTGCATGCGTCCCCGCATTATGTTGTTTGATGAACCAACGTCAGCGCTTGACCCAGAAATGATCAAAGAAGTTTTGGACACAATGATTGAACTGGCAGAAGAGGGTATGACAATGATTTGTGTTACGCACGAAATGGGCTTTGCCCGTCAGGTTGCCAACCGTGTAATCTTTATGGACGAAGGCCAGATTGTGGAACAGAATGAACCAGAAGAGTTCTTTAATAATCCAAAATCTGAGCGTACAAAACTATTCTTATCGCAAATCTTGGGCCATTAATTAGGCCCCTTAGATGATCTAAGCAGGGCGAATAATTTTTATGCGCCCTTCGTTTTCCCAGCCTAATATGATTTCGGCTTCTCGCGCATAATTATGCGGTGTCTTATACTCAGAGGGGTTGTAAAATGTATCGGTCGCACCAAAATCAAAGCCGTAAAGTGTTATTGACTTCGCGACATCCAAACGTAGTAAATAACTGATTGTCATAAATCCCGACGACGGTCGGCGTCCAATCAAATTACGATCATGCAACCAATATCGACGCGCATAAAATACAAGTTTTGCAACATTTTCTGGTTTATATATATGTAGATGTCTCAGTTTCGGGATTAGGAAAAGGATAACACGAGGAGCAAAAAATTGATCGATTTCGTCCTCTGATAATTCTGGGGTCAGTCCCCAAAAATCAGTAGAATGTCCTTGTGCGTCAGGTTTTTTTACAAATCCTTTGTTCAGTCTTACAATAATGTCATGCCGTTCAATTTGGTTGCCATATTTGGCATCAAACAGACTGCGTGCATTTCCGATGATTGCAATTGATTTTCCGTCGATATGATTTGTCAAAATTTTATCTGAATTGCGCGTATGTTTTAAAACCGCCCCGCGCGGGGCCTGCCACAAATAGCGTCGCGGCCATGCCGCCAGTTTCGTCCAATTCATCTACACTTCACCCCCGTGACGGCGCCAATAATCCACCATCCACTTCACACGACCCAGGCCCCAGTGCGGCCCAATGCCCCAAAGCCCACCATTCACAAGATCAATGGGGCGTGGTTCCCCGTGAAAGGCAATCACGCGGTTTTCGGGTTTGGGATGGGGCGGCGGTTTTACAAATCCAACGAGGGCGGGTTGGCGCAGGTGGTATTTAAAACTCAACACCCAATCCGCGGGCCAGAACGCCATGTCGCGCACCATGCTTTGGACATAGATTTGTTCGATGCGATGTTGGGCAACGACCGTATCGCGTTTGGCCATAAAGTGATCCAAAATCTCCGAATGCGCGCCCAGATCAAAGGTGAAAATCCCAGTCCCCGCAAGGGGCGCGGCATCGGGTGCCCCAACACCCCATGTCGGCCCCGTGTCAATTGCAACCATTTTTGGCGCGTCATGGTTAAAAAATGGGTCAAGCGATCCTGTGATCACCGTGTCCAGATCAATGAATAATGCGCGTCCCGTTAGGCCAAAAAAATCCTTGGCAAAGACGGCTAATTTGGGCCAGCCCCCTTTTTTCCAGTGAAAGGGATCAAGGTTCAAATCGGGGATCGGGCGGGATATAATAGCAGGGTCAAGGCCCGCCGCATCCTCGGTCAAACATACGAATTTGAAATCGCCCGTGATGTTTGCACGACACGCCGTATATAGGACATTCACATATGACGCGGGATAAAGCGTGCCCCATTTCATGCAGATAACGACGCGATCCTGTGACATGTGATTTAATTTCCGTGTTAGCCAAGTTGTTGTGCAACTCTATCCAACAGGCTAATAGAAAAGTCAAAGAACTTAAGGGCCAACTCACTCATGAAAAAACTTCTTTTCGTCACAGGAACCCGTGCAGATTTTGGCAAGCTGGAACCGCTTGCCACGGCTGCACGTGATCATGGATTTGATGTCAGTTTTTGGGTGACCGGTATGCACATGATGGAGCGATATGGCCTGACAAAAATTGAGGTGCAACGAGTTCAAGGTGTCCGAGTTGCAGAGTTTTTAAATCAAAATGAGGGCGACCCACAGGATTTAATTTTAGCCAAAACCGTTTTAGGATTTTCGGAGTTTGTGCGCGCACATAAACCTGACTTGGTGATTGTTCATGGTGATCGGATCGAGGCGTTGGCATGTGCGATTGTGTGCGCAACGAATTATATTCGATGCGCTCATGTCGAAGGGGGCGAAGTATCTGGGACGATCGACGAACTTTTTCGTCATTGCAACACAAAGTTGGCCTTTTGCCATTTTGTCAGTTCGAAATCTGCAGCGGAGCGCGTGGCACGTTTGGGTGAACCTCAAGAGTCCATATACGTAATCGGCTCACCCGAGCTTGATTTTCATTCGAAACCTTCAGGCGTTTCTATCGAGACAGTGCGCGATCACTATGACATTCCATTTTCGGACTATGGCATTTGTACGTTTCACCCCGTGACATCTGAACAGGATACAATGAGTGGACAGGCCGACAGTTTGTTTGCAACGCTCGCCGCCTCGGGCAAACACTTTGTCGTGATCTTGCCAAACAACGATCCAGGGGCGGATGGTATTTTGGATGCAATCAATTGCTTGCCGCCAGATCGTTTCCGTGTTCTGCCGTCAATGCGGTTCTCGCATTTTTCCGAACTAATGAAGAATGCCGCCTGTATCGTAGGCAACTCATCAGCTGGTGTGCGAGAAGCGCCATTTTTATCGATACCTTCGCTCGATATTGGAACACGACAAAATGCGCGTGCCCAAAGCGTGTCTATTACAACTGCGCGCGCTGAAGATCGCGCAGGGATTTTGACTTTTTTAGAAAGCGATTGGGGGCGACGGTATCCTGCTAACGACGATTTTGGTCAAGGCAGTGCATCGGATCGATTTGTTGAAATAATGGAGCAAGATGCGTTCTGGCAGGCAAAAATGCAAAAGGCGTTTGTTGATTATGTCTAGGGCACGACCACGAGGCTTATGGGGGCTATATACATTTCTGACTTGGCTTTTTCATCCTTTGATCCGCTGGAATGTGAAGCGACGCCTAAAAAAAGGTAAAGAGGATCCAAGAAGATACACCGAACGTTTCGGACTTACTGCAACAAAACGTCCAGAAGGAGTGCTTATTTGGCTGCACGCTGTTGGACTGGGTGAGGTGATGGCTCTGCGCAGTATCATCCCCATTCTGGCCAAACACTGTCCCGAAGCGCATTTTTTGGTGACATCAGGGACGCGGCAATCTGCAGTTGTGTTTGCTGTGAACCTACCCAACCGAACAATCCATCAATATTTCCCCGCAGACATAACCAGATATTGCAGACGGTTTCTTGAACATTGGAAACCGGATATATGTATATGGTCTGAACAAGAATTATGGCCTAACATGATCTGGCATGCAGATCAGGCTGGAATTCCGCAAGTTGTCATTAATGCACGGATGAATGAACGAGCCTACAAATCTAGGGTGCGTTTTGCCCAGATGTTTGGTGAAATTTATCGACGGTTTGCTCTGATTTCTGCACAGGATGAACAATCGGCTCGGCATATCACTGCGTTGGGTGGCAAAGTTCGAGTGGATGGCTCACTAAAGCCCCTTTCACCTGCTCTAGAGGGGGATGAGGAGGCGCTGCGCATTCGGAGTGAGCAAATCGGCGCGCGCCCTATCCTTTGCTTGGCCTCTTCGCATCCAAATGATGAAGATATCGCGCTTGCTGCTTTGGCCCACCTGCCTGCGGACACTTTATTAGTGATTGTGCCACGTCGTGTGGAACGTGCGGCGCAAATCTTGGAAAAACTTGGATCAGATGGGTTTGCAGTATCAGTTGGTGATAAACCAATCGCAGAAAACACCCGCATTCACGTCGAAGATCAGGTAGGTGAATTGGGTCTGTGGTACCGGTTATGTTCAGTTGCCTTCATTGGCGGGGGCTTTGATGATACTCAAGGTCATAATCCATGGGAGGCCGTTACTCTAAATTGCCCAATCCTTCACGGACCCAAGACACAAAATTTCGCGCAAGATTATGAAAGTCTGGATACAATTGGGATTGCACGCAAGGTTCTTAATTCACAAGATGTAAGTACGAGTTTCGCGCGGTTTCGCCAAGATTATGATCCAGCACTTAAACGTCTTGCGGTCGAACCAGCGTTGGCGAATTTGGATAAACTTGGTCAAGATATCATAACCATCATGGGCAGTCAGCGTGCATAATAATTTCCCCAATAAAAAAATCGTTGCTTTCATGATGTTTTACAGACTGCTTTGGTTTGTGTTGATGCCCTTGGCTTTGATCTATTTAAAACTTCGATCTAGCAAAGAGCCGATGTATTTTGAATTTCTATCTGAACGGTTTGGCTTTGGCCCTTTAAGATCTGGCGAATGGATTTGGGTGCATGCTGTTTCACTGGGCGAATTTCGATCTACGATCCCTTTGATTGATGAATTGGTATCGCGTGGTGAACAAGTGGTTATTACACATTTTACACCTGCGGGTCGTGCCGCATCAACCGAATATTATTCAAATGAAATCGTAGCGGGTCAAATTGTCGTGCGCTGGGTACCATTTGATTACAGATTGGCGTTCAATCGATTTTTTGCGCGATTTTCGATCAAATACGCTTTGGTTATGGAGGTCGAATTTTGGCCTGGGATGATATTGGCAGCTCATAAGTCTGGTGTTCCATTGTATCTTTGTAATGGTCAGTATCCGCACAAAAGTTACGAGCGTGATAAAAACAGATGGTTTTCTGCACGTGATATTGTGCCGGGATTTGCCGGCGTTATGGTGAAATCAAGACGCATGGCTATTCCATTTCAGGATTTGGGGTTGCCTAAAATTGCAATCACGGGGGAAATGCGTTTTGAACAGCCGATAAACCAGGCACAGATCGATGCCGCTCTGCGGTTTCGATCGGGTTTTGCCGATCGCCCAATTGTCACGTTTGCCAGCGCTGTGAAGGACGAAGACCAAATTTTTATCAAAGCAATTTCTGATCTTAAGGTGCGGAATCAGAATGCGATGATAGTTTACGTTCCGCGCAAACCTGAACATTTTGAAACAGCGGCTCATTTATTGCAGGCTGCGGGTTTGCGGGTTCAGCGACGCAGCGCAATACTTGACGTTGCGCTTAAGGCGCAAGTTTCTATGGATTGCGACGTATTGTTGGGTGATAGCCTTGGGGAAATGCACTTTTACCTTGCCCTTGCAGATCAGGTTGTCGTTGGAGGTGGGTTCGCCCCACAGGGGTCACATAACATTTTGGAACCCCTTTCGCAGGGCAAACCAACCATTGTCGGGCCCAATATTTGGACCATTGATTTTCCAGCGGTCGAGGCCATCGAGGCCCGCGTTGTACGTCAAGTTGAATCAGATCAATTGGGTGAGGTATTATTAGACCTGTCTGCCTTTGCATCCGCAGATGCGTTCATGGCCGTAATGCAGGGCAGCGTCGAAAAAACAATGGCCGCTGTTTCTGAATTCAATACAGGATAAACGGACTTGACGTTCTCCTGACATCCCCCTAGCCATGGGGACGTGCGCGATAAGAGGCAATTTTTTGAAACGTCAAAATCGATCATTTGGCATACGTGCCATTCAGTTTTTAACAGCCAAGGTTATATCAGCAATATTGGCGTCATTGCATCTGCTGCCCTATTCGAAACGGGTGGCGCTGGGGGGGGCCTTTTTCCAATATGTTGTGTCACCACTTTCCAAAAACAAACAGCGAATTTTGGAAAACATCAATCATGTCATGCCAGAAATGGATCAAACGGAACGTGACAGATTGATCGCGGGTGTGCCAAATAACATCGGGCGCACATTGACCGAGCTGTTTTTTCCAGATGATTTTTTGCGCATCATTGATCAATGTCCATTAACTGGTGAAGGATATGAGGCTTTCAAAATCGCACGTGCAAATGGCCAACCCGTCATCTTGGTGGCTGGACATATTGGAAATTATGACGCGATCCGTGGGAAACTGGTGCGTGAAGGCTATCCGATTGGTAGCCTTTATAAACCCATGAAAAACCCCTATTTCGACCAAGAATACGTCGATACGATTTCACGCATAGGTGCGCCCCTATTCCCAAATGATGCAAACGGTATGGGACAAATGATCAAGGCCTTGCGTCGCTGTGAAACGATAGCCCTGATGATGGATCAGGCGATGAGAACGGGCGAAAAAATCCCGTTTATGGGGCGGATGTGTAACACACCTGTCTCTGCGGCAAAAATGGCTGTGAAACATAATGCTGTTCTTATCCCTTGTTTTGCCCACCGCAATTCTGATGGGATCACACACACTGGTGTCATGGAGGCCCCGATTGCGCATACTGACCCAATTAAAATGACGCAGCAGATCAATGATTTACTCGAAAAACATGTCCGTGAGAACCTGCATCAATGGCTTTGGACACACCGACGTTGGAAGGGGTTTTACGGAACCAATGAATAAATGGACGATACGTTTAATATGCGCATAACCAGTTATTGGCAGCGCCTAAAATATGAAGCGAACGTGTTTGTGATGGATCACGGAATGTTTCGTGCGCTCTATTGGAACAAAACGGAAATTGCACCAGGTGTTCATAGATCGAATTACCCAACTGAAGCGCGCATTCGCCGACTAAAACGTCAAGGTATTGATACTATACTATCGCTGCGCGGTGACTTTGATGGGCCCTTTAATGCACTTGAGCGCGACGCATGTGCGCGCCACGGTATAACATTGCATTTTGCCCCGTTTGGTGCACGAGAAGCCCCAACAGCAGATCGTATCCGTTTGCTAATGGAAAAATTCACCTTTATCGAGCGACCATTTTTAATGCATTGTAAATCTGGTGCTGACCGCGCAGGTCTTGCAAGCGCAATTTATCTAATCGCGATCGAAGGTAAATCTGTGGCAGAGGCAAAAAAAATGCTGAGTATCAGGTTCATTCATTTCAAGTGGACAAAAACGGGGATCTTGGACATGTTTTTGGATCTGTACGAGGCGCGCCTAGAAAAAGGTGCAATCGGTTTTCAAGACTGGGTTGAACAGGAATATGATCCCGATGCATTGACCAAAATGTTTGCGACGCGACGATTCACCAACCGCTAAAGCCGCCATCGACATTCACGATTTGCCCAGTCATGTAGCGCGCGTTTTCCGAACATAGGAACATCATGACGTTGGCAATTTCTTGGGGGTCTGCCATACGACCGTTCATGATCAATTCACCGACACGTTTTTGAAACTCATCGGAATGACCATTGAAAACTGCACCAGGCGCGATTGTGTTTACTGTGCAATCCCGTTTTGCCCAATACCCTGCCAACCACAGTGTGAGGCCGTGAATACCGGCCTTGGTCGCGGAATAGGCGGAAAAGGATTGAAACGGCATACCTTGATAAATTGGGTGATGCGGGCCGTTCAGGGCATACATAGAGGCAACATTGATCAACTGTGCTGGATATTTTCCAACGACATCACGATCCATTTGACGTGCGATCATAAACGCACCGGTCAAATTGACCCGCATTGTTTTTTCCCAATCTTCAACCGAGGTATTTGCAAAATCTGGAAACGATTTACCCGCGCCCATAAGCAATTCACCTGTAATTGCTGCGTTATTTAAGACGACGTTTGGGTATAGACCGTCTGCCTGAATTATTTTAAAAATGGCTTCGATTTCTTGTTCATTGCTAACATCCAAATCGTAATAGGCAAACTTTGCATGCGATCCAAATCGTTCTTTCATCGTGTCTGCGCGATGGCCGGGCAAATCGGATGCGATGACAGTGGCACCGCTTTCAAGCAAGGTGTCCACATAGGCTGTTCCCAATACACCACCAGATCCAGTGATGAAGATTGTTTTATCGCTTAGGGACAGGCTCATTGATATTTTTCCTTCAGTAAAAATTCGACAATTTTAAAATCGAATTCGGTATCGATATCCAGGCATCGTTCTGTTGGCATGACATAAGGTATGACATGCCCTTCATATAAAAAACCAGCCGCGCGTAAATAATGTGGCGCAACAACATAGGTTGATGCAGCGTGTTCATAGACTGTTGGAGCCTGCTGGCGTGCAACAACATTTCCTGGAAGAGGTTTGGAAACTTGTAATGAACCTGTTTCACTGACTTCCACCAAGTTGAAATATGGGTTCTTACGTGCATCACAACAGGACATAACCATGTCGGGTTTTTTTTGTTCGAACAATGCCAGGGCATTGTCTATGTCGGCATCTTCGCGCAACGGGGACGTACAATCCAAATCCAAGAATGCGGAAATCGGCCCCAACTTTTGTTCAGATGCCTCTAATGAATGTTGCCAGACATTCCATTTGGACGCCCCATCGGTGGCCAATTTTTCGGGACGTAGACCAATATCCAGTGCGCCGCGCTTAAGTCCGTGTTCGTACACTTCTGGGTCATCGGTTGATACAACCACTGCATCGATATTATTATTGCGAAAAAGTTGATCTAGTGACCAATCGATCAGGGGTTTGCCCGCAATCGGGCGAAAGTTTTTGCCGACAACACCCTTGCTGCCTTTTCGTGCGCCTATGTGGCCTAGTATCATGTCAGTTTCGCCCTGAGTTGTCCTGTGAATGCGCGCATTTCCCATGCCTGCGCAATCACATGGCAGACATCTTTAACTGTGTCCAGTCGCGGAATGTAGGGGTTTTTTGGGCGGTGGCCCTCTGCCAGTGCCATGAAATCTGTCATGAATTCCAAGAACATTTCATTTCGTTCATGGGGGAGGCTTTCTACGCAACGGTCAGTTTTTGAAGCTTGGGTAAAAACGTTTTGTGCAATGTCATAGGTCATTTCCTGATCTAACCCCACAAGATGACCGCGGCGGATCAGTGATGGGGCAAGATAATCCATCGCAACGCGGATATTACGCCCGTCGTGTGATGCAAAATCCAGACAGGTTGCAATATCCACCTTTGGAAAATCTGGATGTTCTATCGATGACACGGATTTCAGCGGGGCCGCCCCGCACAACAGAAAGGCAAGGTCAATCTCGTGACATAGATCCAGCAGCACACCACCGCCTTCGACATCAGCGGCATAACTATCGCGAAATGTCCAATTGTCCCGCCATTGCATAACATCGTGCCCAATTTCAAAGGTTGCGCGAAATACATTCGAAATTTGTTTGGACAGCAAACGCCGCACCATTGGGTGATAACGCATCATGAAACCTGCAACAGATCGTTCTTGTGTCGCAGTCGGCAAGTCAAAAATTTTGGCAACATCAGATGTTCGATATGCGATTGGTTTTTCAATATAAAGTGCTGCACCCGCGGCCGCACATTGGGTGATCAGTGGCATGCGAACTTGAGTTGCTGTAGCGATCACAACACCGGCTTGACCGTTACAGGCAGTTATATCGGCCAACACGTGATCCAAATTTATACCACGCCAAGGATGATGGGTTACCTCAGCACCTAATAGGGCAAGGTTATCCGCATGTCGGCGACCAATTGATCCTGATCCAATCACAAAATAACGAAATGACATTGATGTGTTCTTTCCCTTGTCACACTTCTGTGATGCCTCAGCTTTTGCACAAGAGCAAGGCCAAGAACCGCTTAGGTGCGCTGAAATACTTGCTATCGGCGCAGTCCAACCCTATTTAGGCCCGAAGATTTGAAAGAGAAAAGATGAACGTGACACAGCAGCCCAATGGTGGTTATTCGGTGAAAAGCGGGCGACGCTTATTGCGCGACACCTTGTCGAAGCGATGGAAGTTTTTGGGTTTATCAATTTTCTTCCTGTTAGGTGTGTCAGCCTTTACCGCTGGACTGGCGGCCTCTACCAGATTGATCGTGAACGACGTCTTTGTCGCCGAAAACACGGATGCGGCCATCCGAGTCGCACTGATTGTTATTGCGGTCTCGCTTGGGAAAAGCGTTTTTCAATACGCCAATACCGTCGTGCAAATTCTGTTGACGCGCTCCGTTTCTGTCGAAATGCAAAAACGTATTTTTTCGCGTATGATACATAATGATGTGGCCTATTTTGTCGGAGGGCATGCATCGGATTTAATGGCTAAAATTCGCTTGTATGGAATGGCAGCGGGCACTGCGTTTGTTACCATGACAAACCGTTTGTTGACAGAAACTTTGACGATGCTCGCCCTGTTTGGGGTAATGTTGTATCAAGATGCGTGGATGACATTATTTTGCTTGCTGATTTTGCCGCTGATCTTGGGGCTTGTGTCCTTTCTATCAAACAAAATTAGGGCAGTAGCAGCAGAAGAAGCAACACTGTCTGGTGAATATTTTTCAATCGGTTCAGAGGCATTTGCAGGGATTAAAACCGTCAAAAGCTACGCGTTAGAACAAAAGTCGATCGATCGGTTTGATGCGTCGGTTGATCGATTGGAAAATCGCATATTTTCAATCGCGCGGGTCAGTGCTGCAACAGTGCCTATCATGGAATTCTTAGGCGGATTGGTGATCGGCGCATTTGTTGTGTACGCCGCATGGCAGACAATCACACATGGCAAAACCCCTGGTGAATTCACAGCCTTCATAACGGCATTTTTGATGGCCTACCAGCCTGCTGAAAAGGTATCCAAATATTGGGTCGAATTACAACGATCCTTAGTTCAGACGGGAAACATGTATGATATTTTGGATGCACCGACAGCCCTGATCGAGGATGGAACAATTTCTAAATCTGACATTTCCTCGGGCCTCACATTGACGAATGTTGGTTTTTCATATGATGGGTCAACACACGCTTTATCCGGCATTTCTCTTGAAATCCCTGAGGGTGAAATTTTGGGTGTCGTCGGGCGCTCTGGTGCCGGCAAATCCACGCTGATCGATTTGATTATGCGGTTTTATGACCCGACTGAGGGTTACATAACATTTGGTGGGCATGATTTACGATCCATCAAGCGTGCGGATTTAAAGGATACGATTGCACTGATTTCGCAGGAAGTGTTCTTGTTTGACGGAACAATTCGCGATAATATCCGTGATGGTCATCCAAATGCAAGCGAAGCAGAGATTGAACGCGCAGCAGAGCGCGCGGCACTGGATATAGCGTTGCGTGATTTGCCTGATGGCTTGGATACGATTGTTGGTGCAAATGGTGCGAACCTGTCGGGCGGGCAAAAACAACGTGTTGGTATTGCGCGTGCCATGATCAAAGAAGCAAAACTTTATGTTTTTGACGAAGCCACCAGTGCTTTGGATGTTGAAAATGAACGACGCATCATGGCAAATTTGGTGCAACACACTAACACGGCCACCGTGTTATTTATCACGCATCGCCCGGCCACTTTGGAGTACGTCAATCGTGTTCTGTTTTTGGATCAAGGCACGATAGCTGGATTTGGCAGTTATGAAGACCTGCTTAACAATAATATTGCCTTCAAAACCTTGTTTTTGGGATAATCCAGATTTTCAAGGGTTTGATCGTAGATTTAGGTAAAACAATTTCAATCATCGTCGCTAGCAAGCCTGAAGAGTTTTAATTGCCTGCAATCGGCATGGTTTTTGCCATTGTTGAAGTGATTCGAACAATCGATCATTCGAAAGGTTCGCGAAATACTGAAAAATATATCCATCGCTAAAAAGCTTCCGGCGCTTTTTGCTGCGATGAAGAAGATTTCTGTCATGAGTGTGGGCGTAATGTCCTACGTGCAGTTGTCCAACACGATAGAAAGCGATGCAATTTCCAAGGTGGTTGCGGTTGAAAAATCAATGGGCGAGGCGTTGGGTTGGATGTCTATTTTGGCGCTCTGGATGCAACTCTTGCAATGTCGCGCGATCCGGTGACTGGGCACCGCTATCCTTTGGAAGTAGAGCAGAATCAAGATCGGGGCATATTATTTTCACTTGGTTATGACATTACCGATGTGCAAAAATCGCGGCTTTTGCCTCGCTCCGCTGGGGTGAGTCATGTTGAAACGCGCAATCGAACCAGAATGGGTATGACATTCAAACGCGGGTCGTGGTCCGTGTTTGGTGGATTGACTCTAATGGGCAAAGAATTCGAAGGCCAAGAAGACGAACAGATGCTGGGTTCTATCCGCCTGCTCAGTCGATTTTAATCGCGTTTGTCGGCTGCTTTGATGGCCGACATTAATTCAATTGCTTCGGCTGATGCCCAATCAGTATCCCCGAGCAGGCGACCTATTTCGTGGCCGGATTTCGAAACAATCAATGTCGTGGGCAGGCCCAGCACGCCCATTGATCGCGATAACGCACCCTTAGGATCATTATATTGTGACAGGTTTTCCACATCAATCTTGTCAAAAAATTCTTGAATAGACTTTGGGCTATTACGCATGGTTGCGATTGTAACGACCGTAAAGGTATCATCACCTAATTGTTTTTGGAGTTCAGAAAGGCTTGGCATTTCCTTGCGACAAGGGGCACACCAAGTCGCCCAAAAATTCAGGACCAGTGTTTTACCTTGGTATTGTGATAAATTTGTTTCCTGCCCATCACCATCGTAATATGAGATCGAACTGATAGGCGTGTTTGGTGATGCCCACGCCAGTTTTCGCATATCACCCATTTTCAAGTCTTCGAGTTCTGACGTTTCAATCGCAAAAGCGGTATTTGCACCCAGACCCAAGGCCGTATAAAGAAGCAGCGAGCGTAGAAATTTCATAAATCCTCCGAAAGGCGTCAACATGTCTGATTCATCCTCAAACCAAATGTGGGGTGGCCGCTTTGCCTCTGGTCCTGATGCGATCATGGAAGCAATTAATGCATCAATCGGTTTTGACCAGCGTATGGCGTCCCAAGACATTCAAGGTTCAAGAGCCCACGCAGCAATGCTTGCGGCACAGGGTATTATAACAGATAGCGAAGCTGAGGCTATTCGGGAAGGGCTACTCACGGTATTGTCAGAAATTGAGGCAGGAAAATTTGAATTTTCTGCAGCATTAGAAGACATCCACATGAATGTGGAAGCGCGATTGAAAGCTCTGATCGGTGAGCCTGCAGGTCGTTTGCACACTGCGCGTTCACGAAATGATCAGGTGGCGACGGATTTTCGCTTGTGGGTTCGGGATCAATACGATGCACTAGATGGCGCAATCATGGCATTGATCCGTGCTTTTTTGGATCAGGCTGCAACCGGGTATGATTGGGTGATGCCCGGATTCACCCATCTGCAAACGGCACAACCTGTCACCTGGGGACATCACATGCTGGCTTATGTCGAAATGTTGGGGCGCGATCTCAGCCGATTGCGCGATGCGCGCGCGCGGATGAATGAATGCCCATTGGGTTCTGCTGCGTTGGCGGGAACATCCTTTCCAATAGATCGTCACATGACATCCGCAGAGTTGGGTTTTGCGCGTCCTACTTCAAATTCACTTGACGCTGTCAGTGATCGTGATTTTGCACTTGAATTTTTATCTGTTGCCTCGATTTGCGCCATGCACCTGAGCCGGTTTGCCGAAGAATTGGTTATATGGTCATCTGCGCAGTTCCGTTTTGTGACTCTGTCTGATCGGTTTTCGACTGGATCATCCATTATGCCGCAAAAGAAAAACCCAGACGCGGCAGAGCTCATACGCGCGAAAATTGGACGTATTTTTGGGGCCAATGTCGCCTTGATGATGGTGATGAAGGGCCTGTCTTTGACTTACTCCAAGGATATGCAAGAGGACAAAGAACAGGTGTTTGATGCCGCCGATAATCTCATGTTGGCACTGGCCGCGATGGAGGGGATGGTGAAGGACATGACTGCAAACCGTGCAGTGTTGGCAGAGGCCGCTGGATCAGGCTTTTCTACTGCGACGGATTTGGCGGATTGGTTGGTTCGTGCGTTGAACATGCCGTTCCGCGATGCCCATCATGTGACTGGATCATTGGTTGCGATGGCCGAACAGGCGGGGTGTGAATTGGCGGAACTTAGCCTTGAGCAAATGCATTCTGTACACGCTGAAATCAATGAGGATGTGTACAATGTTCTTTCGGTTGAGGCCTCGGTCGCATCACGTATTTCATATGGCGGAACTGCACCAGCGCAAGTCTTGGTGCAAATTCAGCGTTGGCGTGATCAATTATGAAGCGCGCAATCCTTTGCCTGTGTCTTGTTTGGACAGTTTGCTCTTGTGGTGCGGATGGTGCGCCTTATCTTGAAACAGAAGAAACGCGCGACGCAAACTAAGGCGGCGGTCACTCAAAGATTTGAATGGAACGGAACAATAAAATGACTGAACTACAATTTGCAAAGGGGATTTCACGCCTAGGTACGGAATCTGCGTTCACCGTATTGGCCCGTGCGCAGCAATTGGCGGCAAGTGGTCAGGACATCATTAATCTAGGTATTGGTCAGCCAGATTTTCGAACTCCAGAACACATTGTCCAGGCAGGCATCAAAGCGTTAGCGGACGGACATCATGGCTATACTCCTGCAAATGGACTGCCCATACTGCGCGACGCCGTCGCTGCCGATTTGGAAAAACGTCACGGCGCCAAGGTGAGCCCAGACAATGTCGTCGTTGTGCCTGGCGGCAAACCTACCATGTTTTTTGCTATTTTGATGTTTGGGGAAGAGGGTGCGGAAATCATGTACCCAAATCCGGGGTTCCCGATTTATGAATCCGTTATCAAATACTCTGGCGCGACACCTGTGCCAATCGCGTTGACAGAAGAAAATGCGTTTGCATTTGATGCAGAAACCGTATTGTCGCAGATCACGGATAAAACGCGCCTTATTATTATAAATTCACCAGCTAATCCGACGGGTGGCGTTACGCCCAAGGCTGAAATTGATAAATTGGTCGCGGGTTTGGCAAAACACCCGAAGGTGGCAATTTTGTCTGACGAGATCTATTCACAGATGCTCTATGATGGTCGTGAACACGTAAGTTTACTGAATTATCCTGAAATATGCGATCGCTTGATCGTTTTAGACGGTTGGTCAAAAACATACGCAATGACAGGATGGCGCATGGGGTTTGCCGTTTGGCCTGACGCAATGGTGGAACCCGTGACACGGTTGTGCATCAACGATCACTCTTGTGTTAATGCGTCGGCTCAATTCGCTGGATTGGCAGCATTAACAGGTCCGCAGGACGCCGTTTTCGAAATGGTTGCACAATTTGATGATCGCAGAAAAGCAATTGTGGCTGCACTTAATGATTTGCCTGGTGTCACATGCACAGATGCAGCTGGCGCGTTTTATGCGTTTCCAAACATCACCCAGACGGGCTTATCTGCGGCGCAGGCGCAGGATTTATTCCTTGATAAGGCAGGGGTTGCAACGATTGCAGGAACCAGCTTTGGTGCTCAAGGTGAAGGTTTTATTAGATTTTCTTATGCAAACAGCAAAGAAAACATTCTGCGTGCGATTGAACGCATTCGCGCGGTTCTATAATCGCTTTGGAACGAACTAGGTTGGGATTACATGGATCATTTTTTGTATAAGAATGGTGTTTTACATGCCGAAGATGTGGCCATTCCGGATATCGTGGCCGCGGTAGGAGCGCCTTTTTATGTGTATTCAACCGCAACTTTAACACGTCATTTTCAATTAATTGACGATGCGCTGGATGGTCTGGATCACCTCGTTTGCTATGCGATGAAGGCGGCTTCTAACCAAGCCATTTTGAAGACTCTTGCGCAGCTGGGTGCAGGGATGGACGTTGTTTCTGGGGGGGAATATGCACGTGCACGCGCGGCTGGGGTGCCGGGTGATCGCATCGTGTTTTCAGGTGTCGGCAAAACACGCGATGAAATGCGCATGGCCCTAAGTGGTGGTATTCGCCAGTTCAACGTAGAAAGCGAACCAGAAATGGTTGTGTTGTCTGAACTTACCCAAGAAATGGATGTTCAGGCACCAATCACAATTCGTGTGAACCCAGATGTCGATGCCAAAACCCATGCGAAAATCGCAACTGGAAAATCGGAAAATAAATTTGGGATACCCATTTCGCGGGCTCGCGAAGTTTATGCGCAGGCCGCTGCGTTGCCTGGGATTGATGTCATCGGAATTGACGTTCACATCGGCAGTCAATTAACACAACTAGAACCGTTTGAAATGGCCTATCAAAAGGTTGCAGAATTAACCGAAAGTCTTCGGGCAGACGGCCATAATATTCGTCGACTGGATTTGGGCGGTGGATTGGGCATTCCATATACACGTTCAAACGAATCTCCACCCTTGCCCTCGGATTATGGTGCGATGGTGAAACGGGTTTTGGGGCATTTGGAGTGTGAGATTGAAATCGAACCTGGCCGTCTGATCGCTGGAAATGCAGGCCTTTTGGTATCACAAGTCATCTATGTCAAAGAGGGCGAGGATCGCAAATTCCTTATTCTTGATGCGGCAATGAATGATTTGATCCGTCCTGCAATGTACGAAGCACATCACGACATTGATCCGATTATCGAGCCCCAAGCAGGCGAAGAACGTGAGACCTATGACGTCGTTGGCCCCGTTTGCGAGTCGGGCGATACCTTTGCCAAGGGTCGTGAAATGGCCCAAATGTCGGCCGGGGATTTGGTGGCATTTCGTTCCGCAGGTGCCTATGGCGCTGTAATGTCGAGCGAGTATAACACACGACCATTGATACCAGAGGTTTTGGTGAATGGATCTGAATTCGCGGTGATCCGCCCACGTCCATCATTTGACGAAATGATTAATCGCGATACCATCCCTGAATGGCTATAGTGCCAGTACTCAGGGTCGGAGGTATCTCTGTTAGGATTTGAACATCTACGTGATGCGCCACGCGCGCGCCGGGCGATCTGGTTAACCTATGCAGCATTGGTTGCGCAGGGTCTAATGCGTGCATTCTGGCCACTGTATTCTATCGTGCTGGCAAGTTTTGGTTTCTATTTTCTAGGTATCTTAGATTCGCTTTCGATTGAAACAATTTGGATCGTTGTCCTGCTTTTGGGTGTTGCAACTTGTTGGGCCACGTATCGGGCGTTGCGATTTTTAGCGTTTCCAAAAATGATTGACGCCGAACGCAAAGTGGACCAGGCATTGCGTAATCATCCGATTTCTGTCCTGCGTGAAACAGGCTACGTTGGTTCCGATCACCAAGACGCCAGAAATTTGTGGGCTGTTCATATGGACCAGATGCGTAACGAGGCGCAGATGGCTACGCCACAACCCATTGATTTTAGATTATCTCGGATGGATCCCTTTGGACTGCGATATATCGCGCTGCTGTTTGCGACATTGGGTGTGATGTTTGGATCCCTGTCGCGGGTCGCCGAACTTGCTGTTTCGCCAGCCCAAGCGATGCAGATGCAAAACGCGATCACATGGGAAGGATGGATTACCCCACCTGACTATACGGGTTTGCCGCAGCTTTATTTAAATGACTTGGTTTATCAGGATGAGCTTGCTCTTTTGGAAGGATCGCGTGTCTTGGTGCATTTTTATGGTGCGATAGGCGATCATTTGCTGAACGAAACCGTTTCTCGTCGTGTTCAAAATATTCCTGCTGCGACAGATCAAAAACAAGAATTCAGCGTTACGCAAGCAGGTGAAATTGCAATTACGGGTAACGATGAACAATCATGGTCAGTGGTCTTGCGACAAGATGCAAGTCCAACTGTGACACTGAACGATGCATTCAACACAGATTTCTTTGGCGTGTCGAAACTGGGATATCGGGTTGTGGACGATTATGGTGTTACCGGCATTAAGGCGCAGGTTTTGCTCGATCTTGCCAAGTTAGATCGCAGATATGGTTTGGCAGTTGCGCCAGACAAAATGGACGATATCGAATTTGAAATACCATTGCCGATTGCAGGATCTAGAAAAGATTTTGCCGAGATTTGGCAGATAGATTTTTCAAAAGAGCCTTGGGCACACATGCCTGTTGTGCTGACTATGTCCGCACAGGATGCGGCGGGGCAATCGGGCAATTCAGCCGCCTTAAGATTAGATTTGCCCGGTAGACGGTTTTTTGATCCTCTTGCGTCATCCATCATTGAAATGCGACGTGATTTGTTGTGGTCGGTCGAAAATGTCGATCGTGTGGTGCGAATGATGCGGATGGTGCGATACCGTCCAGATACCGCATTTCGGGATGAAGCGGATTTAACCACATTCTCAGATATTCTAGCGCGGATAGAAGAGGCTCGCGATGCCGGAGTAATAAAGACTAAATTGCCAGACATCAGCGAAGAGCTTTGGTCGCTTGCGATATCGATCGAAGAGGGTGATGTTGAAGATGCGCTGCAGCGTATGCGCGAGGCTCAAGAAAGATTGAGCCAAGCGATGAAAAATGGCGCATCACAGCAGGAAATCGAACGCCTTATGCAAGAGCTGAAAAAGGCGAACGAAAACTATATGCGTCAATTACGTCAACAGAGTGAGCGCGCAGGTCAGGATGAGTTCCAGCAATCCACACCCGGTGAGCAAATGCGTATGGACATGGCCGACATCCAGGCGATGATGGATCGTATCCAAGAACTGATGGAGCAGGGCCGTATGGCCGAAGCCCAACAGGCATTAGAAGAGTTGCAGCAGATGATGGAAAATCTGCGGCTAAGCGAGAATAGTGCAGAGGGCGAGGGAGGCCAGAGTAGCCAACAAGGCTTGGCTGATATTTTGCAAGATCAGCAAGATTTATCAGATGACGCATTCAACGATCTGCAGGACCAGTTCTCCAATCCAGATGAACAGCAGGGGGATGGTCAGCAAAATTCAGAGCAGCTCTCTGAGCGTCAGCGCCAATTGCGCGATCGATTAGAAAACGAACGCTCAGATATTGAGGGCCAGTTTGGAGATGAGGGTGAGGATGCTCAGCGTTCGTTGGAACAAGCCGAACGTGCCATGCGACGCGCAGAAGAAGCATTGGAAAACGGTGATTTGGACGGCGCAGTCGATCAGCAGGCCCAAGCAATGGATGCCTTACGACAAGGCATTAGAGACATAAACGAAGCCCAACGTGCAGAAAGTGCCGATTCTGCAGAGGAAAATGGTGATCAACAAAATGGCCAGGGTCGCGATCCATTAGGGCGTCCGCAGGGTGGTGATGGATCATCCGGTACGGCAGAGGCACGTCGCGATGGTCAAGACCCAGAGGCGCAAGCGGCCGAGTTGTTAGAAGAAATTCGTCGTCGCGCTGGCGAACGCAAGCGTAGCGAAAATGAACGTGATTACCTAAAACGTTTGTTGGATTTGTTCTAACCGTTGCGTGCGCGCGCTTGCTCGGCTTGCGCATTTAGCCATGTCATAAACCCAGAAGTTTGGTCTGTTAAAATTTCTCTTACTTGGTTTATTTGCGCGACATATGCCTCTAGATATGATGAGATTTGTGGAATTTGTGCGCCTATCACATCTGCATAGGCATAGATGAGAACGGCCAACAGCAACAGGATTATGGCTGTACGAAACCCTGATTTTCCTGATGCATTTCTTTTTGCTTTTGCGTCTGGATCAATGGCCTGTGCCGTTTTTTTATCGCGACGCAGGGTCGAATTTATTTCCTCGATATCAGGCAATAGATCGCGCCGTGATGCGGGCGCATCTGATGCAGTTTCTTTATATAGCGCGCCAAGCTCATCCAGCTTTGGATCAATGTAACCAGATTTTTGTGGTGTTGCCTCGGATGTCGGCTGTTTCACGTCCAAGGCGAATTCGTCTTGGCGTTCGAATGTTTCTGCCGCGCGCTGTTCGCGTTCGCGTTGGGCCTCTTCTCTCAGGATATCAGCAACCGTCGGGTCAATTTCCCGCTTTTTTCGCTCGTGCGTTATCGAGGGTGCTTGGGGTGGTGTAATGTCACTCTCGATGTCCTCTATCTGATCCAATTCTTGACTTAGGGCGCGTTCAAATTCGTCTTCGATTTCTTCGGGCTCTTCCACGCTGCTTGGTTCTGGAACTAAAGCTGGTGTATCGGGCTCTGTTTGCGCAAAATGATCCTTTAGCGTTTGTGCAACACTTTTTTCTTGTTCTGTCTCTGGATGTGGCTGGAACCATGTTTCCTGACAATTAGAACATTGTACATCACGACCCTCGGCTGGAATGACATCCGCCGGCACTTCGTACTGGGCCGAACAATTTGGGCAGATCAGTCGCATTTCATCCCCTAATTCAAGCTCTTCTCTTGCATGCCTGTCTATTATTCTATGAATATCAGTTACATCAGAAAAGTGCTAAAGGGAAATAATTGTCTGATTGCATCCTGTGCGGTGCTCAGGCACAACAGAGGATAACACCAAAAAGTGGGGAAGATGTGATAGAATTAGATGCGGTGGCCTATAGTTATGGTGGCGGCGAGCTGCTGTCTGATATGTCACTTACGATCACGCCGGGTGCATTTTATTTTCTAACCGGGCCTTCTGGTGCGGGTAAAACCACATTTTTAAAAATGTGTTACGCTGCTTTGCGACCAACATCGGGGGCATTGAAATTGTTTGGTCAGGATGTCCAAACGATGGATCGCAATGACATCGCGCTGGTGCGTCGTCGCATTGGGGTCGTGCATCAGGACTGTCAATTTATCGATCATCTCAGTGTCGCTGATAACATCGCGCTGCCGCTGTCAGTTGCGGGACAGGACAATTGGGACGATACCACCAATTTAAAAGAATTGCTTGCCTGGGTGGGTCTGAGCCATCGTGCAGATGCATTGCCGCCAGAATTATCAGGCGGTGAACGACAACGTGCGGCACTGGCCCGCGCAATTATTATGTCCCCTGACATTGTTTTAGCGGATGAGCCGACAGGGAATGTGGATTGGGAAATGTCCGAGCGTCTGTTGCGTCTATTGTTGGAATTGAACCGAATGGGTAAAACAGTTGTGATTGCCAGCCATGACCTAAGTTTGATCCGATCCGCAAAAACACAGGTTCAGGCCCGCGTTTTGCGGATCGCAAACAAGCGTCTTCAGCTTGCGGGGGCGAATCTATGAAGGCGCTGCTATCGGCAATTGTCGCGCTGTTTGTGGGTGATTTGCACCGTGATCGTGTCGTGCCAGCGAGCGGATATACATCGACTCTGACCAGTTTGACTGCGGCTGCGATGGCATTTTTGGTGGTATTTGCGCTATCGCTTTCACTGGCATCGTATCGATTGGCGCAGGATTGGTCGGCGGCCCTTGAACAATCTGCGACTTTGCGCGTTTCTGCGCCTGCTGAACAAATGGATGCTCAAGTGGCTCGCGCAATCGAGATTTTAGAGGCGACGCCAGGTGTTTCCGTGGCGCGCGCATTAACGATTGATGAACAAGCAGACCTTCTTGCCCCATGGTTGGGGGTGGATGTCCCGTTCGATCAACTGCCGTTGCCACGTTTGATTGAAATTACGCAAACACCTGATGGTTTTGACCCACAAGGCTTGCGTTTGCGCCTAAGTGGTGAGCTGCCGAGTGCGGTACTAGACGATCATGTGCGTTGGCGACGACCATTGGTACAGGCGGCGAATTGGTTAACACTGCTTGGGGTGATTGCGATTGGGTTAATCGGATTGACCAGTGGGGCGATGATAATTTTGGCAACGCGTGCGGCGTTGGCTGCGAATGCTCAGGTGATTGCTGTACTGCGTTTGATCGGCGCGACCGATGCATATATCGAAGCAGCCTTTGTCCGCCGTTTTGCATTTCGCACATTTGCGGGTGCGGTTGTGGGGACTGTGATTGGGGCTGGTGTCGTTGCTCTGTTTCCGGGTGATAACAGCCAGGCTGCAATTTTAACTGGCCTGCGATTAAGTGGAGCCGAGTGGATGTGGCTTGTTCTCATTCCCCCCATTCTTTCTTCAGTCGCCTTTAGTGCGACCAGATATGCCGCCAATCGCGTTTTAAAAGGATTAACTTAATATGTTTCAATGGATCCGCTCTTTGATCTTTACGGTGCAGATGTATGTGATGATGGCTGTCATTGGAATTGGCATGTTGCCACTGGCAATGTGGAAACAAAAATATGTCTACTCAACGGTGCATTCTTATTGCAGATGGGTGATGTGGACAGCAGGTTGGATGATCGGGTTGAAAACAGAGTTTCGCGGAACACCGCCGACGCAAGAGGCGCTGGTTGCCGCAAAGCACCAAAGTTTTTTGGATGTTTTGATGATCGCCTCACAAATCCCACAGCCAAAATACATAATGAAAGCGTCATTGCGCTATGTTCCTGTTTTAGGATGGTTTGGACGCTTGACAGGATCGGTACCCGTGGAACGCGGCAAGAGATCTGAAGCGATTAAACAAATGATGGATGGTGTCAAAAGCGGTAAGGTTCCAGGTGGTCAGCTGGTTATTTACCCCCAAGGTACACGTGTTGCACCAGATGATTACAAACCCTATAAAGTTGGCAGTGCGGTTTTATATTCCGAATTGGGGCAAAGGTGTTATCCAGTGGCCTGCAATGTTGGTGTGTTTTGGCCGCGCTATGGTATTTTAAAAAAGCCGGGAACAGCGGTCATTGAATTTCTTGATCCGATTGAACCGGGATTAGACAAAGATGCGTTTATGTCGCGCCTAGAGGACGTGGTTGAAACGCGTTCAAAGGAATTGATGCGCGATGCTGGATTTAAATTCGATTGAATATGTTCAAACTCTGGACGGGCTTCAGGAACTTTATGATGAAGCGTCCTCTGCCTCACTTAGGAAAGTTGTGGATCGGATCACACCGAAATATTGGCAATGGATATCATCCGCGCGTTTTTGTGTCCTGACAACGGTTGGCTCTGCGGGAACAGATGGCAGTCCGCGCGGCGATGATGGATCCACGGTCATTGCGCTTAATGAACATACAATGGCAATGCCCGATTGGCGTGGAAACAACCGTTTGGACAGTCTACGCAATATTGTCGAGGACGGGCGCGTGTCTCTGTTATTTTTGATTGGTGGGGATAATTTTGCGGTACGGGTCAACGGTGTCGCCCGCCTAAGTGCTGATGAAAAATTGCGAAGATTGTTCGAAAAACAGGGACATATCCCCAAGACGGTCATCGTGATCAAAGTGGTGGAAATATATTCGCAATGTTCCCGCGCTTTATTGCGGTCTGGCTTGTGGTCGCAATCTCGTCCTGCGGATTTACCCACCGCTGGCGATTTTTTGAAAGAAGCGAGCCTTGGGAATTTGGGTGGCCCGACATACGATCAGGATCAGGCCAAGCGATCTGAAACCACATTATGGAGTGATTGACATGCCAGCATTAAAGCCCACGGATTATTATGGACAGATCGTTTGGCTGGGGTCTGTCACCGACCGCGACGCCGGTTTGTGCTCAACCTCAAGTAAATCACTCGATCTGAGTTTTGCAGGGCCTGTCGGCGAAATTCATGGGGGTATGACGCGTCCGTCTTGCTCACGTGTCCTGTCGCAGCATCCGCGTGGAACAGATATTCGAAACGTGCGCCAGTTATCGATTGTAAGCGAGGAAGAACTGGCAGAGATCGCACAATTGATGCAGATACCAGATTTGGACCCTTCTATGATCGGGGCCAATGTTGTTATTCGCGGTATTCCTGATTTTTCACATATTCCGCCGTCTAGCCGGCTGCAGAACGCAACTGGGACAACGCTTGCCATTGATATGCAGAACCGGCCCTGCCACTTGCCCGTTGCCGAGATAAAAGTGCTGCATCCAGATCAAGCCAAGGGGTTCAAGGCCGCGGCACAGGGGAAACGGGGGGTGACCGCCTGTGTCGAACGTGAGGGAAAATTAAGCATCGGTGACCAACTGCGTCTGCATATTCCCGATCAAAGAGCCTGGTCGCTGCAAAGTTGACCAACGCAACGCTGCGTTTCCCATCAGAAACCAAAGTGTGCCATCTCGCCGCAGTTTGTTCGGGAAATGTCGGAAATGCAGGTCGCATTCAAAAAAGGACTCAGTATACCCATCCGAGAAAAGCCACACCAGTGGAGTAGGGAGTCACCAATGAGCCACAAATCTGATATTGAAATCGCACGCGAGGCGAATAAGCTACCCATCCAAGAGATTGGAACAAAACTTGGAATCCCAAGTGAGCATTTGCTGCCCTATGGGCATGACAAAGCAAAAGTTGGTCAAGAGTTCATTAACTCTTTGCAAGATCGTGAAAACGGGAAACTTATCCTTGTGACTGCGATCAACCCAACCCCAGCTGGTGAGGGTAAGACAACAACAACCGTTGGGTTGGGCGATGGCCTAAACGCAATTGGCAAAAACGCGATGATTTGTATCCGCGAGGCCTCTTTGGGGCCAAACTTTGGGATGAAGGGCGGCGCCGCTGGGGGTGGCTACGCACAAATCGTTCCGATGGAAGAAATGAACCTGCATTTTACAGGTGACTTTCATGCGATCACATCGGCGCACTCATTGCTATCGGCAATGATCGACAACCACATTTATTGGGGCAATGAATTGGACATCGATCTGCGTCGTGTCACATGGCGTCGTGTTGTTGACATGAATGACCGCGCATTGCGTCAAATCACAGCATCCTTGGGAGGCGTTTCAAACGGGTTCCCACGTGAGACTGGTTTTGACATCACGGTTGCATCTGAGGTTATGGCGATCCTATGTTTGGCCACTGATTTGACCGATCTGCAGAAACGTTTGGGCGACATGATCGTGGCATACCGCCGTGACCGCAGCCCAGTATTCTGCCGCGACATCAAGGCAGACGGTGCAATGACTGTGTTGCTTAAGGATGCGATGCAACCAAACCTTGTGCAGACGTTGGAAAACAACCCCGCGTTTGTTCACGGTGGCCCATTTGCGAACATCGCACACGGGTGTAACTCTGTCATCGCGACGCAGACTGCATTGAAATTGGCGGATTATGTTGTGACCGAGGCTGGTTTTGGTGCCGATCTTGGTGCCGAAAAATTCATGAACATCAAATGCCGCAAGGCTGGGCTTGCTCCATCTGCGGTTGTGTTGGTCGCAACTGTGCGTGCGATGAAAATGAATGGTGGCGTTGCGAAAAATGATCTGGGCGAGGAAAACGTTGATGCGGTCAAAGCAGGGTGTGCAAACCTAGGCCGTCACATCGCAAACCTGAAATCATTCGGCGTCCCCGTGGTTGTTGCGATCAACCATTTTGTCAAAGACACAGACGCAGAAATCGAAGCGGTAAAAGCGTTTGTTGCAAGCCAAGGCGCAGAAGCGATTGTTTCCAAACATTGGGCAGACGGTTCAATGGGTTCAAAAGAGCTTGCCACACGCGTTGCCGAAATCGCGGATGCAGACATGGCAAACTTTGCGCCCCTTTATGCAGATGAAATGCCGTTGGCGGATAAAATCCAAACAGTATGCAAACGCATCTATCGCGCCGACGAAGCATTAATGGATAAAAAAATCCGCGACCAGCTGCACCTGTGGGAAGAACAGGGATACGGTCATTTGCCAGTGTGTATGGCAAAAACTCAATACAGTTTTTCAACGGATCCAAACCTGCGCGGCGCGCCAGATAACCACAGCGTTCCAGTACGCGAAGTCCGTCTAAGTGCGGGCGCTGGGTTCATCGTCGCTGTTTGTGGTGAGATCATGACAATGCCTGGACTGCCACGCAAGCCTGCAGCAGAAACCATTTGTCTAAATGACGAAGGTCTGGTCGAAGGTCTGTTTTAAAAACATAGGGGCGCGAACTATTCGCGCCCTTTTCATATTCAGAGATGAATAAGCACCCATTTGCGAGGAAACGATGAGCGCACATATTATTGATGGTAAGGCTTTTGCCGCCAAAGTTCGTGGCCAAGTCGCCGAACACGTAAACCGCATCAAAGAAGAAAATGGGATCACCCCCGGTTTGGCGGTCGTTTTGGTTGGTGAAGATCCCGCAAGCCAAGTTTATGTGCGCTCGAAAGGCAAGCAAACACTCGAAGCGGGAATGAATTCCTATGAGCATAAATTGGATGCGGATACATCACAGGATGACTTACTGAAACTGATTGCGGATCTGAATGCGGACGCAGATGTGCATGGGATATTGGTTCAACTGCCCTTGCCCAAACACCTGAACGAAGATTTGGTGATCAACTCCATCGCCCCTGAAAAGGATGTGGATGGATTTCATATTTCAAACGTGGGACTATTGGGGACTGGGCAAAAATCCATGGTGCCGTGTACGCCGCTTGGGTGTTTGATGATGTTGCGGGAGTATCACGGGTCCTTGTCGGGCATGAATGCCGTTGTAATCGGACGCTCAAACATTGTCGGTAAACCGATGGCGCAACTGTTGTTGGGCGATAGCTGCACAGTGACAATTGCACATTCACGGACCAAGGATTTGCCTGCGGTCGTTCGGGGTGCGGATATTGTTGTGGCGGCCGTGGGCCGCCCTGAAATGGTTCCCGGGGACTGGATTAAACCCGGTGCAACCGTGATCGATGTGGGCATCAACCGAATTGATAAACCAGAGGGCGGAACGCGCCTGGTTGGGGATGTTGATTACGCATCCTGCGCTGAGGTTGCAGGCGCCATTACACCCGTGCCAGGGGGCGTTGGCCCAATGACAATCGCCTGCCTACTGGCTAACACCGTCACCGCCTGTTGCCGTATTCACGGCCTTGTCGAGCCAGAGGGTCTGACAGCGTAAAAACCAAGGTCGGTTTGTAAAATAGGGGCCGCGTTGCACCTGTCGTATATAATGCAAAAGGACAGGGTCGCTTTGCGACCCTTTTTTATTTTAAACTAGACGCGCGCTTGTCAAAGGCGTTGTGCAACGTTTTCAGCATCAATTCTGATGTGGATCGACCAAGTTAATAAACGGGTGTATCTAGCTCCAATACCGAAGCCGAAATTGGTGATGTGATAAGGACGGCCAAACGTAAACTGCGGTTCATTTACCCCTAGGCATCGGAATGGCGAGCGCTTTGCTACCTGTTAGAACGGCAATCGCATCAGGGCGCATAAGATTGCTGAGCGGTTCACTATGTGCATGCAAACCGCCTGTATAGGTGCCATAGGCGGGCATGATCACCCGGTCGATATCAATCAGGAAAGCAGGTTTTACATAATTGCTTCCCCGTAGGTTAAGTCGTGCCTTTGGGTGAAAATGGCCAGAAATTTCACCGCTTTTGCCGTGGTTCGCTTCGTGACGAAAAACCACGGGTGGGACAGGCAGTTCAACCAAATTGCTACCTGCGATTTCTACGGGGCCGGGATCATGGTTGCCTGCGATCCATATCCAACGACGACCAGCCTGAAGTCGGGTTAACCATAATTTTTCTGTTTCTGGTAAACCACGTTCCGCCTCAAGATCGTCAAAGCTGTCGCCTAGGCAGACAACCGTCTTGGCGCCAGTTGCACGCAAATCGGATTCAAGCCGCAAAATGGTATCGGTTGTTTCATAGGGCGGCAAAATCGCACCACCGCGACGCGCCATCCTTTCTGATTTTCCGAGATGCAGATCAGACACGCATAATAATTTTCGTTCTGGCCACCACAGAGCGCCTGACGGCATAGCCTTCATTGTTGCACCAGAAAGAGAAAATTCATAACCGCTCATGCCGCCACTTGCACAGAAAGTTTGCAATGCATCAAGCGTCGATTTTAAGTCCAGCTTCTGCCATCAATTGTGCTGCCTCATTTGCAACAAGGCGATCAATTGCTTCACCCTTGACGGGAATGCGTCCCGCCTCAAGGAAAAGGGGCGCTGAAAAAGGGGAAAGATGTGGCAATGCCTTGTGGACAATATTCCCTTGGACGCGATCCAACATATTTCTTATACGCCCAAAATCGACCAATCCGCGCATTGCTTCGGTTTGGGCAATCCGCATCAATAGGTGGTCTGGGTCATATTTCAGCAAGGTGTCGTATAAAATATCAGAGGAAAATGTCGCCTGACGGCCTGATTTGCGCTGCCCTGGCAAATTGCGCTCGATCAACCCAGCGATGGTGGCCACGGCACGAAAACTGCGTTTCATCACGGCATTTCCAGCGAGCCAATTTTCAAATCCATCTTCCAATTTTTGTGGATCCAGAAGGGATGCTGGATCCGTGACAGGGTCTAATCCCCAAATGAGTGTGGCATAATCCGTTGACACAAACCCAAGTGGGGCGAGCCCTTTCTCCTCCATCCGTTTGGTCAATAATAATCCCAGAGTTTGTTGGGCATTGCGCCCTGCGAATCCAAAGACGCACAAATGGTGCCGTTCATGGCGAGGAAACGTTTCAATCAAAAGTGAATCAGGTCTGGGCAGAACTGAGAGTGTTTGTTGTAACTCCAACCACTCTGTTGTGTAATCCGGTAATCCCTCAAAGTCCCTTCGTTCAAATTTATGCAATATCCTTTCGCTTAGTTGTGTGGATGTTGCGAACTTTGTTCCGCCAAAGACTGCTATCTTGGGTTCTTTGTTCGCGCGTCTTGAAACCTCGACGACCAATTCTCGTAGCCCCTCAAACCGAACAACCTGCCCGCCGATTAGAAACGTGTCCCCAGTGGTGAGTGTGGCGGCAAATGCTTCTTCAACTTCACCCAATGGCGCACCGCCCCGTTGGCGTTGCATCCGCACTTTTAGGGTATCGGTGTCTTGAATTGTGCCAGCATTCATTCGGATACGCGCCGCTGACCGCGGATCCCTTAGAATGTAGTTGCCATCAGTTTGTTGTTTTAATCGATGCCAATGTTCGTATCGGCGCAACGCATAACCACCTGTTGCGCAAAAATCCAAACAATCGTCAAATTCAGCGCGCGTTAGTGCGCGATACGCGCCTGCGCGACGTACCTCGTGAAATATAGATTTTGGATCGATGGGACCCGCGCAAGCCAGCAACAGAATATGTTGACATAATACATCTAGTGGACCATCGGGCAGAGCTTCTCCATCCAGTTCTCCTGCCAAAACGGCGTCTAGTGCGGCCTGACATTCGATGATTTCGAAACGGTTTGCAGGTACGATCATGGCCTTTGAGGGTGCATTGTATTGGTGGTTTGCACGCCCAATCCGCTGAACCAAACGTTTTACATTTTTTGGGGCACCGATTTGAATGACCAAATCGACATCTCCCCAATCAATTCCCAAATCCAGTGAACCTGTACACACGACGGCACGCAATGCGCCTTGGGTCATGGCTGTTTCAACCTTATGACGTTGTTCTCGATCCAAGGACCCATGATGAATTGCAATGGGCAATCCTGTTTCATTTTCCAACCAAAGTGCGTGAAAAAATATTTCTGCCTGTGCGCGTGTATTGTGAAAAATCAGCGTGGTTTTATGGGCTTTGATTTGATCCAGAACCATCTGTACGGAATATGCGGCACCCGCACCAGCCCAAGGCGGGGGCGTTTCGCCGATCAGCATCTGAATATCTGGGGCTGGTCCAGGGTCTGCGTATAAAATGGGGCAGGGATCTGGGTGCGCGGCCATCGTTTTGGCAATTGCGTCTGGATCATCGACCGTGGCAGACAAACCTATGCGGCGCAAATTTGGACACAGCGACTGCAAACGTGAGAGCGCGAGCATTAACTGATCACCTCGTTTGCTTTCTGCTAGGGCATGTATTTCATCAATGACGATGCGCTGCAAACCTTGAAAAATCTGTGGGGCATCTGGATAAGACATCAGCAAAGCAAGGCTTTCTGGTGTGGTTAGCAATATATGCGGTGGGGCTGCGCGTTGGCGTTTTTTTTGTGTATTTGATGTGTCGCCAGTTCGATCTTCAACCCGAATGGGTAAATCCATTTCGTCAATTGGCGTTTGCAAGTTTCGTTTGATATCTGATGCCAATGCCTTCAGTGGTGAAACATAAAGGGTGTGCAATCCTTCATGTTGACCGTTCTCTAATTCCAGCAGTGTCGGCAAAAACCCACTTAGCGTTTTCCCCGCACCCGTTGGAGCGATCAACAATTGCGCAGGGCGCAAGGCATGGGTCAACAGTTCACGCTGGTGTGGGTGTAGTGTCCAATTTCGTGATGCCAGCCAGTGCGCAAATTTAGGGGACAGGTTCATTACTACCAAGTAGGTTGGATAAAACTTTATCAAGATATAGTAGATCGATCAATATAAACTATACATGATGCAAAAGTGATCTTTCAGTTATTTTCAGCCAATGTAATGTGAACTGCATATATTTCACTTTTGTCGCTCTCATTTTGTTGATCAAAAAACCGAATGCCCCTGTTGCCATCTTCTTGATCGTTATTTTGCAGGTTGATTTCGCTAGGGGCTACGATCAGAAGTAAAGAGGAACTATCGTTCAGGATTATGGTTTTTCTCGAACGGAATTCTTGAGTTTTAAAAGCTTTCGTAAGATCAGAAAACACGGCTTCATCTTTAACAATATAATTTTGGTTAACATCAATGTTCATTTTTATCGAGCCATTATGCTTATTTATTGTCTGCACTTTAAAAGAGATATCAGCACCATTTTTGAAATTATTGATGGCTATAGTTTTACCATTGCGTTGAGGGTAACTAACTTCATTGCCGATAAAAATTTTTATAGGTCTTGAGGGTAGTAAATTATAGCTTACTATTTCGGGACTGGCTGATCTAAACATAGATAGAATACCAATGAAATTTGGCTCATTAGATGACATAATAACTAAATTATCATGTTGCGACCCATTGAATAAACTTCTTGGAAATTCTTGATTTGACTCAATCTTATATGTTTGTGTAATAAGCACACGTCGGCTAACGTTTTCCACATCGATCAGATTCGATACAGAACCTAGCGCATATCTACTTGCTAACAAGAATGCTTTTTCACTCGCTTCGATACTGCTTACTCGTCCAGATAATACAATGCCATCATTTGCGCTGCGCACTTCTATATGTTCTCTTGGCAAAATTTGTTTTATGCGTTTCCTAAGTTCTTGAAGGTCAGTCGTGACTTTGATTTGGACGTTTGAAATCAAATTACCTTTTTTGTCGATTAGTGTTAATGTGGTTGTACCAACAAGCTTGCCTAATATGTAAACTGTTCGGTCTGACAATGTCGAAAAGTCGGCGATTGCTGGGTTCGCTATTGAAAGTTCTGAGAATGGAACCGCACTTTCAACCACTATGGCTCTATCTATTGGTACGCCAATCGTTTGCTCGTTTGGCTGTTGAATCACATTCACAATTTCCGCCCAACTCGAATTGCTTTGCAAAGTAAAAAACGTTGCAAAGGTTAGAATTATTGATGCAAAGTTTTTTAAATGCCATGATATCATTGGGTTAGGCTCGATTTTTTATTATAATTTCAGTTTCGAACATTAACTATTTTGTTACAAAATGCAAAGGTAAACTACTTGAAGCAAAATACTTAGAGTAACTCAAAATAGCTTGGCCACAATGTTGGTGCGGCCTGTCTCAGCGGTAATAGTTGACAGGCCGCTTACTTAAGTTTTAATCGACGATTGTTGCCTCTGTCGCGGCGCGGAGTTCAGCTTCGCTAACGCCCTCTGCGCATTCAACGATGCGTAATCCACCGTCGACCACGTCCAAAACACCAAGGTTTGTGATAATGCGATCCACAACGGCCGTTCCCGTTAGGGGTAAGGTGCATGCAGGAAGCACTTTGCTTTCACCATGTTTGTTCGTGTGATCCATCACAACGATCACTCGACCCACACCTGCAACAAGGTCCATCGCGCCGCCCATACCCTTGACCAGCTTGCCAGGGATCATCCAGTTTGCCAGGTCACCGTTTTCTGCAACTTCCATCGCGCCCAAAATCGCCATGGCGATTTTGCCGCCACGGATCATCCCAAACGATGTCGCACTGTCGAAATACGCCGTTTGGGGCAGTTCGGTAATGGTTTGCTTGCCTGCGTTGATCAGATCAGGGTCCTCTTCACCTTCATAGGGGAATGGGCCCATACCCAACATACCATTTTCAGACTGCAGTGTGACTGTGATCCCCTCGGGGATATAATTGGACACAAGCGTCGGAATACCGATCCCAAGGTTCACATACATGCCATCTTGAAGCTCTTGTGCCGCGCGTGCGGCCATTTGATTGCGATCCCATGCCATTGATCAACTCTCCGTCCGTGGGCGCGTTGTGCGCTGTTCGATGCGTTTTTCATGTTCACCTTGGATAATGCGATGCACATAGATCCCCGGTAGATGAATATGATCAGGGTCCAAGGAACCTGTTGGAACAATTTCTTCTACTTCCACAACACACACCTTACCGCACATCGCAGCAGGTGGGTTAAAATTGCGGGCCGTTTTACGGAAGACCAGATTTCCAGTTTCATCCGCCTTCCAGGCTTTTACAATTGCTAGGTCGGCGAAAATACCACGTTCAAGGATATAGGTTTCGCCATCGAAATCCTTGTGCTCTTTTCCGTCGGCGACAACGGTACCGACACCCGTTTTGGTATAGAACCCGGGGATGCCCGCACCACCTGCGCGCATACGTTCGGCCAATGTGCCCTGTGGGTTGAATTCCAATTCCAATTCCCCTGAAAGGTACTGGCGCATGAATTCGGCGTTTTCACCGACATAGGATGAAATCATCTTTTTCACCTGACGGGTTTGCAACAAAATGCCGATCCCAAAATCATCAACACCCGCGTTGTTGGATGCAAATGTCATATCCTGGGTGCCCGCATCGCGGATTGCGGCCAACAAGAGTTCGGGAATACCACTTAGGCCAAAACCGCCTGATGCGATGAACATGCCGTCAAACAACAACCCATCTAACGCGTCGGCGGCGGATCCATAGACTTTCTTCATGGAAGAGCTCCGTTTTAAAATCATTACGGAATTTGTGGCGCGTTGGCGCGTCGGTGTCAATCAACTGCGTACACAACGGGTGTGTATTACAGCCAATTCTTATTTCTTGCGACTGCCTTTTTTGGTGCCACTTTTGGAGGTTTTGTCCGCAATCAACTGAACGGCCATGTCCATGGTCACATCCTCGGGTTGGATGTCCTTGGGCAGGGTTGCATTGATTTTGCCGAATTTGACATAGGCGCCATATCGGCCATCCATGACGTTCACTGGGCCACCATCTATTGGGTGTTCGCCCAGTTCCTTTAACGGAGTGGCGGCTGTGCGGGCGGAACCGCGGCTGGCCTTTTTCGCCAATTCCTCGACCGCGCGATTCATACCGATGGTGAATACGTCATCGACCTCTTTCAAATTGGCGTAGGTGCGGCCGTGTTTTACAAACGGACCGTAGCGGCCAATGCCAGCCTCTATCATCTCTCCGTCTTCAGGGTGCGGGCCAACTTCACGCGGCAAATTCAACAGCATCAAAGCACGCTCCAAATCCATCTCGGTGGGTGCCCATCCCTTGGGCAGGCTTGCACGTGGGGGCTTGGGTGCCTCTTTTGTCGCCTCGCCTCGTTGAACATAGGGGCCAAAGCGGCCAGATTTAAGGAAAATTTCATCACCGGCATCTTCCCCCAATAAGCGGTCAGAGCTTTCGTCAATTTCCCCAGAAATGGGCCGCGTGAATGTACACTCGGGATAGTTTCCACAGCCAACAAAACCACCGGTGCGCGATGATTTAAGGTGGAGTGTTCCGTTTCCGCATTTTGGACACATGCGTGGGTCTGAGCCATCCTCGCGCGGTGGGTACAGTTGCGGCGCTAGCGCGTCATCCAAAACATCCAAGACTTCGGTGATGCGCAATTCAGAGGTTTCCGCAATCGCCGCGGAAAAATCGCGCCAGAACTTTGATAGCAACTCCAGATAATCAGATCCACCTGCGCTGACCTGATCCAATTGATCCTCAAGTGAGGCAGTGAAGTCATATTCCACATAGCGTTTAAAGAAGTTCAAAAGGAATATCGTAACGATGCGTCCCTTGTCCTCGGGGAATAACCTATTGCTTTCTTTTCGGACGTACTCACGATCTTGGATTGTTGTCACAATGGATGCATAGGTCGAGGGGCGACCAATGCCCAATTCTTCCATGCGTTTTACCAATGTCGCTTCTGTATAGCGGGGAGGGGGTTGTGTGAAATGCTGTTCAGGTGTGATATCCCCCTTGGCCAAGGCTTCGCCTTGCATCACTTGGGGCAGACGTTTGTCGTCATCATCCCCCGATGGGGCATCATCGCGGCCCTCTTCGTAGACGCGCATAAATCCGTCAAATAATACGACCTGACCATTTGCACGCAGAATGACCTGACCATCTGGGCTGGTGATATCGACGGTGGTGCGTTCCAATTTTGCCGCCGCCATTTGACACGCAATCGTGCGTTTCCAAATCAGATCATAAAGTTTGCGTTGATCCGCATCAGACAATTTCAATGCCGCCGCATCCTTGGTGATAACGGTTGGACGGATACATTCGTGGGCTTCTTGGGCGTTTTTTGCTTTGTTCTTGTACATGCGCGGGGAAGAGGGCACGTAATCAGCACCATAACGCTCTGCAATGGCATCACGCGTTGCCATGACGGCCTCGGGTGCCATGTCAATGCCATCTGTTCGCATATATGTGATGTGCCCGGCTTCATATAGGCGTTGTGCCGCACTCATTGTTTGGCGCGCGCCCATGCCAAATTTACGACTTGCTTCTTGTTGAAGCGTGGACGTCATAAAGGGGGCAGATGGGTTGCGTTGCGCAGGTTTGGATTCAACGGACTGAACGCTTAAGTCACGACTTGTTATCGCCTGCACGGCCATTTCTGCCTGTGTGCCATTGGCCAAATCATATTTATCCAGCTTTTTCCCAGCAAGTGATGTAAGACGCGCCTCAAAACTTTGACCGCGAGGTGTTGTTAGCTGTGCCTTCACGCTCCAGTATTCTTGTGGATTGAACGCCTCGATCTCCATTTCACGTTCAACGATCAGGCGTAAACAAACGGATTGGACGCGGCCTGCGGAACGTGCACCTGGCAATTTACGCCATAAGACAGGTGAAAGGTTAAAGCCAACCAAATAATCCAATGCGCGTCGCGCCAGATATGCATGTACCAACGGGGCGTCCACATCGCGTGGGTTTTTCATTGCCTCGGTGACTGCAGATTTGGTGATGGCATTGAATACGACACGCGTAACTTCGGTGTCTTTTTTAATTGCACGGCGTTTGCGCAGTGTTTCCTCTAGGTGCCAACTGATTGCTTCGCCTTCGCGATCAGGGTCCGTTGCAAGGATCAACACGTTGTCATCTTTTAGCGCGTCGGCAATTGCTTTGACGTGCTTTTTGCTGTCGTTTCCGACTTCCCAAGTCATCGCAAAATTGTCCTCGGGATTCACGGAACCGTCTTTAGGGGGCAAATCACGAACGTGACCATAAGAGGCCAAGACCGTAAATTCCGATCCCAAATATTTGTTAATTGTCTTTGCCTTAGCAGGAGATTCAACAACAACAACGGGCATACATTATCCTTTCGACTCGCACATAGTGCCATGGCGGCGGAACATGGTCGTGTTCAAAGGAGTTTGTCAATGCACGTTTAATGACGTGTTTGTTCTTTGTGCTCTTTCCCGCTTAGACTGACCATTCCACCCGCCTGTCTTTCTATTTGGCCCTCGATCTCTAAATCGACAAGGGCTGGGGCCACTTGTGAGGCCGAAGCCTTAAGATCACGGATCAATTGGTCTTCTGCCAGAGGGCAGGGTGAGAGACGCGCAAGAATGCGTTGGTGCAGTTTCGCAGTTTTACGCTGGCTGCGTTTGGGGAGTGGCGCTGGCGCATCATCAACGCGGGTCTGCATAGCTGGTAATTTTGGCAGTGCTTCAATCACATCGTCTGCGTTGCGCACAAGAATTGCCCCATCGCGGATCAATATATTGCACCCTGACGCGCGCGCATCGAATGGATGCACTGAAACCGCATAAACATCACGCCCCTGATCCAGTGCGGTTTTGGCTTTTATTAAACTTCCTGATTTTGCGGCGGCTTCGATCACGATTATGGCTTTTGATAGTCCAGAAATCAGGCGGTTTCGCACTGGAAAATGGCGTGCTTGGGGTTGCGTGCCCATTGGCTGTTCCGATAACATCAGCCCGCTTTCGCGAACTTGCCGCGTTAATTGGGCATTTTCTGCAGGATATACAACGTCCACTCCGCCCCCTAAAACTGCGATTGTACCCGTTCCAATCGACGCAGCATGCGCTGCGGCATCCACGCCGCGCGCCAATCCAGAACAGGTAACATATCCTTCCTCTCCTAAAGTCGAAGCCAAGAATCGTGCCATCCGTGTTCCAAGAGAGGAGGCGTTGCGCGCACCCACAATGCCCAAAACGGGTTTATGCAGCAGGCCAATATTTCCCGCCGCCCAAAACAATGGAGGCGCGTCGACTAAGTCATTTAGAGTGGTTGGATATTCTGGGGTTCCATGAAAAATCAGCTTTGCACCGCACTGGGATCCCCGTTTGAGTTCACTGATTGCGAAATCTTTTGAGCAGGGGGCATAGTTTTCCACACCGGCCGCACGGGCCACTTCTGGTAAGTGGTCCAGTGCGTTTTGCGCTGTGCCGTGTTCCTCTAGCAATCTATAGAAGGTGGCTATGCCAACACGACGAGAGCGCAAGAGACGAAGCCACGCTAATCTGTCCTCTTCCTCGAGTGGTGGGATTAGGGGGTGAGCGGAAGAATTAGTATGAACAGCCATCGTCGCTCCGTCGTCTTGCGGAATCAGCAATAGCCTAGAATTGGTTAACGCGGGATTAACGCGCGCCCCCAGACCCACCAACTGTCAGCCCGCCGATCAAAACAGAGGGCTGCCCGACACCAACAGGTACCCATTGGCCTGATTTCCCGCACGTGCCCATCCCAGGGTCTAATTCCATATCATTCCCAAGTCCGCGAATATGCTGTAATGCAGTTGCGCCATCGCCAATCAAAGTTGCACCCTTAATCGGTGTACCGACTTGACCGTTCTGGACGCGATAGGCCTCGGTGCAGGAAAAGACGAATTTTCCGTTTGTGATATCAACTTGTCCGCCGCCAAAACCGACTGCATAAATGCCGTCTTTCAGGTCTGACAATAACTCGGCTGGGGTTGCGTTTCCGCCTTCCATGATCGTGTTTGTCATGCGCGGCATTGGCGCGTGTGCATAACTTTGGCGCCGACCATTGCCTGTTGGCTCTGCACCCATCAGGCGCGCGTTTTGGCGATCCTGCATAAACCCAATCAGAATACCATCGTCAATCAGGACATTGCGCGAACTTGGCGTGCCTTCATCATCAATCGTGATTGAACCGCGACGATTGGGCAGGGTTCCATCGTCAACGACAGTGACACCTTTGGCAGCAACCCGTTGGCCTAATAGCCCAGCAAACGCACTGGTGCCTTTGCGATTAAAATCGCCCTCTAATCCGTGACCAACCGCTTCGTGTAACAAAATGCCAGGCCAGCCTGGGCCCAATACAATATCCATGACACCGGCGGGCGCGTCCTCGGCGTTCAGATTTACGCATGCAATGCGCAGTGCCTCGTTTGCAGTTGCCTGCCAATTATTCGGTGTGATGAGATCAGCCAAGGAATATCTGCCGCCGCCACCGGCAGATCCGCTTTCGCGTCGACCGTCCTGCTCTACGATTACCGATATATTTAATCGAGTCAGGGGGCGTACGTCCTCCCAAACGTCATCCTCGGGCCGCAGAATCATAATTTCTTGGACATTGGTTACGATTGACGCGGACACTTGCACGACACGCTGGTCTTTTGCGCGCAGGTAATCGTCGATCTCTTTTAATATGTCGACTTTTACGGAAAAGGATATTTCTTCGGTTGGATCAAAACTTTCGTACAGGGCGCGGTTGCTACGGCTAGGGGCCTGTGACAACGTTGCCATTCCTTGACCCGCAGCAAGCTCTACAGTTGCAGATGCTCGTTTTAGCGCGGATGCGCTCATTTCTGTGGAATGCGCGTAACCTGTTACTTCCCCCTTAACCGCGCGCAGGCCAAAGCCTTCGCTGGCATCAAAGTTGGCAGATTTCAACCTGCTGTCATCCAACATCAAATTCTCAGAGCGTCGGCGTTCGATGAATAATTCCCCATCATCCGCACCCGCGCAGGTGTTTCTAAGAATTTCCAGTGCGGTAGATCGGTCGAAGTACTGTTCGAATGGATTAAAATCTGTGTCTGACATGCGCCGATCCTTGTTATATTCATCAATTTGAAGATAAAAATTCAATTAGCGTCCGTTTGACGCAAGCTTAAATCTTTATTTCTTTGAATAAATATGGTTTTAAGCGCAGTGAATACAACGGGATTCCTTTCAAAGAGCGTCTTTGAGGACCGTTTTTAATGGAAATATGAAACCGATCAGGGTGTAAAATGCGACTGAAATCACTTGTTACTGGCCTTATGGCTATGTTTGTGGCGGCCCCTGCGATTGCGCAGGAAGGTTTGCAAATTATCGGAGCTCCTACTGACAAAGGTCTGGGCTTTCAGCCAGCGGCAACAGAACTTGCGCGCGACCTTCAGTGGTTGGATGGCATGATTCTTTGGATTATCACTGCGATCTCAATTTTTGTGGTTGGACTATTGGCGATCGTCGTTATTCGCTATAACCGTCGCGCAAACCCAGAGCCAGCAACATTCACACACAATACTCCGATCGAGGTACTTTGGACGATTGGTCCAATTTTGATTCTTTTGTTCATCGGCTCTTTTTCTTTGCCAGTTTTGTTCAAGCAACAAGAAATCCCAGAGGGTGATGTGAACATCAAGGTTACTGGGTATCAGTGGTACTGGGGATACGAGTACACAGATCATGAGTTTGGGTTCGACAGCTATATGATTGGTCAGCCTGCAACTGTTGGAAACTATGTGTTGGACGACGAAGTCGAGGCGGCGCTGATTGAAGCAGGATACACACGCAAAGAGTTCTTGCTTGCAACTGATACTGCTGTGGTCGTTCCAGTTAACAAAACTGTCGTCATGACGGTGACAGCGGCTGATGTTATTCATTCTTGGACAATTCCAGCGTTTGGGGTGAAGCAAGATGGTGTTCCAGGACGCTTGGCGCAGCTATGGTTTAAGGCCGAAAAAGAAGGCGTTTACTTTGGTCAGTGTTCTGAATTGTGCGGTAAAGACCACGCATACATGCCAATCACGGTCAAAGTCGTGAGCGAAGAAGCATACGAAGCATGGCTAAAAGGCGCAAAAGAAGAATATGCGAGTGCGCCTGCTTCTTACGCAGTAGCATCGAAGTAATGAACGCGTCCCCAAGCGCCTTTGTGTGTTTGGGGAGCGATTGATGTAACGGATAAAGACAACGATATGAGCGACGCAAGCCTACATAACGTGACCCATGAAAACGAAGCGCAGTTCGGCGATTATTTTGCGCTGCTAAAACCGCGCGTTATGACGTTGGTTGTTTTCACGGCGTTCGTGGGTTTGTTGGCTGCACCCGTGCCTGTGCATCCATTTGTTGGGTTCACAGCGATATTGTTCATTGCGCTTGGCGGGGGTGCATCTGGCGCACTAAACATGTGGTATGACGCGGACATCGACGCTGTAATGCGCCGGACACAAAAACGGCCGATCCCCGCAGGAAAGGTGACTGCCGATGAGGCCAAAGCCTTTGGCATTGCCCTGTCTGGGTTTTCCGTGATCATGCTAGGGTTGGCAACGAACTGGTATGCGGCGGGCTTGTTGGCGTTTACGATTTTCTTCTACGTTGTGATCTACACAATGTGGTTGAAACGTTGGACGCCGCAAAACATCGTGATCGGTGGGGCGGCAGGCGCGTTTCCCCCTATGATCGGTTGGTTGGCTGCGACAGGCAGTATGTCGATCGAAGCGGTGTTGATGTTTGCGTTGATCTTTATGTGGACTCCCCCGCATTTTTGGGCGCTCGCACTGTTTATGCGTAATGATTATGATGACGCCAAAGTTCCAATGCTCACGGTTACCCATGGTCGACGCGCGACACGCAATCACATTCTTGGGTACACTGTTTTATTAGCCATTCTTGCAGTTGCGACTGGGTTTACGTCAATTGGCGGCCCGATCTACTTGGCGGTTGCCCTTATTTTGAACGCCCAATTTCTGTGGGGCGCGGTCAAGATCTGGCGTCGCGATGAAGTTGCGTCAGAAAACGACAACTTTTTAGTTGAGCGTAAATTCTTCCGCTTATCGCTATTGTATTTATTCGCGCATTTCGGTGCAATCCTTCTTGAAGCGGGCTTGACCCGTTATGGTATTGAGGTGCTGGGATGAATTTTCCAAAAGAACACGAACTGCATCAGCGACGCAAGGGTAGAAACCTTGGGCTGGGCTTGGTTCTGATTGCCTTTGTTGCTATCATCTTTGGATTGACGGTCGTGAAGGTATCTGGCGATGTTTCGGGCGCAATTTCTGGCGAGGTCGGAAGATGAAAACATTAGACCCAAAGAAAAAAACTGCGTTGCAAGCATTGAGCCTTGTTGTTGTGATGGGCGCACTTGCATGGGCTTCAGTTCCATTTTATGATTGGTTTTGCCGTGTAACTGGTTTTGGTGGCGTGACATCCACGGCCGAGGCCGGATCGGACGTTATCCTAGATCGAACAATTAAAGTACGTTTTGATGCATCGCTTGAGCGCGACATGCCGTGGGAATTTAAACCTATGCAGCGCCAGATGGAAATCAAAATTGGTGAAACCGGTTTGGCGTTTTATGAAGCATATAACCCATATGACCGCCCGATTGCTGGATCAGCATCGTACAATGTGACGCCGTATGAGGCGGGAGCATTTTTCACAAAAATTGACTGTTTCTGCTTTGAAGAGCAGGTGCTGCAACCCGGCGAACGCGTGCAGATGCCTGTTACCTTTTTTGTAGACCCGGAGTTGGTGGAAGACCGTGATGCAAAATATACCAAAGTCATCACGCTGTCGTACACCTTTTATGAAATTGATCTGCCTGAAGAAACGGCCAACGTTTCAACGGTGACAGATGAAGACACGAAACTTAACTAAACCTTCCAACGAGGGATAAAAAAAATGGCGCATGTAAAAAATCACGACTATCACATTCTAAACCCATCGCTTTGGCCGCTTTTGGCGTCTGTAGCTGCATTTCTAATGCTGTTTGGCGCAACGGTTGCGATGAAGGGCGAAACAACAATCTTGGGCGGAATTACGATCTCTGGCCCTTGGATGGCGCTAATCGGTTTTGTTGGCGTTCTTTACGTCATGTTTGGCTGGTGGGCTGACACTGTGGCTGAAAACAAGGCAGGTGATCACACACCCGTTGTTTTGATCGGATTGCGTTACGGTTTTATCCTGTTCATCATGTCAGAAGTTATGTTCTTTGCTGCGTGGTTCTGGTCGTTCTTTAAGCATGCGATGTACCCAATGGGCGAAATGAGCCCTATGGTTGATGGCGTGTGGCCACCAGTTGGGATCGAAACATTTGACCCATGGCACTTGCCATTGATCAACACATTGATCCTATTGTGTTCAGGTGCCGCTGCAACGTGGGCGCACCACGCGCTTGCACACGAAGGCAACCGTAAGGATATGATCAACGGTTTGGCGATTGCCGTTGTACTTGGCCTAATCTTCACAGTGTTCCAAGCATATGAATATCAGCACGCAGCCTTTGGTTTCTCTGGAAACATTTATGGCGCGAACTTCTTTATGGCGACTGGCTTCCACGGCTTCCACGTGATTGTTGGTACCATTTTCTTATTCATTTGCATGATGCGTGCGATGCGCGGTCACTTCAGCAAAGAGTCTCACTTGGGCTTTGAAGCGGCGGCATGGTATTGGCACTTTGTTGACGTGGTATGGTTGTTCCTGTTCGCTGCCGTTTATGTTTGGGGTGGCTAAGCAATCTAGATGCCGAGCATCTGAATATTGATTAATTACGCGCGAAGTCTGACTTCGCGCGTTTCCTATTGGGGGATTATCATGCAGCGGACAATTTTCATTTTCGTTATAGGCATTGCTGGAATAGCGGTTTTGATATCTCTTGGCATTTGGCAGGTGCAACGGCTGTCATGGAAAGAAGGTATTCTGTCGGAAATTGACGCAAAGATTGACGGCGCTCCAATTGCAATTCCTGTTGAGCCGAATGAGTTGGATCATAAATATCAAACCGTGCAAGCGTCAGGTCAATTTCTGGACTCACGAATTCGCGTTTTGGTTAGCCAAAAATTGATAGGGGCAGGGTATCGGATTATTCAACCCTTTCAGCTGGATGATCGCACGATCTTGGTGGATCGTGGGTTTGTGAAACTTGACCAGATTGAAGATATTCGCACGGATCGTGCTACTGTTCTGGGCAACCTGCATTGGCCAGATGAGGTTGATCAGTACACGCCTGAGCCGGACTTAAACCGCGATATTTGGTTTGCGCGGGACGTTGAGGCGATTGGCAAAGCACTAAACGCCGATCCAATTTTAGTTGTTGCACGGGAAATTACACCCGCTGGTGAAAAAGTTTCCCCAATCCCTATTTCCAGCAGTGGTATTCCAAACGATCATCTGCAATATGCGATAACATGGTTTTCGCTTTCCGCTGTTTGGGCAGGGATGAGCGGACTGTTCCTATTTAGGACCCGAAGAAGAGAGAGTTAAGAGACATGAGATATATCTCGACCCGTGGCAATGCACCGATCCTAAGCTTTGAAGAAGCGATGCTGACGGGCTTGGCTCGTGATGGCGGATTGTATGTTCCTGAGACAGTGCCCAGACTTTCTGAGGATGATATAGCAGCAATGGCGGGTAAGTCATACGAAGAGATTGCCTTTCAGGTGATGCGACCATTCGTAGATGATACTTTTAGTGATCGAGAATTTTTCGAGATTATCGAAAAGGCCTATGCCAATTTCGGTCATTCGGCCCGCGCCCCCTTGGTGCAGTTGGACAACAACCACTTTTTGTTAGAACTATTCCACGGCCCGACATTGGCATTCAAAGATTTCGCCATGCAGTTGATCGGACAATTATTTCAGGTGGCGCTAAAACGGCGTGATGATCGTGTCACAATCGTTGGCGCAACCAGCGGAGACACAGGCAGCGCCGCGATCGAGGCCTTTCGTGGATTAGATGCGGTTGATGTCTTTATCCTTTATCCACACGGTCGCGTATCTGAAGTGCAGCGTCGCCAAATGACCACACCCACTGAGTCCAATGTGCATGCATTGGCCATGGACGGTACGTTTGATGATTGCCAGTCACGGCTAAAGGATATGTTTAATGATTTCGAATTCCGGGATGGCGTGAAATTGGCGGGTGTGAATTCGATCAACTGGGCGCGTGTTTTGGCGCAGGTTGTCTATTACTTCTCTTCCGCAGTGCAACTGGGCGCACCGCATCGCAAAGTGAGCTTTACCGTGCCAACAGGGAATTTTGGGGATATTTTTGCGGGCTACATCGCCAAACGTATGGGATTACCCATTGATCGTTTGGTTGTTGCGACAAATCAAAACGACATTCTGCACCGCTGCCTCAGCACAGGCGAATATCGCATGGGTGACGTGATACCATCGATAAGCCCGTCAATGGATATTCAAATCAGTTCCAATTTTGAACGCGCGATGTTTGACGCCTATGATCGCAAAGGTGAGGCCATTGCCGGCGTAATGAATGAACTTAAAACCAAGGGTGGCTTTGCCTTGTCGCAGGGCGTTATGGATGTTTTGCGCGAAAACTTTGACAGCGGCCGCGTAAGCGAAGCGGAAACATCTGCTGAAATCACACGCAGCTTAACGGCGCATGCTGAGTTACTGTGTCCGCATAGCGCAATCGGTACCCATGTTGCCAATCGCCTGCGCAACGCAGATACTCCTATGATTACACTTGCCACTGCGCACCCCGCTAAGTTTCCAGCAGCGGTAGAGGCTGCGACAGGGGTTCATCCCCCTTTACCTCCACGCATGGCCGACCTATTTGAACGTGACGAACGAGTAACGCGCGTTGAAAACAACCTTGACGCTTTAAAAGCCATCGTGACAGATCGGATTGAACATTGAGCATTCAACACCACACATTACCCAACGGATTTCAAATCGTGACAGAATATATGCCTGGGCTGGAGTCTGTTGCACTGGGTGTTTGGGTTATGGCGGGCGGTCGCAACGAGTCGCAATCACAAACAGGTATCGCACATTTTCTTGAGCACATGGCATTCAAAGGCACTCGGACACGGAGTGCAATCAATATCGCCGAAGCGATTGAGGATGTTGGTGGATACATAAATGCCTATACCTCTCGTGAAGCTACAGCCTATTACTTGCGGCTTTTGCGTCAGGATGTGGCTTTGGGTGTCGATATTTTAGCCGATATTTTGCGTAATTCCATCTACGATCCACGCGAAGTTGAGGTCGAACGCGGAGTGATCCTTCAGGAAATCGGTCAAACCTTGGACACTCCTGATGATATTATCTTTGATTGGCTGCAGGAAACAGCGTATCCGCAGCAATCATTGGGGCGATCGATCTTGGGATCGTCAGAAAATGTAGCGCGATTTGATCGTGACGATCTGATTAAATTTGTCTCGTCACACTATTCGCCCGACAGAATGGTTTTTGCTGCGGCAGGTGGGATTGACCATGATCAATTATATCGGCTGCTCGAGGATGCGTTTGGAGATTTGCCCGTTATCACTGGAATAAAGCCAGAGGGCGCGGCAACCTTTCACAGCGGCGAATTGCGGCGTGAAAAAGATTTAGAGCAAGCGCATTTTACGCTGGCTTTAGAGGGGCCAAGTTACCGCGACGTGGATATTTACACTGCACAAATTTATTCCATCGCTTTGGGTGGAGGGATGTCGTCGCGTCTTTTCCAAGAGGTGCGTGAGAAGCGGGGATTGTGCTATACTATATTTGCGCAGGCTGGTGCCTATTCCGACACTGGTATGACGACGATTTATGCGGGCACATCTGACGCGCAGATTGGTGATCTGGCCAATATTACGATTGATGAATTAAAGCGCGCGGCTGATACTCTCAGCCAAGCAGAGCTGGATCGTGCACGAGCACAGATGAAGGCTGGTATGTTAATGGGACTAGAAAGCGCATCAAATCGTGCAGAACGTTTAGCACGCATGGTCCAAATCTGGGGTAAAGTCCCTAGCCTAGAAGAAACAGTGGCTCGCATTGATGATGTCAATTTGGATAAACTTCGAAGTTATGCGCAATCGATCGCCTCGAGTGCAAAAATGACCACCGCTCTTTACGGCCCGATTGCGAGTGCGCCTGATCTTTCATCGCTCGAGGCAAGACGAGCCGCCTGATGTTTTTGTTTAAGCGCAAAGTAAGGATTGACACAGAACGGTTATATCTGCGTGCGCCTATTCAAACCGATTATCGCCAATGGTCGGAACTTCGCTTGGCATCAAAAGAGTTTTTAACGCCTTGGGAGCCAACTTGGTCCCCTGATCATTTATCGCGCAAATCGTTTTCAAACCGCGTGTATTGGTCACAGAAAAATATCAATAGTGGGACTGCTATTCCCTTGTTCATGTTCCGACGTGATGACGATGCGTTGGTTGGGGCCATCACATTGGATAACATTCGTCACGGACCAGCGCAAACTGCGACAATGGGATATTGGATTGGACACCCATTTGCGCGACAGGGCTACATGACCGAAGCGTTGCGCGCGATGGTGCACTATGCCTTCAACACGATGGATATGAGTCGGGTTGAAAGTGCGTGTTTGCCTGAAAACGTGGCATCACGTGGGGTTTTGGAAAAATGCGGCTATAAATACGAAGGTGTTGCACAAGCATATATTCAAATTAATGGCCGATGGCGTACCCATGTCCTATATGCAGCCCTACGCGCGGATCGGCGTGGGCGAACAACAGTTGGAATGGCATGAACTCCTACGTACCAGCGAACCAAGATTTCTATACTCTTGCACAGCAAGCAGGACTGGAACACATGTTGTTTGATATTGAGCCTGCCTATGTCGAAGAACCACGTGGACGCTGGAAAGGTCAGGCAGAATTTGTTGCCCGTCCGAAATCCACACAAGAGGTAAGTGCCCTCGTCGGCCTGTGTCACAGGCACAATGTTGCGATCATACCCTATGGGGGAGGCACGGGATTGGTTGGTGGCCAATTGGCCGAAGACGGTGTTATCCCATTGATCCTATCTTTGGAGAAAATGACAAAAATTCGGGCAGTTTTCCCCGAAGAAAACGTAATGATTGCGGATGCGGGGGCCATTTTATCAGACATTCAAGCTGCTGCTGAAAATGTCGATCGTCTGTTTCCGTTATCCCTTGCCTCGGGCGGGTCTGCGCGCATTGGCGGCTGTTTGTCAACCAATGCAGGTGGGGTGAATGTTCTGCGCTATGGCAATACACGTGATTTGTGTTTGGGCCTAGAGGTGGTCATGGCAGATGGCAAGATTTGGAACGGCCTCGGGCGTCTTCGCAAAGATAACACCGGTTATGATTTGCGGCATTTGATGATTGGATCCGAGGGGACGTTGGGCATCATTACGGGTGCATCCCTGAAGCTTGTTCCGCGGCCGCGGGATGTGGGTGTTGCCCTGTTCACTGTATCGAACCCGACCGCGGCGCTTTCTCTTTTAGCACTGGCGCGCGATGAAGTGGGCGAGGCAGTATCCGCCTTTGAGCTGATGTCAAAAATGGGTTTGGATTTTCTGACTGAAACCTTGCCTGACGTTCGCCAAGTATTGGAATATAAACCAGAATGGATGGTATTGATTGAACTGGGCATGGGGGGTGCGCAATCTGCATCAGACGCGCTCGAACGTCTGTTCGAATTGGGGCATGACGCAGGGTTGATCAGTGATGGCGTCATCGCCCAATCGGCCCAACAGGCCAATAATATTTGGACGATCCGCGAAACAATCCCCGAGGCCAATCGGCGCATCGGTTCAATCAGCAGTCATGATATTTCGCTGCCTTTGTCAATGATCCCAGAGTTTATCAAGGTTGCCCCCTCACATCTGGAAAAACTGTGCGACATGCGCATCAACTGTTTTGGTCATTTGGGGGATGGGAACCTGCACTATAACGTTTTTCCACCCAAAGGACGCGATAAGAAAGAGTTCTGGAATCTACGGGACGAAATCAAAAGAACGGTACACGATTTGGTCGTCTCGATGGGTGGGTCGCACAGTGCGGAACATGGAATTGGACGTCTAAAGGTGGATGATTTGGAACGCTATAGCGATCCTGCGAAACTGTCTGCACTGCACGCAATTAAGGGGGCGCTTGACCCCAAAAACATCCTAAATCCAGGGGCGGTATTGCGTCGGTAATACGCCGGTATCACGTCAGTGCGCAACGCGCGATGGAATATGGATGTGTTGGGTGTGTTTTGGATGGCACCTTATTCGTGGACCGACTTGACCAAACCTTTGGCTTTGCGCTGCAGGTGTCGGTTATAGATGATGCGGGCGGCGATGTGTTCGTAGACCCAATCCAAGATCTGATACAACCCAGGAATGCGCGCAATACGTGCCATGATGCGATAGCGGGGCATTTGATCCCATAGGATCAAGAATGCGTCAAACCCGACATGGATTTGACCATCATGCATGACATGCAACAGGCGCGTTGCACGATCTTCGTCAACGCCCCATTCAGATAGATCCGTTTTGTTCAAATCCACGATTTCAATGGGTAAATCCCGCGCCTTGGCGTAGGCATCGTAATGACACATCTCTGAATTGCAAACGGGACAATCGGCGTTATAGAGGGCGCGTGTTTTCATGGCGGTATCTCCTATTACTCACCACATGTAATCTGAAGTGCCAAAATGTCATTGGGATCAACGCAAATGTCGCAGGTCTATTTATGATGCGGGTGCCAAACGTCCCCACAGATCATATTCGCCTGCTTCATCCACATTCACGCGCACAATATCCCCGACGTTCAAATCCAGATGACCCTCGTCAATGAAAAGGTTGCCATCAATTTCGGGGGCATCTGCCATGGTGCGACAGGTTGCGGCGTCCTCGTCCACCTCATCAACAATCACATCTAGGGTGCGGCCAACCTTGGCGGCCAATTTTGCCTCAGAAATGGCTTGGGCTTTGGTCATAAAGCGATCCCAACGTTCTTGTTTGACTGCCTCGGGCACATGGTCGGGCAGATCGTTTGAGCGCGCGCCCTCAACGTTTTCGTACTGAAAGCATCCAACGCGGTCCAATTGTGCCTTGTCCAGCCATTCTAAAAGAGTTTCAAATTCGTCCTCAGTTTCGCCGGGATAGCCCACGATAAATGTTGATCGCAGGGTGATCTCTGGACAGGCCGACCGCCACGCCGCAATTTCATCCAGTGTTTTCGCAGCCGCTGCAGGGCGTGCCATGCGGCGCAATGTTTCGGGGTGGGCGTGTTGAAATGGAATATCCAGATAAGGCAAAATGATCCCATCGGCCATCAACGGGATAAGATCGCGCACATGTGGATAAGGGTAGACATAGTGCAACCGCACCCACGCCCCCAATGATCCCAAATCACGTGCCAAATCCGTAATGTGCGCGCGGTGATCGCGTTCGGTGGCATATTTGATATCCACGCCGTAGGCTGAGGTATCCTGTGAAATGACCAATAATTCGCGCACACCATTTTCGACCAATTTTTCCGCTTCTCGCATAATCGCATGGGCGGGTCGGCTTTGTAATTTGCCGCGCATGTCAGGGATGATGCAGAATTTACATTTGTGATTACAGCCTTCGGATATTTTTAGATAGCTGTAGTGGCGCGGGGTTAATTTGACGCCGCTGGAGGGCAACAGATCGACAAAGGGATTTGGGTTGGGTGGGACGGCGGTGTGGACGGCATCCAAAACCTGTTCATACTGATGCGGGCCTGTCACGGCCAAGACCTTGGGGTGGTGGTCCGTGATATATTCGGGGTCTGCGCCCAAACACCCTGTTACGATGACCCGTCCGTTTTCATTTAACGCTTCACCGATGGCCTCAAGGCTTTCGGCTTTGGCGCTGTCCAAAAACCCACAGGTGTTTACGATCACCGCATCTGCACCCGAATAATTGGGGGAAACGCCATATCCTTCGGCGCGCAGTCGCGTGAGGATGCGTTCGCTGTCAACCAATGCCTTGGGACAGCCAAGCGATACCATTCCTATGGTCGGTTGAGTTGCGCTGCGGCTTTCAGAGACGCGTGCATTTGCCAGATCGGGGCGGAGGTTTGGTGGATTTGTGCTCATGGCTCCTCTTAGCCTGTGAATGGGCAACTGGAAAGATCACATTTCAGCAGAATTTGGCAAAAATGTGCTGTTCAACGATTGTTCAGATCGGACTTATTCTGGATTAATTAGGAACAAGTACATCCGCACTGGCGTCTATTAATGCGCAGTCGTGTCGTAATTTGTCAATTCTTGTCGTGGCTAACTATTGCATTTTGGGGGTGAAGTTGATTGTCTCTGCGTCACTGAACAAAGGAGACGCCTATGCGCTTTTCTGCGCTTCGCATTCTAAAAGAAGGTTTAACTGGCAACAAAGGGTGGAACGCGCATTGGCGTGATCCAAACCCAAAAGATGACTATGACGTCGTCATTGTCGGCGGTGGGGGGCATGGTCTGGCCACTGCTTTTTATCTGGCCAAGGAACATGGCATCACAAATGTTGCGGTTTTAGAGCGCGGATATATTGGTAGCGGAAACATTGGGCGCAACACCACAATTGTGCGCGCGAACTATGGCCTGCCAGGGAATTCCGAATTTTACTCTCACTCTTTGAAGTTGTGGGAAAACTTAGAATCTGAACTGAACTATAACGTGATGCATTCGCAACGTGGGATCATTAATCTGTTCCATTCTGATGGTCAGCGTGATGCATTTGCGCGTCGTGGAAACGCGATGGTGAACCAAGGGGATGATGCGATCCTGATGAGCCGTGATCAGGTGCGTGATATGATCCCATATCTGAATTTTGATAATTTGCGATTCCCGATTTATGGCGGACTTTATCATCCGCGTGGGGGAACGGCACGCCATGATGCGGTTGCTTGGGGATTTGCGCGCGGCGCTGATCAGCGCGGTGTTGATTTGATCCAAAATTGTGAAGTCACAGGGATCAATATCGAAAATGGAAAAGTGCGCGGCGTTGAAACCAGCCGTGGCACAATTCGCGCGAAAAAAATTGCGTTGGCCACAGCGGGTCGTTCAAGCCAAACAGCAGCGATGGCGGGTATGCGGTTGCCGATTGAAAGCCATATTTTACAGGCATTTGTGACAGAAGGCATTAAACCTGTCATTGATCACGTGATTTCCTTTGGCATGGGCCATTTTTACATAAGCCAATCTGACAAAGGCGGTCTGGTGTTTGGCGGCGACCTTGATTTCTATACCTCATATGCTTCGCGCGGCAACCTTCCCATGATGGAACATGTTATGGAAGCAGGGATGAGCCTGATGCCGATGATCGGCAAGGCCAAGGTTCTGCGTTCTTGGGGGGGCATCATGGATATGTCACCAGATGGATCGCCCATCATTGATAAGACGGATATAGACGGGCTCTATCTAAATTGTGGCTGGTGTTATGGTGGTTTTAAGGCTGTGCCTGGCTCTGGCTTTAGTTTTGCGCATTTGATTGCAACAGATCGTCATCATGAAACTGCGGCGCGCTTCCGTTTGGATCGGTTCCAAACGGGATATGGTTTGATGGACGAAGAGGCCACTGGGTCTCAGCACAACTTACATTAGGAGTGAGCAATGCGTATTCCTTGTCCCATATGTGGGGAACGTGACAGACGTGAGTTTTATTTTCAGGGTGATGCATTGGCATTGCACCGCCCTGATCCAGATGCGGGTGATGCGGTTTGGAATGATTATATACACAACCGTGACAATCCTGCAGGTATCACGCGCGATTTGTGGCATCACGAAGCAGGCTGTTCAAATTGGTTGGTCGTGACGCGCAATACTGTGACACACGAAGTATTAGGGGCTGAATTGGCATCCAAAGTTAAAGGAGAGCAGGGATGAGGCTTTCTAATTATGGACAAATTGACCGCGGTACCTCTATCAGTTTTCGATTTGATGGCAAAACATATGGTGGGTTTCAGGGTGACACACTTGCGTCTGCGCTGTTGGCAAATGATGTGCGTCTTGTTGCACGCTCGTTCAAATACCATCGTCCACGCGGTATTCTAAGCGCAGGCAGTGAAGAACCAAATGCAATCGTCACCGTTGGTACAGGCGTACATCAGGATCCCAATGTGCGCGCCACGGTTCAGGAAATTTATAATGGGTTTGAGGCCAGCTCCCAAAATCGGTGGCCCAGCCTGAAAACTGATTTTCTCTCTGTGAATGACCTTATGGCGCCGTTTTTGTCGGCGGGGTTTTATTATAAAACATTCATGTGGCCACGGGCGTTTTGGGAAAAACTGTATGAACCCATTATTCGCCGCGCCGCAGGTTTGGGCGCGCTCAGCGAAAAACCGAATGAGGATACCTATGAACGCGCATTCGCACATTGCGATGTTTTGGTGATCGGTGCGGGGCCTGCGGGATTATGGGCCGCGTATCAATTGGCGCAAACGGGATTGGATGTGATCCTTGCGGACGAAGATTTCCGCATGGGTGGGCGTCTAAACAGTGAAACAGATCAGATCGGCGGCAAACCCGCGGCAGATTGGGCGGCAGAAATGGTTGCGACCTTGGGGCAGATGGAAAATGTCCGCCTTATGACGCGCACCACTGTCACTGGTGCCTATGATGGCGGAACCTACGGTGCGGTTGAACGTGTATCCCACCATGTGAATGATCGTGGCGGGGATCGCCCTTTGGAAACGTTTTGGCGCATTCATGCGAAACGCACGGTTTTGGCGGCGGGTGCGTTGGAACGTACTATCGGCTTCTCCAATAACGACCGTCCAGGTATCATGCAGGCGGGCGCTGTGCGCAGCTATCTGCATCGTTATGGTGTTGCGGCAGGAAAACGCGTGGTGGTTTTGGGAAACAACGATAATGCATTTCGCACGGCGCATGATCTATCCGCTGCGGGGGTTGAGGTTGCCGCCTACGTGGATGCGCGTGCAGATGCCGCGATTGAAGGCGATTTCCCAATTTATCGTCAGGCACATGTCACAGATACTAAAGGGCGCTTGGGCCTCACATCGGTTCAGATCAATGATGGCGATCGTAACCATACCATTGCCGCTGATTGTTTGGCGGTCTCTGGTGGATGGAATCCTACGGTGCATCTGACTTGTCACATGAACGGGCGCCCAAAGTGGAACGAAGCCATTGCCAGTTTTGTCCCGACTGAGGGATCTATTCCTGGAATGTCCGTGGTTGGATCGGCTGCGGGCCATATGTCCACAGCAGCTTGTTTTGAAAGCGCGCAGGATGTTGCCGCGCGCCTTGCTGGTGATCTGGGCAAAGCCGCATCCTCAGTGGCGTTGCCGAGTGCCGAGAATACCACTTATGCGATTGAGCCACTATGGACCGTGCCAGGCAAGGCCCGGGCGTGGCTAGATTATCAAAACGATGTCACTGTAAAGGACATCAAGCAGGCGGCCCAAGAAAATTTCCGTTCTGTCGAACATATGAAGCGCTATACGACCCAAGGTATGGCCACGGATCAGGGCAAAAATTCAAATGTTGCGGCACTGGCCTTGCTGGCGGACGCAACTGGGCGGGGTATCCCCGAAACAGGAACCACAACGTTCCGTCCGCCCTATTCCCCAATTGCGATTGCGGCCATGGGCGGTGAAGCCCGAGGTACAGGGTTTGCGCCCGAACGGTTCACCACATCGCACGCTATTGCCAAAGAGATGGCAGCCCCCATGATCGAAGCGGGCCTATGGTATCGCCCCAGCTATTTCCCGGAACATGGGGAAAGCACATGGCGGCAATCTTGTGATCGCGAGGTCATGATGGTGCGCGAAAATGTGGGTGTATGCGATGTCTCGACCTTGGGCAAAATCGACATTCAGGGCAAAGATGCCGCGAAACTACTGGATTTCATATATACCAACATGTTCAGCACGCTAAAGGTTGGGCGCGTGCGTTACGGTCTGATGTTGCGCGAAGATGGGCATGTCATGGACGACGGGACAACTGCGCGGTTGGGTGAAAATCATTATGTCATGACAACCACAACTGCGGCGGCGGGATTGGTCATGCGGCATTTGGATTTTGTGACCCAATGTTTGCATCCTGAATGGGACGTCAGTTTCATTTCTGTCACTGAACAATGGGCGCAATTCGCTGTTGCAGGACCCAAAGCGCGTGATTTGCTTAGCAGTTTTGTTGATGGTGATATCAGCAACGATGCCTTTGGGTTCATGCAATGTGGCTCGATGAGCGTCATGGGCGTTTCTGGGCGTTTGTTCCGTATCTCATTCAGTGGTGAAATGGGGTATGAGGTTGCGGTGCCCGCGCGTTATGGCGATAGCCTGTTCAGATTGTTGGTGGCCAAAGCCGAGGAATTAGGTGGTGGCGCCTATGGGATGGAGGCCCTGAACGTGCTGCGCATCGAAAAAGGGTTCATCACACACGCTGAAATTCATGGGCGTACAACGGCCTTTGACATTGGAATGGAGCGCATGATCAGCACGAAAAAAGATTGCATTGGAAAAGTGGCTGCCGCCCGCCCAGGGATGGTTGATCCAGATCGCGAACGTTTGGTTGGACTAAAGCCGATTGGCACCGTCAAGCAACTGACCGCTGGGGCGCATTTGTTTAATGAAGGTGACGCGCCCGTTCGCGTGAACGATCAGGGCTATATCACATCGGTTGGCTATTCGCCGACCCTGGGGCATTTCATGGGGCTTGGGTTCTTGCGTAATGGCCCAAACCGTATTGGCGAACATGTGAAAATGGTGGACCACCTACGCGGTGTTGAAGCGTTGTGCGAGGTGATTGATCCCGTGGCCTTTGATCCAGAGGGAGGGCGTCTGCGTGCTTAAACTTGTTGCAAAATCCCCAGCCGAGGGCATGGTTCCACTCAGTGTTGGAACGATGAAGCTAAATGAAATTGTGCCTGCTGCGATCACATCTATCGCCTGTTATCACGGGCAAGCGGATGCGCTTTCGACTGTGTTAAAAGACCATCATGGCATGGCGCTTCCCAAAACGGGGCAGGCGACAGGTCGTGCGGGTGCGCGTGCGATTTGGGCGGGTCCATCAGTGTTTTTGATAGGCCCTGAACCACATGCAGATCTGTCAAGTCACGCGGCAGTTGTGGATCAAAGTGACAGTTGGTGCGTTCTAAACCTGAAAGGCGCGGATGTAGAAGCGGTTCTTGCGCGTCTGAGTAGTGTGGACATGCGCCTTAAGTCGATGAAAAAGGGACAGGTTATTCGCTCGCAACTTCAGCACATGAATGCCATCTATCACCGTGTTGGCGAGGATAGCTTTGATATTTATGCTTTTCGTTCGATGGCTAAAACCATGGTGCACGATCTGGAACGGGCGATGCGCTATATTGCGGCGCGGGGATAGGGTGGCTTTACATAATGTGTTGGGATACGCGCGGCCGCGCGTCGTTGGAGTGAATTAACTCCATTCCCCCCTAGACTCTGGGCCCTGCGCCCCTCATATTTTCGAAATGAGCCTGCCACCCGGATTCCTTGATGAATTGCGCACCCGCGTGCCCTTGTCCCAAGTTGTTGGGCGCAAGGTGTCATGGGACATGCGCAAATCCAATCAGGGCAAAGGTGATTATTGGGCGCCGTGTCCGTTTCATCAGGAAAAAACGGCCTCGTTCCACGTGCAAGACGCCAAAGGGTTCTATTATTGCTTTGGCTGTCAGGCCAAAGGGGACGCCATCGGGTTTATCAAAGAAACCGAAAATGTTGGCTTTATGGAGGCTGTTGAAATCCTTGCCTCTGAAGCGGGGATGAGCGTTCCCAAGCCTGACCCCAAGATGGCGGAAAAGGCGGATCGGCGCAAAGAATTGGCCGATGTCATGGATGAGGCCGTACGTTGGTTTCAAATGGCGTTGAAGACAGGTGCTGCTGGTGATGCGCGACAATACTTGGATCGTCGTGGCCTAACCGGCGATGCGTTGCAGCAATTCGAAATCGGGTTTGCCCCGAATGACAGGTCTGGTTTGAAATCCGCGCTGATGGGACGCGGCATTTCCGAACAGATGTTGATTGATACGGGTTTGGTTATAAAACCAGATGATGGCGGCGCCAGTTATGATCGGTTTCGCGGTCGCATTATGTTTCCCATTCGTGATGCACGTGGGCGCTGCGTGGCCTTTGGCGGTCGCGCGATGGACCCGAATGCGCGCGCGAAGTATTTGAATTCGCCAGAAACCATTCTGTTTGATAAGGGGCGCAGCCTGTATCATCACGGACCTGCACGCGCGGCTGTGGGGCGGGGTCAGCCCTTGATTGTGTCCGAAGGATACATGGATGTAATCGCATTGGTGCGTGCTGGGTTTGAAGGCGCGGTTGCGCCACTTGGAACCGCAATTACAGAACATCAACTGGCTATGATGTGGCAGATCACACCTGAACCTATCATCGCGTTAGATGGTGATAAGGCGGGTTTACGCGCGGCCTATCGCCTAATTGATTTGGCGTTACCACTTCTTCAAACGGGTCGTGCTCTGCGTTTTGCCTTGATGCCAGAGGGGCAGGATCCCGACGATGTTCTGCGTGCAAAAGGGGCAAGTGCCGTCCAGTCAATCTTGGACAACGCTGTGCCATTAGTTGAATTGTTGTGGCGCCGAGAAACGGAGGGGCACAGTTTTGATAGTCCAGATCGCAAGGCCGCACTAGATAAGCGACTGCGTGGATCAGTTGGGCAAATACAGGACCAAAATTTACGATCCCACTATGAGCAGGCTGTCAAAGACTTGCGATGGAACTTCTTTCGTGCAACGCGCACCTACAAACCTGGATCAACACGTAATGCACCCCAGCCTGTGGGCGCATCAACCAAAGGATCCGTTTTGGCCGCGGGCGAAGGTGACGTTGCACAGTATTTGCGCGAGGCTGTGATATTAGGGGTTTTGATCCGCTATCCCAATCTTGTTTTGGAATTTTTGGATGATTTGGCCATGTTGGATTTAGAACACGGCGATCATCCTGCGATGTTACGGATTTTGATGCGTCATTTTCAGGATGCTGAATTTGATCCTACCCTTGTTCTGCGTGAAAATCTGGGGGCAGATCTTCTTGAAAAATTCATGTCTCTTGGCCATTTACATATCGTACCCTGTTTGCGCCGTGTTGGAGATGAAGATATGGCGCGTCTTACATTAAAAGAAGAATTGGAAAAATTAGGTGCGCACCGCGGATTAGAGGCAGAACTACAAGAAAGTTCCCAAATCACCGATAACACACTTGATGAATGGGTGCTGCACCGTTTGGGGCAGGCCGCGCATGCGGCAAATCAGGCGCAAAGGGCGGACCAAGATGACCAAACACAATATGATGTCGCCGATAACGGTGCGCGAATCAGTCGAGATGAACGCAACAAATTGGACGACCTGATAGGTGCAATCCGATTTCAAAAAACAAAAAAATGATGAATCAGTAAAGATTCGTCAAAGAATTAGGGCTAAGAGGGTGTCCGAATCACCACAAATCGTTATTGATTCTAAAAACCGAATCGCTCTGTCCAAGTTAGGAGACCTATATGGCCGCTTCCGAGAACGAAGATCGCAAAACAGATGATCAGGAAACAGAAGTTTCCCTTGATATGAGCCAGACACAAATCAAGCGTATGATCGCCGAAGCGCGTGAACGTGGTTACATCACCTACGACCAGCTGAATACTGTTTTGCCACCTGATCAAGTGTCCTCGGAACAGATTGAAGATGTGATGTCCATGCTTTCGGAAATGGGCATCAATATCATCGAAGATGATGAGGTCGAAGACGAAGATCGTGGGCCAACAGACTTGGTTGCAACAGGTGCCAAAGATGTTGCCGTTTCCGCAGGTGAAACAGAGAAATTAGACCGTACTGACGACCCCGTTCGGATGTATTTGCGCGAAATGGGGTCTGTTGAACTGCTGAGCCGAGAAGGCGAAATTGCGATCGCCAAACGGATCGAAGCGGGTCGAAATACGATGATTTTGGGCCTTTGCGAAAGCCCTTTGACATTTCAGGCGATCACCATCTGGCGCGAAGAGCTATTGAACGAAGACATTCTTTTACGTGATGTGATCGACCTTGAGGCGACGTTTGGCACTCAGATGGACGAAGACGGCGTTGAACCTGTCCTGGATACCACGGCGGCGACAGCTGCTGCTGCGAACAAAACTGACGAACCAGAATATGACGCAGACGGAAATCCCATCGTAAAAGATGACGATGACGATGACGATGAACAATCAAATATGTCATTGGCCGCGATGGAAGCCGCGCTAAAGCCCAAAGTATTGGAGACACTTGAACGCATCGCAATCGATTATGAGCGTTTGTCAGAGATGCAGGATATTCGTATTTCGGCAACGCTGAACGAAGGCGCTGCGATGACGGACACAGAAGAAGAAACTTATCAATTATTGCGCTCTGATATCGTGATCTTGGTGAATGAACTGCATCTTCACAATAACAGGATTGAGGCCCTAATCGATCAGCTATACGGCATCAACCGTCGTATCATGCAGATTGACAGCGCCGTAGTTAAATTGGCCGATCAAGCACGCATCAACCGTCGCGAATTTATCGAAGAATACCGTGGCCGTGAATTGGATCCAAGTTGGTTGGATGATATGGCCGAAAAATCAGGTCGCGGCTGGCAGATGTTTATTGAGCGTTCGCGCGAAAAAGCAGAGGAACTGCGCTCTGATATGGCGCAAGTTGGTCAGTATGTGGGTTTGGATATTTCTGAATTCCGCCGCATCGTATCCCAAGTTCAAAAGGGTGAGAAAGAAGCGCGTCAGGCCAAAAAAGAAATGGTCGAAGCGAACCTGCGTTTGGTAATTTCAATTGCCAAAAAATATACTAATCGTGGCCTTCAATTCTTGGATCTTATCCAAGAGGGGAACATTGGTCTTATGAAGGCGGTGGATAAATTTGAATATCGCCGTGGCTATAAATTCTCGACCTATGCGACTTGGTGGATCCGCCAGGCGATTACGCGCTCGATTGCTGATCAGGCGCGAACAATTCGTATTCCGGTTCACATGATCGAAACGATCAACAAATTGGTACGTACAGGTCGTCAGATGTTGCACGAAATTGGTCGCGAACCCACGCCAGAGGAATTGGCAGATAAACTGCAAATGCCACTGGAAAAAGTGCGCAAGGTTATGAAAATCGCGAAAGAGCCGATTTCGCTGGAAACGCCTATCGGGGATGAAGAAGACAGCCAATTGGGTGATTTCATCGAGGATAAGAATGCAATCCTACCGTTGGATAGCGCGATCCAAGAAAACCTAAAGGAAACAACAACCCGTGTCCTATCATCCCTTACACCACGCGAAGAACGCGTGTTGCGCATGCGTTTTGGTATCGGGATGAACACGGACCATACACTAGAAGAAGTGGGCCAGCAGTTCAGCGTGACACGCGAACGTATTCGCCAGATCGAGGCGAAGGCGCTGCGCAAACTGAAACACCCCAGCAGATCGCGTAAATTGCGATCATTCCTTGATCAATAAGGTTTTCCAGGGCATCCAATTTGGGTGCCCTTATTCACTCCTGCGATGGTTATGCACACACAATTTACTATAAAAACCCATGGACCTGGCCTATATGAATTTACGGATCAGGTCGCATCGTGGGTACAGGGTGATGGCGTTTTGACTTTGTTCATTCAACACACGTCAGCCAGTCTCTTGATACAAGAAAACGCTGACCCAGAGGTCAAAACAGATTTAACGCATTTCTTTGGTAAACTTGTTCCGCGGGCCAATGATTCAAGTATGAATTATTTGACACACCGATACGAGGGGGATGACGACATGCCAGGTCACATAAAGGCTGCGTTATTGCCTGTTTCGCTTCAGATACCTGTTTTAAATTCACAACTTTCCTTGGGAACATGGCAGGGAATTTATGTGTTTGAACATCGTGATGCGCCCCATCGTCGGAACGTGATCGCGTCACTTAGCTAGAAATCTATGAATTTGATTTAAATTCTAAATCTAGCGATCTAAAAACGGGTCTACCCAAACCCTAGCGGATGTCCTATAGTGGCTGTGGATAAGTGGGCGTCGCGCACCCCTTGGTGTTGGTGTTGCGCGAAATTTAGGAAAGGTGCAGGCATGCGTTGTCCGTTTTGTGGGAATATCGACACTCAGGTCAAGGATTCACGCCCAGCTGAGGATCACGTTTCAATCCGTCGGCGTCGATTTTGTTCCGCATGTGGAGGGCGCTTTACGACCTATGAACGCGTGCAATTGCGCGATTTGGTTGTGATTAAATCAAGTGGCCGCCGAGAAGATTTTGAACGCGAGAAATTAGAACGCTCTATCCGAATTGCACTGCAAAAGCGTCCCGTTGAACATGAACGTATGGAGCAGATGATTTCTGGCATTGTGCGTCGATTGGAAAGCATGGGCGAAACTGATATCCCATCTAAAATGATTGGTGAAATCGTGATGGAGGCCTTGGCGCGTATTGATACGGTGGCTTATGTACGCTTTGCCTCGGTCTATAAAAATTTCCAAGAGGCGGATGATTTCGACAAATTCGTCTCAGAATTGCGTCCGAAACCAGCAGAAGAAGAGTAATCCATGTCCCACGAACGTTTCATGGAGCATGCGCTTAGCCTTGGGCGGCGCGGGCTGGGACGGGTGTGGCCAAACCCTGCTGTTGGATGCATCATCGTCCAAGATGGACGGATTGTCGGACGGGGATTCACGCAAACCGGCGGGCGCCCACATGCTGAGACCGTTGCACTTGCCCAGGCGGGACAATCAGCGCTTGGCGCAACGGCCTATGTGACGTTAGAACCTTGTTCTCATCACGGCAAAACACCCCCGTGTGCGCAGGCATTGATAGATGCGGGGATTGCCCATGTTGTTTGTGCGATACAGGACAGTGATCCGCGCGTGAATGGTGCAGGGTTTGACATGTTACGTAAGGCTGGCATTCAGGTGACGACAGGTGTTTGTGCACACCAGGCTGCTTTGGATCATGCCGGGTTTTTCAATAAGACCAATTTGGGCCGTCCGTTTGTTTCACTAAAACTCGCCAACAGTTTTGATGGTCGTATTGCAACTGCCAGTGGTGATAGTAAGTGGATTACAGGCCAAGATGCGCGCCGTTTGGTTCACAGTATGCGGTCAAATCATGATGCTGTATTGGTTGGGGCAGGGACCGCGCGTATCGATGACCCCCTGCTAACCGTGCGCGGATTGGGCATCGAACATCAACCGGTACGTGTCGTTGTGTCACGAAAATTGGATGTGCCGATTGAGGGCGCGCTGGCGCAGTCATTGGAAACAGCTCCTCTTTGGCTGTGCCATAGTCAAGAGGCACCCCAAGAACGCATTCAGGCGTGGAAAAAGCGCGATGCCACCTTGATCCAGTGTGATGTTGAAAATGGTCAAATTTCGATTTCGGACATGTTACAAAAACTGGCAGATCAGGGTTTGACCCGTTTGTTTTGCGAGGGTGGCGGGACGCTTGCGGCTGCTCTGTTACTGTCCGATGTTGTCGATCAATTGATCGGCTTTCAGGCTGGGGTCGTCATCGGCGCCGAGGGTCAACCCGCAATTGGGGCGCTTGGGTTTGGAAAATTGATGGAAGCGCCGCGTTTCACGCTTCGCTCTGCACAAAGTGTTGGAAACGATGTTGTGTGCATCTGGTCGCGTTCGTTGGGCTAGAACCTGTTGCCCCAACATCGCACTTTGTCATCGAGGCCAAAATGGATTTGCCGATGCCATTACGCCTTGCACCTTAGACAACAGACGATTGAATGGTTTTGGGCGCGGGATCGCGTGGCTTGTGAGCAGGTCATGAAACCGTTTTGGCCAGTGTTCCAGCCTGTCACGAAATGGAATATAGGTGCTTGGATGTGACCAAAAAAATTGAACACCGCGATTAAAGCCCACTTTGTAACATTGTGCGCCTGTAGCATTTAACATTTTTGCCAAATGCGAAAAAAACGGACCATGCGGTCCCTGCAGGAACAGAAAGACGCGATTTTGGTTTCCCCGATTGTCCATTCGTCCTATTTAACCCATAACACGATCTTAAATTGATCTAACGGATAACTTGGGCAAGATTTAGACCAAGTTTTGTTAAATGGAGAAATGGGAAAAAATGTTTACAGGTATCATTACAGATGTGGGCGTCGTTTTAGAAACCGAACAGCGCGGTGATTTGCGTGCGCGCATTCAAACCACATATGACACATCTGGAATTGATATCGGTGCATCTATTGCCTGTGATGGGGTGTGTTTGACGGCGATCGATCTGGGCCCTGATTGGTTCGATGTTGATATTAGTGCAGAAACATTGTCCAAGACCAACATTGGTGGCAGCGATGGATGGCCTGTTGGGAAACGGTTGAACTTAGAGCGCGCCTTGAAAGTTGGCGATGAATTGGGTGGCCATATTGTATCCGGGCACGTTGATGGTGTGGCTGAATTGCTCGATATGCAAGATGAAGGGGACAGTACGCGATTGGTGATCAAAGCGCCTGATGCCCTTGCACGTTTCATCGCGCCCAAGGGATCGGTTGCGTTAAACGGTACATCTTTGACAGTGAATGATGTCGAAAAACAGACGTTTGGCATTAATCTGGTGCCCCATACCAAAACGGTCACGACTTGGGGCGAGATGGCGGTTGGGGACCACATTAATTTGGAAATCGATACCTTGGCACGTTATGTTGCGCGACTGGCTGATTATCAGGGTTAAGCGCGCACAAATCCTTCGATCAGTTGTTTAAGGCCGATCCGTGCGCCCAAAAAGATGGCGGCAAATGTCACTGGTCCTGAATACGCCAAGAGGCTAAAGGCCGTGATCCCTTGGCCAACAGAGCAGCCAAAAGCAAGGATTGCACCGACCCCCATAATTGCGGCACCTATGATCTGGCGTCGCAATTCGCGCGGATCTTCGCATGCCTCCCAGCGGAAATGGCCCTTGACCATTGATCCTAAGAAGGCGCCAGCAAGAACACCTGCCACGGATCCAATAGCGAAATTCAAACCCAGTGCGCTGCCGTTCATGGCATAAATGATAGTATCACCCACTGGAGCGACAAACGTGTGCGAGCGGATGTCCGCACTTGCAAATCCATGATCGGCAATCCACTGGGTACCAGTCCATCCGCTGGCGATGGCGACACCGACAACAATGGACCAAAAAATGGCCTTGCCTTCAAGATGAAATCGATCGCCGCTGAGGGTTGCAAGTGTGATTAGGACTGCGATTGCCATTCCAATCATAGGAACGCTGAGTGGTAGGGCGTCTGCTAGCAAATAGGCGATGCTTGGGATCGCTTGGTCGGTTATTTCATCAACAGGGAATATCCTGACACGCACCACGGCAAGTGGGCCAGACATTACAACAAAGGCTGATATACCGGCCACAAGGACAATGACGAATGATCGTAAATCGCCACCACCTAGGCGCGCCAATGCGCCATATCCACAGTTGCCACTGAGTGCCATGCCATATCCAAACATCACACCACCAATGATAGAATATAGAGGGTTCCAATGCTGTGATAGATAGGCTGTGCGGGTTGGATCAAATAGGCCTGTTGCCATTGATGCGAACACTGCAAACATCGCAATGCCAATGCTAAGCCCCCACATACGCAACCGCGTTTGGCTGTTTGCGTAAAGGTAATCCTCAATTGCACCAAGCGTGCAGAACCGGCCCATGCGCGCAGCAAGGCCAAGCATTATGCCACCGATGCCGCCGATCAACGCGGCCAGCTGACCTTCGTTCAGAAGCTCAAACATGACCAATATCCCTCTGTTTTACCTGCACCCTAAATTGGAGAGGATAATTGAGTCAACAATGTAGGTTTAGTTTGAGACGTTTACATCTTTGCAAAATAGATCGTATACGACCTCTAAAACGCGTTTTGGCTTGTCATCTGCTAGGCGGTAGTAGATTGTTTTTCCATCACGCCTTGGTACGACCAAGCCTTCCAGTCGAAGCCGAGAAAGTTGCTGGGAAACCGCCGCCTGACGTGCAGCGATCAAATCTTCTAACTCGGTCACAGATTTTTCACCAGAAACCAAATGACACAGGATCATCAATCGACCTTCATGACTTATGGCTTTCAGAAACCCAGAGGCGGTTTGTGCTTTGTTCACAATTGCGTCGATTTCATCGTCGGACATATCGTCCGTAAGTACCGGTAATGTCATTAAAACGTCCTTATCTCTTGCAAATATACGAATATTTGCAGAAAAAGCAACACTTGTGCGTTCGGAACGCTTTAAAATGCGATGTCATCTGAAATTGCGTCTATGCCCGCTTGTGCGCAAATTTCATCCAATTCTGGGCCTGGCGCACCAGATACACCAATCCCAGCAACGATGCTGCCTTCGCCGGAGTAAACGACCAATCCGCCACCAAGAGGTAGCGCCTCATCCAATAAGCGGATACCCGATGCGACACTGCCAGCTTTGGTCTGCTCTGCAAGGTCGCTGGTGGATGTACGAAAACTCACTGCAGTCCACGCCTTTCGCCGTGATGTATCATAAACGTGCAATCCAGCGTAGCGATTTTTCAGGTAGGCTTGTGGTTGGCCTGATCGATCAACAACTGTTACGCCAACTTGATACCCACGTTCTTCACAGGCGTTCATGGCTTCTTGTGCCATTTTCAGGGCTAACTTGGGCGTGAGTATTTGAAAATCAACATAGGCATCCTCGGCAGATGCAGCAGTTGCGAACATCACTAATAAGGCGAATAGTTTATTCATCGTCCGGTCGCCTTGAAATCGGTTTCACGTTCTAAAATCATCTCTAAAACCCCCCAGAAGAAATCTTCACTCATGTAACCTTCCATTCTTGCAATTTCTCGATCTCCATCGGTAATCACGAAGGTAGGAGTAAACACGACGGCGGCCTTGATTCCAGGGGTTGAGCCAGCTTCTTTGATGTCTACCATTCGCACTGGTGCGAACATACCGACATCGGACTTGGGGTAAATAGGTGCGATGTCTTCCTTCCAACGCTCGCAATAATGGCATCCTTGTTGTTCAACCATTACTAATTCATACGCAACGCTTGGTTGCGCGAGGACTGTCATAATTATCGCAACAGTTATTTTAATCAGTTTCCGCATCGGTTTTGCCTAATTGACGAAAGTATATTCATGAAACATAATATGTTCATCCCACCTTTACAAGGAATCCTAGAATGTTGGATGTGTCATTTTGGAGTGCGTTTGTTGGCGGGCTTGTTGTTTTTTTCTCGCCTTGCATTTTACCGATCGTGCCATTCTACCTAAGTTACATGGCTGGAACGGGTATAAACGTGTTGTCCGAAGATGGAGAACTTCCGCCAGGTATTCAAACCAAGGCGGTTTTGTCATCTGTGATGTTTTCGCTTGGCATCATTACAGTTTTTGTACTTTTGGGTGCAGCGGCCTTTTCAATTTCGCAGAGCTTTCGCACTTATCAGGATGAGTTCCGCTACGGTGCAGCGGCCATTATCCTTCTGATTGGACTGCATTTTTTGGGCGTTATCCGCATCGGATTTTTGAACCGTCAATTCCAGGTGCAAGCTGGGGACACAAACAATATGTCGATCCTTGGCTCTTATGTCGTCGGTTTGGCATTTGCAGCAGGTTGGACGCCGTGTGTGGGTGGCGTGTTGACTGCGGTTGTGATGACGGCATCATTTGAAGACACAGCCTATCAAGGAATCGGACTGTTGTTCATCTTTGGTCTTGGGTTGACCCTGCCATTCATTGTTGCTGCATTTTTCATCAAACCCTTTCTAAGATTCGCGGGTAAATTCCGCAGATACTTGGGTATTGTTGAAAAATTTATGGGTTTGTTAATGGTGGGGTTCGCGATTTTGTTAATTACCAACTCTATCAATGGTATCGCGAACTGGATGATAGAAACCTTTCCAGTCTTTTTGAGCATATAGTGAGGAATAGACATGCGCTTTGTATATACATTTCTAACAGCCGTATTTTTCGGCAATTTTGTTGCAGCCGCGACAGTTGGCGATGACGGGCTGCACATTCAGCCATGGATCCGTGACACATTCAAAGATTTGCAAGAAGACTTGGATGAGGCAAATGCCGAAGGAAAACGGCTTGCGATCTTTTTTGAACAACGTGGCTGTATTTATTGCACGAAAATGCACGAAACAGTTTATCCGGACCCTGAGCTGTCGGATTACATTGACGAAAACTTTTTTGTAATTCAGCTGAATTTGCACGGCGACCTTGAGGTTGTGGATTTTGACGGCGAAACTCTCAGTGAAAAGAAGATTGCACGTAAATGGGGGATTCTTTTCACGCCTAGCGTGATTTTTCTACCAGAGGTGGTGGATGGGGACAAAACTGCAATCCAATCTGCAGTCGCAATGATGCCCGGTGCGTTTGGTCGTGGGACAACTTTGGACATGTTCACATGGGTGAATGAAAAACGCTACGAACTTGATTCTGATGAAGATTTTCAGCGGTATCATGCGCGTCGTATCGAGGAACGTCGGGTTGCGAAATAATAATTTATTCACAATTGTGAATTTGTTGTTGCGTAAACCCCCGTTCGTGGCCTACGGTATACAGTAGCTATCGTAGCCGACAAATTGGTAGCCAAGGGAGGATTTATGAAGCTAACAACAATTACACTTGCGGCAGTGGTTGCTTTGACAACTGCAGCGACCGCAGAAACTGTTGCACCGGCAAATGTTAAATACGATGAGTATGGAGCAGTTGCTGCGTCTTTAACTGGTGTCGCAGGTGACGCGGCGAATGGCGCAGTGGTCATGAGAACCAAGTCAAAAGGGAACTGCATTGCGTGTCACGCTGTGTCAGCGCTGAACGATGCACCATTCCACGGTGAAGTTGGTCCAGAGCTTGATGGCGTTGGCGATCGCTGGAGCCCGGCAGAGCTGCGCGGAATTTTGGCGAATGCAAAGGTCACCTTCGATGGAACGATTATGCCTTCATACTATAAAGTAGATGGTTTCATTCGTCCTGGTAATGCATACACAGGAAAAGCTGCAGAGGGCGCGCTAAGCCCATTGCTAGCTGCACAAGATATCGAAGATGTGGTGGCGTTTCTTTCAACTTTGAAAGAGTAGTCACTTAATAGAGGATTAAGGAGAGTAATATGGAATTCTCAAGACGCGACACGTTGGCGCTTGGGGTTGGTGCAGCTGCACTAACCATGCTTCCGATCAGTGTATCTGCTGCTGCAGATGACGCGGTGGCAGCCTTTACTGGCGGAGCTGATGTTTCAGAAACAGGTGTTGAGCTAACAGCACCAGAGATTGCTGAAAACGGAAACACTGTTCCAATTTCTGTTGAGGCAGAAGGTGCAGTGTCAGTATTGATATTGGCTGCAGGCAACCCGACTCCGGGCGTTGCGCAGTTTAATTTCGGTGCAATGTCAGGAGCGCAAGCGGCATCAACGCGCGTTCGCTTGGCAGGAACACAAGATATTATTGCAGTTGCGAAAATGGCGGACGGCAGCTTTGCGAAAGCACAGCAGACCGTGAAAGTCACAATCGGCGGCTGCGGCGGCTAATAGAGGAGTATTGAACAATGGCATCTGGTGTAAAACCACGCGTAAAAGCTCCTAAAAAGGTAGCTGCGGGCGAAACAGCAACAATCAAGTGTTTGATCAGCCACAAAATGGAATCTGGTCAGCGTAAAGATAGTGATGGGAATAAAATTCCACGCTCAATTATCAACCGTTTCACTTGTGATTTTAACGGCACGAACGCGCTTGACGTGACTCTTGAGCCTGCAATTTCAACAAACCCTTACTTTCAGTTTGAGGTCATGATCCCAGAAGCAGGTGAACTAACGTTCACTTGGTACGATGATGATGGATCAGTGTATGAAACTGCCAAGAAAGTGGCGATTGGCTAAGGTCGATTGTCAAAGTTATGGCCCTGTCGGAACGGCAGGGTCAAATTCAGGGAGGAATGAGATGAAATTTAAGGCACTAACAGCGATTACAGCCGCCTTTCTAGCGACATCGGCTTTCGCGGATGAGAACGCAGAATTGGTTGTCAACGGCGACCTAGAAATGGTTACGAAGACAGCCGCGCCCGCGCATCTTTCAGATGTAATGGATGAGGTTCTGTCTGGTTGGCGTTTCCGCTCTGCTGAAACCCAAGCGATGCAAATGGACGACTTCGACAACCCTGCAATGGTTGCGGTCGACCAAGCCATGGAAGCATGGGCTGAAGTTGATGGTACCGCAGGCAAATCATGTGCGTCATGTCACGGCGATGCCGAAGAAAGCATGGCTGGTGTACGTGCGGTGTATCCAAAGTGGAACGAAACAGCAGGTGAAGTTCGTACATTGGCAATGCAAATCAACGATTGCCGTGAAAACCAAATGGGCGCCAAAAAATATGGCTACACATCCGGTCAAATGGCAGCAATGGAAGCTATGATTTCCGTGCAATCGCGTGGGATGCCAGTCAACGTTGCAACCGATGGTCCAGTTGCGGACGTTTGGGAAGCGGGTAAAGAGCTTTACTACACACGTACTGGTCAACTTGAGCTTTCTTGTGCAAACTGCCACGAAGACAACTATGGTAATATGATCCGCGCTGACCACTTGTCACAGGGTCAAATCAACGGATTTCCAGCCTACCGTTTGAAGAATGCTAAGTTGAACACAACACATGCACGCTTCAAAGGCTGTGTTCGTGATACTCGGGCGGAAACTTATAAGCCAGGTTCAGACGCGTTTATCGCACTTGAGCTATATGTCGCATCACGCGGTAACGGTCTATCTGTCGAAGCTCCGTCAGTACGCAACTAATCGGATTGCCCCGCGGCTGTGATGCTGTGGGGCTTTCTTATGTCTAACTCATTCAAATATGCGCATATGTCGCATTTGATAGGAAAATAACATGATTTCTCGTCGAGATTTTCTTCAAGTCAGCATGGCTGCGTCAGCTCTTTATGGGGCGTCTGGATTTGGAAATTGGGGTCGTTTGGCCGCACAACAACGCCTGACACAGGACGATTTGTTGAATTTCGATACATTCGGGAATGTAACGCTTATCCATGTAACTGATATTCACGCGCAGATGAAACCAATCTATTTCCGCGAACCTGAAATCAACCTCGGGGTTGGTGGTGCGCGGGGACAGATGCCGCACATCACAGGTGCTGATTTCCGTCGTGCCTATGGCATCGCTGATGGGTCTCCCTCTCATTATGCGCTAACATATAACGATTTTTCTGCACTTGCGGGCACTTATGGCCGTGTCGGCGGCCTAGACCGTGTCGCGACAGTCATCAATTCGATCCGCGCGGATCGTCCTGATGCGCTGTTGCTTGATGGTGGCGATACATGGCATGGATCTTACACCTGTTATCACACAGCCGGCCAAGATATGGTCAACGTAATGAATGCATTGAACCCTGATGCTATGACATTCCACTGGGAATTCACACTGGGATCTGAACGGGTTCAAGAGATTGTTGAAAACCTCCCATTTGCAGCTCTTGGACAAAACATTTTCGATGCGGAATGGGATGAACCAACAGATCTATTCCCTCCGTACAAAATGTTTGAACGCGGCGGCACCAAGATTGCTGTCATCGGTCAGGCATTCCCTTATATGCCAATTGCGAACCCAGGTTGGATGTTCCCCGAGTATAGCTTTGGTATCCGTGATGAGCGGATGCAAGAAATGGTGGACGAAGTGCGTGACATGGGCGCCGAAGTTGTTGTCGTGCTATCGCATAACGGTTTTGATGTTGATAAGAAGATGGCAGGTCGCGTTTCAGGTATAGATGTTATCCTATCGGGGCATACACACGATGCTCTTCCAGAACCCGTGCTCGTGGGTGAGACGATCATTGTCGCGTCTGGGTCAAACGGCAAATTTGTTAGCCGCGTTGATTTGGATGTGCGTGATGGCCGGATGATGGGTTTTAAACATAAACTGATCCCAATTTTCTCAGATGTTATCGCCCCTGATGCACAGGTTGCGGCGCTTATTGATGAACAACGCGCACCGTACATTAACGAATTGACAGAGGTTATCGGTCAATCCGTAAGCCTGTTGTATCGTCGTGGTAATTTTAATGGTTCGTGGGACGACCTTATTTGTCAGGCGCTGATAGAAGAACGTGATGCAGACATTTCAATGTCACCAGGGGTTCGTTGGGGGCCATCAATTCTGCCTGGCCAGGATATCACGCGCGAAGACATTTGGAACGTGACATCAATGACATACGGTAAAGCATACCGTACAGAGATGACAGGTGAATTTATTCACGTCATCCTAGAAGACGTTGCCGACAATCTGTTTAATGTTGATCCTTATTATCAACAGGGCGGCGATATGGTTCGTATCGGTGGGATGGGATATCGCATCGATATCAACCAACCGCAGGGCAGCCGTATTTCTGAACTTACCCTGTTGAAGACAGGGGAGCGAATTGATCCTGCGAAGAACTACGTTGTTGCGGGATGGGCATCTGTAAACGAAGGCACAGAAGGTCCACAAATCTGGGATGTTGTTGAAAATTACATCCGCAAACAAGGCACTGTTTCAGTTGCCCCAAACAATAGCGTCAAAGTTGTTGGCGCTTGATTGCGCCAATCTGTTCAAACTGAGTAGAGGAGCAAGTAGACGAATGACAGTCAGCTTCAAAGACAAAAAGGCATCACGCCGCCAGTTTCTGGCAGGTGCCGCAGCAGCGGGTGCTGGCACAGTTGCCGCATCTGCGGCCTCGGCAACAGGCGGGGATCCCCTAATCACTGAAATCCAAGAATGGGCGCAGGCCACTGGTGATGGCGTCGATGCCACACCGTATGGCATGCCAATCCGCTTTGAGGGCGATGTAATTCGTCGCAACGTGGAATGGTTGACGGCGGATACAATCAGCTCGATCAATTTTACGCCAATTCACGCGCTGGATGGCACAATCACACCACAAGGGTGTGCATTTGAACGCCACCACTCTGGTGCCATTGAATTGGCGAAACAAGATTATCGCCTCATGATAAATGGTCTTGTCGATCAACCGTTGGTATTCACATACGAAGATCTTGAACGTTTTCCTCGTGAAAATCATGTGTATTTCTGCGAATGTGCCGCAAATACTGGCATGGAGTGGGCCGGTGCACAATTAAACGGTGTTCAGTTTACGCACGGCATGATCCACAACATGGAATATACGGGCATTCCGCTGCGCACACTGTTGAACGAAGCCGGTATCAAGCCAGAAGGCAAGTGGGTCTTTGTGGAAGGTGCAGACGCATCGTCAAACGGTCGCTCGATCCCAATGGACAAAGCGCTGGATGACGTTTTGGTTGCGTTTAAAGCAAACGGTGAAGCACTGCGCAAAGAGCATGGCTATCCTGTTCGCTTGGTTGTTCCCGGTTGGGAAGGCAACATGTGGGTCAAATGGTTGCGTCGCGTCGAAGTGACAGAGGCTCCCGTTGACAGTCGTGAGGAAACATCAAAGTATACTGATACCTTAGAGGATGGTACATCACGTCGCTATACATGGGCGATGGATGCGAAATCTGTAGTGACATCTCCCAGCCCGCAGTCGCCGATCCGTCATGGTAAAGGTCCGTTGGTTATTACCGGACTTGCATGGACAGGTCGCGGTGCAATCACACGGGTTGATGTTTCGATTGATGGTGGCAAGAACTGGCAAGAGGCGCGCTTGGCCAAGCCTGGTGAAAAGATGGCACTAACCCGGTTCTATTTGGACATCGAGTGGGATGGTCAGGAAATGTTCCTTCAGTCACGTGCGCATGATGACACTGGCTATGTGCAGCCGACAAAGGAGCAATTGCGTGAAGTGCGCGGTCTGAACTCAATCTATCATAACAACTGTATCCAAACTTGGTGGGTCAAACCAAACGGCGAGGCAGAAAATGTCGAAATCTCTTAATTTATTCGTAGGCGCGGCATTCAGTGTCGCAACCGTCATGGTCGTTTCGTATAATTACGCCGACCGAAACGTGGCCCCGATGCCAGAAAACCCAACGATCGTTGCGTTTGATGTCGATCCAGATTTTGCGCTGATTGCAGCAGCTCAGGCGGCAGGATCCAGTGTTCGCGAAGGCAAATTCAATCTAGGCCGTCCTGCATTGGACGTCGAGGTTGCGGCATGGGATTGGGATGTTAGCCCCGATGGTACGGGTCTTCCAGACGGATCTGGTAACGCATATGACGGTGAGGAGCTATTCGCCGAAGCATGCGCTGTATGTCATGGTGATTTTGCCGAGGGTGTCGATAACTGGCCAAAATTGGCAGGTGGCATGGACACGCTGGATCACGAAGACCCACTAAAAACGGTTGGTTCCTACTGGCCACATCTGTCAACAGCGTTTGATTATGTGCGTCGTTCAATGCCGTTTGGCAATGCAGGCAGCCTGACAGATGATGAAACATATGCTATTGTGGCATACATCCTGTATTCAAACGACTTAATCGACGAAGAATTCGAACTAAGCCGTGAAACATTCTTTGATGTTGAAATGCCAAATGCAGATGGCTTCATTATGGATGACCGCGCAGAAACAGAATACACCATTTTCACAACTGAGAATGCCTGTATGTCCGACTGTAAGGACAGCGTTGAAATCACAATGCGCGCGGCTGTTTTGGATGTGACCCCACAAGAAGAGGGCGCTGAACAAGCAGCGGCACCTGCGGTTGTCGTAGAAAATGTTGAAGTTGCTGCTGTTGAAGAAGTCGTTCAAGAGGCGACACCAGCCGCCGCCTCTGCATTGGATGCTGACTTGGTTAAAGCGGGTGAAAAAGCATTCAAGAAATGTAAAGCCTGCCATGAAGTTGGCGAGGGTGCCAAGAACAAATCGGGCCCACACCTGAATGGTGTAGTCGGTCGTGCGATTGGTAGTTTGGGCGATTTCAAATATTCGAAAAACATGGCTGCAATGGGGGCAGAGGGCGTTGTGTGGAACGACGAAACACTTGCTGCATTCCTTGCCAAACCAAAGGCCTACATCAAGGGCACAAAAATGTCTTTCTCTGGATTTAAGAAGGAAAAAGACATCGCCGCGACGATCGAATATCTCAAATCATTCCCTGAGTAATGTTTCGTGGCAAATGTTTTAAAAGGGCGCTCTTTAGCGCCCTTTTTCATTTTAGCCGAAGCGTTTCAATAAATTTTGGAATATTCTCTTTAAAACGGAAAAAACCATGCGTAGCCTTGGGCCAGCACAGCGTGTCATAGGGGGCGCGAATTTCACATAGGTGAATGTTCGAGGTTTTTAATTCCGCCTCAATTTTATTCATTTGCATGCGCGCAGGTCCAACGCCTGGGGTAGGGATAACAACTTGTTCTAAATTTTGCGTGCGCGCCCATGTCACGACGTCCTCAGCAGTGTGATATGTATTGATGTCGGGCATGCGATCTGCATATCGCGTGCGCGTTGCATTGTATATCCCATCTACGAATGCCGTAACATGATCCGACATATGCCAGGGGCTTAGGCCCGATAGTGTTGGCATATACGCCGCACTGACCATGCTTTTTGGCGCATTCGCGAACACATGGGTTAAGTCGAAATCATCGTCATGCAGCAATAGGCCGGTTCGTTTGATGAGATCAACAGGGCGCGGTAGCGCAAGCGCTATGGGCCTTGGGTGATCTGGCTGCCCAAGCGGGCGCGCATAGGTTGCCAGACCTGTTGGTCGAAAACGTCCTTCGGTAAATTTCTCAATATTGTCTGGGCGCGCCAAATAAGTTTTTCCAGCCGTGTGGAGGCCACAAACCCAACGCCAACTAAGCGTGTTTGAAGCCGGATCACCGTCCATTAGATGCCGCATGAAAAAATCAGCCCCCAGTTCCCAAGGCAATTCAAGGGTATGCACCCAAATCGATGCAAACCACATGCGTGCGTGATTATGAAGATAACCAGTTTCCACCAATTCTTTGGACCAATGGTCGAAACAATCAATACCCGTTGTTCCGTAACAGGCGGCTTCCCATTGTTGTCGTAGGCCACCCTGAGACATCACATCGTGTTTTACCTGTCCTAGGCTGGTTTGATAATTTGCCCAGACCGACGGCCGCAATTCCAGCCATCCCTTCCAATACGTCCGCCAGAATACCTCTTGGATGAATTTTTCAGCCGACTGCGTGCTATGCGCACCCAAAACTGTCTGCAGGATTTCGGTTTCACTGACCACTCGTCTGCGTACATATGGGGAAAGTTGGGATACGGAATGCTGCGCTTGTGACCCACGATCATAGTTGCGCCCCTGTGCATATTTCAGGCCAGCTGAGGGGGCGAAATCTCTTAAACGGCGCAATCCGTCGTCTCGCGTGGGCTTAAAATGCATAATATATCCTAGGCTAGGTACCGATGACTTAGACCAAGGTGTGTTGGTTTCAAGTAACCGAACGCGCCCAGCCTTTACGCATGTCACGGGGGGCCACGCCATATTTTGCTTTGAACTGTCGCGCAAGGTGCGAGGTAGAGTTAAATCCTGTTGCCGCAGTGATTTGCGTAATGGACATGTCGGTTTCACTCAGCAATGCATGCGCCCGCTCTAATTTCAGCGTATAATAGAATTGTGTGGGGGATTGGGCCGTATATTTTTTGAACAAGCGTTCCAATTGGCGGCGCGATATATCAAGTGTTGCACACAAGTCCAGCAATGGCATTGGATCTTCGACGGTGTGCTGCATGAGTTGAATAGCATGTAATAGTTTTGGATTTCGTGTGCCGAGGATTACAGACAAAGAGGAACGCTGCGGTGCTTGTCTGTCGCTTGAGCGTTTGTGAATGCACATATCAGCGACCACTAGGGCTAGCTCACTTCCGTGATCTTCTTCGATGAGCGCCAACATCATATCTGTTGCGGCATTACCGCCACTGCATGTGATCAAACGCCTGTCGATTTCATAGAGATTTTCTGTAGGTACCAAATCAGCAAATGTCTCAACAAAGGCAGGTTGATTTTCCCAATGCAGCGTAAAGCGGCGATTTCGTATGACGCCTGCGTTTGCCAATGCAAATGCACCGGTGCAAATGCCGCCCAAATCGATGCCTTGACGATCCAGGTGTCTGATCCATGCCAGCACGTCTTTCGATGCGGAATGCAGGGGCTCAACGCCAGAACATACAAAAACCGAAGCACCCTTGGGAACATGCTCCATCGGGCCATCTGGCTGGATCTTTACGCCATTGGAACAGGTGATCGATAGGCCATCCGGTGTGACCGCCTGCCATTTGTAAAGTGGCTTTTGGGCCAATTGATTGGCGATGCGTAGGGGCTCTAGGGCCGCGGAAAAGGCAAGCATTGTGAGTTTGGGTAGCAACAAGAAATAAAACTCGCGTGCAGGCCCCTCCGCAGAAATGCGAAGTGATGCGGCACCTTTGGGAACGTAGCGATCAGTTGACACGTGAATTCATCCTTTGCCCTACCATAGATTGCAATCTTCGTATTTGAAAACATTTGATGTATCCTATGCGCCGATTTATAAAGTTTTTTCTCAACGTTCTTAGGTTGTTAATGGGAAATTAGCGTTTTTTCAAAAATCTATGCCCGCCCCCCCATTGCAGCCGCTGGATGGGAGAACTAGTCTATTTAAGAGTGAAGCAAAGATTTTCGGATAGGAAAACGCAGAATGAAAGATCCCGTAGACTTTTACATGAATTCGCTGGTCCCAATGGTCGTCGAACAGACCAGCCGCGGCGAACGTGCATATGACATATTTTCACGCCTTTTGAAGGAACGGATTATCTTTTTAAATGGTCCGGTTCATGATGGCATGTCCAGTTTGATTGTTGCACAGCTACTGCACCTAGAGGCGGAAAACCCATCGAAAGAAATTTCGATGTACATCAATAGCCCAGGCGGCGTTGTGACATCGGGTTTGTCGATTTATGATACAATGCAATATATTCGTCCAAAGGTGTCCACCCTGGTCATCGGACAGGCCGCATCAATGGGATCATTACTGTTAACCGCGGGCGAAGCAGGCATGCGCTTTTCACTGCCAAATAGCCGGATCATGGTCCATCAGCCCTCTGGTGGATATCAGGGGCAAGCAACGGACATCATGATCCATGCCGAAGAAACACTTAAACTAAAGCGTCGCTTGAATGAAATTTATGTTCAGCATACTGGTCAAGATCTGGAAACCGTCGAAGCAGCGCTTGAGCGTGATAACTTTATGACAGCAGAAGACGCGAAAAATTGGGGTCTTATTGACGAAATCGTGGATAAGCGCGCGGACGCTGGCGAGGAATAAAACATAGCGCATTCCCTTCTCTCGAGGGGATGCGCATTTTTGCCATTGTGGCTCGGTCGGCTCTGTCCTAAGCTATGGTGTAAATTTAATACAAAGTGTGACGTTCATCATAGAACGAACGTAAAGGACAAGGTATGGCGACGAACTCGGGTGAAAGCAAAAACACACTATACTGCAGCTTTTGCGGCAAAAGCCAGCATGAGGTGCGCAAGCTGATCGCGGGACCAACAGTTTTTATCTGCGATGAGTGTGTCGAACTTTGCATGGATATCATCCGCGAGGAAAATAAAACCAGCGGTATGAAATCCCGAGAAGGTGTCCCAACGCCCCGTGAGATTTGTGACGTCTTAGATGACTATGTGATCGGTCAGGAAAACGCCAAGCGTGTTTTGTCAGTCGCTGTTCACAATCATTACAAACGTTTGAACCACGCGGATGAGGGTGGTGATATTGAACTGTCAAAATCTAATATCCTGCTGATTGGCCCAACGGGTTGCGGTAAAACATTATTGGCGCAGACGCTCGCGCGCATTTTGGATGTTCCCTTTACGATGGCGGATGCAACCACATTGACCGAGGCGGGTTATGTCGGCGAAGATGTTGAAAATATCATTTTGAAACTTCTTCAGTCGTCAGAGTATAACGTTGAACGCGCGCAGCGTGGCATCGTTTATATTGATGAGGTTGACAAAATTACGCGCAAATCTGAGAATCCTTCAATCACCCGCGATGTTTCTGGTGAAGGTGTACAACAAGCCCTGTTGAAATTGATGGAAGGCACCGTTGCATCCGTGCCGCCACAAGGTGGCCGCAAACATCCTCAGCAAGAATTTTTGCAAGTCGACACCACAAATATCCTGTTTATCTGTGGTGGTGCATTTGCTGGGTTGGATAAGATTATCGCACAACGTGGCAAAGGAAGCGCGATCGGATTTGGCGCAGATGTCCGCGATAACGATAGCCGCGGTGTGGGCGAGATGTTCAAAGAGCTTGAGCCCGAGGATCTTTTGAAATTTGGTCTTATCCCAGAATTTGTTGGGCGTTTGCCAGTTTTGGCGACCTTAGAGGATCTAGATCAAGATGCATTGGTCATTATTCTAACACAGCCGAAAAATGCACTGGTGAAACAGTATCAACGGTTGTTCGATTTAGAAGATACAAAGCTGACATTTACGGATGAAGCGTTGTCGGCAATTGCCAAGCGTGCGATCGAGCGAAAAACTGGCGCGCGTGGCCTGCGTTCGATACTCGAGGAAATCTTATTGGATACGATGTTCGACCTGCCGGGCATGGAAAATGTGGATGAAATCGTTGTGAACGAAGAAGCCGTTACGACCAAGGCGGGTCCGTTGGTCATTTATGGTGATGCCAAGCGTGAACCAGCCAGCGCAGGATAATTGATTGACGACCACTGGACGTGCGCTCGGTTCTGATGCATAACGCGCACATGGTATTTGACGGAGTGTCACATGGGTATCTTGAACACAGTTCTTCGGTCTGTCACGTGGTGGAACGGACAAACACTGAACACGCAGTTTTATACCTGGCGTAAAGGTGTGAAAGTCGGAGAAGACGACCAAGGTAACATATATTATACCTGTCGTCAGGGTAAGCGTCGCTGGGTGATCTTTAATGGAGAATCTGAAGCGAGTCGCGTGAATGCAGATTGGCATGGATGGTTGCACCACACCTTTAAAGAGCCTCCAACTGAGCGTCCCTTGGTCCATAAGGCATGGGAAAAATCGCACCAAGAAAATCTAACAGGTACGGCATTGGCTTATGCGCCTGCAGGATCACTTCGTCAGGCGAAACCTGCTGATCGTCAAGATTATGAGGCTTGGCAACCGGAATAAAGAATATGAGCGAAAACAAAACCGAAGTAATCATTGGCGCATTGGTTTTGGCCGTCGCGATTGGGTTCGTGACCTATGTCGGACAAGCAACGGGCGTTTCAACATCTAATGCAGGGTATACCATTTTGGCGTCTTTTCGTTCCGCCGAAGGGATCTCTGCGGGTACCGACGTACGCATGGCTGGCGTGAAAATTGGAACCGTGACGGATATGTCGCTTAATCCTGAAAATTACAAGGCAGACGTTCAATTCGCTATCAAGGATGGTATTGAAATTCCAGAGGATAGCACTTTTGCAATAGAATCTGAGGGGCTTCTTGGAGGACAATATGTCGAAGTCGTTCCGGGTGGTTCGTTCGACTATCTATTGGACGGAGATGAGGCGTTGGATACCCAAGGTTCTGTTAGCTTGACCTCATTACTCATGAAATTTGTTGCGAGCGGATCTTCAAATTGATGCGATTAATTTTATTGGCCGCGCTGTTGTCATGGTCAACCATGGTTGCATCCCAAGAGGAAACTGCGCTGGCTGATGGTGCGTTGCTGCGCGGACTAGATAAGGTCAGTGGGGTCGTTCATGATGTCGCTCTGCGATCTGGGAAATCGATAGAAATTGGAAATTTAAGCGTTGAATTGGGAGAATGCAGATATCCCGTTGCAAACCCTGTTGGTGATGCTTTTGCCCATCTTAGTATTCAAAACGTTGATACCGATCAGCCCGTTTTCAATGGTTGGATGATTGCATCCTCACCCGCATTGAACCCACTTGAACATGCGCGTTATGACATTTGGGTTTTGCGTTGTGCAATGGCAGATACATCTGGCGAATAGTCAGAATTGCGGAAATCATTTTCTTGCGAAATGACTTTATATAGCCGCTCCAAATATTTATTTTGCGGAATTTCTTCGGCGCCCAAAGTTTTCAGATGTGGCGTTATGAATTGCGTGTCAAAAAGACCAAAACCTGTATGTTTCAAGCGATGCACTAAATAAGCCAGTGCGATCTTGGATCCGTTTTTTTGGTGCGAAAACATGCTTTCACCAAAAAACGCCCCACCCAGGGTCACACCATAAACACCACCAATTAACTTTTCTTCTCGCCAAACTTCAAGACTGTGTGCATCCCCTGCTGCAAACAAGGTGCGGTACATATCGAATATGGTTTCATTGATCCATGTTTCAGATCGATCTGCACAGGCAACGATCACTTCTTCGAAGGCTGTGTTTACGCGGACGTCATAATCACATTTTAAAATTGCCCGCGACAGGGATCTAGAAACGTGAAAGCGATCTAATGGAATAACCCCGCGCATTCGGGGCTCAATCCAGTCTATATCTCTGGACAGACGCGATCGTGCCATTGGAAATATTCCCAATGAATAGGCCCGCAAAATTGTATCACGGGACCATTCGTTTAACATTGGCACATCACGGTATTAAACTCCGTAGGTTTCTTCCAACCATTTCTCAAGCCAGTGAATGTTATAATCACCAGATTGGATATCTGCTTCGGCTAGCAGTTGGTGAAATAGTGGCACTGTGGTTTCGACTCCATCGACAATTAATTCACTCAGCGCGCGTTCCAATCGCGCCAATGCCTCTTTGCGATCACGCCCGTGCACAATCAACTTGCCTATCAAACTGTCGTAATAAGGTGGAATAGAATACCCATTATACAGTGCGCTATCCATCCGCACACCCAGACCACCAGGCGCGTGATAGGCTGTCACTTTGCCGGGGCAGGGTGCAAAATTCGGCAAACGCTCTGCATTGATGCGCACCTCAATCGCGTGACCATTGATTTCCAAATCATCTTGTTCAAATGAGAGTGGTAAACCGCTCGCAACACGGATTTGTTCGCGCACAAGATCAATACCAAAAATACCTTCGGTGACCGGGTGTTCGACTTGAAGCCGTGTATTCATTTCGATGAAATAGAATTCGCCATTTTCGTATAGGAATTCGATCGTTCCGGCGCCGATATAGTTGATTTTCGCAACTGCATCCGCACAAATTTCACCAATGCGCGCACGTTCTTCTGTGGTAATGCAGGGGCCTGGTGCTTCTTCGAATACTTTTTGGTGACGACGTTGCAATGAACAATCACGTTCAGCCAGATGCACGGCCTTGCCTTTTCCATCTCCAAAAACTTGAATTTCGATGTGTCGCGGCGTGGTCAGGTACTTTTCGATATAAACTTCGTCATTGCCAAAGGCTGCTTTGCCTTCTGCCCGCGCAGTCATAAATGCCTGTTCCATATCGGCAGCTGTCTTCGCAACTTTCATGCCGCGGCCACCACCGCCAGCTGTCGCCTTAATGATGACGGGATAACCGATTTCTTCGCCGATGCGCTTGGCATCATCTAATGTTGGAACACCACCATCCGATCCTGGCACGCACGGCACACCCAGTTCTTTCATCGTATCCTTGGCAGTGATTTTATCACCCATAACGCGAATATGCTCAGCGGTTGGACCAATAAAAGTTAGATCGTGATCCTCTACGATTTGTACGAAACGAGCGTTTTCGGATAAAAACCCATAACCAGGGTGAATAGCCTGTGCACCAGTGATTTCGCATGCGGAAATAATCGCAGGCATACTCAAATAGCTATCGGTGCCAGCCGCGGGACCGATACAGACGGATTCATCGGCCATACGCACATGCATCGCATCCGCATCCGCCGTTGAATGTACCGCAACAGATTTGATGCCCATTTCGCGACAGGCCCGGATAACGCGTAGTGCGATTTCACCCCGGTTGGCAATCAGAATTTTGTCAAACATTTCTATGCCTTATTCGATAATGACCAAAGGTGTGCCAAATTCTACTGCGGCGCCATCTTCAACCAATATACGCTTGATTGTGCCAGATTTAGGGGCAGGAATGTGGTTCATTGTCTTCATCGCCTCAACAATCAGGAGCGTATCGCCTTCTGATACTGACGCACCGACTGAAATGAAGGCTGGTGCTCCTGGTTCGGCTTGCATGTATATCGTACCCACCATCGGTGAGGGTACAGCACCTGGGTGCGATGCTGGATCATCATTTGGTGTTGCAGCAGCAGCTGCTGGCGCCGCAACTGGTGCAGGCGCTGGTGCGGCAGCTGCAGCGGCCATTACGGGCGCTGCGACAACACCGCCGCGTGCAACACGCACATTCAGGCTGTCATCTTCACCGTAGTCACGGCTCACTTCAAGTTCGGTTAGGTCGTTTTCACGTAACAACTCGGCCAATGCTTTGATGAATTCTACGTCCTGGTCGCGATTGTTTTTTGTCATTTTATCCCTCAAGCGCCTGTTTGGGTGCGATGTGTCGCCCCATATTTTTACGAATTGACTCTCTATACGCCAGAAAATCCGCCCTGAAAAGAGAGTTCCCACGCCTGTTACAAAGTGATGAACTTTGTGATTACAACCTTGGTTGTCTAGAAAATTTCACAATGACAGGGTCAGAGGATTGCATTTGAGCGATGCAAAGATAATGTTCTGTAGTCTTTGATCAGGAGATTGACAATGAATTTGGCCAATTGGTTGATGCGTCGGGCAAAGGTTTCAGGCGATGAGGCGGCGCTATTTCACGGAACTGAACAGATTGCCACATACGCCCAGATGGCTCAGTCAGTATTGAATTGCGCCTCATGGCTGCGTGGACACGGTGTGCGCAAAGGCGAGCATGTTGGTATATTCATGAAAAATACACCTGAATATTTAGTTGTATTTTACGGTATTTGGGCGGCTGGTGCAGTGGCAGTGCCGATCAATGCAAAGCTGCACCCAAAAGAGACAGATTGGATTTTGGCGAATGCCGAGGCAAAGTTGGTCTTGTGTTGTGATGGATTGGCACATTCATTACGCGAAGCCGGCTGTTGTGTGTCCGTTTTGACTCCAAAATTAAGTGAATTTAACGGTGCTTGTTCAGGTGAAGTTGTCAACCGCAATAGTAATGATCTTGCTTGGTTATTTTATACGTCTGGAACCACCGGGCGACCCAAAGGAGTCATGATTACTCATGGTATGATCCGGCAGATGGCGCTTGGATATTTTGTGGATGTTGATCAAGTTACAGCATTAGATACGGCATTGTATGCGGCACCCATGTCCCACGGTGCAGGACTTTATAATGTGATGCACATGCTGGTTGGGGCGCGCCACGTCGTTCCAAAATCTGGTGGATTTGATGAGGCTGAAATATTTGAATTGTCACGCCATTTCGGAAACGTGCACATGTTTGCAGCCCCCACAATGGTCAAAAGAATGACCCAAGTTGCAAAGCAGAGCGGTGAGATCGGGACGGGAATACGGACGGTCGTTTATGCAGGGGGCCCCATGTATCTTGCCGATATAATTGAGGCAGTTACGTATTTCGGGCCAATATTTGTTCAGGTTTATGGTCAGGGCGAATGCCCAATGGGCATTACCGCATTGTCACGGGATGAGGTCAGTGATCGCACGCATCCGCGTTGGACCGAACGCCTGAAATCCGTCGGGCGTGCTCAGTCTTCGGTTGAGGTTCAGATCGGGGACGAAGATGGAAATATTCTACCCGTTGGCGAAATCGGTGAAATCATGGTTCGAGGTGATTTGGTTATGCCGGGATATTGGAAAAACCCAGAAGCGAGCGCCAAAACCCTCCGAAATGGTTGGCTGCAAACGGGGGATATGGGGGCTATGGATGCGGATGGATATGTTACCATGCACGATCGATCCAAGGATATGATCATTTCAGGTGGCACCAATATTTATCCGCGCGAGATTGAAGAGGTTTTGATGAGCCATCCGAACGTGACTGAGGCCTCGGTTGTTGGTCGCCCCAATGCGGATTGGGGTGAAGATGTCGTGGCCTTTGTGGTTGGGGAGGTTTCAACTAAGGCTTTGGATGACCTATGCCTTTCTCAGATTGCACGTTTTAAAAGGCCCAAGGATTATGTTTTTCTCGATCATCTGCCGAAAAATAATTACGGTAAAGTGTTGAAAACGGTATTGCGAGAAACCTTCAAATAAAAAGGGCCGGTCAATTACCAGCCCTTCTTTTGTCGATGCTAAGACAGCTTAGTCTTTGCGGTTCATACGATTTTCGATCAGATCGTCAACAACTGCTGGTTCGGCCAAGGTGGATGTATCCCCCAACGCGCCAAAATCATCCTCAGCAATTTTACGCAAGATGCGGCGCATGATTTTCCCAGAACGTGTTTTTGGCAGGCCAGGGGCCCACTGGATCAGGTCAGGTGAGGCGATTGGACCGATTTCCTTCCGTACCCAGTTGCGCAGTTCTAGACGCAACTCATCGCTTGGCTCTTCGCCTGCCATGAGCGTAACATAGCAGTAAATGCCTTGGCCCTTGATATCGTGTGGGTAACCCACAACCGCGGCTTCTGATACCTTTGAGTGTGCAACAAGTGCGCTTTCAACCTCTGCTGTGCCCATACGGTGACCAGAGACGTTGATCACGTCATCGACGCGACCAGTGATCCAGTAATAACCATCTTCATCGCGGCGACATCCGTCACCCGAGAAATAATAGCCTTTGTAATCGGCAAAGTATGTCTTGATGAACCGATCATGATCGCCATAAACAGTGCGCATTTGGCCGGGCCAGCTGTCTTTCATGCACAACACGCCCTCGGCAGCCGTTTCGGTGATTTCGGCACCAGATTGCGGATCCAGCAAAACTGGCTGAACACCAAAGAAGGGTGTCGTTGCTGACCCCGGCTTTGTTGCTGTTGCACCTGGCAGCGGCGTCAACAGGTGGCCACCAGTTTCGGTTTGCCACCATGTGTCCACGATTGGGCAGTTTCCTTTGCCCACGACTTCGTTGTACCAATTCCAAGCTTCTGGGTTAATGGGTTCGCCCACGGTTCCCAAAACCTTCAGAGATGACAAATCGCATTTTTCAACGAATTCCTTACCTTGACCCATCAATGCGCGGATCGCAGTTGGGGCAGTATAGAATTGATTTACGCTGTGCTTTTCACAGACTTGCCAGAAACGTGATGCGTCTGGATAAGTTGGAACACCTTCGAACATCAATGTTGTGGCCCCATTGGCAAGCGGGCCATAAACGATATAGCTGTGTCCAGTGACCCAGCCGACATCAGCCGTACACCAATAAATATCACCTTCATGATAATCAAAGACGTATTCATGCGTCATCGACGCCCAAACAAGGTAACCACCTGTTGTATGCACAACACCCTTGGGTGCGCCTGTAGAACCAGATGTGTACAGGATGAACAGTGGATCTTCTGCGTTCATGGCCTCTGGTGCGCACTCTGCAGCGGCCTCGGCCATTGCCGCAGTATACGAATGATCGCGACCATCCTTCATCGCAACGTCGCCTGATGTACGTTCAACAACAAGCGTTTGGACATCGCCGCAGATGTCTAATGCTTTGTCAACATTCGCCTTCAGGGGTGTGTTGCGTCCACCGCGGGGCGCTTCGTCTGCAGTGACAATTAGGGAGGCTTTACACCCGTCGACACGTGCAGCCAAAGCTTCTGGGGAGAAACCTGCAAAAACGATTGAATGGATCGCACCGATGCGCGCACAGGCCAACATTGCATAGGCGGCCTCTGGGATCATTGGAAGATACAGAACAACACGATCGCCTTTGCCAACGCCCATGTTTTTATAAACATTGGCCAGTTTTGAAACCTGTGCATGCAGTTCGTTGTACGAGATGTGTTTTGACTCTTCTGGGTTATCGCCCTCCCAGATAATGGCAGTTTGATCGCCACGTGTTGCCAAATGACGGTCAATACAGTTGGCAGCAATGTTTAGTTCGCCGTCCTCAAACCATTTGATCGAGACATCTGGATAAGAGTAGTTAACATTTTTAACTTTGGAAAAAGGCTTTATCCAATCAACGCGCTTACCATGTTCGGCCCAAAAAGCCTCTGGATCGTTTACAGATGCGGCGTACATCGCATCGTATTGGTCTTTTTTAATGTGTGCATTTGCAATGAAATCAGCACTTGGTGGGTACATTTTTTCTGACATGAATTCCCCCTAAGGTCGTGAATGTGTCTGTATATGGAGGGTTTCCCAAGGCCAGTCTATCCGACCTTGGGATAAAGATTTAAATTGCCAAATATTCGGCGCGTAGCTCTGCATTATCCAATACTTCTCTGGCTGTGCCGTCAAATACAACGGATCCAGTATCCATAATGACTGCACGATCGGCCAATTCCAATGCGCGTACTGCATTTTGTTCAACGATGATCGTTGTTATGCCTTGCTCCTTGATTGTTTGAAGCGTCTTTTCGATTTCATCTACGATAACAGGCGCCAAACCTTCGTAGGGTTCGTCCAAAAGCAAGACCTTAATGTCACGGGCCAAGGCGCGTGCAATCGACAGCATCTGTTGTTCACCCCCGGACAGGGTAACGCCTTCTTGTTTACGGCGTTCGCCCAAACGTGGAAACAGATCATAAATGCGATCAATGCCCCAACCAATGGGTTCAACGATTTGCGCCAACTGAAGGTTTTCTTCGACGGTTAGCCCAGGAATGATGCGACGATCTTCTGGAACTAGCGCAATACCGTTCACAGCCGCTTCGTGGCTTGCCATTGTGTGAAGGTGTTTATGGTCAAGCCAGATTTCGCCTTTCACCAATGCAGGGTCATCCAAACGCGCGATTGTGCGCAAGGTTGATGTTTTTCCGGCACCATTCCGTCCCAGGAGGGCAAGAATTTCACCCTCGTGAACATTAAAGCTCACGCCTTGAACGATGTAACTCTCGCCGTAATAGGCGTGAATGTCATGCACAGACAGAAATGCGGGTGCATGTGAGTCCATTGCTAGGTTTCCACTCATTTCTCTGTCTCCTTACGCCGATTCGCCAAGATAGGCTTCTTTCACCTTGGGGTGGCCTTTGATTTTCTCTGGCACATCCTCGACCAAAGGTGTTCCTTGGGCCAAAACGGTGATGCGATCTGCCAATGAGAACACAACGTGCATGTCGTGTTCGATGATTGCGATTGTAATGTCGCGCTCTTCTTTGATTTCTTTCAACAGATCAATTGTGTTGTTCGTGTCGGCACGCGCCATACCAGCTGTCGGTTCGTCCAAGAGCAATAAACGGGGTTGCTGGCTCAGGCACATACCAATTTCCAGACGACGTTTGTCACCGCGGGACAAAGATGAAGCGTTCATATGGCGTTTATCCACCATGTTCATTTCTTCGAGCATCTCTTCTGCTTTCTCAACCACATCCTGGTGTGACATGACATCAGAGATTGCATCCAAGGCAAATGCGCCGTCACGTTTGGCGAAAATTGGGATCATCATGTTTTCAAACACAGTCAGATCGCCAAAGATTTCGGGCGTTTGGAACACGCGCGAAATACCAAGTTGGTTTATTTCATAGGGCGTACGCCCCAAAACCGATTGGCCGTCAAACATAACACTGCCTGTGTCGGGGATCAATTTACCAATCAAGCAGTTCAACAATGTTGATTTGCCTGCACCGTTTGGTCCGATGATCGCGTGACAGGTGTTTTCTTCAACCGTTAGGTTTACATCACCCAACGCCTGAAGACCACCAAAGCGTTTGCCCACATCTTTAATATCAAGAATACCCATTGTTCATGTACTCCTTATTCTGCAGGCTTCTGCTCAGCAGCATCATTTTTCTTTTTAGAGAACGAGCGACCAATTCGCTGTCCCAACTCAACCAAACCACCCGGCAAGAAGATGATGACGCCCATAAACATCAGACCCAATGTTAGGTGCCAACCCTTACCGATGAACGGATAGATGATCGTCACAACAAAGTCTTCCAAGCCGTCGGGTAGGAATGAAAACCATTGGTGTAACAGATTGCTGTTGATCTTTGAGAAGATGTTTTCAAAGTACTTGATCAAACCCGCGCCCAATACTGGACCGATCAAAGTACCCACACCACCAAGAATGGTCATCAAAACAACCTCTCCTGATGCTGTCCATTGCATACGCTCTGCGCCTGCCAATGGGTCCATCGCAACCATCAATCCACCTGCAAGTCCCGCATACATGCCAGAGATTACAAAGCATGCAAGCATGTAGGGTCGTGTGTTCAAACCCGTAAAGTTCAAGCGTTGTTGGTTCGATTTAATCGCGCGTAGCATGATGCCAAAAGGCGACCGGAAAATGCGGATCGCGATGTAGAACGAAATCAACATAACAATGCCTGCGATATAGTAGCCAGCGTTAAAGGTCCAAAGCCAACCAGCAAAATTCACCTGAACACTGTCGCCCATTTCCAAACCAAAGAAGTTCGGGGCAGGGATGTTGCCCGAGTCATTCGCACCATCCAAAATGCGTGGATCATTCAGCGCGGTTTGTAGGCCTGTTTCACCACCGGTGATAGGTGTCAAAACAGACGCTGCCAGTGCAAATGACATCTGCGCAAATGCAAGTGTCAGGATTGAAAAGTAGATACCAGAACGACGTAGTGAGATATAGCCGATCAAGATCGCAAATAACCCTGCCACAACGGTCGAAATCAGGATGGCTGGGATGACATTGACAGTCAAAAGCTTCAGCATCCAAACACCCGCATACGATCCTGCACCCAAGAATGCAGCGTGACCGAATGATAGATAACCAGTGAGACCGAAGAGGATGTTAAATCCGATAGCAAAAATGCCAAATATCACGAAACGCTGCATCAAGTCAGGATAACCTGCGTTGAACTGCGCAAGCGCGCTATTTTCAGGAAACGGGTTCAGGAAAATCGGTGCAAGTGCGACCAATACTGCGACTGCAATCAGAAGTGATGCGTCTTTTTTAGTAAGTCCTAGCATGATTACTCCTCCATCACGCCTTTACGGCCCATCAATCCACGTGGACGGGTCAGTAGAATAATGATCGCCGCCAGATAAATGACGACTTGGTTGATGCCAGGCAGCACCTCGATCACTTGGCGCATTGATGCAAAGCTTTCAAGAATACCCAAAACAAGGCCTGCTAGGATCGCACCAGGAAGCGAGCCCATGCCACCAACAACAACCACAACAAATGAAATCACGAGGAAATCCATCCCCATGTGGTAGTTTGGTGGGTTAATCGGCGTGTACATCACCCCAGCCAAGCCCGCGACCGCGGCCGCAATGCCAAACATGACTGTGAAACGACGGTCAATGTTAATTCCCAAAAGGCCAACCGTTTCGCGATCTGCCATACCTGCACGAACCACCATGCCGAATGTTGTGAATTGCAAGAAGGCAAATACAGCACCGATTAGGACCATTGCAAAGCAGAAGTACACAATACGCCAGTAGGGGTAGATAATTGTGCCTGCATCCATCCCAATAAGAGCACCGAAGTCAAATGAACCGATAAACGCTTCTGGCGCAGGAGTTGGGATTTGGTTTGCGCCATAATAGTACTTAACAATTTCTTGTAGAACGATGGCCAAGCCGAACGTGACCAAGATTTGGTCCGCATGGGGACGTTTGTAGAAGTGTTTGATCAATCCGCGCTCCATGATCACACCAATCGCGATCATAACTGGGATCGCAAACAGGATCGACAGTGGAACTGACCAATCAATAATAGCGCGCCCAGTGGCCTCGCCAAACCAGTCATAAACGTATGGAACCTCAACCTTTAATGGGTTTCCAAGGAAGTCTTTCTTGGTCTCATCAATAATCGTGCGAGAGATCGCCAAGATACGGCTTAGTGTAACTGCGCAAAAAGCGCCAAGCATGAAGAGTGCACCGTGTGCAAAGTTCACGACACCGAGTGTGCCGAAAATCAAAGTCAGACCAAGAGCAATCAGCGCATACGCGCTTCCCTTGTCCAACCCATTTAGGATTTGAAGAATGATTTGGTCCATTTGGCCCCCTAGACCCCACTGAGAGGTCGAGATTTTCAAAAGCTTGTGAAAGCTGCGTCGATTTAGTTGATTTTAAGAGAAAGGGCCCCGCGATTGCCGCGGGGCCAAGGTGTATTATGCACCTGGGTTACATGAACCCAATTCACCGCCGAAGATCGCTGGATCGTAAACCAACGCTTCACGAGGTGTGATGTCAACGATTTCAAGAAGGTCGAACTGTGAGTCTGGGTTCTCTTTACCCTTCACAACCAACGCGTCTTTGAAACACTGGTGGTCAGAACCACGGTATAGTGTTGGGCCTGAACCCAAACCGTCGAATTCAAAGTCCTCTAGTGCTTCTCCTACGCCACATGGGTTAAATGTGCCTGCACGCTGACATGCGTCAGCGTATAGAAGTGTCTGACAGTAAACTGTGTGTGCAGCCTGTGAGGGTGGGAAGCCGTATTTCGCACCGAATGACTGAACGAAGGCATTCGTACCAGCATAACGTGCGCCCGCAACGTTTTCGAGTGACCAGTGCCAGCCAGTTGTACCGTAGATACCTGCCACGTTTTTACCAGCACCTTGTGCCATCAAACGAGAGTATAGTGGAACAACGATTTGGAACTGCTTGCCATTCGCTTCAGCAGCGCGAAGACCGAACTGAACCGCAGATGTCAAAGAGTTCACCATGTTGCCGCCGTAGTGGTTCAAAACCAAAACGTCTGCGCCTGAGCTTAGAACTGGTGCAACGAATGAAGAGAAGTCAGTTGTCGCAAGTGGTGTTTTAACCGCTGCTACTGTTTCCCAGCCCATTGCTTCTGTGGATGTACGAACAGCTTCTTCTGTTGTGTAACCCCAGTTGTAGTCTGCAGTTAGGTGGTACGCTTTACGGTCCGCACCGTATTCGTTTTTCAAGATTGGCGCCAAAGCCGCACCAGTCATGTAAGAGTTAAAGAAGTGACGGAAACCGTTTGCCTTCTTGTCCTTACCTGTGGTGTCGTTTGAGTGTGTCAAACCGGCCATAAAGATCACGCCAGCTTCCTGACAAAGAGCTTGAACAGCAACAGCAACACCTGATGATGAACCACCAGTGATCATGATTGCGCCGTCTTTTTCGATCATTGAACGTGCAGATGCGCGTGCTGCGTCTGGTTTCGTCTGAGTGTCACCTGTGACGTATTCAA